>JAZPYI010000093.1:0-10891 GCA_045544115.1 Acutalibacteraceae bacterium | reverse complement strand
GTTATAAAAAACTAAATTTGTGCTTTGTATTAACCAAAAAATAATTTTATCAAAACCAACACAAAAACTTATATGTTTTTGAAATTTGCAAAAGCGATAATTTTATATGAATATTTTTTTGCTTAGTCAAAATCCATTTATACATATAAAAAATATCGCACTATAGGTTTCTGTTCAAGATTACATGCAAAAATGCTTCATTTCTCAACAAAAATGCTTAGTTTTCCACTTTTACAAACATAAAACCACAAAAACCGCACCGTAGTTGTCTTGCTACGATGCGGTTTGTTATATATTATATTATCATCCTAACTCAAAGGATTAATGTTAGCGATATAGGTTGATGAAGTTAAGGCACGGCGTCTTTTTATGCTCAAATCAGTTGTTATTCATTCTCGCCGTTTTTTGCTCTGCTCTTGTAAACATTGAATTTATTTTTGCACTGCGGTGAACAGAACACGGCATCTGCTCTGTTGGCAACAAAAGCTTTTGTGCAATGTTTGCATAAGCGTATCGGTTTTTCCGTATCTGTCAGCATAAAGCTGAACATCAACTGAGTTACAAGCAGAAGCGAGTGGAAGTCCCATATAACGGTAGGTTTGTCAAGTAAAGCTATGCGGTATGTCGGAGGATTACCGCCGAATGCCGAAATGCTCTGCTGCATTATCATACGGGTTTCCTGATTTAATCTGTCATAATCCTCGTAATAAAGCATACTCGTGACATAGGTAAATGCCCAGCTTGTAAACTGCTGTTTCATCCATTCATAAGGCTCTGCATATTCCCTCTGAAAACTCATACTGACCGCCATAGGCTTGTCTGTCATAGTCATAGCCAATGCCATCATTTCACGGTCATTCGCAATGTTCCATATTGATTCAACTCCACGCTTGATAATATCCAATTCATCAAACGGAAAGAATATCGCAAGATAATCCTCGGTTGACATTGTTTCTTCTTTTATGAATTGATTTTTCGGTAAATATACTGCATTGTATTCCATAAAATCAGGTGTCGTAGGCAATGCAGTCATAAGTCCGAATAAACCGTATTTTGTGGCAAACTCATTAATCGCTTTCTGTATTTCTTCATCGGGTTTCTTGCTCATACCCATCCGCCCTATGTTTATTGCTTCAAGAACAAACTGACGGTATTCCTTCAATGGATTGTAAATCGAAGGCTTTGCCGTTTTTGTCGGCGTCAGATACAGTTTTCCGTTTCCTGCTTTCTTCCATTCATATTCGCTGTATTTCACCCAAACGGAGCTTGCGTTTTCTATCAGCTTCTTCATAATCATTTCTCCAATTCTTTCACATAGTCTTTCATAAACTGTTTTTCAAGTAATGTCAGACTGTCTTTCTTTTTGTTCTCTTTTTTCAGAAGTGCCGCATACATTTCTTTCCTTATTTTTCGGAGCATTGTTGCACGAACTTTGCGTATATTTCTGTCTGTTTGTCCCCTTATTGCGGCAATTCTTACCGAACTGAATAACCTTACCGCACACAAGAAAAGCAATTCTTTCTGTTCTTCTTTCAAACCGTAAAATATTTTAGATAAGTATTCTTCCGTTACCAGCTCATGTATGTCATACGGACAGTAAAATATATCGTCAATAAAATCACCCTTGCGAAGCTGCTTTTCCAAAACATTGTTTAGTGTATCGGGAAAGAAGAGTTCGTTTATTGAAGCACCGTAATCAAATGGTATGTCATCACCGCTTCTGCTTAATTCGTGATACCGTTCTCTGCGTTCACGGTTAGCATCAAGTCTGTCCCACCAAGCGATAACATTTTCAAAATCGCTGATCGTTCTTGCTGCCGATTCAAGTCGGGTAAGTGCTTCTGCCTGTATTTCCCGTTTCAGCTTTTTCCGTTCTGATTCTTCGCTTTCTTCTTCATCTTCCTCAAACGGATTTTCTTCCGCATCCGCTTCAAGCTCTTCCACTAAGGTCTGTTCTTCGACAAGCCTTCGGCGTATCTGTTCGTCTGAATCACCGGATTCATCTTCGGTTATACGGCTTTCGTTATATTCGTAATCTTCCGAAATCATCGCTTGTCGCCTCCTTAACAGAAAGTTAAAATAAAATTCAAAACAAATTCATAAAAACAGTTCCGATAAACATACCGATTTTCTCCTATAAGTGAGGGGGTAATATATTTTGCCGTTTTGTATATTACTCTCAATACCGAAGAAAGGAGTAGTGATGCCATTGTATCAATCAATCGTAAGACACATTAATTTAAGACACTACAACGAATCAGCCTTTGATTAGCCTTGCTTTTCGGAGGCTGAATTCTTTTAAATAAGACATCTGAATAATATCGCTGATATATCTGACAGCAGATTACAGCAAACGGAACTAACCGCATTATACTCTATATCAATAAAAATCGCAATAGGAGGTAATTTTAATTTGGATAAAACCAAAGCAGACAATAATTATTCATATATAACCCGCCGTATCGGTGCAACAACATTTAAAGTTAAGGTTGTGTATAACGATACGGGTAACGAAACTATGGAAGATAAAATTTTACGAATTGTTCGCAATGAAGTACTGGAAAACGGCGAAAAGTGTGGTATAATGGAATTACCGCAAATGAGCCGACAGTCTGAAAGGAGTGCCTGACTATGGCATTGAAACAGACTGATGGAAAAATCACGGCGTTGTACGAAAGACTTTCCCGTGATGACGAGTTGACCGGTGACAGCAACTCGATTGTGAATCAAAAAAAGTACCTCGAAGGCTATGCAGAGCAGCAAGGGTACGATAATTGCATCCACTATACGGATGACGGATATTCGGGCGGTAATTTTGAACGACCTGCTTGGAAAAGGCTGATTGCCGATGTTGAAGCAGGAAAGATTGCTCACATTATCGTTAAGGATATGTCACGAATAGGCAGAGATTATCTGCAAACGGGTTTTTACACCGAAGTTATGTTCAGACAGTACGGAGTTCACTTTGTTGCAGTTGCAAACAATGTTGACAGTGATGACCTTAACAGCAATGAATTTGCCCCGTTCCTCAATATTATGAACGAATGGTATCTGAGGGATTTGAGTAAAAAACAACGTGCAGCCATAAAGGTCAAGGGTGAATCGGGCAAACCGACATCAAACAGTGCGATATACGGATACAAGAAAGACCCGAACGATAAAAATCATTGGCTTATTGATGAAGAAGCAGCGGAAGTTGTACGCAGAATTTTCAGATTAACCATTGACGGAAACGGGCCTTATGAAATCGCCCGTATTCTGTTTGATGATAAGGTTGATGCACCCGCCGTGTATTTGGGTAAGAAAAATATCGGCATATGGAAAAGCAAAGAAGAATTTACGAATCCGTATAACTGGAGCGGCTTTATTGTCGGTCAGATACTTTCAAAGCCCGAATATATGGGCCATACGGTAAACTTCCGTTCTCATAAGGTTTCGTACAAAGACAAACACACCGTTAAAAACCCGGAAGAAGATTGGCTGATATTTGAAAACACACACGAAGCTATCGTTGATAAAGAAACGTGGGAGCTTGCACAGAAGTTAAGAAAAACGCCGAGACGTATTGATACCTTCGGAGAAGCAAATCCTCTTACGGGACTTGTGTTCTGTGCCGATTGCGGTGAAAAAATGAATAATCACCGTTCCAGAGGCGGCAAAGAAAACAATCCATACCCTACGGATTTCTTTGACTGCTCAACATATACACTTTCCCGACAAAAGAGATACAAAGCCTGCAAGGGACACTATATAACCACCAAAAACTTACGCACCCTTATTCTTGATACCATACGAACCGTAAGCACACTTGCAATAAGCAATCAGGATGAATTTATTGAAAAGGTGCGGAATGCTTCTCAGCTTCGCCAGGCAGAAGCGGCAAAGGAAATCAAAAGAAAGCTGAACAAGGAACGTAAGCGAATTACAGAGCTTGACAATATCATCAAAAAACTTTATGAATCTTTTGCAACGGGCAAAATATCGGAAGAACGCTTTGACAGTCTGATGGCAGAATATGAAGCCGAGCAGAAATCTCTCCAAGTCTCTGTTGATGAAGCGGATAAACTGCTTTCTTCTTTCAATGAAGATACCGACAGAGCCGAGAAGTTTATTGCGTTGGCAAAGAAATACACAGATTTTTCCGAACTTACAACAATGATGATAAACGAGTTTATTGATAAAATCATTGTTCACGCACCCGAAAGAGTTGACGGAGAACGAACTCAGGAAGTTGAGATTTATCTGAATTTCATCGGACATTTTGATTTGCCCGAACCCGAACTTACACCCGAAGAATTAAAGCGGCAGGAAACACTACGCAGACACCGTATAAAAAACCGTGAAAGATACAAGCAACTCAAAGAAGGAACCCGTGTTAAGGGACAGCTTTTTGAAATAACTTGTAAATGCTGCGGAGAAACCTTTGAAACCACACGCTCAAATGCTTTGTATTGTAATCCGAATTGCAGAGCAAAGTTCTATCTTCGTCAAGCGGCAGAGGAAAGACGGCGTGATTGTATTTGTGAAATCTGCGGAACAGCTTTCAGCACAACAAGAGCTGATGTAAAATATTGCAGTTTGCCTTGCAGAGAAGAAGCGAATCGCAGAGGCAGAAAAGAACGGTATGAAGCCAAGAAAAAATTGAATAACGAATAATAATTATCACAGCGAGCCGAAATCATATCGGCTCGCTTTTTTATGTCAAAAATTTAATTAAGGAAGGAAATTTAAATTATGAATTTATTAAGAAATGAAATTACAGTAATAGGAATCGACCACGGATACGGAAATATCAAAACAGCACACAGTTGTTTCAAAACAGGAGTTGCGGTTTATGACAAAGAGCCGACCTTCAAAAACAATCTGTTAATCTATGACGGCAAATACTATATCATCGGTGAAGAACATAAGGAATTTAAATCCGACAAAATGGCAGATGAAGACTATTATGTTCTGACACTTGCCGCTATTGCAAGAGAACTGAAAGTACGAAACAAAACCTTTGCAACTGTTCACATTGCGGCAGGTTTGCCTCTGACTTGGGTTGGAGAGCAGAAGGAAGAATTTAAGAAATATCTGCTTCAAAACAAATTTGTGGATTTCAGTTTTCGCAATGTTGACTATCACATTGATTTTGCAGGTGCGGACATATTCCCTCAAGGCTTTGCCGCTGTTTCCGACAAGCTTCATTGTTTCAAAGGAACAAATATGCTTGCGGATATTGGCAACGGCACAATGAATGTTATGTATATCAATGAGTGTCAGCCGACAGAGAAAAAGTGTTTTACAGAGAAATACGGAACAAACCAATGCTCTCTTGCAATCAGAGAAAACATTATGAGGCAATTCGGTGTCAGATTAGATGATGCCGTTATTGAAAGAGTGTTGAGAACAGGAACGGCAGACATCGCTGAAAAATATTTGTCTGCAATCCAAAGCACGGCGGAAGAATATGCACAGGGCATTTTCAGAATACTCCGCGAACACGAATATGATCCCGAACTTATGAGGCTGTTTGTTGTCGGTGGCGGCGGGTGTATCATTAAGAACTTTACCGATTACGATAAAAACCGAGTGATAATCAATGATGATATCTGCGCAACCGCAAAGGGGTATGAGCGGTTGTCTTTGAAAAAACTTCGCAGAAGCGGTGATACTTTATGAAGAAAACAGTAAGCACCAACATACGGTTTAACCTCAAAAACGAAGCAGACAGAAAGGCTTGGGAGTATCTTCAAAGTATGGACAGAAAGAAATACAAATCATACAGCAAAGCTGTTATCTGTGCGTTGTGCGAATATTTTGAGAGAGAACAGAAATCAGTCAATGATCCCTATCTCGAAACACGAGAAAAAGAAGATGCTTTTTTGAACAGAATACTGCAAACGATAGAAACGGGATTATGCAAATATTCATCTTCTGTCGCACTCGGTGGTCTTATTCAGTTATTACAGCAACCGCAAACAAAAACGGAACACGAAGAAAAATCCGAATCATCGGTAAGCGATGCGGCATTGGATTTTGCCGACAGCTTTTGATACCGATACAACCTGAAATGATACCGAAAAAATTATTATGATACCAAAACAAGCAGTATCCGCTGCTGTTTTCTCCGTCATTAAGGAACAAAACATAAAACGGTACTGCTTTTATACTTTTTCGATATCAAAACCGATACAGTTGATACCAAACAATCATATTTTCAGTATAAAGGAGTACAAAATGAACGAAAATGAGAAAAAACTGTTGCAGGCAAAGCACAGACTTGAAGAAGCTCAGACAAGGGACAGAGTAAAGGAACATAAAGCACGAACACGAAGGCTTATTCAGGAAGGTGCGATTCTTGAAAAGGCTTTTCCTCAGTCAGTTTCAATGAGCCTTGACGAGTTGGAGAGCTATCTGTGCAACATATTAAAACCAATATAACCTTTAGAGCGTTTCGGGAAACCGGGACGCTCATTCTTTTTTATCCCGAAGGGCGCACTTACTCACCACTTGCCGAACGGCAAGCGGTGGTCGTGCGCTCTTGCAGAGGACTCGGAGAATATCTTTGACAGACATTCTCCGTACAGTCGGCATAAACACTTTTTGTGTTCTGTCGCTTACGCAATCAGGCATATTTCATCTGCCTGCCGACTGTAAGCAAAAACTTGTCACCGACAACTTTTTGCATTTTGCGGACAGTTATGCTGTCCGTTTTCTTTTTGCGAAAAGAAACAAAAACAGAGAGGATGATGATATTTATTGGCAATATACCACCTTGAAGCAAAGGTAATCAGCAGAGGTACGGGGCGAAGTGCGGTTGCTGCTTCGGCATATATGAGCTGTTCTCAGATACTCAATGACTACGACGGCATCAATCACGATTACACACGAAAACAAGGTTTAGTGTGGCAGCAGGTGTTTCTCTCCGAATACGCACCTAGAGAATGGATTGACCGAGCCGTTCTTTGGAACGCAGTAGAAGAAACCGAAAAAACAAAAGACAGCAGACTTGCCCGTGAATTTGTTGTTGCCCTTCCCGTTGAGCTTGACAAAAACGGTTGGCAAAAGATACTGACGGAATTTATACAGCAGAATTTTGTTGCGGACGGAATGTGTGCTGATGTTGCAATCCACAACACGGACGGACACAACCCTCACGCACATATTATGCTTACTGTCAGACCGCTTTACGAAAACGGAACATGGCAGTACAAAACAGAAAAAGAATATCTCTGCATACGAAACGGAGAAGAAAAAGGATTCACTTCATCCGAATATGCAAAAGCTGTTACGGACGGTTGGGAGAAACAGTATCCGTATATGGTAAACGGCAAAAAGAAATACCTTCCGCCGTCACAAGCGGAAGGTTATGAAAGAGCATCAAAATATCCCAAAAGCACCAAGTACGGCAGACAGAACCCTATATCTGAGCGTTGGAACAGCGATGAGCAGTTAATATTATGGCGTAAAGCATGGGCAGACGAAGTAAACAAACATCTTGAACCCGAAAAACATATTGATTCCCGCAGTCATTCCGAAAGAGGTCTTGATGAACAGCCTACCGTTCACGAAGGCGTAATTGCGAGAAGGCTTGAAGAAAAGGGCATAATTTCCGAAAGGTGCGAACTTAACAGACAGATAAAAGCTGACAACCGATTATTGAGAACTCTTAAATCCGAGTTTGCAAAGTTAAAAAAAGCTGTTGCAAATACACTACCCGCCGTTGCAGAAGTATTGGAAAGCATACGAATGAATCTCATCGTTTTACGGTACAAGGTTCTTTCGGGATTTGTTGAGCATAACGAGATAATACGAACATTAAGAAGCATAACCTCTGAACTTGAAAGCTACAAAGATATTGTTGATGAGATAAAGAAAAAGACATCCGAGCGAAAAGCTTTGATTAAAGAAAAACAATCAATTCCCGTGATTATGATTTTAAAGCACCGTGAATTTGCAAAGAGAATATCCGAACTTACCGAAGAACTTGAAGAACTGCAAAGCGAAAAGAAAATTATATTAAATAACCTTTATTGCACCGAAACATACACTATCGAGAATGTAAAGTCTTATGTTTCTGCATTGGAAAAGAAACTTGATGTTATTTCAAAGCAAGAACAGAAATATTCGGAAGAAATAGAAAAGGCTGTTGCAGAGTACAAAGAAATGAAAGAAAGTGCAACCGATTTTGACCCTGCCGAACTTCGTGAAGAACAGCTTAAACTTCGCTACGATAAAGAAGTACAGAGCAGTCAGATTATTCGCAGTAACGGAAAAGAACTTGTCACTTCAAGATTTAACTACAGCCTCCGTGATATCAATTATTTCCTCGGTGAACCCGATGATTCCCGTTCCATATCACAAAAGCTGTCGCAATACAAATCCACACCGAACCGAAAGAAAAACATCAAACACAGCAGAGAGGAAAGATAAACCCTGCAACGGACTCAAATCTGTTGTGGGGTTATCCCGCTTAACATCGAAGTTGCAATATATGTCTACGAAGTAGCGGGATCTATTGCAATCCTTGGCTGATTAGATTACATTTTAATTGACAAAATCGGCAGTTTTGCATTCTGATTCCGCAATGTTGCGTAATGAGTAGAAAAACAAACAATGTTGTGGTATAATTATTTAATTTGAAAATATCCGTTTTAAATATGAAATTTTTGTAAACTTTTGAAAATCCAGCGTAACAATTGCCGATTTTCGTCATATGTATATATGGGGAATTTTCAGCATTTGCGTTTCTCAAAAATTTTTGTTGAATTTTGTACTGAAAAGTCAGTTCTCATGCGTTGTATATATTGGGAGAGTGTACTCAAAAACAACATTCTCTTATATACTTGGAAAAGGAGTATCATAACATTGGATATGAACGAAAGAGAAAGGGATATGCAGTTAGCGGACAAGCTATGGCGAGAATATGAACCGTATGTTCGCAAACTGTGCAATTACAAACTAAACAGACACAAAGAATACATTGATGATTGTGTTCAAGATGTGTTTGCCGCTTTGGTTGAAGCATTACATAAAGGAACGAAAATAGAATATCCAAAAACTTGGCTGACTACGGTTGCGAACAATATGATTAAGGATATTTATGAAAAAGCCAGTCACAACGACAAAATTTTACCGTTTGACGAAAAACACATTGATGTTCGACTACAAGATTCAATAGATTATGAAGAACTATCCGAGCAGGACATTGACAAATATCTGTCACAAATAATTGATTATCTGTCGGAATACGAAAGAAAGTTGTTTGTAGATTTCTATTTGAATCATAGAAAACAAAGTGAACTGGCAAAAGAACGAGGAATTAGTAAAAATCTGATTCAGCAACAAGTATTTAGATTGAAACGAAAAATTATTAAATTCATAAACCATCTTTTTAATTGACAAAACATACAAAACATTCGAAAAAACTTTGTTGAATGTGATAGTGTAATTTTTCACTAATTTAAAGACTATATAAGTGAGGGATGAAAATGATAAACAGTTCAGATATACTGCGTTTTATAAAAGACAAGTCTATTGACTTACCCAAAGAAGAACTTGAACGCATAATTGAAGAAGAATTAAATAAGCCCGAAAACGAAATGGATGCAGATTTAATTGAATATTGTCTTGATGCTCTTAACGAGATTGAAAGCAATAGTACAGTTGAAATCAAAGCAGAAAGGACAAGTGATTCATCAAAAGATAATATAATCACGAAACCTTTTAAAAAGATTTTTGCAGTAGCAGCAGCGGTGGCTATACTTGCAGTCGGTTCTCTTTCTGTTTTTGCAGCAGTTTCTGATGTAAGCATTCTTGATGGATTAGTCGAACTCTATAACAAATATATTGTTGTCAGGTTTGATAAAAGCGATGAAAAGGCTGATGATTATGAATTGCTTGGTACGGAGCTTGCAGAAGAATTAAAAGAGAACGGTATTTATCCTGTTCTTTTACCGGAAGCATTATTAAACGATGAGACTCAGATTAGGGAAATTGAATATCAGCATACAGAGTTTATTATTTCGGCAAATATTAGTTTTGTTTTTGATGATGAAAAAGGACATATGACTATTTCTAAACATGATCCTCGGATTTCAGTTGGAGCATCTGAATATCCGAACGCGAAAAATGTAACTGTTGTTGAAACAAGCGGAGTCCAAGTATATGTGTTTGAACAAAACGGAAAAGGCTCTATTGCATATAAAGACAGTCAAATTGAATACAGTATTTTCTCATCAATGACATATGAACAAGCAATCGAGTTTGCAAAAACGATTAAGTAAGGAGATGTTTATTTTGAAAAAAATTATTTGTATCATTTGCTCATTTATATTTATGTTTTCTGTGTTTAATGTTTCTGTATTTGCTACAGAAACAAAGAACGAAGAATATTATGAGATTATTTTATCGGATGAAGCAATAATTGAAGAATCAGAGGGAATTTACAATACCAATCCGAATACAAGAGCAACAGGATTGATTTCTCACAAAAAGTTAACACTTTCTAAAACAAATACGAAGTTAATTATAACGGCTCAAACGACAGGCTCGGAAGAAGTTGATAAATGCGGCTTCACTTACATAAAATTACAGAGACTTGTTAATGGTAGTTGGACTGATTATTCAACATACTGTTATTCTGATTTATACTCCGAATCTAATTCTTATTCGTTTTCAAAGTCAATTACCCCTGCTTCAGGTTATACGTATCGTGTAATTGCTGAACATTATGCAGCAAAAAAGACACTCCTGATTTTCACATCGGAAGAAACAAGCTATAACGAAACAACCTCTTTAAGTTTTTAAATTCAAAACTGAATAACTTTTAAAAGCAGCTGATTGTCGGCTGCTTTTTTTGATTTATATATAAGTTGCACAAAAATCACAACAAACTTTTGTAAAT
>JAZPYI010000092.1:0-66121 GCA_045544115.1 Acutalibacteraceae bacterium | reverse complement strand
ATAGTTTTAATAAATTTTTTTACTAAAGATAATAGTAAATATTTTTACTTGTTATAATATTTTCATGGAATATATTAAGATTATGCGAGATTTGCGTGAAGACAATGATAAAACACAGCAAGAAATAGCGGATATACTTGGTACATCACAAACAATGTATGCCAGATATGAAAGGGGTGCAAACGAACTCCCGATTCACCATTTATTAAAACTTTGTGATTATTATAAAGTGAGCGCTGATTATTTCTTGGGTCTGGAAAGCGATAACATTTTTGATGATAAATCAAAATCAACACATACTGCAAACAAATGAACCCACGATGAAAAATCGTGGGTTCATTTGTTATATACATTAAATTATAATTCAGTTGATTACATATGCATCAATTTCTGCCTGAACCTCTTTAAGCAGGCTGTTAATTGCAGTCTGCTTCGGTCCGTAGAGAGTGCAGCCCGCCGCACCCATATGACCGCCGCCGCCAAGTCTTTTACAGATAGCGGAAGCATCTATATCACCATGAGTTCTTACGGATGCCTTAAAATTGCCGTCTTTAAGCTCTCTCATGGTTACACCTACAAGCACACCCTCAACCTGACGGGGAAGGTTTGCAAGACGGTCAACCTCGCTTTCATCCGAGCCTGCCCTTCTGAACATATCCTGCGTAACGCAAATAAGGGCGCACTTATCGGAGAAATAAAAACGCATACTGTCAAGCGCAAGTCGTTCAAGCGCCGCATAGGTTTTTGTTTTCGTTTCAAAGAAAACCTGAATAATATTATAGGTATCAGCGCCAAGCTTTGCAAGCTGCGCCGCAATCTCAAAGGATCTTACCGTCGTATTTGAAAATCGGAAGCAGCCCGTATCCGTTGAAACACCCGTAAACAGACACGATGCTATGACCGGGGTTATTTCGGCATTCATTATTCCGAGCAGATGATAAATCATCTCTGCCGCCGATGCCGAGTCAGGCTCAAGGCACACTTTATCGGCATACAGCATATTTGAAGCATGGTGGTCTATACAAAGATCCACCATGTCCTTATATTTGCCCTCGAAATCCTTGCCGAGAAGCTTAATATCCGCAACATCTATTGCCGCAATAAGCTCAGGCTCAAATTCTTCAAATTCAAGACCCTCAAACATGAACGAAAAATCCTTCGGAATGGAGTCCGCGCAGTCAATCCTCACTCTTTTACCCTTTTGAATAAGTGCACGGGCAAGTGCCGTTGCGCTGCCGAGGGTATCTCCGTCAGGATGACTGTGGCAAAGAAGCTGAATATTATCTGAAGCTTCAAGGAGCTTTGCTGTTTCATGCAAATCAATTCTCATTGACCGACAACCCCTTTAGTTTTCGTTTGTTTCATCTTTCATATCTCCGAGCATACCCGCAATTTTCATTCCTCTTTCGATAGAATCATCGGCTACGAATTTAAGCTCGGGGGTTTTGCGCAGACGAAGTCTTTTTCCGACCTCTCTGCGTATATAACCCGTTGCCGCAGTAAGTCCCTTAACGGCAAGTGCGGCAGTTTCTATACCCTCCATTGCGCTGATATATACCTTTGCAAAGGATGCATCTGAGCTTACCTCAACGTTAACAACGGTCAACAGACCCTGTATTCTCGGGTCCTTAAGCTCACGCATAATAGCAGCAATTTCGCGCTTTATATCTTCCGATACTCTGTCTATTCTGTATCCAGCCATTATCTGTAACCTCTGTTAATCTCTGTATTCCTCGGTGATGTATGCTTCAAAGATATCGCCTTCCTTGATATCATTGAATTTATTAAGACCGATACCGCAGTCAAAGCCCGATGCAACTTCCTTAACATCGTCCTTGAAGCGGCGGAGCGAAGCCATTTCGTCCTCGAAAACAACGATACCATCTCTTACTACGCGGATTTTTGCGCCTCTGGTAATCTTACCGCTTGTAACATGGCAGCCTGCAATATTGCCGACCGACGAAATTTTAACAACCTGACGAACCTCTGCCTTACCGATATCAACATCTCTGAATTTGGGAGCAAGCATACCCTTGATAGCTGCTTCAACTTCTTCAATGCAATCATAGATAACTCTGTAGCATCTGATTTCAACACCGTCGCGCTCTGCGATTTCGCTTGCAACGTTATCGGGTCTTACGTTGAAGCCTACGATAATTGCGTTGGATGCGTTTGCAAGCATAACATCGCTTTCGGTAATGCCGCCTACCGCATTATGAATAACCTTAACTCTTACTTCATCATTTGAAAGCTTCACGAGGCTCTGCTTAACTGCTTCAGCCGAACCCTGAACGTCAGCCTTGATGATGATATTGAGGTCTTTGAGCTGACCCTCCTGAATTGAAGCAAAGAGATTATCAAGAGTAACCTTCTGGAATTCCTTGAACTGCTCTTCCTTTGCCTTTGCCTTTCTTTGCTCAACAAGCTCTCTTGCAAGACGTTCATCATTAACCGCGTCAAAGCCGTCGCCTGCCTGAGGAACCTCTGCAAGACCCATAATTTCAACGGGAACGGAGGGACCTGCCTCGTTAACCTTTCTGCCCTTATCATCGGTCATAACTCTTACACGGCCGACGGAAGTACCCGCAACAATGATATCGCCCGATTTGAGAGTACCGTTCTGAACAAGAAGAGTGGAAACGGGGCCTCTGCCCTTATCAAGTCTTGCTTCAATAACAACACCCTTTGCAGAGCGGTTGGGGTTAGCCTTAAGCTCCTGCATTTCTGCAACAAGAAGAACGGATTCGAGAAGATTATCAATACCTGTTCTTGCAAGTGCAGAAACGGGAACACAGATTGTTTCGCCGCCCCACTCTTCGGGAACAAGCTCATATTCGGTAAGCTGCTGAAGAACTCTGTCGGGATTTGCGGCAGGTTTATCCATCTTATTGATGGCAACTATAATCTGAACACCCGCAGCCTTTGCATGGTTTATGGCTTCAATTGTCTGAGGCATGATACCGTCATCTGCCGCAACAACAAGGATAGCAATATCCGTTGCCATCGCACCTCTCAGACGCATAGATGTGAATGCTGCGTGACCGGGAGTATCAAGGAATGTGATTTTCTGACCGTTGAGGTCAACTCTGTAAGCACCGATATGCTGTGTAATACCGCCCGCTTCCGTTGATGTAACAGAAGTGTTTCTGATAGCATCGAGAAGTGAGGTCTTACCGTGGTCAACGTGACCCATAACAACAACAACGGGATCTCTTGAAATGAGGTCCTTTTCATCATCAACATGGTCGTCAATGATTCTGTCCTCAATGGTAATAACAACCTCTTTTTCTACCTTTGCGCCAAGCTCTTCGGCAACAATTGCTGCAGTTTCATAGTCAAGAACCTCGTTAACGGTTGCCATCTGACCGAGTGTAAATAGCTTTTTGATAACCTCAGCAGCTGTCATTTTGAGCATTGCGGCAAGCTCGCCGACGGTAATTTCCTCAGGAAGCTTAAGCTGCATCTGGGGCTTTTTTGCTCTTTCAGCTGCAATCCTCTTGAGCCTTTCAGCCTCTGTTTCACGGCGGGACGAACGCATACCGCCCTGCTTTCTGTACTGCTGGCTCTTCTGCTTTATCTTCTGCTTGCTTACTGAGTTTGCATGCTGCTTTGTCTTGTTTTCGGGAGCGATATTTTCATATCTCTCGTTATACTTTTCAAGGTCAACGTTACCCGCTCTTGTGTCAATGGTTCTCATTTCGCCCTTTGTTCTTGACTGCATGGGCTTATCTTCTTTTTCCTTCTTTTCAACGGGCTTTTGCTTCTGAGGCATAGGAGGAAGCTTGCCGGGCTTTTGGTCACGGGGAGCCTGAACGGGCTTTTTGTCCTTGGGCTTTTCTTCCTTCTTATCTTTGACTTCCTTCTTCTCTTCCTTTTTAGCCTCTTTCTTCTGCTCCTTCTTTTCGGGAGCAGCAGGAGCCTTTGGCTCCTCTTTCTTTGCGGGAGCAGACTCTTCTTTTACCTCTTCAGCTTCCGCATTTTCTTCGACAGGCTCTTCTTTAGCCTTCTTTGCGGCGGGAACAAACTCAAAGTAATCATTGAGGTCGGAAACCTCGTATTCCTTTGTAAATGTTTCAAATATCAAATCAAGCTCATCTTCCTCGAGAGCCGTCATATGCTTTTTCTGACCGTCAAAATACTTTGCAAGTAAATCAACGACAATGTTGCTCTTGATATTAAAATCCTTAGCAACCTCATGTACTCTGTATTTATTAATCATAGGTTAACCTCCCCTGTTGTGTTCAGAAGTCCAAGCATAGTTTTTGCAAAGCCTTCGTCATTGACTGTTACCACGGCGGATTTAAGCCCCGTGGCTCTGCCTATTTCTTCCATTGTTGAAAGCAATTCACGGACAGGAATTTCCCTGCCTTCAAAATTTGCTTCACGCTCGATTTCTTTTCTCAGTCTTTGAGAAGCGTCGCTGCTCAGCAGACAAAGCTTTGCGCTTTTGCTTCTGACCGAACCCACTGCGGCATCATGTCCGCAGCAGAGCTTGCCGGCTCTGCGGCACATGCCGAGAAGAGAAAGAAGCTTCGGATTATCCGTCATTTTTCAGCTCTTCCTCCATTCTCTCATAAACTCCGTCCGGAATCGCACAGGAGAATGCCTTTTCAAGCCTCTTTGCTTTTCTCGCCTTGGCGAGGCAGTCCGCATCGTGGCAGACATAAGCACCTCTGCCGGGCTTCTTGCCCGTAAGGTCAAGCGATATTTCGCCTTCAGGGCTTTTTACAACCCTTACAAGCTCTTTTTTGGGTTTCATTTCGTTGCAGCCTGTGCATTTTCTTAAAGGAATCCGGCGGGTTTGCATCGGTTCAGCTCCTTACTAAATATATTATTCGTCGAAGTTGATAACTTCTTCCTCTGTTTCGGGATTAATGTCAATTTTCCAACCCGTAAGCTTTGCGGCAAGGCGGGCATTCTGACCCTTGTTGCCGATTGCAAGTGAAAGCTGGTCATTGGGAACTACAACTCTGCATGAACGTTCCTCTTCACTGATGATTGTAACGGAAATAACATCCGAGGGAGCAAGTGCTGCGGCAACATATGCTGCGGGGTCATCGCTGTAACGGATAAGGTCAAGCTTTTCACCGCCGAGGAAGTCGATAACCTTGCCGATTCTTGCGCCTCTCTGACCGATGCATGCGCCGATGGGGTCAACATTTTCGTCTGCACTGTAAACGGCAATCTTGCTTCTTGAACCTGCTTCACGGGATACGGATTTGATTTCAACGGTACCGTCAAAGATTTCGGGAACTTCACTTTCAAGAAGTCGTCTTACAAGACCCGGGTGTGTTCTTGAAATAAGAATCTTGGGTCCCTTTGTTGCTTCTCTGATTTCAGCGATATAAACCTTGATAATATCGCCCTCTGCAAAGCTGTCATTGGGAAGCTGCTCGCTTCTGGGAAGTCTTTCCGTAACCTTGCCGATTTCAACAATTGCATCAAGTGATACGGGATCAATTTTTGAAATTTTAGCCGTAACGATTTCCTGAGTCTTGCTCTGGAATTCTTCTCTTATCTGACCGTGTTCCGCTTCACGGATAGCCTGGCGGAGAATATGCTTGCCCTTTTCGGCTGCAATACGGCTTACTTCCTTTGTTTCAAGGTCGATTTCAATAATTTCGCCTGCCATTGCGTTCTTCTTGAAGCGCTGTGCCTGCTCAACTGTTAAGTCTTCATCGGGATCAACGATTTCTGTAACAACGTTCTTACGGACAAACACTCTCAAATCTTTTTTATCCGCATTGATTTCGCAGAAAACGATATCTTTATTATTAAAATCTCTCTTTATTGATGCCACGAGAGCCTTCTGAATGCTTTCAAGAAGAAGCTCTTCCGATATTTTCTTTTCCTTGCCGAGGAGTCTGACTGCCTCAAAAAATTCATTGTTGCCCATTTTTCTGACCATTCCTTTCAATATTAGAAATTAAAATCATCCAGCTTGATATAGCTTGTTTCTTTCTTTTCGATGTTCATTGCGCTGCCGTCTTCAAGACGAAGCACGATGCTCATGCCTTCGCTGCTTTCAAGAATGCCGGAAAACTCACGCACACCGTCAACAGCTCTTATCATCTTCACCTTGATTTTTTCGCCCCTGCAAACCTCAAAGTGAGCCTCGCGAGTAAGCTCTCTTTCGAGTCCGGGTGACGAAACCTCAAGACAATAGCTCTGCTCAATGGGGTCTGCTTCATCAAGGGGCTTATCAATTGCCCTGCTCATGTTTTCGCAGTCCGTAATACCTACCCCGCCGTCCTTATCAATGAAGATACGCAAAAACCAGTCTGCACCCTCCTTAACAAAACGGATATCCCAAATAACAAGTCCGAGCTCTTCGGCGATAGGCTCTGCGATTTCCCAAACAGCGGCTACAGTGTTGCCGCCCTTACCTTTTGCCATGAGATGATTCTCCTTTTATTTCTTAATTTGCAAAATGTTTTTAATATAAACAAAAGAGCGGGTCACCCCACTCTTTACCAAAACATTAAATCCTACTGTGGATATTTTAACACATAAATATATAAATATCAAGTATTATTTTTAAAAAATCGTGAATTATCCTTTTTTCATATTGATATGCCGCCGTTTTCGGTGTAAAATAGTGAAAACAAACAAAGAAAGCCGATGATTTCCAATGATAATAGATTTTCATACACATTGTTTTCCGGATAAAATTGCCGTAAAAGCGATTGACATTCTCCGTAAACGTTCGGGAATAACAAGACCTTTTCACAACGGCACCGTTGACGGACTTCTTGCACTTCAAAAAGAGGACGGCATTGATTATTCTGTTGTGCTTAATATTGCAACAAATCCGCATCAGCAGGAAAGCGTAAATAATTTCGCAATATCCTTAAAAGATGTTGACGGAATAATCCCATTCGGCAGTGTTCATCCTGACAGTCCCGATGCCCTGAATGAGCTTGAAAGACTTGCCGCAAACGGCATAAAAGGAGTAAAGCTTCACCCTGATTATCAGGATTTTTTTGTTAACGACAGCAAAATGTTCCCTATATACGAAAAAATCGCTTCCCTCGGTCTTATAACTCTTTTCCATTGCGGATTTGATATAGGCTATCCCGAACCTGTTCATTGCACCGCAGAGGCACTTGCAAGTATTCTTGACATTTTCGGCGATTCACCCGTTGTTGCCGCACATTTCGGCGGAATATGGTCACTGCCCGAAACACGAAAGCATCTTGCAGGCAAAAACATTTATCTTGACACCGCTTATTGTTACGGCACAATCACTCCGAGATATGCAAAGGAAATCATTGATATCCACGGGGTTGACAAAATACTCTTTGGCAGCGACGCACCTTGGAATGCGCCATCACAGGATATGGAGCTCATAAAATGCTTCAGTCTTAGCGAGGAAGAAGAAAAAGCAGTTCTCGGCGAAAATGCTCGAAAACTGCTGGGTATGTGATTATCGTAATTCATCCAATGTCATTTCATATGCAGGTAAAAACTCTTCAATAAACACTTTAACCTCGGGCAAGCCGAGATTTTCAACCGACTTGCGCAAGCCTTCACCTGCTTTTACAAATTCGCTGTTACCCGCCTTCTTCTCCTCAATGCACTTGATAAGTGCGCTGATTTTATCGGCAGCTTTAACAAGCTTCCATAACTCGGCATCCTGTTCTTCGGGGATAAATGCCGCCTTGTAATCATCCCTGAAATCCTCGGGAAGCATATCAATAAGGCTCTTGCAAGCATTCTCCTCAACGGTTTTATATGCAAGGCGAACCTCGTCGCTGTAATATTTGACGGGGGTAGGCATATCACCTGTCAGGGTTTCGGGAGTATCGTGATAAAGTCCGAGAAAAGCCGCTCTTTCGCCGTTCAGATTTTTGCCGAATCGGCGGTTTCCTATGATAGCCAAAGCATGCGCTATTGAAGCAACCTCAAAGCTGTGTTCGCACAAATTCTCGCTGTGTTCATTTCTCATAAGCGCCCATCGGTTGATATATTTCATTCGTGAAACCATTGCAAAAAATCCGTTTTTCATATATAATCACCATTAATATTTTGATAGAATAATAATAACACAACTTTTTTTGATTTTCAACTCATAAAAGTCAGGAAAGGAGGCTTAATATGAAGCGCTGTATTTACTGCTTAAGCGAATGCCCCGACAATGCGGTGTCATGCACCGTATGCGGCTTCGGCGGAGTTATGGAAAAGCAGTTTAAAAACTGCCTGCCGACCGGCACAAGACTTAACAACCGTTATATTCTCGGCGGTGTATTTTCAAAAGAAAAGGTTTTTGTTTCATATTATGCCTTCGACACAAAAACCTCACAGAGAGTCAGAATTTCCGAATATTTTCACGAAAAACTCATGTATCGCCACACAGGCGAGCTGATTGTAAAATTTCATAATCAGCAGGCTCTCGCAAGAGGCGACAAGGAAATTTCGGCCTTTTATTCGCATTACAAAAAGCTGTGCGCAGCCTCAGAAAAAACCGTACTGAATTTTACCGACTGCTTCGCCGAAAATTCGACATTTTATTTTGTCAACTCCATTGACAGCGGCAGCCCCCTTTCGTCGCTTATCGGCAACGGAAAAACCACTTCATTTCCAAAAGCGGTTCATCTTCTCAAGCCCGCAATCGAATGTGCCGCAGAGCTTGAAAAAATCGGCAAATGGCACGGCTCGCTGTCACCGTATTCAATAATAACTCTCAACGGTAAAATCTCCTGCGTTGCAGGCTATTCCTATCCTCCGAAAAACGGATATTCTCCGTTTGATGCTCCCGAAAAGCAGCTTGGAGCAAGGGAATGCGGTTCCTTTACCGATGTTTATGCAATTGCAGCAATTCTGTATGAAGCGGTAACGGGCTTTATGCCTCCGAATGCCGTTCAAAGAGCACAGGGCAGAACACTTAAGTTTCCTCCGAATTTTCCCGAACGAGAAAAATCGGTTATCGAAAATGGTCTTGCTCTTGAAAAAGCCGAGAGATATAAGGGTGTTTCGGAATTTTATTCCGCTCTCAAAGGTGAAAAACATTCCGAGGAAAAACTCCCCCGTTCCGAAATTGTCCGCAGAATTACACTTGCTTTTGCGGTTATATGTTTTCTTATCAGCGGCGGAATACTTCTGAACAACTATGTTATTGAACCTTACAAAGAAACCAAGCAGTCTTCGGAGATGGCTTCCATGCTGCAGACAACTCTGCCTGACAGCCAAGCAGACCCTTGGCAGGAAATAGCAAACAAACACCCCGATGTTGATTTTCCCGCAGGAATGAATCCGGCATTCGCAGACCTCTATGCAGTCAACCGTGACTTTGCCGGCTGGATTTCCATACCCGATATGAATATCAGCTATGCCGTTGTTCAGGGCGACGATAACAAGGAATATGAACGCAGGGATTTCTACGGCAACAGCACCTCCTACGGAGTTCCGTTTTTCGATTCCAGAAATTCGCTGCATTCACTCGACCGCAACACGATTATTTACGGCCATAATATGCGCCGTGACGATAAAATTTTCGGCACTCTCGAGCAGTACCGAACCGTTGACGGCTTCAAAAAAGCGCCGATTGCGGGCATGAGTACTCTTTTCGGCGACTATACATTTAAAATCTATGCCGCCTTTATTACCAACAGCAACAGAAATGATGATAACGGCAATTTTTTTAACTATGTTTTCACAAATACCACAGACGAAAACTTTGAAAACTATATTGCAGAGGTAGACAAAAGAAAATTCTATTCAACCGGTGTTGATATAAATTCCGACGATAAAATTCTTACTCTTTCGACCTGCTGCTATGATTTTTCGGATGCAAGACTTGTTGTTGTCGGCAGACTTCTCCGTGACGGAGAGAGCGCCGCGGTTGACACATCTCTCGCTTTTGAAAATCCGAATCCGAAGTTGCCGCAGGCATATTACGATGCAAACGGCGGTGAAAATCCCCACAGAAATGATGTTAACTTATTTAACGATTAGAAAGGCAATCTATGACAGGAATAATTCTTATTGACAAGCCCAAGGATATAACCTCCTTCGGGGCTATCGCAAGAGTACGAAGAATATGCGGCGAGAAAAAATGCGGACACACAGGCACTCTTGACCCCATGGCAACCGGTGTTTTAACCGTTATGCTCGGCGGTGCAACAAGATTTATCGAGCTTCTCCCGAGCCACAACAAGGTTTACCGCGCAACATTCCGCTTAGGAACCGTAACCGATACACTCGACATAACGGGTAAGGTGCTTGAAACAAGAGCCGTGAATGCTACGGCAGCACAGGTCAGGGAGAAAATCAAGGAATTTATCGGCGATATCAGCCAGCTTCCGCCTATGTATTCGGCAGTTTCCGTAGGCGGTCAGAGACTCTACGACCTTGCCAGAAAGGGCATAGAGATTGAACGCGAAGCAAGGCAGGTAACGGTTTTCTCTATTGATATCCTTTCCGAAAACGAAGAAGCAGGCGAATATGAAATTCAGGTTGAATGCTCTTCGGGAACATATATAAGAACACTCATTTCCGATTTGGGCGAAGCTCTCGGCTGCGGTGCGGTAATGACTGAATTAAGACGCACAAAAGCAAACGGCTTTGACATTGAAAATGCCGTAACCGTTGAGGAGCTTGAAAAAGCGGCGCAAAACGGCACTCTTTCCGATTTGCTCATTCCCGTTGACCGTGCGTTGGAGGAATATCCCGTAATCAGGGTTTCCGAGGCTCAGGCAAAACGTTTTCGCAACGGCGGTGAGCTTTCACTTGAAAGGCTCAGATATCCGAGGATGCTCGGCTATTTCAGAGTGTATGACCCCGACGGAAAATTTATCGGAATAGGCGAAATCGGACAAAAGGACTGCCTTGAAATCAAAAGAGTTTACATGGGCTGACTTGCGTTTGCATATTTCGACTGTTTTGGCTTGAATATACTGATTTTATTTGTTATAATAGTTTAGATATGATCCGCAGACTCATTTCTGCGGCTGAAGGGATGCACAGATATGTTTCAGCAATTGATTGAATGTTTCAAAGAACGCAGCATTCTTATTCTCGGCTTCGGCAGAGAAGGACACTCAACATACAATGTTATAAGACGAAATCTGCCCGATAAACAAATCGGAATTGCGGATATGCGTCAGGTGGAGCTTGACGACCCGAACGTTACCCTCCATTGCGGCGAGAATTATCTTGAAGCAATAGAAAAGTACGATACGGTTATCAAAACCCCCGGCATTTCCTTCCGTGACGTTATGGTACCCCGTGAAACTGAGGTTACCTGCCAGACGGATTTGTTCCTGCGCTTTTCAAAATGTATCTGCATCGGTGTAACAGGCACAAAGGGCAAAACCACAACCTCAACATTAATATATGAAATGATTAAGCAATCAGGCAGAAAAGTATGCCTTATCGGCAATATGGGTGTTCCCGTGCTTGATACTCTTGAGAACGGCGATGCGGAAATTGCGGTTATCGAAATGTCGTCACATCAGCTTGAATACACAACCGCCTCACCTCATATTGCAGTTATGACAAATATTTATCCCGAACACCTTGACCACTACAACGGCTTTTCGGGTTATGTGACTGCAAAGCTGAATATAATCCGCCATCAGGTCGGATGCGATTATTTCATCTGCAACTCCGAGCAGGATTTTGACAAATATTATAACTTCTCAAAGGCTCTTCCCTCGGTTATCAAGGTAGGAAAAAACGGCGGAAAGGGTGACGAGCTACTTATCGCCGCAGCAGCCGTAAACGAGCGACTTAAGGGTATACATAACAGACAAAATGTCTGTGTTGCGGCAACAGCTGCCCGCTGCGTCGGAATAGGTGAGGATGATATTCTCAAAGCAGTCGAAAAATTCTCGGGTATAGAAAACCGTATGGAGCCTTTAGGTGAATATTACGGAATCAAATTCTATAATGACTCAATTGCAACAATTCCGCATGCGGTTGAATGCGCTGTTGAAGCCCTTGAAGATGTTGATACTCTCATTTTCGGCGGCATGGACAGAGGAATCGACTATTCCGAGTTTGAAAAGTATCTTGAAAAATGTAAGGTCCGAAATCTTATCGGAATGCCCGATACGGGAATCAACATCTGCAACGCACTTCTTGAAAGAGGCTGCACAAAAAATCTTATTATAGCCAACACCATGGAAGAAGCGGTTGATGCCGCTTTCAGATTCACAAAAAAGGGTAAAAGCTGCATAATGTCCCCTGCCGCTTCGAGCTATAACGTATACAAAGACTTTGAGCACAAGGGAAATCACTATAAGGAATGCATTAAAAATCATATAGAATGACGAAAAGCTTGCGGGATTTTCCGCAAGCTTTTCTCATACTGTTTCTATACTTTGACCTGAAGAAATATAGCTCAGCCTTTTCATATGCTTTTTCATAAATTCATACTGCTCAATGCCCGTGCAATGGTAGGTAAAATACTCCGTTCCGAACGAATCGAGGTATTCCGCATATTCTTTTAACTTCTCATCGGTCGGAAGCTTTGAAAAGTGAAATCCGCCGATTAAAAAATCCGGTGCAAATCTCTCTGCAATATTCATTATTCCTCTGTGTGAGCATCCGCTTATCAGAATTTCTTTTCCGTTTTCCTCAATCAGCAGATACTGCTCATGTCGAAAATCATCCGGCAAAAATTCATCGCCGCGACGAACAGTCAGACCGAACGAACCGAGATCGTGCTTCGGCTTTTCGCCGCAATCAAAAACAGTCAACCCTTCCGCGATAACGGTTTTGCTTTCTGTAAAAACAAGCCTTGCATTATCCTTAAGAGAAGCATCAAGACCGATATATTTTTCAGTCCCGTTATAATGAGGCTCAAAAGCATATTTACTTATATAAACGGGTGCTTTTTGGTTAGTTTCAAGAAATTTCTTCAGCCCGCCGCCATGGTCATAATGTCCGTGGGACAAAACGGCAAAATCAACTTCCGCGAGATTAATTCCGAGCTTTTGGGCATTTTCGGCAAAAAGCTCCGTCTGACCCATATCAAAAAGAATTTTATGCTTTTTCGTTTCGATATAAAGTGACAGCCCATGCTCCGCGCCAAAGCCGTCAAGCGCCGTATTTTCCGCAAGGATGGTTATCCGCATTTATGCATCCTCCTGACTTAAACATTAACAAAAGTATAAAGAAATTTTTAAAATATGTCAATAAAGCAAACTTTTGTTGACTTTTTGTATGTAATATTATAGAATATCTTTGCATTTTTTGCAAAATGGGTAGGACAAAAAATTCAAAAGGAGTAAAAAAGATGAAAAAACTCACAGCAATTTTAACTGTATTCCTGATGCTGTTTTCATTTGCGGCATGCAACAACGAAAAAATTCAGGACGAAAACAAAACCGAAATCGTCACCGATATTAAAGGCGAAACCGTTACAGACGATGCTGGCGAAGCAGTAACAAAGCTTGTTGAAAACACGGAAATTCCAACCGATTCAGCAAGTGAAGGTTCAACCGCTCCCGAAACAACACTCGCACCCGTAACTCTCCCTTCAACCGACCCTGCAGCATGGACAAAAGAACAGGTTGTTGAGTTTTACAGAAACGCGGCAATAAAATCGAAGTCACAAAAATCGGTTGAAAAAAAGATTCTTTCCGAAATGGTTGTTAATAACGGCGACGGTGTTCTCGGAACTCTTGTTGAATGGGTTACACCGATTCTTGTTTCGGCACTCAAAAACAGCGAAACAGAGTTTGACGGTATAACAGGCGGATACGAAAATCTTGTCCCTGAAGATGCCCAGACCGCAAAAGCATATAAAAGCGGAGATTATATCGTTGTTGAAATGAAAATGAAGGAACAGACAGACGGAATCCACGGCGACAGATACGGCGGCACGGTAGGTCATGCCATTTCGGTTGTAGGGGATATTTCTTCCGTTGAGGAAGCTCTCGGAGATAAGCTTGATATTGACTTTGAAAACGCAGAAATCAAGCTTCGTTATACAGAGCCTACTTTCAAAGTTAAGATTAATAAAAACGGCATAATTGAAAAAGGCACATGGACATATACCATTGATATTACTGTTGCAAATCTTTACGTTGCAGCTGTAAGATTACCCATAAGCGCAACGGTTGACAGTGCTTACGGCTCAGTTGACTATATCATAACGGTCGGCGGCGGATTTTAACGATTCAAAAGCAGCACTTCGGTGCTGCTTTTATTATTTACAAACAGATTTTTATATGCTACAATAATCAAATCGGAGGTGGAATTATGCAATACGCCAAGCCCTCAAAAAGCCTTTCGGGTAAATATATGTTCTGCCAGTTTGTTGGCAACGAACCCGAGCAGGAAAGGATCCATTTTGCAGTCAGCACAGACGGCTATAATTTCAAGCCGCTCAACAATAATCAGCCCGTAATCATCCAGACGAAGGGCAAAAAATGCGTGCGTGACCCTTATATAATGAGAGGAAAAGACGGTTTTTTCTACATAATCGGCACGGATATGAAATGCACCGAGGGCTGGACCTCAAACCATGCTCTTGTAACATGGAAATCCGCCGACCTTGTTGAGTGGACTGACGAAACCATTCTTGATATGCGTGATTTCGGCGGTGAGTTTGCAAACACCACCCGTGCATGGGCGCCTCAGGCTATATGGGATGAAACAAAAGCAGCTTACATGGTCTACTGGGCAAATTCCACTCTTGAAAACGATGTTGCCGCCATGTATTATGCATATACAAACGATTTCAAAAGCATAACAAAGCCTCAGTTTCTGTATGAGCGCAAGGGCATTCAAACCATCGACGGCGACATAGTATACAACAATAAAAACGGTTGTTACTATATGTATTTCAAGCATGACGAGGACCAGACGATTGCCTATGTAAAATCAAAATCACTCACGGGACCGTATGAAGACAAGCCCGTTGTGGTTTCTCTTTCAAAAGAAGGTGTTGAGGGAAGCTCAATGTATCCCGTAACGGGAACCGATTCATGGATAATGATAATGGACGAATACGGCACGGGAAAATTCTTCATGCAGATGACAACCGACATGGAGAATTTCAAGGCGGTAAATCCCGCTGATTACAGCTTTGATAACGTAAGACCCCGCCACGGCTCCGTTATGGCAATAACAGATGAAGAATATGACCGACTTGTTGCGGCATTCGGTGTTGAAAAATAAGGAGGAATTTATATGAATAAGGTTGCAATTTACGGCGCAGGCTCACTCGGAACCGTTCTCGGTGCATATATGACAAAGAACGGTGTTGACGTTGAGCTTGTCAACAGAAACAAGGCACATGTTGCCGCTCTTAACGAAAAGGGTGCACATATCACAGGAACGGTTGAAATGACGGTGCCTGTAAAAGCTGTAACTCCCGATGAAATGAGCGGAGTTTACGATGTCATATTCCTTATGACAAAGCAGCTTTTCAACGCAGAGGTATGTACATTTCTTAAGCCCTTCCTTTCAGAGGACGGTGTTATCGTAACACTTCAGAACGGCATTCCCGAACCCGGAATTGCTGAAATCGTAGGCAAAGAACACACAATGGGCTGTGCTGTTGAATGGGGTGCAAACCTTGCCGCACCCGGTGAATGCGTCCTCACAAGCGAACCTGACAGTCTTTCCTATCACATGGGTAAAATGGACGGCATTACCGATGCTCAGGTAAAAAGAGTAACCGAACTGCTTGAAAAAATGTGTCCCGTTCATTTCGAGGATAACCTCATCGGAACAAGATGGTCGAAGCTTCTTATAAACGCAACCTTCTCAGGACTCGGCACAGTTATGGGCGGCACATTCGGCGCGGTAACCGGCGATGCATTCGCAAGAAAGGTTGCCATCCGCTGCATGAAGGAATGCATTGATGTAGGTCATGCGGCAGGCGCGGTATTTGCACCGGTTCAAGGTAAGGATATTACAAAGCTTTTCTATTATAAGAACGGATTCAAGAGAGCAATCGGCGAACTCCTTATTCCCATTGCCATGAAAAAGCATAAGGATATTATCCCCTCGATGCTTCAGGATTTACGCAACGGCAAGCCCTGTGAAATTGATGCAATCAACGGCGTTGTATGCGAATGGGGCAGAAAGTGCGGTATCCCCACTCCCGTTAATGACAGAATTGTTGAGGTTATCAAGAAAGAGCAGGCTGGTGAGCTTAAGCTCGAAGCATCAAATATTAAGCTGTTTGCCGACTTGATTAAATAAAAATTCAGGCTTGTACAGAGAACTGTACAAGCCGTTTTTTTAATATATCTCAGGTTTGTTGAACATTCCGTCAAGTTCGTCCCAGTTAAACTCCGCTTTATAAATACCCGAAGTTTCATATGGGTCAATCTCTCCCCTGCTCACATAAAAGCCGATTCCGGTTTCCGTAAGATAAAATCTTTCAACATCCGCCGCCTCGTCAAAAGCGGCAAGCTTTATTTCGTTAAGCTCAAAATCTTCTTCATAAAATTCCGTTTTTGCCCTGCTCTTAAGCAAATCGGCAATATGACCTTTTACAACCTCAGGATCATCATAATAATCCGTAAAGTAAACCGCTGACACCGGATTGCCTTCGCGAATATCAAAGCACTTTGTATAAATTGACGGTGCATTGTCGCTTGAACCGTAATAAGACATACTTTCGCTTATCAAAAAGCTCACAAAATATCCGCTTAAATATGTTGTTTCAAACGAAATAGTTTTTTTCCACGGCTTATCGGAATTATTCATATCCATAAACTCTGCAGCGGATTCTGTGTTTTTCTCTGCTTGGGTACAGGCATCCTCAAAAAAATCATTTACAACACCGTTTACATAGTCAACAATATTCTGCTCAAGGTTTTCGGAAATCTCTGGAAGAACAACATCAACAACATAAACCGTTCTGCCGCTCTCATCCTTAAATTCCTTTGTCTGCTTTTTTTCATTAACAACGGGCGGAGCCGCAGTAGTTGTCGGTGCAGCGGTTGTTGTTTCCTTGTTCAGCTCATCTATGTTCCGGCACGAGGCAAGCGAAAATAAAACCGCAACAATCAAGACTGTGCTTAAAATGCGCTTCATAAAATCATTCCTTTCCCGATTATTCTATCAATAACAGATAATTAATTCAAGTGCATAAATATAAATTTTTGTTGCAAATCAAAACATATTGATATAATATTATGATATAAAAACCAAGGAGGTTTAAAATGAAAAATATTCTCAACGCATTATGGATCAAAAGCGCAAAGCCCTCGTGCGAAAGCGAAATTTACTATACCAAAGAATTTGCTTCGGGAAAGGAGCTTGTTTCCGCAAGCCTTGAAGTAACCGCGCTGGGTGTTTACACGGTTCACATCAACGGAGAAAGAGTCGGCGATAATATTCTTGCACCCGGCTGGACATCTTACCGCAGCCGTTTGCAGGTTGAAACATATGATGTTACATCAATGATAAAGAACGATAACAAAATTGTTCTTGCAGTTGCTCCCGGTTGGAAAATACAAAACTATAAAAACCAACAAAAAGGTGATCCCGAGCTTGGCGGCAGAGAAACCGCCGCAATCTGTGCACTCACCCTTGAATATGCAGACGGCGAAAAGAGAATTATCGCTACCGGCGGCGACTGGAAAACCGAAAAGGGCAAGAACATCTATTCAAGCTTCTACAACGGTTATGTATATGATCCCGCATATAAGGACATTTCCCCCTCAAACGCAATTGTTATAAATCATGATAAAAAGTGTCTGCTTGACAGATGCGGTGAAAAGGTTATTGAACATGAGTGCCTTGAGCCCAAAGAAATTATCATCACTCCCAAGGGCGAAACCGTGCTTGATTTCGGTCAGAACATGACAGGATATGTTGAATTTAAAATCAAAGGTAATAAAGGCGAAAGAGCCGTTATCAGCCATGCAGAGGTGCTTGATGCAGAGGGTAATTTTTACACAGGTAACCTCAGAAGTGCAAAGGCTCAGGCAATATTTATCTGTGACGGCGAGGAACATATACACAAGTCACAGCATAATTTCTTCGGTTTCCGTTATATTAGGCTTGAAAACTGGAGCGATGAGGTCAAGAAAGAAAATTTCACCTCCATTGTCGTTCATTCCGACATGAAGCGCACAGGTTATTTTGAATGCTCCGACGAGAGAGTGAACAAGCTGTTTTCAAACATCATCTGGGGTCAGAAGAGCAACTTCCTTGATGTTCCCACCGACTGCCCGCAGAGAGATGAACGCCTCGGCTGGACAGGCGATGCGCAGGTATTCATCAAAACCGCATCATATAACTACGATGTTGAAAAATTCTTCCTTAAATGGCTCGGCGACTTGCGCGCTGACCAGACAGGCTGGGGTACCATTCCTCACATCATACCCGATGCCTTTGTCAAGCACGACGACTGCTCCGCAGCATGGGCAGATGCCGCAACAATCTGTCCGTGGCAGCTTTATCTCACATATGCAAACAAGGATATTCTCAAGGAATCCCTCGACAGCATGAAAGATTATATTGAGCATATCGAATCCAAGAGCGATAACGGTCTTTGGTCAAGAAGCTGGCATTTTGGCGACTGGCTTAATCTTGACGGCAGCAGTCCCGAGGACTGCTCAAAGGGTACGGATAAAACCCTTATCGCAACCGCTTACTGCATCTATTCAACACAGATTCTTATAAAATGCATGGAAATGTGGGGAGAAGATGCATCCGAATATATCGCAAAACGTGAAAATTCAATTTCCGCTTTCAGAAAAGCCTTCATGAAGGACGGCAGAATTATTCTCGAAAAGGCAACACAGACCGCCTGTGTTCTTGCCGTTCATTTCGGAATAAGCGACAATATTCCCGAAACCGCAAAACAGCTCAACGAGCTTGTTACTGAGTGCGGTCATCTTAAAACAGGCTTTGTAGGCACTCCCTATCTTCTCCATGCACTCAGCGACAACGGCTATGCCGAAACCGCCTACAGCCTTCTTCTCCGTGAGGAATATCCTTCATGGCTCTTCTCGGTAAAAATGGGTGCAACCACCATCTGGGAGCATTGGGACAGTATGCGCGAGGACGGTTCAATGTGGGATACCTCGATGAATTCCTTCAACCACTATGCTTACGGCTCAGTTGCCGACTGGCTTTACGGCGATGCGGCTGGCATCAAGATTGACGAAAGCAAGCCTGCTTTTGAACATATCATTTTTGCACCGATTACCGACAGCCGCCTTACATATGTAAAGGCTTCCATTGAAGCAAGAAACGGCACGGTAAAATCCGAATGGAAAACCGAAAACGGCAAAACAACCTTTATTTTTACCGTTCCCGAAGGCTCAACCGCAACGGTTATCCTTGGCGGAGAAACTGCTGAAATTGCTGCAGGTGTAACAGAAATAGTTAAATAAACACAAAAACAGGTGTACCGCGGTACACCTGTTAATTTTTATCTTTACCAAATTTTCTTTGATGCTATATCGGCAAGTGCAGCTGAGATAAACTCGTCAATGCTCTTTGAGCCGATATCGCCTTCGCCTCTCTTGCGAACCGAAACTGCACCTTCTTCAATTTCCTTATCTCCGACAAGGAGCATATAGGGAAGCTTTTCGAGCTGTGCTTCACGGATTTTATAGCCGATTTTTTCGCTTCTGTCGTCAACGGAAACTCTCATTCCGAGACCTTCGAGCTTTGCTGCAACTTCTTTGGCATATGCATGGTGACGGTCTGCAATGGGAAGAAGTCTTACCTGCTCAGGTGAAAGCCAGAGGGGAAGTGCTCCCGCAAAGGTTTCGAGAATATAAGCAAGAGTTCTTTCGTAGCAGCCGAGGCTTGTTCTGTGGATAATATAAGGAAGTTTCTTCTGTCCGTCGGTATCAACATAGTACATACCGAATTTCTCCGCAAGAAGCATATCAATCTGAATGGTAACGATTGTGTCCTCTTTGCCAAAAACATTCTTGAACTGAATATCAAGCTTGGGACCGTAGAATGCAGCTTCATCAATACCGATTTCATAGTTTACGCCGAGGTTGTCAAGAATTTTGCCCATTGTTTCCTGAGCATCATTCCACTGTTCGGGAGTACCTTCATACTTGGCTGTATTGTTGGGATCCCACTGTGAGAAACGGAAGGTACACTTGTCAAGCATGCCGACTGTTCCAAGGAAGTATTTGCAAAGGCTGAGGCAGCCCTTGAATTCCTCTTCAAGCTGGTCGGGACGAAGAACAAGGTGTCCCTCTGAAATTGTGAACTGACGTACACGGATAAGGCCGTGCATTTCGCCGGAATCCTCGTTACGGAAAAGGGTTGATGTTTCGCCAAGACGCATGGGAAGGTCACGGTAGCTTCTTGCACTGTTAAGATAAACCTGATACTGGAACGGACAGGTCATGGGGCGGAGTGCAAGGCATTCCTTTTCCTCATCATCGGGGTCGCCGAGAATGAACATACCGTCACGGTAATGGTCCCAATGTCCTGAAATCCTGTAGAGGTCTCTCTTTGCCATGAGGGGGGTTTTCGTGAGAAGATAGCCGTTTGCCTGTTCAACATCTTCAACCCAGCGCTGAAGAAGCTGAACTACTCTTGCACCCTTGGGCATAAGGATAGGGAGACCCTGACCGATTGATTCAACGGTTGTAAAATAACCAAGCTCTCTGCCTATCTTGTTGTGGTCGCGTTTTTTAGCTTCTTCGATTGCTTCAAGATGAGCTTCAAGGTCCTCCTTCTTTGTGAAAGCGGTGCCGTAAACTCTCTGGAGCATCTTATTCTTTGAGTCGCCTCTCCAGTATGCGCCCGTGCAGGATGTAAGCTTAAAAGCCTTGATTCTGCTTGTATCGGGGATATGAGGACCTGCGCAAAGCTCATCAAATTCGCCCTGCTTATAGAACGAAATCTTCTCGCCCTTGTCGGAATGCTCTTTGATAAGCTCAACCTTGAAGGTTTCGCCCTTTTCTTCCATGCGCTTTATCGCTTCGTCGGCATCAAGCTCATACTGCTCGAGAACAAGACCTTCCTTAACGATTTTCTTCATCTCTGCCTCGATTTTTTCAAGAACCTCGGGAGTAAAGGGAACATCAACATCAAAATCATAATAGAAGCCGTTATCAATAGCGGGACCTATTGCAAGCTTCGCATTGGGATAAAGTCTTTTAACAGCCTGAGCAAGAACGTGAGAGGCGGTGTGACGAAGCGCCCACTTGCCGTCTGCATCATCAAAGGTGAGAATTTCAAGCTCGCAGTCCTTTTCAACGGGAGTTCTCAGATCCTTAACCTCGCCGTCGATTTTGCAAACACAAGCAGCCTTATAAAGACCCATGCCGAGGCTTTTGGCGATTTCCATAGCGGTTATGCCGTTTTCAAATTCCTTAACGACTCCGCCTTTGAGGGTTACATTAATCATAATATATTTGTCCTTTCATATAGTTTAAAAATAAAAAAGCTTCATCCTGCAAAAACAGGATGAAGCATAATACTCCACGGTTCCACCCGTTATTCCGATTAAAAATCGGCTCTCGGCAGCCTTAACGCAGCTGATACGGCACACCTTGAATACGGCGGCACTCGGCAGGCGGTAACTGAATGCGAATCCTTGCCGCCTTTACAGCCGAGGGGCGGCTCTCTGAAAAAGATTTGATGCAAACAGCCTTCTGCTTCATTGATTTTGTGATATTATCATTATATTATCACTACCAAACATCAAAGTCAATAGAATTTATCAGGAAAAATTCATAAAAAACTTGACAATAACCTTATAAAAGTATACTATTAATACAATGGTGTTATTTTGTGCCAAGATAAGCGCATTTGCGCTTTGAAACACCATTGGTTGATTTTTGAATTTAATTTCTATAGTCACAAAATTTACTGAAAAAGGAGGAAACAGCCATTAACACACAGATATCCCTTTGGATTTTAATTCTTGTTGCCGCAATCGGAATAATAGGCATGGTTATCATGTTTATTCTCGGCGGTTTACATAGGAAAAAGATTGCCGAAGCAGCCATTGGCTCAGCAGAGCAGGAAGCAAATAAAATCGTAAGCGATGCAATAGCCTCTGCAGAAGCAAAGAAAAAAGAAGCTATCCTTGAAGCTAAGGATGAAATCCATAAGCAGAGAACAGAAACAGAAAAAGAACTGCGTGAAAGACGCAACGAGGTTCAGCGCATGGAGCGCCGAATCAATCAGAAGGAAGAAGCACTCGATAAAAAGAGCGAAAACCTCGAAAAGAAGGATGAGGCTCTTAATGAAAAAATCAAGGCGGCAGAGCTTCGTCTTGAAGAAATCGAGAGCATTAAGAAAAGCGAATTTGAAATGCTTGAAAGAATTTCCGGTTTTTCAAAAGAGCAGGCTAAGGAATACATTCTCAACACTCTTACAAACGAGCTTGACCACGAAAAGGCAGTCAAGATTCAGGAAACAGAGCAGAAAACAAAGGATGAGGCTGACCAAATCGCAAGAGAGATTATTACTACCGCAATTCAGCGTTGCGCTGCAGACCATATAGCAGAAGCTGCTGTTTCGGTTGTAGCTCTTCCCAACGATGAAATGAAGGGCAGAATTATCGGCAGAGAAGGCAGAAACGTCAGAACTCTCGAAATGATTACGGGTGTTGACCTTATTATTGACGACACTCCCGAGGCCATCACCGTTTCAAGCTTCGACCCTGTACGCAGAGAAATTGCACGTCTTACTCTTGAAAAACTCATTGCAGACGGAAGAATACATCCCGCAAGAATCGAAGAGATGTATGAAAAAGCAAAGCGCGAGGTTGAAACAACAATCAAGCAGACAGGTGAGCATGCACTCATTGACGCAGGAGTTAACGGAGTTCATCCCGAAATCGTCAAGCTTATCGGTAAACTCAGATATCGCACAAGCTACGGTCAGAATGTTCTCAAGCATTCACTTGAGGTTTCTTATATTGCAGGTCTTATGGCTTCGGAACTTGGCACCGATGTTAAGACCGCAAAGAGAGCCGGCTTGCTGCATGATATCGGTAAGGCGCTTGACCACGAAATGGAAGGCTCACACGTTGACCTCGGCGCAGATTTTGCAAAGAAATTCAAAGAAAACGATAATATCGTTCATGCAATCAAGGCTCACCACGGTGAAATTGAAGCTAAAACAATTACCGCCGTTCTTGTTCAGGCTGCCGATGCCATTTCGGCTGCAAGACCCGGAGCAAGACGTGAGGATGTTCAGAACTACATCAAGCGCCTTGAAAAGCTCGAAGAAATCGCTTGTTCGTTTGAGGGTGTTGACCGTTCATTTGCCATTCAGGCAGGCCGTGAGGTCAGAATTATGGTTAAGCCTGAGGTTATCAATGACGACAAGATGGTTCTCCTTGCAAGAGATGTTGCTAAAAAGATTGAGGAAAGCATGGAATATCCCGGTCAGATTAAAGTTAACCTTATCAGAGAAAGCAGAACTATTGATTACGCAAAATAATCTCTGTGCTTGTTTTGATTAAAAGTGGGACTGCAGAAATGCAGTCCCATGTTTTTTGGAGGAAAGAATGAATATTCTCGTTATCGGCGATGTTGTTTCCGCAAGCGGCTGCGAGTTCCTTCGCAGTGTTTTGCCTTCATACAAAAAAATAAAGGGAATAAATTTTTGCATTGCCAACGGTGAAAATTCAGCTGTGGGTAACGGCATAACTCCGTTTTCGGCGCAGTATCTTTTTGACAGCGGTGTTGATTTTCTTACAACGGGAAACCATGTATACCGCCGCAGAGAGTTTTATGAAATGCTCGATGAAAGAGATGATATCATAAGACCGGCAAACTTCCATAAGAGCAACCCCGGAAAGGGTTATTCTGTTATTGATATGGGGTTTGCAAAAATTGCAATAATTAATCTCGCAGGTACGGTCTACATGGATAAATGCGATAATCCGTTTACCGCAATTGACGAAATCCTCCCGAAAATTGCCGACTGCAAAATAAAAATCGTTGATTTTCACGCAGAAGCGACAGCCGAAAAGAGAGCCATGGGCTTTTATCTTGACGGAAGAGTATCAGCCGTTTTCGGCACTCACACCCATGTTATGACGAATGATGCGCAGATACTTCCGAAAGGCACGGCATATATAACCGACATCGGCATGACGGGTCCGAAGCAGTCCGTTTTGGGAGTAAAACCCGAAATCTCCATTGATTGGCTTCGCACGGGAATGCCCGCAAGATTTGACACAGCCGAAGGTAACTGCATGATGAACGGCTGTATTTTTGAAATTGAAAATAAAACCGGAAAAGTTTTAAATATTGAACCGGTAACCATAGAGTGATATTATGCAAAAATTATTGAGCTATATGCGCTCCGCTTGCCAACAGTATGATATGATAAAAGACGGCGACAGAATAGCTGTCGGAGTATCGGGCGGAAAGGATTCGGTTGCGCTTCTTGCCGCAATGGCAAATCTGCGTATATTTTATCCTGCTAAATTCGAGCTTGTTGCAATAACCCTTGACCCTCGCTTCGGCGGAGAGGATGCCGACTATTCGGCAATTGAGGAGCTTTGCAAAAAATATGATATTGAATACATTATAAAAAGAACACAGCTTGCCGAGGTTATTTTTGATATAAGAAAAGAAAGCAACCCGTGCAGTCTGTGCGCAAGAATGCGCAGAGGCGCTCTGCACGATGCGGCAAAGGCAGCGGGGTGCAACAAAATTGCACTCGGGCATCATCTCGACGATGTTGCCGAAACATTCATAATGAATCTTTTCAACGGCGGTACTCTTGACTGCTTTATGCCCGTCACTTATCTTTCAAGAAAAGACATATATATGATAAGACCCATGATTTTCGCAAGGGAAAGCGATTGCGCAAGAGTCTGCCGCAAGGAAAACCTGCCGACGGTCAAGAGCAAATGTCCCGCCGACGGCACAACCGAAAGGCAGGAGGTCAAGGAATTTCTCAATTCCCTTGAAAAGAAATACGGCAACGTCCGCGAAAAAATCCTCGGTGCAATGCAGCGCAAGGAAATAAACGGTTATTAAGGAGAAAAACATGATACTTTCAGATAAAACACTTATGGAAATGCTTAAAGAAGGCAGTCTTGTTGCAGAGCCTATCGAATCCGCACAGATTCAGCCCGCAAGCATTGACATAAGACTCGGCAACACCTTCAGCATTGTCAAGGATTCGTCAACGGGAATAATAAATCTTGCCGATAAAATTGAGTATGATACAATTGAAACAGACACCTATGTTCTGCTTCCCGGTCAGTTTGTTCTTGCAACAACCATGGAATATTTTGAGCTTCCCGACGATTTGACCGCATTTGTTGAGGGCAGAAGCTCGCTCGGCAGAATGGGTCTGTTTATTCAGAACGCAGGCTGGGTTGACCCCGGCTTCAAGGGTGAAATAACACTTGAACTTTTCAATGCAAACCGCTGCGCAATCGAGCTTAAGGCAGGCAGAAGAGTCGGTCAGCTTGTTTTTGCAAAAATGGACGAAAAAGCACTCAACCCCTACTGCGGAAAATATCAGGGACAAAGAGGCGCAACAGGTTCGAGAGTTTTTCAGGATAAAGAGATAAAATGAGAAAAACCGAATTGTTAAAATCCGTTGCCAATTTGTTTGATTTTAAAACCCTTACCGATAAAAACGGTAATGAATATGTGGTTTATGCCGATTCAAAAATAACCGAAACAGATTTTGATGTTGAGGATAAAACCCAATTTGAAGCGGCTGAAAATCATGCTCATTTGGCAGATAATGTAAAAAAGAGCGATTTTGAAGATTTGATTGAGGTTGGCAAGATTTTAGGCGGAACACAGTTGAATGCACTCAAAGCAAAATATCCAGACAAGGAGTTTTGTGTTTTTGTTACGGTTGATGTCGGGGACTCAATGATAATAAGATTTCATCAGGTTTGGGAAAACGAGCCTGTTTATTACAATCCGGATGATTTCAATTCGTATAAAACAAAAATCTTAATGTTCAGAAAATAAATCTTTTCACGGAAGGATGATATATATGAAATACGCAGTTATACTTTATGACGGAATGGCGGATTATCCCGTTCCCGCACTCGGAGGCAAAACTCCCATGGAGCTTGCCAAAAAGCCGAATTTTGATGCTCTTGCAAAGAAGGGCAGAGTCGGTCTTGTAAAGACGGTTGCAGACGGTCTTAAACCCGGCAGCGACGTTGCAAACCTCAGTGTTCTCGGCTATGACCCTAAAGTTTGCTACACAGGTCGTTCTCCCCTCGAGGCTGTAAGCATCGGTGTTAAAATGAAGGATACGGATGTTGCACTGCGTTGTAACGTTGTTACACTCAGCGATGAAGAGAACTATGAAGACAAAACAATGATTGACTATTCCGCAGGTGATATTTCAAGCGAAGATGCAGCGGAAATTACCAAAACCGTTCAGGAGCATTTCGGTAATGATGAGTTTAAATATTATAACGGGGTCAGCTACCGTCACTGCCTTATCTGGAATAACGGTACAACAGACCTCGGAAAAATGACCCCTCCCCACGATATTTCGGGCAGAGTAATCGGCGAACATCTCTCAACTGCACCCAATGCGGAAAAGCTTATCGCCATGATGAAAGAAAGCTACGAGCTTCTCAAGGATCACCCCGTTAACAAAAAGAGAATTGCAGAGGGCAAGGCTCCCGCAAATTCAATCTGGCTCTGGGGTGAAGGCAGCAAGCCCGCTCTTTCCGACTTTGAAGAAACCTACGGTGTAAAAGGCAGCATCGTTTCTGCGGTTGACCTGCTTAAGGGCATCGCAATCTGCGCAGGCATGGGTGTTCCCGAGGTTGAGGGCGCAACAGGATATATCGACACAAACTTTGAGGGCAAGGCTCAGGCGGCGGTTGAAGAGTGGAAAAACGGCAAGGATTTGGTTTACATCCATATTGAAGCTCCCGACGAATGCGGTCACAGAAACGAACCCGAGAATAAAATCCGAGCAATCGAGCTTATCGACGAGAGAGTTCTTCCCATTGTTCTCGATTATCTCAACGGCTGCGGCGAGGATTACAAAATTATGATTCTTCCCGACCATCCCACACCCATTGTCACAAAAACTCATGCCTCTGACCCCGTTCCCTTTATGATTTATCATAAGAATGGCGAGGTTGAAGGTGTTGAAACAATAAACGAAAATACAGCAAAGGCAACAGGCGACTTTGTTGAGGTCGGCTGCGGACTTATGAAAGAATTTTTGGAGGCATAAAAATGAGCTATAAGATTAATACAAAATGCATTTTAAGCGGATATTCACCCAAAAACGGCGAACCCAGACAGGTTCCCGTATATCAAAGCACAACTTATAAATACGATTCAAGTGTTGAAATGGGCAAGCTTTTCGACCTTGAAGCATCCGGTTATTTCTATACCCGTCTTGCTAACCCCACAAATGATGCCGTTGCCGCAAAAATCGCTGACCTTGAAGGCGGTGTAGGTGCAATGCTTACCTCATCGGGTCAGGCTGCATCGTTCTATTCAATTTTCAATATTGCAGGCGCAGGCGACCACGTTGTAAGCGCTTCAACAATCTACGGCGGCACCTTCAATCTTTTCAACGTTACCATGAGAAAGCTCGGAATTGAGTTTACCTTCGTAAGTCCTCAGGCAACGGAAGAAGAGCTTAATGCTGCCATCAGACCCAACACAAAGGCAATTTTTGCAGAATCTCTTTCAAATCCCGCTCTTGAAGTGCTTGATTTTGAAAAGTTTGCAAATGCCGCTCATTCAAACGGTATTCCCCTTATTATCGACAACACATTCCCCACCCCCGTTAACTGCCGTCCCTTCGAGCTTGGTGCAGACATCGTTATTCACTCAACAACCAAATATATGGACGGTCACGCAACAAGTGTCGGTGGTGTAATCATTGACGGCGGTAAGTTTGACTGGACACAGAACGATAAATTTCCCGGACTTACCACTCCCGACGACTCATATCACGGAATTACTTATACAGAGCGCTTCGGAAATTCCGCTTATATAACAAAATGCATGGCACAGCTCATGCGTGACCTCGGCTCAATTCCTTCCCCCTTCAATGCATTCCTTCTCAATCTCGGACTTGAAACTCTTCCGCTCCGTGTTGAAAGACATTGCTCCAATGCACTCTCGGTTGCAGAATTTATCCGTGACAGCGGATGCGCAATTGAAGTAACTTACCCCGGCATGAAGGGCAGCAAGGGCTATGAGCTTGCGCAGAAATATATGCCGAACGGCACAAGCGGAGTTATCTCCTTCAGAATCAAAGGCGGAAGAGATGCCGCAACAAAGTTCATGGACAGCCTTCAGATTGCGGAAATTGCAACCCACGTTGCAGACGCACGCACCTGCTGCCTTCACCCCGCAAGCACAACCCACCGTCAGCTTACAGCTCAGGAGCTTATCGACTGCGGTATTTCGGATGACCTTATCCGTCTTTCCGTCGGCATTGAACACGTTGACGACATTATCGCAGACGTTAAGCAGGCTCTCGAAGCTTCGCAGAAATAATTCATATTCGGCTTGCGCACGTACCCAACCATATAAAATTTATGCAGGAGGGTTACCATGTGGGAAAAGATTATTGAATTGTTGCATTTGAGCATCAGAGAAGTATGGGCAATTGAAAAGATGTTTGAATATATCGGAAATGCTTTTTCAAGTTTCTCAATCAAAGGCTTTATTTCAACTATGCTTGCGGTTGTTGAAATAATACAGATGCTTATTTTCGGACTTCCTCTCACTCCGAGAGGCGAAAGCCTCGATTTGACGGGCTACGAAATAGTTGTTTACGATGAATTTCATGGAGATACCCTTAATTCGGATATCTGGGAAACAAGAGGCAACGGCTCCCGCAGGGGCGGATATAATGCCGACAGTCAGGTTTCTCTGCGCAATGGCAATCTCGTTATCACGGGCGAATATCTTACCGACGGAGAATATGGCGAGGGTTGGTATACTGCTGCAGTTAAGCTTAAAGAAAGATATAAGCAGGGTTATTATGAAATCCGCTGTATCTGCAACGACAGCCCCGGTTACTGGAGTGCATTCTGGATTCAGGCCGACGCACCGTATACTGCCGCAATATCAAAAGGCGGTGTCGGCGGCGCGGAAATTGATATTTTTGAATCCTATTGTTACGATTCCGATAAATATGCAGTTACAAATACCATTCACTGCGCAGGTGTTGACGGTGAACCCGAGGGATTCCAATCAGCATTGCTCGGAAAATTCTACGGCGACAACATCACAAAGAAATATAATACCTACGGTCTGGAATGGACAGAAAACGAATATATCTTCTATGTGAACGGTGTTGAAACAGTACGTTCCTCTTTCGGCAACGGAGTTTCACAGGTACCCGAGGATGTAATTGTTTCACTTGAAATTCCCGATTTAAGCGAGCTTGAGAGTTTCGAAAAATCGACCTTTAAAACAGAATTTATCGTTGACTATGTAAAAATTTATCAGAAGAAATAAAAAAATCCCTGTGAAAATGAAAGCATTTTCACAGGGATTTTAACATTTATTAAAGTGATTCCGCAACCTTCTTCATTGATTCCCAGCCTTCCTTGCTGATAGGAAGGAAAGGTCTGCGGCAGGGACCCATATCAATGCCCATGTGAGTAAGAACCGCCTTCTCGCACTGGAAAACACCGTACTTAATCATTTCGGTAATGATAACATTGGCTTCGTTCTGAATTTCCTGAGCCTTTTTGATGCTTCCGTTATGGAACTCATCATAAATCTTAAGGAACTTATCGCCCATAAAGTTATATGTGCTGCCGATTGCGCCGTCTGCACCCATTGAAAGACCGCCGAGACACATTTCGTCAAAGCCGTTGAATACTGTTACACCGTCAATCTTCTCCTTGAACTGCTGGAGCATAAAGAGGTCTGCCGATGTGTGCTTGATACCTACAAATCTCTTATCCTCAAACATTTCTGCGGCATAGTCTGCAGTAAAGGTGAAGCCGTTTCCGCCGGGGAAGTTATAAACAACCATAGGAATATTTACACTTGATACGATATCGGTATAATACTTCTTGATAGCTGCTGCGGGGAAACCGTAATAGAAAGGAGCAACTGCGGATACTGCATCGTAGCCAAGGCTTTCAGCGGTTTTTGCCATGTCAATTGCGGCATCTGTTGAAATTGCGCCGCAATGAGCAATCATAGGAACCTTGTCACCTGCAGCTTCCTTAACAATGCGGAAAACTTCCTTGCGTTCCTCGTTGGTCATAACCATGCTTTCGCCTGTGCTGCCGCCAACATAAAAGCCATTGATACCCTTTTCAAGATTAAACTCTACAAGCTTTTTGAGTGAAGCTTCGTTAATTGTGTAATCCTCTTTAAAGGGGGTAAGAAGCGCTGTAAAAATACCTTTCATTTCTCTCATTTTGAACATCTCCTTATTCATATATAGGATATCTCTTACAGATTTCTTCAACACCCTGTTTGATTTTCTCTGCGCTGTTTTCAAAATCTGTTGCGCAAAGATAAATGAACTCTGCAATTTTATCCATATCTTCTTCATTAAGACCTCTTGAAGTGACCGCTGCCGTACCGAGTCTTACACCGCTTGTTACGAAGGGCTTCTCGGGGTCATTGGGAATTGCGTTTTTGTTAGCTGTGATATAAACCTCGTCAAGTCTGCGTTCAAGCTCCTTGCCGGTAATTCCGAGTGAGCGAAGATCAACAAGCATGAGGTGATTATCCGTACCGCCGGAAACAAGGTTTATACCTCTTGACATAAGTCCCTTTGCAAGTGCGGCAGCATTCTTTACAATATTTTCCTGATAAGTCTTGAACGATGGGTCAAGTGCTTCGCCGAAGCAAATCGCCTTTGCTGCGATTATGTGCATAAGAGGACCGCCCTGATTTCCGGGAAATATAGCCTTGTTAATTGCAGCCGCAAGCTCCTCTTTGCAGAGAATAAGTCCGCCTCTGGGACCTCTGAGAGTCTTATGAGTTGTTGTGGTAACGATATCGGCATAGGGTACGGGTGAGGGGTGAAGTCCTGCTGCAACAAGACCCGCAATATGAGCCATATCTACCATGAAATAGGCTCCGACTGCCTTTGCAATTTTACCAATACGTTCAAAATCAATGATTCTGGGATATGCCGAAGCGCCCGCAACAATAAGCTTGGGCTTGATTTCGTTTGCAGTTTTCTCAAACTCGTCATAATCAATAAATCCGTCGTCATTTACACCGTACGGAACAAATTTATAAAGCTTACCGCTTGCGTTAACGGGTGAACCGTGAGTAAGGTGTCCGCCGTGAGCAAGATTCATACCCATAACAACATCGCCGGGTTCAAGAATTGCAGCATATGCAGCCATATTTGCCTGAGCGCCGGAGTGAGGCTGAACATTCGCTGCCTCTGCACCGAAAAGCTTCTTTGCGCGCTCAATTGCAATTGTTTCAACAACATCAACGCACTCGCAGCCGCCATAGTATCTCTTTCCGGGATAGCCTTCTGCATATTTGTTTGTCAGCACACTGCCCATTGCAGCCATAACTGCAGGTGAAACAATGTTTTCGGAAGCAATAAGTTCAAGATTTCTCTTCTGTCTTTTAAGCTCTGCTTCCATTGCCTTACCGACTTCTTCATCATATTTAATAAGGGGAGTTATTGTGTCAATGTAATCGGAAAACATCTTATAAGCACCTCTTTCGTTATTTTTAGTCCTACTTTGTTATAATACCACAAAATACGGAAATATGTCAAACTGCATTGTTAACAAAAAAGACTTGTAATATTTTAATAAATAGGTTATACTGTATGATAACACTTAAAAGGAGATGAACCAATGGATCCCATAAAGGTTGATTTTTCAAAGAAAGACGGCGGAGGAAAAAAGGATATAGTCATCCCTCCCGAAAAAGCCGCTCTTAAAATTGTTCTCAGCATTCTTTGCACACTTCTTTTTGCTGCAATTGCATTCTATGTAATGCTTCCTGCAATCAACTTCAAGTCCTATGATTTTTATATTTATATCGGACTTGTTGCCGCTTCGTACATTGTATTTAACGGCATTTTTACAAACGTCATGAATAAACCCGAGTATATTCCGTATGTTAAGAAAAGAGCAATTGTTCCCGGAATTATAATCGGACTTCTTATTGTAACTGTCGGCATCGGTTATCTCATATCGAGCGAATTTTTCAGAGCTTCGAGCTACAGTCAGATTATTGATGTTCGTACAGATTCTAATTTCTCGGAAGAAATCCCCGAAGAGGATGCGGAAAGCTTCAGTGTTATTCCCAAGCTTGATGAGGATGCTGCCGCTCAGCTTGCAACAAGAGCGCTCGGTGTTCTTGAAGAAAAGGGCTATGTTTCGCAGTTCGCGATTTATCCCCAGTACACTCAAATCAACTATAAGGACACTCCCGTAAGAGTTGCGCCTCTTAAGTACGATAACATTATCAAGTGGTTTACCAACACAAGAAACGGTCTTCCCGGCTATGTTATCATTGACATGGCTAACGAATCAACAGAGTTCGTTGAGGTTGAAAACGGCATCAAGTATTCACCTGCCGAGCATTTCAACAAGCTTCTTAAGCGTCATCTTCGTTTTGAGTATCCCACATATATGTTCTCCGAAGCAACTTTTGAAATTGACGATGAGGGCAATCCCTATTGGATTTGCGCCCGTCTTGATAAGACTATCGGACTTTTCGGCGGTACCGATGTTATAGGTGCGGTTGTTGTTAAGGCAGACAGTGCAACGGGCGAAAGTTCATATTTCACAATTGATGAAATCAAGAACAGTTCTGAGCTTCAGTGGCTTGACAGAATTTACGATTCAGCTCTTCTTGTTCAGCAGTATAATTTCTACGGCAAGTATCAGGACGGCTTCTGGAACTCAATTCTCGGTCAGAGAAATGTTATCACTACAACAGCTAACTATAACTATCTTGCAAAAGACGATGACGTATGGATGTATACAGGTGTTACTTCCGTAACCTCCGACCAGTCTATCACCGGCTTCATTCTCATTAACCAAAGAACCAAGGAAGCTGTTTATTACAGAGTTACCGGCGGTACCGAATATTCCGCTCAGCAGGCTGCAGAAGGTCGTGTTAAGGACCTTGGCTACAGTGCAACCTTCCCGCTTCTTCTCAACATCGGCGGTGAACCCACTTACTTTATGTCGCTTAAAGACCCCAACAACAACATTGTTCAGCAATATGCTCTTATCAATGTTGCACAGTATAACAACAACAAGATGGGTGCAACGGGTACAGACCTTTCCAAGTGCCTTGCAAGCTATGTTTCCGCACTTGAAGAAAGCGGTATCAAGGTTGACATTGATGCAGATGCAGTAGTTGACCCTGCTACAAAGCCCTCCGACGAACCCGCAAAAGAAGCTCTCACAGCTTCAGGTACAATTGCAGACATCAGAACTGCGGTTATGGGCGGCGAAAGCTACTACTATATTAAGCTTGACTCGAACGCAGCTTATTTCTCAATTTCCGCATCGAAGAACGAAGCCGTTGTTATTCTCAACAAGGGTGACAGCATAACTGTAACCTATTCGGGCGAAGGCGCTATCATTGATGCAGATTCAATCAAACTCAACTGATTTTAATAGGCGGGGGCTTGCTCCCGCCATATTTGATTTATAAGGAGATTCCATGGAATTTTACGAAAACAAACAGGAGCCCGAAAAAGCGGTGCTTATTGCCGTCGATACAGGTGAATATGATTGCGAAGTTTCTCTTGATGAACTCGAAGAGCTTGCAAAAACCGCAGGCGCAGAGGTTATAGGAAAGCTTTGGCAGAAACGCGATAAGCCTGATTCCGCAACCTTTCTCGGAAGCGGCAGGCTTGAAGAGCTTGCGGAGTTTTGCGAAAACAACGAAATTGACCTTGTTATTGCGGACAGCGAGCTTTCTCCATCTCAGCTTCGCAACATCGAAAGAGAAACAAAGATAAGAGTTATAGACAGAACGACCCTTATCCTCGATATTTTTGCCGACAGAGCAAGGAGCAACGAAGGCAAGCTTCAGGTTGAGCTTGCTCAGCTCCGCTATTCTCTGCCGAGGCTCACGGGTCAAGGCACAAAGCTTTCAAGACTCGGCGGCGGTATCGGCACAAGAGGTCCCGGTGAAACAAAGCTTGAAAGCGACAAGCGCCATATAAGACGCAGAATAAAGGCCCTTGAGGATGAATTTGAAGCTCTTGAAAAAAGGCGGACTCTTGCGAGAGCAAGACGTGAAAAGGACGGTGTTGAAACCGTTGTTATCGTCGGATATACCAATGCGGGAAAATCCACTCTTATGAATGCTCTCACAGAAGCAGGAGTTCTTGCGCAGGATAAGCTTTTTGCAACTCTTGACCCTACATCAAGAGCATTGACTTTGCCCGACGGAAGAAAGGTAATGCTTATTGATACGGTTGGGTTTATCCGCCGTTTGCCGCATCACCTTGTTGAAGCATTCAAGTCAACCCTTGAAGAGGCAGCTTGTGCCAAGGTTATTCTTAATGTTTGCGATGCTTCCGACCCCGAATGCTCCGAGCATATTCAGGTTACCAACGACCTTCTTGAAGAGCTTGGCTGTGCAGGTAAGCCCGTTATCCCCGTTTTCAACAAATGTGATAAGCCTGAAGCGAAAGAAAATATTCTTTTTGAACCCAATGCGGTTATGATTTCTGCCCTTGAGAAAAAAGGACTTGATAAGCTCCTTGAAGCAATTTCAAAAGCTCTGCCGCCTACAAGAGCAAAAGCAAAAATGCTCATTCCCTACTCCGACGGTTCAGCGGCTGCCGTGCTTCGTAAGGACAGCATCATAAACGTTGAGGAATACCGTGCGGACGGTCTGTATTTTGAGCTTATTGCAGATGTTGCAATGATTGACAGATACCAAAAATACTGTGTTTAAATTCTGTTAACTGTTTTTTTACACTTGTATGCTTGACAATGATTTTTCTTTAATATATAATGTGAGTGAACAGCGGATCTGCTTGTTCACTCTACATATTATGATAAAAATAAGGGGGACTTTAAAATGGATATTACAGGTTTTGCAGATCTTATGATGACAATCATGAACGCAATTGCCAGCCTCGACCTCAAGACAATTAACTTTGATTTTCTTGGCGAGTTGCTCGACGTTGTTGCTCCCATATGGAATCCCATCTGGGCATACGTTGTAGAAATCCTTCAGACATTCATGTAATAAGCCAAAAGGTCTGTGCTGATGCACAGACCTTTTTATTATTCATCGGAAAGAAAAAAGGGTGTGTTTCAAAAAACACACCCGTAATTTTTATGCATTTGCTTCTTCTTTTTCCTTGGCATTTTCAGCCTGCTTCTCTTCCTTGGAGGAAAGAGCTTCTGCCATCATCTGACGGATAACTTCCTTGTCGGTTCCTTTTTCAACAAGCTCAAAATATTCCTCTGCGGGAATACCGCCAACGAAGCACTGCTTATATTTAACATCAACACCCTTAACGGCAATGATAATGTTAATTGCAAGCAGAAGAGCGAGAGCACCGATATAAACAAAAATACCAAAACCGATTTTTCCGCTGATAAAATCAGGGAAAACTGCTGAGATGTTAGTTGCAAAAATATTGAAGAAAACGGGAGATGCAACAGCAAGAGCTATTGTGATAATATTAAGAGTGATGTTTCTGGGATTGCCTTTGGGTGAGCATGCAAGCATGAGCATGAGAAGGCTGACAATCACAAAAACAAGCGAGAGAAGAAGGCACACAAGAGCACCTGCATAGCCGATAAAGCTTGTTCCGAGAATGCCTGAACCAAGCATGGTAATCAAAGCATCAAAATCAAGCGATGAAACGAGATTGTAAATCTCGATAGCATTTATGTTTGTTGTTGTCTGTTCAATAAACGGACCGCTGTATGTAACTGAGCAGAGAGGCAGCAGAAGAGCTGCAATGGGAAGAATCGAAAGAATAATTCTGACTATGGTAAGCTTTGAACCGATGAACGATGCCTTAAGTCTGTCTATTCTTTTCTGCAATCTTGCGTGCTCTGCTTCAGCAGCATCTGCTTCATCAAGAAGTCTTTCTTCCATTCCGTAATATACAAGGTTAACACCGCAATCGGGGCAGTTAGGTTTCCAATCTAATAATGTAAGCTTTCTGCCGCACTTGGGACACTTTGCCATAATCTTTCCTCCAAGCAACTGTTGTATTTTAAAGTATAGTATATTTTAACACAATATTAATATTAAATCAATTGTAAACTATGACTAAAAAGCCACGTTTATTTTCGGGCATAATGACCATTAACTGTTTTGTTATGTCAGCCCTCCGTCTGCTGTTATAACCTGAGCGGTAACATAATTTGATGCTTCGCTTGCCAAAAATGAAACAACACCCGCAATTTCTTCAGGAGTTCCGAATCTGCCCATGGGAATTTCCTCGGCAAATGCCTTTTTATCCTCCGGCGAAAGATTGAAATTCATTTTTGTATCAATGGCACCGGGAGCAACGCAGTTCACCTGAATATTACTCGGAGCAAGCTCTCTTGCAAGTGCCTTTGTAAAACCGATAACCGCCGCCTTTGTTGCGGAATAAACGGTTTCGCAGGAAGCGCCGAACACACCCCACATTGAAGAAATATTAATTATCTTTCCGCTTTTTTGGTTCACCATATAAGGCACAGCACACTGACAGCAATTAAAAACACTCTTGAAATTAACAGCGGTTATTCTGTCAAACTCCTGCTCGGTAATGTCTGTGAACAGCTTTTGCTGCGCCATTCCGGCATTATTGACAAGCACAGAAATGCCGCCGAAAAAATCGGTGGCATCTGCAAAAATATTTTTAATCAAAGCCATATCGGATACATCCGCTTGGTAAGTACGGTATTTTGCATCGGTAAGGGCAAGCTTTTTTTCAAGCTCCCTTATGCCTTTTTCATCGGAATAATAGCAAGCAGCAATATCAAAGCCGTCATTTGCAAGACGAACGGCAATTTCGCTGCCTATACCGCCCGATGCACCCGTTATCAACGCACATTTTCTCATGATTGACCTGAAGCACCTGTAAGAGCGGAGAAATCCTGTCCAATAAATTTTGTCATATCAATATATCCCGAAGGAACTCTGAGCTTTGAAGCATCGGCTTTGCCCGAAATTTCATTGAACTCAATGATGCTTACTCCGCCGTTAGGGTCGGTAGCTTCCATTCTTTTTATTTCGTTATCTGTATAATAATACTTAACAGTAGAGCCTTCGCTTTCATAAACATCGCAGATATATTTTTTTCCGTTATATTCAACCTCGTTGCTCGAGATATATGTTGCCTCCGAATCGGATTCAATCATTCCGATATCGAAGATTTCTCCTATGCTGTCAATAGGTGCGGTCATATAAGCTCTCATACCGGGGATGATCGTATAGCAAGTTTCGTTACGGATAAGAAGCGCAATTTTCATTGAGCCTTCGCCGTTAACGGGCATAGCCATTTCAAGATACATTTTGTCTCCGTCACGAACAGCATAAATCGGAATTATCGTTTCTATATCGTTATTTTTGCTTTGAATAACAAAATCCATGGTGAATTTCTCACTTGCAACGATATCGGTATATCTTTTCTCAATATCATCATGCTTGGGATTACCCTTGCTGTCAACTTCAACCTTAATCTCTTCAAAATTTTCTTCGGGAATAACCTCTGATATCTCAAGCTCAGGCTGAGTCAGACTTTCGTCAACAAGATTATCAAATGCATCCGGGTCATTATAAGTATCAAGGAAGGACTGCTCCTCGGGAGTAAGCTCCACGCCCTCATAAACAGAGGTGGTTTTGCGAACCTTTGTAGATTCAACAACAACATCCTTGTCCTTAACAACTATTTTGTTGCCCGCATAGTCCTCGTAATAAAAAACCTGCTCGCCGTTTTCATCGTATTCGGACTTTACGTTATGGGTAACACCTGCATCATCAATAATATAAGCCTGGCTTTCGATAACAAAGTCGTTATCCTGCGGGAGCTTTTTACATGAGGCAAAGCTCACAAGCATTGCAAAAACCATGCCGATTGCAATTATATTTCTTTTCATATGTTCTCCTCCGTTTGCGGATGTTTTATGTCAACCGCAACATATCCTGTGTTTGTAACCGTTAAGTTACTCATATAGAATAACTTATTTTTCTTATTAAATCAAGTGCAGATTTGTAATATTTAATAACAAATTTGTAAAGCTTTTGTTGATAAATTGTTACTTTGATTAATTTTTGATACCCAAACAAAGATTTTAGTGAAAAGCTCTTGCAAAATTCGTTGTTTTATCATATAATATTTTGCAAGCCCATTGAATATGCTACTGTGGCTCAGTTGGTAGAGCAGCGCATTCGTAATGCGCAGGCCGTCGGTTCGAGTCCGACCAGTAGCTCCAAAAATCACCTGATGCACTGCATCAGGTGATTTTTAATGAAGCGAACTCCTGCGGATTCATAAAATATATTTCAGGTGATATCATGACAAAAATCAAAGCCTTCATAAAAAATGAAATTGTACTTATAATCGCATTCATACTCGCCGTTATTTCCGCATTCATTGTAACACCGAATGCGGGATATATCGACTACATAGATTTCCGTACTCTCGCTCTTCTCCTCTGTCTTATGGCGGTCATGGCAGGGCTTAACGGACTCGGCATTTTTAAGCTTCTCGCCTCAAAACTGCTCAGTTTCGCCTCCTCCACTCGCAGTCTTTGCCTCTGGCTTTGTATGCTCTGTTTCTTTTCTTCAATGGTTATAACCAACGATGTTGCACTCATCACGTTCGTACCGTTTTCAATTGTTGCACTGAAGCTTTCCGGGCAGGAAAAGCTGCTGATACCTCTTATTACTCTTGAAACCGTTGCAGCAAATCTCGGAAGTATGCTTACACCCGTAGGAAATCCGCAGAACCTCTATCTTTTCTCGGCATTCAATATGACTATCGCTGATTTCCTCATAACCGTGCTTCCCTATGCCGTGATTTCGCTTGTTTTACTTGTTATTTCCGTGTTTTTTGTCAAGAAGGAAAATATTTCCTTTGTATCGGACGAACAAACATCAAACATTAACCGCAAATGCTGTGCTGTATATGCTGTGCTTTTTGCCGTTGCACTTCTTACCGTTTTCAGGATTATACCTTATGGAATAACTCTTGCCGTTTCGGTTATTGCCATAATTATTTTTGACAAAAAGGCTCTTGCAAAGGTTGACTATTCGCTCCTTCTGACATTTATTTTTCTTTTTATTTTTATAGGCAATCTGAAAAACATTGAACCTGTCAGTGATTTTTTAAGCAAGATTGTCAGCGGCAATGAAGTAACAGTAGGAATTGCGGCAAGTCAGATTTTCTCAAATGTTCCGGCAGCAATACTCCTTTCGGGCTTTACCAATGATATAAAAAGCCTTCTTATCGGTGTAAACCTCGGCGGTTTGGGTACCCTTATAGCATCAATGGCAAGTCTTATTTCATTTAAGCTCATCGCAAAAGAAAATATATCATCGGGCAGATATATACTTGTTTTTACAGTTGTTAACATTATTTTTCTTGTTTTCAACATCGCTCTTTGGCTTGTAATGGGATAAAATCGCAAAAATCAATTGACAAACACAATATTATCTGTTAGAATATTTGAGCTGAAATCAAATATTCGGAGAGTTGTCCGAGTGGTCGAAGGTGCAGCACTCGAAATGCTGTGTGGGGAAACTCACCTAGGGTTCGAATCCCTAACTCTCCGCCAGAAAAGAAACCGCAGTTGATACAACCGTACCAACTGCGGTATCTTTTTAATGATTCAGCTTTCTATTCTGTATGAAAAAGGTTTAATGTCATTATACACTATGCTGTCTTCATACCGTTCTTTTACAAGATCATCTAAAGCCTTGTGCATTTTTTTAAGATGTTCCTCGTATTCCTTTGTCAATGTTTTTTCGCCAATAATAACTACCTCGTCTGCATCACATTCGCTCCAAAGCAAATCCCAGAATGCATCCCAGTTTGCACCGTACCATTCAGGAAAATCGAATGCAATTCTGATTCGTTCGTGGAGTTCACCTAAATACTTGCAATCGGCTAAATCCAATATAATCGTTTTCTTTTCTTCCATTATCTTCTCCTATATAATTTCATAAAAAGTTGTGTAGTGGTCATAAGTTGCAAAAATAAGACCGTCGTTTGACCACAAAACCCTGTGTCCGTTTCTTTTGCCTTCATAATAATTTATATCCGCTTCGTGCCATACTCTGCCCGGAGCATCGGGAAGATGCCCGTTTGAATTTTCGTATATTCCTCCCGTTATCATTTTATCCGGAGCAAATGTTGATGGTGATTTGCCTTGACGCCAACCAAGCATTTTGGCTACATTCTTTGAAATATAATACTCCGGCAAAGCGCCGTAATATTTCAGCCAATAATCCGCTACCTCTTTGCCGTTTTTGGTTGCATCGCCTGCACTCACCGATTCTAACGGTATAATATCACATCTGCAATTGTTATGCAGCGGAGGTTCGAGGTCAACAATCTCATCCATTGCGTAAACCTGACCGTGTCTTGAACGGCAATCAATGCAAGTTTTCAAATCAAGCACTGCTCGCCAATTCTTAAAATTCGTGCTTATTGTTGTAATCGGTTCAAACGTATCAAGCCTTCCTTTTTCAACATTAACAGGTTCGAAAAAGCTTATGCAGGTTTTCTTAATGTAAAATAATTTTGATATGTTTATCTTTATAAATCTCTCCTTCAAAAATCAGGTTGCAGAACATTTGTTCTGCAGGCTTAATTATAGATCCTGTTTTGTATTTTGTCAAGAAGAAATTAAATTTTAATTTTGAACGGTTTTGGTGCGAGAATTATTAATTGTATCTCCTAATACACTATTAAACAAGAAAAAATACCGCAGTTGATACAATCGTACCAACTGCGGCATCCTTGCTCAACGAACTTGACTTTTGGTATATCTTGAAATACAATAATAAACATATCGATTAAAACATGGGAGGCTATAATATGCAATATACATCAAGAATATATATTCATTTTATAGAAAAAGAGCCGTGGGAAACGGTTTTGGGTAAAATCGAAATCGGGAGCGGTGAAGATAAAAGAAACCTTTTATCCTTTAGAGATGATCCTTTTGCAGGTTTTTCCTATTTTGCAAACGGTATCACTGTATCGGAAAAAAAGTTAAGCTGTGAGCTCAGCGACTTCTTTGATGAAAACACAACTTTAAACTTGGTCCAGACTTTTGCTTCTGCTGTCGGCAAAGACGGAATTATAGTTGCCGACACATTCAGTTACAGTGGTGATCCGATCTGTTTTGAATTTTACTGTTTTGGCGAAGAAGTTCATACACATGTAAGAACCAGAGGTGCAAATAATCATTTTGATATTGAAATCAGCGATGTCGAGAAATGGTTGGGAGCAACACGCAAGAAGGCACTTAGCCCTGAAGAAAAATCACTTTTAAAAGCATGCCTTTAAATTAAACACAAGAGTATGATTCTTTTATGTTGTCATACATGCTTGATAATAAAAATCAGAATCAAAATATTCTACACAACACTTGATGCAAAAACAACAAATTGTATCAAATAGTGTAAGTTAATGCAGAAAAGATACCGCAGTTGATACAATAGTGTCGACTGCGGTATTGTTATTTGTTTACCGAAGAATCCTTTTCATAGATCTGCTTCGGTTTTAGTTCTGATAATTTTCGCCTTGCTTAACAAACATTTGATAGTATTTACCCTTACGGGACATCAATTCATCATGCGATCCGCTTTCGATAATTTCTCCGTTTTCAATATGATAAATGCAATCAAAATCTCGTACAGTCGAAAGGCGATGGGCAATCATAACGGTTGTAGCGGTATTTGATATATCAAGAATACTCTGCATCAATTTTACTTCAGACAAAGGATCAAGAGCAGATGAGGGTTCATCAAGTATCAGCAGTCCGAAGTTTTTGGTGAACAGCCTTGCAAGCATCAGCTTTTGTGCTTCGCCGCCCGAAAGAGAAATTCCGTCTTCCGTAAATTCGCGTGAAACCATAGTATCTAAATTTCCGTTTGCTTTGTTGAGCACATCTGCTAAACCGAGTTTATCCAATGTTTCACGCAGTTTCTCATCAGACACATCATTATATACCGTTAAATTGTCACGCAGGCTCATTGCAAGAACTCGGATATCCTGAAAAACTACACCCGTATTCAGCCTTAATTGATGAATGTCATATTCTTTTATATTCTTTCCGTTTATAAGAAGTTCGCCGTCATTAACATCGTATAAGCGCAAAAGCAGTTTGATTAATGTTGACTTGCCGGCACCGTTTTCACCGACAATTGCCACTCTTTGCCCCGGCCTTATGTGCAGATTAAAGTTTTTAAGTAACGGAGAAGTTTCTTCATATCCGAAAGAAATATTTTTAAATTCAATCTCATAATTACCGTCAGGAGCAGGGGCTGCATTATCCTTATGCGGTTCAATTTCCGATTTGGCTGCAAAAAATTCTGCAACCTTTTCACCGGTTGCTATACATTGAAGTATCTGCATGATACTGCTTGCCGCATCGTTCAGGCTTGAAGCTAAAACGGTTGAAGCCGCGGTAAGCGATGCGTATAAGCCGATTTGTGTTTTATCGCCGGCAATAACAAAAAATATAATATAAACCAGAACACATGCTGCTTGTATGGGAGTAACAGCGCCTTGTAAAAGATGGAAAGGTGCAACTTTTTTTATATACTGTTTATACACTTTCTGAAAGTTGCTCATTGCTGAATTAATTGTACTCAAAAGTTTTAATCCGGCACCCGATGCACGCAATTCAGCTGCATTTTCTTTGGTTTTCAGCACTCTGCCTGAATATTCCATAGGTCGCCATGCATCAACAAGACTTTCTTCGTAAGCAGCGGTGGGTTTTATAATAGGCAGCTCTGCTATTGCATTCAATATAACAAAAAACGCAGTAATTCCAAGCAAAACCGGACCGACAGAAGCAATAATTGTAACCATAGCAACCATCGTTGCAATTCCGCGCAAAATATCAGGAAGAATCATCACAACATTTTGAGCATGGATGGGGTAGTTGTCTTGCGCAAAAATAAATTTCACGAAAAAATCAGGTCTGTCATAGTACTTGAAATCTGTGTTCAATGCTTTTTTATTGACATCATTTTTGATTTTGTTGCTCACCTTTACAAGTGTCATTTGTGTATATGCCATTTTAATAACTTTTTCCAACGCAGAAACAAGAACAATAAACAGTGTAAAAATAACTATTATGCCGATAACTTTGTTGTGAGGCAAATCATTCATAACAGCATCAATCGCCTTTTGCGGTAAAAGAGCTGTAAGATAAGCGGATAAAGGCTGAAGCACAACAGACATTAACAGAACAGTAAGTATATATTCTTTTCCGTATTTCCAATAAGGCTTCAAAAGGAATAATATATATTTTATCTTTGATAACTTTTCAGAATCTTTATTATTCATATAATCACCATTATTTTTAAAATGTATTTTTTGTACAACAAACATATCCGCTTTTAAATAAGCTTCTGTTGATAAACAATCAATTAAAGTTCATCAAAGCAGTTCCTTAATAAAAAGCAGAATCAGTATGAATATCTGTGGATTTCCCTTTAAATCCATTTTAAAAATATCAACACAGTGATTTAACGGGAGTGTAACTGTTTAAAGGATTTTTTATACCGTCAGAAATCATCTGAACATCATTCCGTTTCATGTACACTCACCTCCTATATGAAATAGCACTGTTATTATACTTTATTTTCAAAATGTAAGCAACAGCAAAATTTAAAAACTGCGAATTATATCAAATAATGTAATCAATTTCAGGAAAAAGCCGTAACGGCTTTTATTTTTATACTTTGCAAAAACCGATATTTTTCTGTGCACCGTAAAAAACGGCACAAACGCATAATCGGAATTTTGGCATTTTGACTTTGACTTTTATTTTTGACTATGATATAGTATACTTGAGTTAATATTGTTGAATAATTCCTGAACAACTGTAAGGCTTGCAAAAGGGAAGTACGAACAATTAGAATTTTGGTTATAGAAGGAATACAAATCTCAATAATTATTTGTTGGTTTATATACTTAAAGAAATCGAAAAGGAAAACAATAATGGAAAAGAAAGCAAGTAAATTTCCCATTCTCAATGCGATATCTTTATTTGCCAATGTCGGTATAGCGGAAACATATTTTGACGAGGTCGGTGTAAATGTTGTTCTTGCAAACGAAATAGATCCCGAAAGAGCAAGATTCTACAGTCATTTATATCCGTCAGCAGAAATGATTGTCGGTGACATTACTTGCCAATCAATTCAGGATGAGCTTGTTAATAAGTCAAAAGAAAAAAACGTTGAATTGCTGATTGCCACACCGCCCTGCCAAGGGATGAGTACAGCAGGTAAAAAGCAGGAATTTGACCCTCGAAACAGCTTGATTTCCTGTGCGGTGGATATGATTAAACGAATCAATCCCAAGTTTGTTTTACTTGAAAATGTTCCCGAACAGCTTTTAACAAGAATTTCGGTGAACGGCAAGCTGCTGCTCATTCCCGACTTTTTGCATGAGCAATTGGATCCCGAGTATTATTTTGCAGATAAAGTTATTGTTGATGCCTCAGACTACGGTGTACCTCAATCAAGACAAAGAGCAATTTTTTTGCTGACAAGAAAAGATGCAGGATTTATATGGCAAATGCCCCCGGAAAACGAATCAAAGGTTACGATGGAAGAGGCAATCGGCGATTTGCCCATGCTTGACCCATATATACGGGATATCGAATATGATGAAATGCTCAAAATTTTTCCTGAATATGAAGAAAGGAAAAAAGCTGCGCTGAAAATTTCCAAATGGCATTATCCGCCAAATCACATTTACCGTCAGGTATATTCGTTAATGCATACGCCAACAGGTCAAACCGCATTTAATAACAGCGAGGAATTCAGACCGAAAAAAGAAAACGGTGATTTTGTAAAAGGCTTTAAAAACACATATAAAAGGCAGGAATGGGACAAACCTGCTTGTACGGTTACAATGTACAATCGAACAATAGGCTCTCAAAACAATGTTCACCCAGGTCGACCGATAGGCTGCGATGATAACGGAAATCAATTGTATTCCGATGCCCGTGTTCTGACAGTTTATGAAATAATGCTGATCATGTCATTGCCGAAAAATTGGGATATACCCGAATGGGCATCCGAAAACTTTGTAAGATCCGTAATAGGCGAAGGCATACCGCCGTTATTGACCCAAAAAATAATAGAGGTTTTGCAAAATGAGCAAATTAAAAGGAGTTTCGCTGTTCGCCAATGTGGGAATAGCTGAAACATATTTAAAGGATATAGGAATTGATATTGTTGTTGCGAATGAATTGGTTAAACAGCGCGCAGATTTCTATAAACACCTGTATCCGTCAACCGATATGATTGTCGGCGACATTACCGATGATGAGATTTTCAATGAGGTTATAAAAAAATGTCGGGAGAAAGAAGTGGATTTTCTCCTCGCGACACCCCCTTGCCAGGGAATGAGCTTGGCAGGAAAAATGGATAATTCCGACCCCAGAAACAGCTTGATTTATTATGCCGTAAAGGCGATAAAGGCATTGAACCCCCGATATGTTCTTATTGAAAATGTCCCTCAGCAGCTCAAAACAACGGTATTATATAATAACAAAATGATTCCCATACCTCAGTATCTGAATGAAGAGCTTTGCGATGAATATAATTTTGCAAAAAGCAGCTTAATCTGTGCCAAGGATTACGATGTGCCGCAAATGAGAAAACGAAACATCACCTTGCTTTCCCGCAAAGATATGACGTATGTTTGGGAGCTTCCTTCAAAGCCGCACAAGGAAATAACCCTGAAAGAAGCAATCGGTGATTTGCCGCCGCTCGACCCTATGCTGAGAGAAGGACTCGACGAAACCTTAAAGCTTTTTCCCGACTTTATCAGTAAAAAAGAAACGGCGCTTAAAATTTCAAAGTGGCATTATCCTCCCACGCACGCAAAAAAACACGTTGTAAGCTTAATTCATACACCGAGCGGATGCTCGGCAACGGAAAACAAAATCTATTATCCCAAAAAGGATAACGGACAGCGAGTAAACGGACACTATAATACATATCGCAGATTTGATTGGAATAAGCCCGCAAGAACCATTACTCAAAACAGCGGAGTAATTTCTTCCCTCTGCTGCGTACATCCGGGAAGAACCATTGTTGATGACGAAGACGAAAACATAAGAATATATTCCGACCCGAGATGTCTTTCCGTTTATGAATTGCTTATTGTCACATCATTGCCCAAGGATTGGAATATTCCCGATTGGGCGGATGAAAGATTAATCCGCTCCGTAATCGGCGAAGGTATTCCGCCAATGTTAATAAAAAATATTGCTCTTGAATTGACAGAGAATATATAAAAAGGATGGAGTCGCCTCCATCCTTTTTGTCATTTGTAATACTTGCTGAAAAGCTCTCCGACAGAAATATCCAAGCCGCATTTTTTCAATGCTTCTTCTCTTTCTGCAAATAATTTTGTCAGAACATTCAATCTGACGGAATCCGTTCCCAAATGTATTGCCGAGTGACATACGGGACACAAGCTGACTATATTTTCAACACGGTCAAGGTTAATACTGAAATCCTTTTGCGCACTCATGGGAATAAGATGGTGCGCTTCCATATAGGGTTTGCCCAACTTTGAAATGAATGTTTTGTGCTTTTCTTTGTTCAAAGTGCATTCGTAATTTGCCAATTGCAAAGCGGTTTTACCTATTCGTGAATTGGTCTTATATCTGACACCCTTGGAGGTTTTGACAGATTCGGGTGCTCTGTTGTTTTCTTTTGCAAATGCATCTGAATTAACATCATATGCAAATGAAGTTATAATCTTTTCCTGCTGTTCGGGTTCGCCTTCCTCAACATCAACCGCATTTAAAGTTAATACAACCTCGGGTTCCTTATTATAAATACTTAATTGAGAAATCTCATTTTCAAAACCGGATTTTGTAAATTCAGAAAGATAATATTCGCTATCCTCAAAAACGGTTATACCCAGTTCACTTAAAAACTTTGTGAACTTAACATCACGATACTTGTTTGACAAGCCTATGGGAATTTCTCTTTCAAAATTCCTGCCGCCGTTCCATTCGGCAAGCGCATCCTGATATGATATTTCTTTATCATTGATTATGTATAAAAGATAAGCAAAGCCGTTAATGCTTATTTTGCCTATGTCGTATAATGCTCTCAAAAACAGCTTCGGCGGATCAACATCGGAATCGCTTGATTTAATTGCCGTATTGTTTCGTCCGAACGAATCGGTCAATACCGATTCCATAATAATGTTTCGTTGCAACGTCATATCTTTATTAATATATGCGTTATAAAAACGAATGCCTCTCTCGGTAATCCTTGCTTGTCTGCCGGGATAATCTCTGTAAACCAATCCGAAATATCTTGTCAGCTCTGATTGTTTTACCAAATATGCACCATCCTGCGCACCCTGCGCCAAATCAGGCAAAAGCTGCTGTATCAATCGCTTATAGTCATTATTTGAAACCCACTCTTTACCGCGATTGTAGGAAGAGTAGTATATTTGCAGACTGGAATAAAAAACATCTTTACGAGCTGTTTGTTTCGGCATAATCAAATTATTGGACATTATTACCACCTCTTAAATCATTATAGCACATTTTGTAAAATTATCCATAGGAAATAAAACAAAACACAAATTATTTCTCTCCGATATTGCAAATGATGATATATTAATTTATAATGAAGACACGGTTCGGTATCTTATTATCAAGGAGGACCTTATGCTCTACAAGCAGTTAACCGATATTAATGATGCGGATATTCCCCGTCTTTTGTCGGTTTACAACACACCTGAAGTTTCCCGATATATCAGCATTAGTGAAGAAGAAAAATATTGGAGCTATGTCACCGCAACTCCAAATGTTTATTTTTATAAAATCTATGACAGCGAAAATCTTGTTGCCGCAATGCAATGCGATTTTTCCGGCAATGTTCTTTATTTGGCTGTAACGGTTTTTCCTGAACGCCAAAGAAAAGGCATCGGAACTGCAGTTTTAAAGGATATTCAAGACGGAAAGCTGTTGGATTTTGAGCGAATTGAAGTATCAATAGACAAAACAAATATCGCCTCAATAAGGCTTTTTGAAAAGATGAATTTCCGATTCGTATCAAAAGACGGCGGATTGCTCAATTACATATTCATAAAAAACAATGAGGATAAAGCTATGAAAAATCTTACAACCGCTCAGATAATCAATGCCGAATTTAAAATCAGCAGCAATCCCGTTATAAAACCGTGGGGCGGCTCGTTTGTTGCGGCAGACCCCTCGCTTCTTACCCCCGATATCAGTCACGACGGGAAGTGGCATATGTTTTTTCATACAACCTTCGGAGTATATCATTTTACGAGTGATGACGGAATATCGTTCAAAAAAGTAAAAAAGATTGCAAACAGAGCCATGCGTCCGAACATAAATTATATCGGCGGGAAATATTATCTTTTCTACGAAAGAACCCGACCGTTGATTATGAATGCGCTGAATGTTATAAACGCGGTTAAATGGCATTCCGAAATATATGTTACGGAAAGCACTGACCTGATAAGCTGGTCGAAGCCGAAGCCTGTTATAACCAACACTCGAAAATTTGAAAAAAGTGACCGAGGAACGGCAATTTCAAATCCGTATCTTTTGAGCGAAAACGGCATAAACCGCCTTTATTATTCCTGCGGTATGACATTCATTAAAGACTGCGGCTTTTGCGAGCCTACATATATCAACTATGCCGAAAGTACAGATATTGCAAGCGGCTATGTTTCGAGCGAAAAGCCGATTATTTCCCCTGATAAAAAAGACCCGTATCTCAATCTTTGCAGCGGTTGCCTTAAGGTTTACAAGCTTGCCGACGGATACATCGGAATCCAGAACGGAATTTATGAACGAAACGGCAAAAGCCATTCCGCAATTATTCTGCTGACCTCAGATAACGGTCTTTCGTTCAAGTTTAATAAGCTGATTATTGAACCTGCCATTGTTGACGGTAAGGATTGGATGAAGCAGTTTGTTTATGCAAGCCATCTTGTAAAACACGGCAACACCCTGCGCCTTTATTTCAACGCAAGGGATACCTCGGATATGCTTAAGGGCAGAGAATGCATCGGCTATGCCGAGGCGAAAATTGTATAGAACAAAAACGGGTGTACCGCAGTACACCCGTTAATTTTTATTTTCCGAGAAGCCACTCCGTTGAAACTCCGAAGATTTCAGCCATTGCCATGAGTTCATAATCAGCAACAAATCGCGTTCCTATTTCTATTCTCGAAATGCTGTCACGTTCAATCATAATGCCGTTAACCTGAAGCCGCGCGGCAAGGTCCGCCTGCGAAAGCTTGTTCTTTATGCGTGCTTCGCGAACTCTTTTGCCGCAGATATTCTTTTTGCCGTTGAAATCATATATTTTCATCGCGCACCTCATATGCTAATAATAAGAATTTTCTTGACTTTAGCATATTTTGCGCATATAATTGTGTTAAAGATAAGAATGTTTGAATTGATATAGGAAAATGGTAAAATACAATGTGTAACAATTTGAAGAAAACCCGAAGCGAAAAGCATCTTACTCAAACTGAGCTTTGCAACGAGTTAAAAAAGCACGGCTGTTATATTTGCAGAAGTACTTATTCCAAATATGAAACAGGCTACCGTCAAATACCAAGCGATATTTTAATTTTTATGTCAAAAAGCTTAAACATTTCAACCGATTATATTTTAGGAGTTACCGACAGCAAATGACAGCATAAACAACAATTGATTTACATATTGCAAACAAAAACGGGTGTACCGCAGTACACCCGTTAATTTATTAATCTTCGTCTTCTTCCTCGTCCGTTTCGGGCTTAGGAAGAATTTCAACCTTAATTTCATCCATGCGGCGCTCCTCAATAGAAAGAACGGTAAAGCGCAGGTTTTCATATTCGGCAACTATCGGCTCGCCCGCTATCTCGCTGGGAAGATAACCGAGAAGGCTGATAACAAATCCGCCGAGTGTATCATAATCACCCTCAGGAAGCTCAACTCCGACAAGCTCGTTAACCTCGTCAAGATCCGTTGTACCGTCAATGGTGAAAGTTGTTTCGTTTATCTGCTTGATTTCTTCTTCCTCGTCGTCATATTCGTCCTGAATATTTCCGACTATGGATTCAAGCACATCTTCAAGAGTAACAATGCCCGCTGTACCGCCGTATTCATCAACAACAACGGCAAACTGGGTTCTGCTCTTATTCATTTCCTCAAACAAATCTCCGCAGGACTGTGTTTCGGGAACATAAAGAGCCTTTCTCATAACCTGCGCAATGGTTAAATCGGCAGGAATTGTGTGACCGACATATTTCAGCAGATCCTTTGCATAGAGAACACCCACAATGCTGTCGGGATCATCCTCGTAAACGGGGATTCTGGAATAGCCGTTTTCTATTGCAAGCTCAGCAACCTCCTCAAGAGAGCGGGTTACTTCAATAGCGGTCATTTCCGTTCTGTGGGTCATGATATCGCCTGCGTCAAGGTCGTCAAACTCAAAAATATTATCAATCATTTCCTTCTGTGAGTCTTCAATGACACCTTTTTCGCCGCCGACATCAACCATCATTCTGATTTCTTCCTCTGTTACTTCCTCCTCGTCGGCATTGGGGTCAAAGCCGAAAAGACGAACAACGGCATTGGTTGAAAGCGAAAGCACCTTTACGAACGGCTTGGTTGCTGAGGCGATAAAGGTAAGTGCACCGACCACCTTAAAGGAAACCTTCTCGGGAATCTGCATACCGATTCTTTTTGGAGCAAGCTCACCGAGAACAAGGGAGAAATAAGATGTTATGATTGTGATAAGCACGATTGATATGCCGTTGATAACACCTATGGGTATTACGTCTGCAACGGCTGTTTTGGCAAGAGCATTTGTAAGCATATCCGCAAAGTTCTGTGATGCCGATGCGGAGGTCAGGAAGCCGGCAAGAGTTACGCCAATCTGAATGGTCGAGAGAAATCTGCTTGAGTTTTCCGTAAGCTTCACTATTTGCTTTGCCTTTTTGTTGCCCTCTTCCGCAAGGCGCTGCATCTTTGTGTCATTGAGAGAAATAATTGCAATTTCACTCATTGCAAAAAATGCGTTAACGATAATAAGAACAAATAAAAGCAGCACTTTAAGTACTATAGAAAGAGGGTCTGTTGAAACTTCAGCTGCGGCTGCCGCTAACTGAATCGCAGGACCGGGGTCATCCATTTTGGATTTACTCCTTTCAAATTTAAAAATAGTATTTTTATATTACCACACCTAAAAAAATATGTCAACAATTCAAAACCGAATGCAAAGCTATTCACGGCTTATGCGAAAATAAAAATCAGTTTCAAACTCAAAAAACAGAATAATTTAAGCCAAAATTGCTCCAAATTGCCCGAAATCGGCTTAAATTCATTTTATATGTACTGACAAACGGACATTGATGTGATATAATATTAAGCATCATATTGGAATGAGGAATTATCATGCTTTATTTGATATTATCCGCAACGGGCGGCGGAAAAACCACCCACATAATGAATTTAATAAAACAATTTTCCGCAGGGGGACACAAAAAAATAACCCTCATCGTACCGGAACAGTTTTCGTTTATGTCGGAAAAAATCATGCTTGAAAAAATCGGTACACGGGCAATGGCAAACATTGACGTTCTGAGCTTCACAAGCCTCGGCGAAAAGCTCATCGGAAAGCCTGCACTGCATGAACGCAGAAGACTTGATGAGCCGTCAAAGGCTGTGCTTATGTCCATGGCACTTGAAAGTGTTAAAGATAAGCTCTCTCTTTACGGTAAGCATGCCTCGTCGAAGTCGGTCATTTCGGAATTTGTAACTCTTTCGGCAGAATTTAAACAGAGTGCTGTTTCCTCCGATGCCGTAAGACTTGCATTGGCACAATCGGAAGATGAGCTGCTCAAAATGAAGCTTGGCGACATAACAACCGTGCTTGATTCCTACGATGCCATGACGTCAGGCAGCTATTTCAATCCCGATGACCTTTTAACGGAGCTTTATGAAATATTGCCCGACTGCGACTATTTCAAAAACAGACTTGTTTTCATAGATGCCTTCCGAGGCTTTACAGCACAGGAATACAAAGTAATCGGACGTATGCTTTCAAAATCTCAGGCGGTATATGTCACCCTCTGCACGGATAATCTTGAAAATTCCGATGACGAAACAGATTTGTTTGCTCATACCAAAAGAACCGCACGCAGACTCATTGATATCGCAAAGAAAAACGGTGTTGCCGTTGCAAAGCCGCAGTATCTTTCCATGAGAAGCAAATTCAATAATTTCCCGCCGGACTTCAAACGTTTTTCCTCTCCCGAGCTTGCGGCACTCGAAAAAGAGCTGTTTTCCGTAACTCCGAACATTTACGAGGAGGAGTGCGGCAACATTACACTATGCAAAGCTGCAGATATATATTCCGAATGCGAATATATCGCCTGCACGGCAAAAAAATTAATACGTGAAAACGGCTACAGATGCAGAGATATTGCGGTTATTGCCCGTGACAGCTCTGCATACGAAGCACCCCTTCGCGGTGCGCTTAAAAAATGCGGAATTTCTGTTTTTGAGGACAGCCGTCAGCCCGTTGATGTTTCGCCTGTTGTTGCACTCGTTGAAAGCGCAATCGGTATTGCCGCGGAGGGCTTTTCCACCGAATCGGTCATGCGATATTTAAAAACGGGGCTTTCGGGATTTACAACAGAAGAAATTTCGTCGGTTGAGAATTACTGCTATCTTTGGAGTATCAACGGCTCGCAATGGGTTCACGATTGGAACCGCAATCCAAACGGCTTCGGCGAAGAAGCGGGAGATGAAGAAAGAGCGGAGCTTGAAATGCTCAACTCTATACGCAAAAGAATCGTTTCACCTCTTTATGACTTAAAGGAAAAACTTGCAGATTCAACAGGAGAGGAAGCGGCTAAGGCTGTTTTTGCCTTCCTTGAAAGAATAAATGCGGCTGAAAACATTCGCACCCTCGCCAAAAATCTTGTTTTAAAGGGTGAAACAGGTCTTGCGCTTGAGCTTGAACGGCTCTGGAATGTTATTATTGACATGCTGGAAAGCATTGAAACACTCACAAGAGGCAGACACATTACCGCCAAGAAGTTCACGGAGATGTTTGTACTTATGCTTGGAGTGCAGACCTTAGGCTCTCTCCCGCAGGGTCTTGATGAAATAACCATAGGCTCGGCAGACCGAATCCGTACCGTTGCGCCGAAAATCGTTTTCATAGCAGGCGCAAACAGCGGAGTATTTCCCGCAATCCCCTCATCAGGCTCTGCACTTACGGATAAAGATCGCCGTAAAATGAGCGAGCTTGGTATTGAACTTTCCGATTTCGGTGAATATAAGCTTGCCGAAGAAAAGCTTATTGCATATAATGCCTTCTGCTGCGCCTCGGATAAGCTTTTTATATGCTGTCCCGAAAAAAACGCAAAGGGTGAACAGCTTAACCCCTCCGAGCTTTATATAAAAATCAAAAATCTCTTTCCTGAATGTGCCGAGGTTATCGCCGAAGAGCAGAACGGCTTATACTATGTTGAAGGCAAAGAGCTTGCCTTTGAACAGCTTGCAAAAAACAAACGTGATAACAATGCCGTTTATGCTTCATTATGTGAATATTTCGGAAACGATGCGGAATATTCAGGTAAAATTTCCGCCCTTGAAAGAGCCTCGGGAAACAGAAGCTTCAAAATCGATAATCCCGATGCCGCCGAAGCTCTTTTCGGCAAAAATATGTATATGTCGGCTTCGAGGGTCGAAAGCTTTTACAAATGCCCGTTTTCGTATTTCTGCCGCTACGGCATAAAAGCCATGCCCAGAAAGATTGCAGAGCTTGACCCGATGCAGAGGGGCAATATCATTCATTATGCACTTGAAAAGCTTCTCACGGATTTTAACAGAGAAGCACTCACCAAAATGACCTTCGATGATATTCACGGTTATATAAAGCCGCTGCTTGACGAATATCTCGCCTCAAAGCTTGACGGTGCAAACAGAAGTGAAAGATTCATTTATCTTTTCAACAAGCTCATTTATTCCGTATGCGATGTTGCCGAAAGACTGATAAAAGAGCTTTCTCAGAGCAGCTTTACTCCGTCCGATTTTGAATTAAAAATAGGAAATGACGGTGAAATTCCCGCTTATGAGGTTGAAACCGAAAACGGCAAGATCATAATTTCGGGAGCAATTGACAGAGTCGACGAAGCAATAATCGGAGATAAAAAATATATCAGAATTGTTGACTATAAATCCTCAGGCAAGGATTTCAGACTCAGCGATGTTATTCAGGGTCTTAATATGCAGATGCTTATCTATCTTTTCACACTCTGGCAAAACGGCGGCAAAAAGTACGGCGAATTTACCCCTGCCGGTGTGCTTTATTACCCCGCCAAATCTCCGCTTGTTTCAGTTTCAAGAAATGCAACAAATGAAGAAATCGAAGCAGAAAGACAGAAAAAGTGTACCATGACGGGAATCGTCCTTGATAATTCCGAAGTTATAAAAGCTATGGATTCAACCGAAAGCGGCACTTATATCCCCGTGAAATATAAAGGAGGAAAATTTGTCGGCTCGCTTATCGGCTTCACACAGCTTGAAAAGCTTAAGGAAAAGGCAGACGGCATACTTGCCGAAATGGCCGATGCTCTTCATTCGGGTAACATCGATGCCGTTCCCGCATTTGGTGAAAGCTATCCGTATGTTTGCGACTATTGCGACTATAAAGCGGTTTGTTCATACGAAGAAAATATCCCCAGAAGAGTTCTTATTGATGATGACCTTAAAACAGTTATAGAAAATTTAGAGAAGGGAGATGAGGCGGATGAAATGGACAGCAGACCAGCAGAAAGCGATTGATGCACGAAAAGGCACTCTGCTTGTAAGTGCGGCGGCAGGCTCGGGCAAAACCGCAGTTCTTGTTGAAAGAGTTATCCGCCGTATATGCGACAGCGAAAATCCCTGCGGTGTTGAAAATCTTCTTATTGTAACGTTTACAAAAGCGGCAGCGGCACAAATGAAAGAAAAAATCCATGCCGCTATCGGAAAACAGATTGCGCTCAACCCTTCAGATAAACGTCTGCGCCGTCAGCAGCTGATGCTGCCCTGCGCCAACATCTGCACCATCGACTCCTTCTGTATCGGACTTGTAAGGGAAAATTTCCATATTCTCGGAATCGCACCCGATTTCAGCCTTCTTGACGAAAGCAAGCTTGCCGTTCTTCGCTCACAGGCGGTTTCTTCGGTTGCGGATTCACTTTATAAAGAACATAGCGAAAGCTTTATGAAGCTGACGGAATTAATCAGCGACACCCGTGATGACAGCAAGCTCACGGATGCAATTTTAAAGCTCTATTCTCTCTCTCAGGCATACCCCTTCCCCGAATTATGGCTGAAATCCCTTGCAGATGAATTTAACACCCCCTCTCCCATAGAAGAAAGTCCGTGGGGCAGAACAATAATTAACCATGCTATACAGTTTATATGTTCATGCATAGCAGATGCCGAGCATTGCATATCCCTTCTTACGAATGAACCCGAGCTTGAAGCAAAATACAGACCCGCATTTGAGGATGATTTGATTGTTCTCAACAAGCTCCTTGATAAAATTTCAACCGAAGGCTGGGACGGCATTATTGATGCCTTTTTGCAGGTTTCCTTCTCCAAGATAGCAAATGCTCCGAGAGGCTATGCCGGTCCCGCAAAAGATATCTGTAAAAACACCCGCAATTCCTACAAAAAGCAGGTGCTTGAATTTGCACCGAAACACCTGATATCCGAGGAAGAACATAAAAAAGATGTAGAATACCTCGCTCCCGTTATAAACGAGCTTATTTCCGCCGTGCTTAAATTCGGAGAAGAATTTACAAGACTCAAGCTTGAGGAAAACGGTGCAGATTTCTCCGATACTCTTCATCTTGCTCTTAAATTGCTTGTTGAACCGTGCGAAGGCGGTTATGTTAAAACACCGCTTGCACTTTCCCTTGCGGAAAACTATGCTGAAATCCTCGTTGACGAATATCAGGATGTCAACGAGGCGCAGGATATGATATTCTCCGCTCTTTCAAAGGATGAAAGCAACCTTTTCATGGTAGGCGACGTAAAGCAGAGTATTTACCGCTTCAGGCAGGCGATGCCAGAAATATTTCTCGCCCGCCGTGACGGTCTGCCCGAATATGAAAACGGCAATTATCCCGCAAGAGTCACTCTCGGTAAAAATTTCCGAAGTCGTAAGGGTGTTACCGAAATTGTAAACTTTATTTTCAGCGCTCTTATGAGCAGGGATGCTGGCGGTCTTGAATATGATGAAAAAGAACATCTTGAAGCTGCCGCCGCATATCCCGAAAGCAAGAGTGCAGATACGGAAATCTGTCTTATAGAAACCGAAAGGGAAAACTTCCGCACGGCGCAGGCAAAATATATTGCCGATTATATTGAAAAGTCAATCGCAGAGGGCATGACATTTACCGACGGCGATAAGCAGAGAAAGGCACAGTACAAAGATTTTTGCATTCTTCTGCGAAGTGTAAAGCGCTCCGCAAAGGAGTTTGTTGATGAATTTACGGCAAGGGGAATACCCTTCTGCTGTGAAACGGAAGAGAATTTTCTTTCTTCTCCCGAAATTATGTTTATGACTTCACTCCTCAAAATAATTGATAATCCCGTTGACGATATTCCGCTTACCGCAGTTATGCTCTCCCCTGTTTTCGGATTTCTCCCCGACGACCTTGCAATAATGCGTGCTGAATGCAAAAAAGGCTCGGTTTATCACTGCGTTGTAACCGCTGCGGAAAACGGAAACAAAAAAGCGGCTGCATTTCTCGATAAAATCAAGGACATGAGGCTTGTTGCCTGCACGGTAAGCGCCGGCGAGCTTGTAAGAAGGCTCATTGAAGAAACAGGCTACGGTGCAATAGTCAGAGCGATGAAGGACAGCTCAAAGCGCCGCGCAAACCTCAACAGCTTTATTGACCTTGCCAACAGATATGAAAGCACGGGCAGGAAGGGTATCTCGGGATTTCTGCGGCATCTTGATTCCGTTGCAAAAAGCGGAAAGGATATAACAGCATCGGGTTCAGAGTCCGACAATGCAGACTGCGTCAGAATCATGACTATCCATAAAAGCAAGGGTCTTGAATTTCCCGTTTGCTTCCTTGCATCAACCGAAAAACAATACGGAAATCTTTCAACAAGCGATGATTTGCTCATATCCCCTGCGGGCGGTATCGGAATAAAGACAAGCACGGGCAAGGCAAAGCTCGATTCGCTCGCAAGAATTGCCGCCGTGCTTGAAATCAAAAAAGCCGAGCGCTCCGAAGAATTGCGCATACTTTATGTTGCACTCACCCGCCCCAAGGAAAAGCTTGTTATTCTCGCATCGAGCAAGGACTGGAATAAGGACCTTGCCAAAATTGCTGCGTACACAAGAAAAGAAAAGCTGATTGACCCGTTTAAAGTAATTGGTTTTTCAAGCTATTCCGAATGTATTCTTTCTGCACTTATCAGGCATCCCGATGCCCACGCATTAAGAAATGCTGCAATGACGGATTCATCAATCGCTCTGCCGTGTAATACTCCCCTTAAAACACAAATAATCACGGGCAGCAGCGAAGAAACACAATCGGTTTACGAAATCACGCAAGCAAAGTCCGATAAAAAAACAGTTGAGGAAATATCAGCAAGACTCGGCTATGTTTATCCTTATTCCGCACTTGACGGAATAATCGCAAAACGAATTGCCTCCAAAGCGGATGACGAGGAAATCGGAAGCGAATATTTTGCTTCACGCAAGCCTTCGTTTGTCGGCAAAGATAAGCTCACTCCTGCTCAGCGAGGAACGGCAACCCACCGCTTTATGCAGTTTGCCGATTACGAAAAGGCGGGCAAAAATGTTGATGCAGAGCTTGAAAGACTTGTCAGCGAAGGTATGCTGACCGATGCCGAGGCTTCTGTTGTTGACAAAAAAGCCGTTTCCGAATTTTTCTCCGGCAGTCTTGCAAAACGCATACTTTCTGCCGAAAAGGTCTATAAGGAATATGCCTTCACAGCCTGCATTCCGTTAAGAGAAATGCAGCCTGATATTCCCGAAAACGAAGCCGGAAACGAAAGCATTGTTATCGAAGGTGTTGCAGACTGCGCTTTCGTTGAAAACGGCTCTCTGGTTATCGTTGACTTTAAAACTGACAGGGCGCAAAGCGGCGAAGAGCTTGCAAAAAAATACCGTGAACAGCTCGGTATTTACCGCCGCTGCCTTTCAGAGGTGCTTGATGTTCCTGTAAAAGAAACCGTTATTTACTCCTTCAGGCTCGGAAAAAGCATTGAAATATGCCCCTGACGAAAATTTTTTCAAAAAAGACTTGCAATTTTCCTCTGCTTATGATAAAATTGCTCCGTTATGTTTATGGATATACCGAAAGAGGTGACATTGATGAAGGAAGGACTCCATCCTAAGTACGAACAGACCGAAATCCGTTGCGCATGCGGTGAGGTTATCGCAACCGGCTCAACAAAGGCAAACCTTCGTGTTGATATCTGCTCAAAATGCCATCCGTTCTACACAGGTAAGCAGAAGCTCGTTGATACCGGCGGACGTGTTGATCGCTTCAATAAGCGTTTCAATCTTAACAACAAATAATAAGCAAAATGAGCGGTGCATATCCATGCGCCGCTTTGCTTTTTCAGCATGAATTTGAGGTGATTCGTATGTCATCTAAGAGTTATAAAACAATAAAAACCGCCTCGCAGGATGAATATATTGTAAAAAAATCCCGTTTCATCGGTCACATTATGCCCGTAACCACTCAGGAAGAGGCTCTCGATTTTATTGCAAAGGTAAGCAAAAAGCACTGGGATGCAACCCATAATGTTTATGCTTATATTCTGCGTGAAAGCGGCATAAAAAGATATTCCGATGACGGTGAGCCTCAGGGCACCGCAGGCATTCCCGTGCTTGATGTTCTTGAAAAAACAGGTGTTACCGACTGCGCCGTTGTTGTTACACGTTATTTCGGCGGAATCATGCTTGGTGCGGGCGGTCTTGTAAGAGCATATTCTCACTCCGCTTCAATTGCCGTTGCGGCAGGCGGAATAGTAACAAGAGCTATGTGTGCAAGACTTAAAGTAACATGCGACTATTATTTTTACGGGAAATTATCCTCGCTCGTACCCGAAAGCGGCGGAGTTATAGAAGATACTATATTTGAGGATAACGTAACTCTCATATTCAGACTTCCGCTTGAGCTTGTCGACTCCTTCAACGCAAATCTTGTCGATGTAAGCAACGGCAGATACAAGGCTGAAAAAACGGAAGAATTTTTTGCAGACATTGACTAACGAGGTAAGCTCATGGAAAAATATATTGATTTACACACCCATTCTCTTAAATCCGATGGCTCAATGACACCTGCAGAGGTTGTAGCCGAAGCAAAAAAAGCGGGACTTGCCGCAATTGCTCTCTCTGACCATGATACCGTTGACGGTGTTCGTGAAGCAATTGAAGAGGGCAAAAAGCTCGGCATTGAGGTTATACCTGCAATTGAATTTTCCGTTCAGTCAAAAACGGAAACCCATATTTTGGGATACTTTATTGACATCGAAAATCCTGATTTGCTCCGTATGCTCAAAGAAGTTGTGGACTTAAGAATCGAGCGCAACCATGTAACCTGCAAAAGACTAAACGAACTCGGTTTTGATATCACACTCGAGGAAGTGCGTGCGCTAGCACCGAATAATTTTGTTGGCAGAGCGCATTTTGCGAGAGTTATGATGGATAAGGGCTATATTTCAAGTGTCAAAGAGGGGTTTGATAAATATATGTCCGTCGGCAAATATGCTTACTGCGAAAAGCAGCGCCTTACCGCCCGTGATGCTATTGAGCTTATCGCAAAATGCGGCGGAATATCCTTCCTTGCACATCCTCACCTGACAAAGCTTTCCGATGATGAGCTTGTTGAATTTCTCAAAGAGCTAAAGGAATACGGACTCTGCGGTCTCGAAGGATATTACACGGACTACACCCCCGAAATGCAGGAAAAATATCAGTCCATGGCAAAAGAGCTGGGACTTATGATATCCGGCGGCACGGATTTCCATGCTGCCATGAAGCCTCATATATCAATCGGCACAGGGCTTGGTAACATGAAAATCCCCTATTCCGTAATTGAAAACATGAAAAAGAAATGTGGCAGAATGTGATTTCTGCCACATTTTTGCTGTTTTGATATATTTTTGTTTTTAATTATTGAATTTGTATTAATTGTATGTTAATATATATTATCTTTAATTATGAAGGAGAGTGTACCCCAAATGAAAAAAGTAATCAAAAGAGTGATTGCCGTTGCACTTTGCGCTGCAATGCTTATTTCGGCAGGCTCTGCCGGTGCAGCTGCGGCAACCGAAACAGACTGTGACGGAAACTGCAAGCATTCACCCGTAATTATTCTCCCCGGTATCAACCATTCACCCACATATCTCTATGACGAAAACGACCAGCCCGTTATGGATGGCGACAGTCAGGTAGGCGGCACCCTTCTTATCCTTAACACTGCCGCTCTCTCCGCAGGTCCCATCATCAAGGCTGTTTTCAGCATTCTCGGAACCCTTGCTCTTCAGACAAACGTTGGTCTTGACAAGGTTGCTTATGACCTTGTTTGCGACCTTTTCTCAATTCAGAGATGCGACGAGAACGGCGACCATGTTGAAAACCTCAAGACTCAGAGATGGAATCATTCTCTTGAATATATGACAGAAGACGAGCTTGACTGGGTTTACAGAATGGTTCCCATGAAGCCCCTCGTTGATGTTATCGGTGAGGATCACGTTTATTTCTTCACCTTCAATCTTGTAGGCGATCCCATGGATTCCGCAGATGAGCTTAACGAATACATCAAGATGGTTAAAGAGCAGACAGGTCATGACGAGGTTACTCTTCTTCCCGTCAGCCTCGGCGGCACAATTCTTACGGCATACCTCGATAAGTACGGTCATGACGGCATTGACCAGATCGTTAACGCAGTTGCCTGCCTCGACGGTACAGATATCGTTGCCGATATGTATGCAAGAGAATGGCGCCTTAACGACGAATATCTTTATCAGGAATTTATTCCCCAGATTTTTGTTGAATCAAACGACAGCCCCACACTCGGCTATCTCATCAATACATTGCTTCACATATTCCCCCGCTCGGGTATCAACGCACTTCTTTCCGGTGCAATCAGCGGTATTATAGATACCATGATGGTTAACTGCCCGCAGTTCTGGGCTATGATTCCCTCTTACAGATACGATGCTCTTGCAGCAAGATATCTTACCGACAAGCCCACTCTCAAGGCAAGAACAGACCGTTTCCAGCAGGCAAGACTTAACCTCAAGCAGAATATCCTCGATGCGGTTGCGGACGGTGTTCGTGTTAACTCAATCGCAGGCGCAAATCTCGACCTTGGCGAACAGATGTATACATATTTCAACATCGTTGCTTCTGCCGACAAGGTTAACTCCGACGGCATCATCAACCTTTCCTCAACAACAATGGGTGCAACAGGCGCCGCAGGTAAAAACACCCTCAAGGATGTTGAATATACAAAGAACACCAACTGCACCAATCCCAATCACAATCATATTTCAGCAGACAATATGGTTGATGTTTCAACCGCAGTTCTCCCCGAAAACACATGGATATTCCTTGAGCAGCACCACGAAGTAGGTAACAATGACGTTGTTCTTAACCTTGCAAAGGCAATTATCCTCGGCGAAGTTGAAGATGTTAACGATAATCCCGAAAAATATCCCCAGTTCAACGGCTCATGCACAACAAAGTATATTCGCCGTTGGAGACTTCCCGATGCATATGATGTTGACCAGTCAACACTCAGCGCAGAGGATAAGGAAGAACTCAACGCAGCTATCGCAGAAGGTGAAGCAATTATCGCTTCAACAATCGCTGACCAGAAAAAGGTAGAGGCTGCAGAAGACAGACTCAATAACATTCTCCACAAGGTAGGCGCACCCGGTTACGAAAATATCGGGGAAGAAGAATCCTTCATAGACCCCATTCTCGAAAACGTAACTCTCGCAATGAGCAAGGGTTCACTCTTCCTTTTCGGAGGCGGCAGCCCTGTTGACAGAATCCTCTCCCCCTTCAGAGCTTTGTTCAACCTCATTTTCGGCGGACTTTTTGAATAATAAAACTAACACGAAAGGAACAGCCCCCTTCGGGTTGTTCCGTTTCGTTTAAGGAAAGGGGCTTACAACCATGAAAAAAATCATTTCTCTTATTCTTGCTTTTACTTTGGTATTTTCAATGCTTTCTCTTTCCGCATCTGCCGCTGTTAAAACAGAATGCAACGGCAACTGCGATATCTGCCCTTCAATTGTTGTTCCCGGTATCGGTCAGTCCAATGTTTGGGCACTTGATGAAAACGGTGATTATCTTCTCGATGCAGACGGTGAAAGAATCAGCTGCTTCCCCGCATATTTTGATATCACCTCCATTGTGCTGAAGGTTATCGCACCCGTACTCCTTACTCTCATTACACAGCATGATATTTTCCTTTCCGATGCACTTTGCGACGTTGTTCTTGATGCGTTTGCAGTTAACAACTGCGACCCGAAAACAGGCAAAAACACCGGAAATATTGAAGTTGAAAAATATCCCTATTCCGTTGCGGAATGCAGCGATTACGAAAAAGAACAGATTTATGACAATATTCCGCTTCAGGCTTATTCCGAAATTGCAGGCGAAGACCATCTCTACTATTTCGCATATAATTCCTTCGGAAATAACTACGACATCGTAACAGAGCTTTATTCCTTCATTCAGATGGTTAAGGCTGAAACCGGTCACGATAAGGTAAACATTGTTCCCATAAGCATGGGCGGCTCCATTGCAAACGGACTTTTCCAATACTATCCCGAAGTAAAGAATGACCTTAACAAGGTTGTATATATTGTTCCCGCTCTCAACGGTTCAACAATCGTAGGTGACCTTTACAAAAAAGACCTCACATTCCTTAACACCGAGTTCCTTTATAACGGCTTCCTTGAAACACTCATGGACGAGGAAGAAGCAAGAATGATTGAGGTTATCGCAAGAATCCTTCCCGACCAGGTTCTTTCGAGTGTTCTTTCAAATGTTGTTGACTGCCTTGTTGAAGATGTTGCTTCAAATATCACAATGCTCTGGGGTCTTTGCCCCAAGGAAGATTATCCCGAGGCTTCCAAGGCTCTTCTCGGTTCAAAGCCTGAGATAAAGCGACAGACGGATATGTTCTATAAGGCACAGCTTAACTCCCTTTCAAATATTCAGGCTCTCGTTGATAACGGAGTTCAGGTATTCAACATTGTTGACTATGATGCACCGCTTTATCAAATCGGCAACTCATGGAACGAAGATAATGCAGACGGTGTTATTCACCTTTCCTCAACAGCTATGGGTGTTCACAGCGCACTTGTAGGCGAAACTCTCGGCGAAGATTATCAGCAGGCTAACACAAGCATAAACTGCTCCGATCTCACACACAACCACATTTCACCCGACAATGTTGTTGATGCTTCAACCGGTCTTCTTCCCGACACAACATTCTATTTTGACGGTCAGAACCACGAAAGCACAGCAAGAAACGATATTATCATTTCTCTTGCAACAGAGCTTCTTGCAACCGATAACATCAAGGATGTTTACTCATCTCCCGATTATCCTCAGTTCAACGGTGCAAGAGATCCCAGAAGGATCAAGAACGATCTTCTTCCCGCTGCAAAATCGGTTGATGCTTCAACCCTCAGCGACGCAGACGCACAGGAGCTTGCAGCTGCAATAGCAGAAGCAGAAGCTTTTGTAAACGGCACTGTATGCTATGACGGTCAGGAGGACCTCATCGAAGAAAGACTTATCACCATTCTTGTCAAGGCCGGTGCAAGAGCTGTCGAAGAAGAAGAAGAACCCTCAACCTTCTTTACAGATCTCAGCCTTTGGCTCAATGAGAACTATGGTGCAAACGGTTTCTCGGAAATGCTTCCGATTACCTTTAATATTATTTTCAAAGCAATAATCAGCTTTTTTAATGAGTATGTTTTAGCACCTTTTATCGGATAATTTAAAAGCTTAAGCCTCCCTGAAGCTTAGACTTCAGGGAGGCTTTTTATATAAATATGTTATTAAAAATTATAGTTCGGCTTGATGATCTTACCGGTTGTCGCTGCCTCAACAATCGAAAGGCAGACTTCAACCGTTTTTGCGCCCTCGCGTGCATCTGTTACAACAGGCTTATCATTGAGAATTGCATCAGCAAAAACCTCAAATTCTCTTGCGGCATTATGGTTGTTAACCTCAATTTCAATGGTCTGCGGTTCCTGAGTAACTCCCTCTTCATCGGTAACAAAGAGTGTCATGGTCGGTGATGTATTATCGCAGATAATCGTACCCTTTGTACCGTAAATCACCGTACGCATTGTGTAGTCGCGCTTGCAGCCAGTTGAAACAAAAACCTTGCCTGCAAGATTCTCATCAAATTTCATAATAGCTATCGTTGCATCGTCATAGGGAACCTGCGGAAGAAGCTTATGCGTACCGTATGCAAAAACCTCCTTGGGATCACCCGCAAGCCAACGAATAAGATCGACCGCATGGCAGCCTCCGCCGATAACACCATGTCGATTCGGGTCTGCGCGCCAACTGTCGCAAAGCTTCATATAATCATGAGCATATTCGGACTCAACAAAATACAGCTCACCTATCAAGCCCGATTCAATTATTTCCTTTGCCTTTTCAAACGCAGGAGTAAATCGGCAAATCTGACCGACCATAAATTTGCAGCCTGATTCATCGGCAACCTTGATAATTTCTTCAAGATCTTCACGGGTAAGAGCAAGCGGCTTTTCGCACAGCACATGCTTGCCTGCACGAAGCAAATCGCAAGATACTTTTACATGCTGCTGATCGGGAATTGCAACCGTAACCAAATTGATATCCTTATTATTGACAATATCCGTATAATCGGTGAACCTTTTTTCCTCGGGAATACCGTATCTTTCACCCGCAAAACGGAGATTCTCCTCATCGCAATCGCAAATCGCCGCAATTTCAGCGCCGTAACTCATCGCGCCTTCAACGTGACACATACCAAACTTCATTCCTATATTGGCAACTACTAATTTTCTGTCCATAATTAATCTCCTTTAAATATTTATTTGCTAATCCTTAACTTATCAATATAAATGAAATCCTAATTTCCTTTTCCTTAATATAAATTGTTTCTTATTAAGCATATTATAATAACGAAAAATAAAGCCCATATTTTATGGACTCTATTTTGTATAATATAAAATCCTTCAGGGCTTTTCTTATAACTGCCGAACAGTCAATGCGACTTTTGAAATCGCAAAGAAGTTATCGTTATTCTCACCAACAGTCATTGCAATTATTATAATCATATGCTCAAATAAATCTTAACTTAATGTACTCTTCCTATAGCTTGATGTAAACCTAAAAAATTGTGCCGTAAGACAAATTATAGTCAAAAGAGCCATCTGGCATCCCATAGTTTGCTGCACAGGTAGCCAAAGCCATGCCTAATCTTTTTTTATTATCAATTCAAAGGGCATTTAATAAATAAAAGAACAATTTCATGTTCAGGATTAACATTCATAATAAAACCAGCACTTTTATGCATGATTTGATCACAAAATTCTTCTCAAATTTTTTAATAATGCCAATCTCTATTGTCCAACATTTCACATAACAGTTCATATGTTTTCCTGAGATTTTGCCATGTTTACTTCTGCCGTTTCAATGCCCTTCCACAAATATATTAATAATAATTTTTATTTATATTCTTTCTTCTTTTAATTAAATCGTTAATTTGATTCAGATCGAAACTATTTTCAAAATTTCCTTTTTTAAATTCATCATTTATACATTCATAAGATTCTACTTTTTCTCTGCATAACTGGCAGTTTCTGATATGTCCATTTACCTTTGACAATAAATTTAAGGTTTCATTATCAACTTTGTCTGCTGTAACATATTTAATGATTTCTTCTATACTTAAATGTTCCAAAAACACTCCACCTTTATGATAATTAGCACTATACTTAATCAATTCTCATTTGCTTTTT
>JAZPYI010000091.1:0-18512 GCA_045544115.1 Acutalibacteraceae bacterium | reverse complement strand
CAGGTGAGGTAGGACATATAAGGCTTGATGCCGACGGACCCGTTGCATACGGAAAAGCAGGCTCTTTTGAAGGCTTTTGCAGCGGTGCGGGAATTGCGGCAATGGGCAAAAAAATGCTTTCGATTTATAACGGCACAACCTCTATTCCCTATGACAATGTTACCGCCAAAACAATTGCCGACGCAGCAGTACGCGGCGATAAGCTCGCAAATGCGATATACCGCCGCTGCGGTGAAAAACTGGGCTTGGCTCTTTCAATTTTAATTGATATATTGAATCCTGAAAGAATTGTTATAGGCAGTATCTTTCAACGTTCCGGACATCTGCTGATTGACAGCATGAATGAAGCGATAAAAAAAGAAGCCCTTGCAATTTCAGCAGAATGCTGTAAAATAGTTCCTGCGATGCTCGGTGACGACATCGGAGATTATGCGGCTATCGGAGTTGCCAAGGAATATGCGGAGGGAATTAAATGATTTTTGATGAGCTTTTTGAAAGATATCCGCCCCTTAAAAAATGCAAAAAAGATATATATTCCGCATTTGAAATATTTCTCAGCTGCTATAACAGCGGCGGAAAAATCCTCTGTTGCGGTAACGGCGGCTCAGCTGCAGACTGTGACCATTTTGTGGGAGAATTAATGAAAGGATTCCTCAAAAAAAGGCCCCTTTCCGATAAAGAAAAGGAGCTTTTTGATGATAAATACGTTGCGGATAATCTGCAAAAGGGTCTGCCGGCAATTTCGCTCTGCGCTCATTCGGCACTTATGACGGCTTTTGAAAACGATGTCGCACCTTCTCTTGTTTTTGCACAGCAAATTTATGCATATGCAAAGGAAAACGATGTGTTGCTTTGTTTCAGCACCTCAGGCAATTCCGAGAATATCGTTTATGCCGCAAAAGCAGCAAGGGCAGCTGGCATAAAATCCGTTGCGGTAACAGGAGAAAAAGAAAGCAGATTAAGCGAATTTTGCGATATATGCATAAGGCTTCCCGAAACGGAAACCTACAAGATTCAGGAGCTGACATTGCCGGTATATCATTCAATTGCGGCAATGCTTGAAGATAATTATTTTAAAATATAAGGAGAAAAAATATGATTAATATTCCCAGACCCGAACATCCCGATCCTCAATTTGAAAGAGCAGCATGGCTTAATCTAAACGGTGAGTGGGATTTTGAATTTGACTTCGGCAACAGCAAAGAAGAAGCCGGTATTATTGAAAGAAAAGATTGGGAAACAAAAATAGTTGTCCCCTTCTGCCCCGAAAGCAAGCTTTCCGGAATCGAGCATACAGATTTTATTCCTGCCGTATGGTACAGAAGAACGGTAAACATTACCGCAGAACAGCTTAAGGGCAACATCCTTCTTCATTTCGGTGCTGTTGACTATGAAACAACCGTTTATATAAACGGCAAAAAGGCAGGATATCACAAGGGCGGATATGCTTCCTTCAAATTTGATATAACCGAATATCTTATCGAAGGTGAAAACATTATCATCGTTAATGCAGTTGACGATATACGCAATCCCCTTGTACCCAGAGGAAAGCAGAGCCAGCTTCTCAAATCACACGGCTGCGACTACACAAGAACTACCGGCATCTGGCAGACAGTATGGCTCGAATTTGTACCCAAGGCATACATAAAGAGCTTTAAAATATATCCCGATTATATCAACGGTGTTGTTGCTGTTTCGGCGGTTGTTGAAGGCGAGGGAGAGTTTACCGCCTCCGCTTCATATGAAGGCAAGGCAATGGGTTCATTCTCAAAGAAAGCCGCTTCAACAATTACAGGTGAAATAAAGCTTAATGAAATCCATCTTTGGGAAGTCGGCAACGGCAGACTTTATGACCTCGAGCTGACCTTCGGTGAAGATAAGGTAAAGAGCTATTTCGGACTCCGTAACGTTAAAATTGACGATTATAAATTCCTCATCAACGGCAAATCCGTTTTCCAAAGACTTGTTCTCGACCAGGGCTTTTATCCCGACGGAATTTACACTGCTCCTTCGGATGAGGCTCTTGAAAACGACATAAAAATTTCATTGGCTGTAGGCTTTAACGGTGCAAGACTTCACCAGAAGGTTTTTGAAAAGAGATTCATTTATCATTGTGACAGACTCGGCTACATCGTATGGGGAGAATACGGCAACTGGGGTCTTGATTGGTCGGACGAGCGCGCACTTGAAGCTATGCTTCCCGAGTGGTGCGAATGCGTTGAAAGAGATTTTAACCATCCTTCAATCATCGGTTGGTGTCCGTTCAACGAAACATGGGATATTGACGGCAGAAAGCAGTATGACAGCATTCTCAGAACAATTTACAGAGTTACAAAGCAGCTTGACGAAACCCGCCCCTGCATTGATACAAGCGGTAACTTCCATGTTGAAACCGATATATACGATGTTCACGATTATGAACAAGATTATGATGTTTTCAAAGAAAATTATGATAGGCTCATGACTGAAGGTATTCTATATGAGCGTTTTCCTGACAGACAAATGTACAGCGGAAAGGGCTGCGCATGGGTCAGCGAATACGGCGGACTTCAATGGTCAAGGGGCGACAGAGGCGACGCATGGGGCTACGGAAATGCGCCCAAAACAGAGGAAGAGCTTGTTGAAAGATATGCGGGTCTTACAAACGCACTTCTTGATAACTACAGAATGTTCGGCTTCTGCTACACTCAGCTTTACGATATCGAACAGGAGCAGAACGGTCTTTATTACTATGACAGAACCCCGAAGTTCGACACCGAAATATTCAAAAAAATCAATTCACGCAAGGCTGCCATTGAGGATTGATTACACTTTTGAACTTAAAACCGACACTTTTGCACAACGAGCAAAATCGGTTGACAAATTATTCTCTTATTGTTACAATGTAGAAAAATTACCGGAAGGCAGGTGGACAAGATGACAATGTCGATTATTAACACAATGAATCGGAGAGCCGTTTTGTCCGTTTGCGATTGATGTAATTTATATCTTTCTGTGAATTGCAGGCATCTCCGTTTCGGAGGTGCCTTTATTTTTTACAGAAAGAGGATCGCAATGAAAACAGATTTCACATTCGCAAACATCACAAAAGAAAACATAAGCAATTATAAAAAACTCCGCAAAATCTATGTGAAGTATAAGATTAAGTCCTTACGCAATCAAGGCGAAAAGCCCGGCAACAAGAAGATGTTTTATGAGTTGTTTGACAGCATTATTTCAAATTCATCCTTTAGTAATTCTGACTATTTCATCGTTATGAAATCAGCCAAGGAACTCATTGGCTTTGCTTCAATTTCAACATCATCAACAGATGTTGTTGATATTCCATACCATTACGGTGAGGTAAAGGATTTTTATATTTCACCCAAGCACAGGCGAAAAGGTTACGGCAGAATTTTGAATCATCATATCGAAAAAATATTTGATGAGAACGGGACAAATACCGTTTTATTAAGTCCCGACCCGGTAAGCGGAATTGATTTCTGGAAAGCTATGGGATATTATGATACAGGTATTCATCAGGGTTGGGGACGGCATTTCGTATACATCAAACATATAAAAGAAACCTCTCTTGAAATTGATAATGCAATTTCAGAACTTGTTAAGTCAACGGATTCGATTGGGATAAACCCATATAACAAACCGCAGATAAAAGAGGTTTACGGTGTATGGAAAGAATATTGTAAAGAAATTAACCGAAAGCCACGCAGAAAAGATATTAAAAATATGGCTTGGAATGCAAGAAAAAACAGAAACGTCAGTTTTAAAGCTAAGTATTATCAAGGGAAAATAATAGGGTTTACATATAAATCTGATACGGAAATTAATTATAACTTGTCAGAATATTCAGAAAAGGAAGGTGAAACTAATGATATTTGATGATAAGAAAATCACATTAAAAGACGGCACGACTGCCATATTGAAAACTCCCGAAATTGAAGATGCGGAAACATTACTCGATAATATTAAACTCACCGCTTCTCAAACAGATTTCTTTTCCAGAAGTCCGGAAGATTGGGCCGGCTTTACAGCCGACGATGAAAAGGATTGGATTCGCAATGTCCGAGAATCCAAAAACACTTTGGTAATAACTTGCTTTATAAACTGTAAAGCTGTAGGCAGCTGTGATATAACATTCAAAAACGGCAGCAAAACATCGCACAGAGCCACGGTAGGAATTGCAATTCAAAAGAAATATTGGAATATCGGTATCGGTTCAGCAATGTTCAATGAACTTGTAAAAGCGGCAGAAAATCACGTAGGAACCGAATTTGTTGACCTTGAAATGGTTGAAGGTAATGACAGAGCAAAAGCACTTTACGAAAAATTCGGATTTCAAATCAAATCGGTCAAGCCCAATTTCTTTAAATTAAAAGACGGAACATATCAGAACCTGGTTTATATGCAAAAGTATTTATAAAAGGATGATATTATGAAATTAGTTATATTATTCGGCAATTTGGCTGTCGGTAAAATGACGGTCGGGCAAGAATTGGCAAAAATAACAGACCTAAAATTGTTTCATAATCATATGACCATTGAGCCTGTTATAGAAATTTTCGGATATTATGAAGGTAAAACGGTACACAGACTGCGTCAGGTTTTCTTTGAGGAGTTTTCTAAAAGCGACCATTACGGAATGATATTCACCTATGTATGGGCATTTGATCTTCAAGGCGATTGGGACTACATAAAATATGTTTCCGATTTGTTCAAAGAGCAAGGCGCAGAAGTTTATTATGTTGAACTCGTCGCTTCGCAGGAGATAAGGCTTGAAAGAAATTCAACAGAAAACCGTCTTAACAATAAACCGTCAAAACGAAATCTTGATTTTGCAAGAAAAGATTTGCTTGACACCGATAAAAAATACCGTACAGAAAGCTATGACGATGAAATAACGTTCCCGAATTATATTAAAATTGACAACTCAAATCTTGCACCCGAAGTTGTTGCAGAAATGATAAAAGAAAGATTTGGTTTGTAAGGAGATAATTATGAAAATACTTGTAATTCGTCACGGTGAATCTGAAGCGGATTTGCTTGATGTTCACGAAGGCAGAGCAGATTTCGCATTAACCGAAAGAGGTCGCAGACAAGCTGAAGCTATGGCAAATTATGTTACCGATAATTATAACATCTCCAAAATCTATGCAAGCACGTTAACAAGAGCGAAGCAAACAGCCCAACATTTATCCGACAAAGCCGGTGTTCCTATTGTTTTTGATGAGAACTTAATGGAGTTTAATAACGGTCTGCTTGCGGGATTACCCCGATCGGTAGTCAGAGAGAAATATCCCGAAGTTCCCGATTTGCCGATTGATAAAGCCGTTTACGGTCAGGAATCTCAGGTTGAGTTCAGACAAAGAGCAGAAAATGCACTTTCAAGAATTTTAAGTGAAACTGAGCAAGACGAAACAATAGCTGTTGTTTCTCACGGCGGAATGATTAATCAGCTTTACCGTTCATTTTTCAATATGCCCGTTGATTGCACTTATTTTTTCAACACCGCTGACACAGGTGTTCATATTTGGAGTTTAACAGGCAAAGAAAAACGTGTTATCAAAGCAAATTTTGACGAACATGCTAAAGGAATATAGGTGAAAACATGAGCAAACAAAATATTTTTGACAATGAAACCTTTTTTGAAGGCTACAAGGCTTTGCGTAATAATGAAAGCAATTACAACGATTTGCTTGAGCAGCCCGCAATGGCAAAGCTGTTGCCCAATTTAAACGGCAAAACCGTTTTGGATTTAGGTTGCGGCTACGGTCACAACTGCATTGATTTCGTTAACAAAGGAGCTGAAAGAGTTCTTGGCATTGACATATCCGAAAAGATGCTTGCCGTTGCAAAAGAAGAATCTGCACACAGCAAAATCGAATATCGTTGCATGAGTATGACCGACATATCAAAACTCGAGGAAAAATTTGATTTTATTTACAGCTCGCTTGCTTTTCACTATGTTGAAGATTTCGATGCTTTTGCAAAGGATATGTATTCCGTTCTTAATGCAGGCGGTCAGCTTTTGTTTTCGCAGGAGCATCCGATTATAACCGCAACTCTTGACGGTGCAGGTCATTTCAACAAAGACGAAAACGGCAAAAAAATTTCTTATACTTTTTCAAACTACAACCAACCCGGGGAGCGAAAAATTCATTGGTATGTTGACGGAGTGGTAAAACACCACCGAACATTAAGCGGCATTATCAATGCTCTTGCAAAAGCAGGGTTTATAATTGAAGAAATCTGTGAACCTGTGCCCGAAGAGTGGGCAATAGAAAAACTGCCGACAATAGTTAAAGAATACATAAAGCCCAATTTTTTAATTGTAAATGCAAAGAAATGAAAAATGTATCCTTAATCTATCTCAACAAACCAGACTTTCCGACTACAGCATACGAAATATTTAATATCCTTGCCGACAATATGGAGAAAATTGCACCTACGGGAAATGCAAGAGAAGAGGATTTCGAGTGTTGGTATAAAGGTGTAAGCAACGGTTTAGAGAAAAAAGAAAGAAAAATTATACTTGTAAAAGACAATCAAAATATAATCGGATTTTTTCAGTATTACACCAATTCAGACACATTTATGATGGAAGAAATTCAGTTAAAACCCGAATACCAAGGCAAAAACATTTTCAGAAAGCTTTACGGCTTTTTGATTCTGAATATAAGGGAAGATATAAAATTTGTTGAAGCCTATGCCAATATTGAAAACCACAAATCCATCGGTATTCTTAAGCATCTCGGTCTTTCGGAAATCGGAATGAATAAAAACGGTAGATGCTTTCATTTTCGAGGCAATTACAGCGATTTGATAAATTGGTTTAACCGAAAATAACTTATAGGAGATGAAAAAATGAAAATAGCGGTTTTGGGATATGCGGGCAGCGGCAAAACTTATCTGTCGGATTATATTTCCGAAAATAAGAATATTTCCGTTCTTCATCTTGATGAGGTTAAGTGGGACAAGGAATGGAAGCCAATTGACGATTCACTTGTATCGCCGAAGGTTTCGGAGTTTATGGCAAAACACAATTGGATAATCGACGGTTACTATAAATATTTGTTTTATGATAAGCGGCTTGAAGAGGCAGATTTAATAGTTCTGCTGCTGCTCCCCCGTCTGACCTGCTTTTACCGTACAGTCAAAAGGACTAAATCACGAAGGCAGAACGGATATAAAAACGACCTTAATCTGTGGTTCATTAAGTTCACATTATTCGGCTGCAGGAATAAAGAAAGGCGGCAGACTTATTATGAAATCACAGAAAAATATAAAGATAAAACAGTTGTATTAAAATCACAAAAACAGGTTGATAAATTTATAAAGAACATATAAGTTGATACTATCTCCCAAAAAACAGTTTAAATTAAATGCCAAGATAAAATCGCTGTACAAGCTGACCAAAAATCAAATTGTATGGCGATTTTTTTGCAATTCTGTGCATACTAAAAGCAAGAAAGGACGGTTATATATGAGCAAAGAAAAAAACGCAAATAACCAAAACAAAAAGAACATCAGTCCGAGCAAAATCAAAGGTAAAATCGAGGTCACAGACAAACGCGAACGCAAAGACGGACCGAGCGGAAATTAAAGGAGGATAATTTATGTTTAAACACGAAAAGATGCTTTTTCACCCCGTTGCCGTTGAAAAATCCAATCCGCAATATGCAGCACTTCTGCAGGAACAGCTCGGCGGTGCAAACGGAGAGCTGAAAGCAGCAATGCAGTATATGTCACAAAGCTTTCGCATCAAAGATCCGGAAATCAAGGATTTATTTCTTGATATCGCCGCAGAAGAACTCGGTCACATGGAAATGGTGGCTCAAACAATTAATCTGCTGAACGGACACGATGTGTGTGCCGAATCTGTTCCCGCAGGCGAAATTCAGACACACGTTCTCACGGGACTTAACCCCGGACTGATTAATGCTTCAGGTTATTCGTGGACAGGAGATTATGTTTCTGTTACGGGCGATTTGTGTGCAGACCTTCTTTCAAACATCGCATCAGAGCAAAGAGCAAAGGTTGTTTATGAATATCTTTACCGGCAGATTAATGATAAAAAGGTAAGAGAAACAATTGATTTTCTGCTCAACAGAGAAGAAGCGCACAATGCAATGTTCCGTGAAGCATTCAACAAGGTTCAGAACAGCGGTTCAAATCAGGACTTCGGAACAACAAAAGCCGCTAAAATGTATTTCAGTATGTCCGAACCCTCGCCGAACAACAATCCGTTTTCGGAAACAAAAGTATCTCCGCCGTCATTCAGCTGAATTTTGACCGAACACACGAAAAGCTCTCCTGATGCATTGGGGAGCTTTTCGTTTCCCGCTTATAAAAATACATCCTGAAACCGATTGAAATATTAATCAAGTTATGATAGGATAAAAACATATTCCGTTTCATCTTAAAACAATCTTGATGCTTACATAACAGGAGAAAAAATATGCTTTTTAATGAAACAAGCCTTTCAGGTATTATCGTAAAAAACAGAATAATCCGCAGCGCCACTCACGACGGTCTTGCAGATGAAAACGGTGCGCCGAGCGATAAGCTGATTGCAAAATACGAGCACCTCGCAAAAAGTGAAATCGGCTGTATTATTACAGGCTATGCCGCTGTCAGCCAAAACGGTGTTTCGCCTTATCCGAGAATGATGAAAATTTTTAATGACAGCACAATTGAAAAATACAGAGAACTGACAGATGCAGTTCACCGCCACGGAACACCCGTTGTTTTGCAGATAGCTCATTGCGGAAGACAAACCTCATCAAAAGCAATCGGAATGCAGAAGGTTGCTCCTTCAAATGTTCTTCATGCATTCTATCCCGACAAAGCAAAGGAACTCACGGATAATGAAATATACGGTATAATCGACGATTTTGTTTCCGCCTCCGTCAGGGCCGAAAAAGCAGGCTTTGATGCCGTTCAGCTTCATGGCGGACACGGCTATCTGCTCCACGATTTTCTTTCACCCTACGGAAACAGAAGAAATGACTGTTGGGGAGGTTCTTTGGAAAACCGATGCAGAATTGTTGAACTGATAATAAAAGGCATAAAATCAAAAACCAAGCTTCCCGTATGGATTAAACTAAGTGCAGAGGACAACAGAAAAGGCGGAATGAATATTCAGTCATCCGTTGAAATTTGCAAAAGACTTGAAGCGGCAGGCTGCGATGCAATTGAGGTTTCCTGCGGAACCGTTCAGGACGGAATGAACACCATGCGAAGCGAGCTTATGCCCATGGATGCCGTTTTCAGATACAGAGAACCCTGTGCTTCTTTCCCGAAGCTTTTAAATAAAATTGCTTTACCCGCCGCAAATCTTATCAATCCGCTGATTAAGCAACCAAAACCTCTTGAAAATTTCAACGTTAACAATGCGGAGATAATTAAGAAAAGCATTTCAATTCCCGTAATCGTTGTCGGCGGAATACATAAAGTCAGCGATATGAAAAATATCCTTACCGAAGGCAAAGCAGACTTCATTTCAATGTGCAGACCGTTTATCTGTGAACCCGATCTGGTAAAGAAACTTAAAAACGGTCAGTCGGAGGCAAAATGTATCATGTGCAATTACTGCGGTTTGGTAATTGAAAAAGAGCCGACAAGATGTCTTTACGGCAAGATAAAAAAATAATTTTGTGATTAAATAACAGAATAATCAAAACACTTTTGCATTTAAAATCAACACTTTTGCACAATATCCGAAAACGGTTGACAAATTTGTTTTGTATTGTTAGAATATAGAAAAATTTTAAAGAAAGGCAGGTGGACAGAATGACAATGTATTATATAAATTATTTAAAATCGTATATGAAATCAGATGTTATTTTGTCCGCAATATAGCTATACAATATAGAGATTATTCTGTGACTCCTCTGATTTTCATATCAGGGGAGTTTTTTATTTGGAGAGATTGCAATGATAACATTAAGAGAAACAACAATTGAAGATGTTAATGCTTTGACAGCTATTCAGCAAAATGCCTTTCTGCCTCTTTACGAAAAATATCACGATACGGGCAACCCGTATCTTAGAGATGAAAGAGATATACTTTGCAGATTAAACAATCCGAAGTTTCTGTATTTAACAATTCTTTTTGACAAAAAAATTGTCGGCGGAATTTTATACAGAATCAAAGGCTCAACACCGTTTGTGAAGAATCTTCGTTGGGGCAAATATTATCTCGGAAGAGTATATATTTCACCCGAATATCAGAACAAGGGTATTGCAACAGAAGCGATATTACAATCGGAAAAGTTTTTGAAAAAGCCGAGAAAACTGTATGTTGATTTTCCTGAAGATTTAGATAAAAACAGAAAATGCTACACCAAGTGTGGATACAGAGATACAGACAAGAGGCTTGAAATTGAGCCGGGATTGATTCTTGCCTGTTTTGAAAAAAGAATTTGAATTGTGAGGATAATATGAAAATCTGTATTTGTGACGATGACTGTTTTTCCGTAAGAGAAATCAGAAATCTGCTTGAGCCGTTTCATACCGAAGATGACGGTTTTGACATTTCCGATTTCTCTTGCGGTGAAGATTTAATTGAATTTTATAAAAACGGCGGTTGCTTTGACATCGTGTTTATCGACATTGAGATGAAGGGCATGAACGGTATTGAAGCCGCCGAAACCATAAGAGAAGTTGCGCCCGAAACTATAATAATTTTTGTTTCGAGCCATTCAAGTTACATATTCGATGCGTTCAGAATTGAGGCTTTGCATTTTATCGTGAAACCGATTAAGGAAAAAGAATTTACCGAGGTTTTCACAAGAGCAATGAAAAAATACACAGCAACAAACGCAAGTGTTATTCTCAAATGGGAAAGTGTAAGAAACAAAATCTCAATCAACAAAATAAGCTATGTTGAAGGTTATCGCAGACATCTTACCGTTCACACCGCAGAAGGAGTTTTTGAATCCGTCGGTAAGATTTCGGAGATATATGAAATATTGAAGCCGCACGGGTTTGTGCGTGTTCATCAGGGGTTCATCGTTAATATGAACTACATAAAAAGTTTCAATGCAAACGAGGTTGAACTGACCGACGGTTCAAAGGTTGCCGTAAGTGTTCGGAAGAAGCAGGAAGCATTGAAAGCATACGATATTTTTATCAGAAAGTGGGGCTGGTGAAATGGTAAGAATAATTTCACATTTCCTTTTTGCTTGCTTTGAAATTTTTGCAGTAGAAGTTTTATTCTCTGCCGTTGCAAAAAAGAGGCTTGAAAGAAAATTTCATATTCTTGTTATGTCAGCAGCAATTGTTCTGAATACTCTTTCATCTTATTTTCTGACCGGAACAGGCTTAACTCTGCTTATTATGAGCACGGTTATCGCACTCGCATTCGGTTTGTCATACAAGGTCAAACCGTTTTTTGCGATAATCGGCGGTGTTGTTTATACAATCATAGCAGGTGCTTCTGAAATGATTGCGGTTCTTTTAACCGGATTTGTATTGGGCGAAGAAACACTCAGCTTTATGGAGAACGATTATATATTTGCAGGAATGGGTTTCATCTGCAAATTTATTGCGTTTATCATAACTTATTTCATATCGAAGAAAATCGGGAAGATGGATTTAGGTGTTTCCAAAGGACAGTCGGCTCTTCTTTTTATCCAGCCGATTGCAACCGTTTTTGTTACACTTGTAATTTACAAATGCACATACGAGGTTCGCAGCATCCCAACATTTTTGTATGCTGCTGTTGCGGTTCTGATGATCGCTTCAAATCTCGTTACCCTCTTTCTTATTTACAGACAAAAGGACTATGTTGAATCAAAAGCAAGGCTCGGCTTTGCCAACGAACAAATTAAAAATCAGCTCGCTCACTACGAGGAGCTTTATCGCTACCAAAGCGAAATCCGCACCTTCAGACATGATATTAAAAACAAACTGCTCTCCGTTTCGGGGCTTCTCGCAGACGGTCAGACCCAGTCTGCCATTGATGCAATAAAGGGCGAAGTGGATTTTCTTGACGAAGCAACCAACGGTGTTATAAATTCGGGTAATCCCGCAGTTGATGCCGTTCTTCAATCCAAACTCTCCATTGCCGAAAGCAAGGGAATCACACTCGATTATTCGGTTAAGATTTCGGATAAAATCAACGTTGATCTGCTCGAGCTCGGCATTCTTATTGGCAACGCACTCGACAATGCGATTGAAGCGACCGAAAGCATGGAAAACAGCACAGACAAAACGATTTTTGCAAGCATTATCACAATGGGCGGCAGAATTGTTGTTTCCGTTGAGAATCCCGTTAAAGCAGAGGTTGACACCAAGCATATCAGCACCGCAAAAGCCGACAAGCTCAACCACGGTTACGGAATAAAGAGCATAAAAACTATTGCACAGAAATATGACGGCGATGTTTTCGTTTCCTGCGAGGGAAACATCTTTTCAACAAGCATCAATATCTGCAACACTTTTGAACATTAAATCCACACTATTGCAGAGCATATTTCAATCGTTTGATTTTTAATATATCATTAATACAGAAGCGGCGGAGGCTATGCTTTCGCCGCTGTTTTTATCGCTAAAAGGAGGTAGATAAAATGAAATACTATTCAATCGTTGCTTTGATTTCTGCGGTTGTTCATTCCGTGCTAGGAATTTCGATTTGCCGCAATAAGCTCAAAGCCTTCGTTAACATAATGTGTAAAAATCCCGAAAGATACAAAGTTCTCGGCGGATATTTTATCGTCATAGGCATGATTATGTTGAGCTGTGCCGTTGCGGCACTTGGGGAATCAACAGTCGCATTTATTTATCTTGTCATTTGTGCTGTTATCGTTTCAATAATCATTTCACTTATCAGGAGGGAAAGTGTGTGAAGAAAAAATATAATTATTTCAGCAATTTGAAGTTCATGCTGAAAGAGCATTGGAATTTTGATAAATCCTATGTGCTTTTGCAAATAGGCTTAACCCCTCTTGGGGCTGTAAGCTCGGTCGTTGCGGCTTATCTTCCAAAAATTGTTCTTGACTGCGTTGAGAGCAAAACCGCCGCTTATGAACTGCTTTTAAAGGTGGGTCTGCTTTCTGCTGTTCTTATTGTTTTTGGTGTTCTTAACAATGTTATGTATAACAAAAGCTACCAAGGAAGAATGCTTACAAGGGATATTATGCTTCATAAGCTCGTTTGCAACAAGGTTATGAGCATGGACTATAACAACTACACCTACAACGAAACCCGTGTTCTGCGTGAAAAGGCATGGAATGCAATCCACGGCTGGGACGGAAGTGTTGCAAGATTTATTGAACTTAATGCCACACTTGCTTCGTCAGTTTTCGGTTTTTCGGCATTCACGGCAATTATCGTTGACTGCAATCCGTGGTTCATACCAATTCTTATTCTCTGCTACGGTATCAGCATGGCGGGATGGATGATTTTCCAGAAATGGAAGGACAAAATGAAGGATAAGGTTGCCGAAATCTTTCTTCGTCTGCATTATGTAACCTACCGTTCAAAAGATTTTTCAAACGCAAAGGATGTACGCATTTACAACATGTCCGACTTCCTAATGAGAAAAATAGACAAGCACCTTGAAGATGCGAATGGTTGGAACATCCTGCGAAACAACGGTCACTATATCAACTGCATGCTTGAAGACGTTTTCAAATTCGGTGTAAGCCTTGGCGCATATATCTATCTCATTTATCTCAAGCTCAATTCCGAGATGACACTCGGCGATTTTTCTCTCTATTTCGGGGCGATAACGGGTTTCGGTCAGTGGCTTGCAAGGCTTGTTGACTCTGTTTCGGAAATCATTTCCGGCGCACACAATGTCAGCGATTTCAGAAGTTTTATTGATATCGAGGATAAAATGAATACAGGTAAGGGTCAAAAGCTGCCGTCGGGCAAGGAATTGCCCTGCGAAATTGAGCTTATAAATCTCACATTTTCATATGATGAATCTGAAAAGCCTTCTGTTGACAATATTTCACTCAAAATAAACCAAGGTGAAAAAATAGCGATTGTCGGTGTTAACGGTGCAGGAAAATCAACACTTGTTAAACTCATGTGCGGTCTGTTTGTTCCGCAGAAAGGTCAGATTCTTATAAACGGCATCGACAGCCGCCTTTTTAACCGTGACGAATACTATAAATTATTCTCAACTCTGTTTCAGGATTGTGCGTTACTGCCTGCAACAGTTGCAAAAAACATCGCACTCTGCGAGGAAAATAAAATTGACCGCGGCAGACTCTGTGAATGCATGAGGCTTGCGGGAATACTCGACAAGGTTGAAAGTCTGCCGCAGAAAGAAAACACTCTGCTTGTGCGTGAAGTTCACGAGGGTGCGGTTGCTTTTTCGGGCGGTGAACTACAAAGACTTCTTCTTGCAAGAGCACTCTATAAAGATGCTCCGATAATCATTCTTGACGAGCCTACCGCCGCACTTGATCCCATTGCAGAAAACGATATGTATCTCAAATACAGCAAGCTCACCAAAGATAAAACCGCAATTTATATATCTCACAGGCTTTCCTCAACCCGTTTCTGCGACAGAATAATTCTTCTTGACGATGCAAAAATTGCCGAAATGGGAACGCACGAGGAGCTTCTCGCACTCGGCGGCAAATATGCCGAAATGTTTGAAACACAAAGCCGATATTACAGAGAGGAGGCGGTTATATGAGAAAGTTTTTCACAGATTTAAAAGATGATTTTGAAATAATCAGGCAAGGCTTGAAGCTTGTTAAAATCTATCTCGGCAAAAACTATTTTTCACTCAACCTAATCGTCAAAATTCTCCGTGCCGTTTCGCCTTACATAACCATTTATTGCACGGGTCTTGTTATTACTGCACTCACCGAAAAGCAAAGCTTTGAACAGATACTCAAATATGTTCTTATCGCAACAATTACAACACTTGTTATTGACGTAATAATCAGAACAATAAACCGAAAAGCCCTGATAATGCTCAACAGCTGTTGGGAAAAGCACGCAGCGCTCCTTTCACGCAAGGCACTTGAACTCGATTATGCAAAAGCGGAAAGCTCATCGGTTCAGGAGCTTCGAGGCAAAATTGAAGAAAATGCCAACAACGGCAACGGTCTGACTTGGGTTGCGGAATGCGTAGCTGAAATGATAGCCTGTGTTTTCTCAATTATCGTTGCAATCGTTATGATTTCGGGAATGGTTTTCAGCAAATCACCCATGCCGCTCACGGGATTTATGGCATTCGTTGATTCTCCCCTGCTTGGTATGTCGCATGTTGTTTTCTCTGCCGTTAGGATTGCGCTTTCGGTTAAATATCATAGTTTGAGCGAGAAAAAACAATTTAATATTTTTAACAGAGTCGTAAAATTCAATCCGATTCTCGAATACTATAATCAAAAATATCTCAATGAAAACGAAAGCGGCAAGGATGTCAGAATTTTCAACGAAAAAGGTCTTATCAACGAAGAAATCACCGAAAAGATTTATAATCCCACCGCACAGATGAGAAAGGATACTTTTAAGGTCTGGTCAACAATCGGTCAGGTAAGCACGGTTTCAACAAATCTGCTCGGCGGTCTTGTCTATATTTTTGTCGGACTCAAAGCGCTTGCAGGCGCATTCGGTGCCGGCAAGGTTGTTGAATATTACGGCGCAATCACAAAGCTGATAACCGCTTGCACGGATATCGCAGGCAATGCGGGTTATCTGCGTGCAAACAATGTACAGCTGAAGCAGGAAATTGAATATCTGAATCTGGTTTCCGATATGGAAAACGGCACAAGAACGGTTGACGATATCGACCCCTCAAACTCAGTTTTTGAGTTTCACAAAGTTTCATTTGCCTATCCCGAAACAGAAACTCTGATTTTAAAGAATTTCAGTATGCAGATTAAGTCGGGCGAACGTCTTGCGGTTGTCGGTATGAACGGAAGCGGTAAGTCAACTATGATAAAGCTCCTTTGCCGTCTTTATGACCCCACCGAAGGCAGAATTACTCTGAACGGAATTGACATCCGTGAATTTGACTATGCCGAATACTTAAAGCTTTTTGCAATCGTTTTTCAGGATTTCAAGCTTCTTGCTTTCCCCGTCGGAGAGAATGTTGCCTGCTCCGACGAGTACGACGAAGAAAGAGTATGGCAATGCCTTGAAATGGCAGGCATAAAAGACAGAGTTGAAGAATTTCCGAAAAAATTGAAGCAGTCAGTCTATAAGCTCTATGAAAAAGACGGAATCGACCTTTCAGGCGGCGAAGAACAAAAAATCGCCATTGCAAGAGCACTTTATAAAGATGCACCGTTTGTTATTCTCGACGAACCTACCGCCGCACTCGACCCCATAGCCGAAAGCGAAATTTATTCAAGATTCAACGATATTGCAGGCGGCAAAACGACTGTTTATATCTCTCACAGGCTTTCATCCTGCCGTTTCTGCAGCAGAATCGTTGTTTTCGATAACGGCTCAATAATTCAGGAAGGCTCTCACGAAGAACTGCTTGAAGATACAAACGGCAAATATACCGAGCTTTGGAATGCTCAGGCACAATACTACACAGAGAATATGGCATAAACAAGAACGAGCAGGCAAAAACCTGCTCGTTTTATTGAAATATACTGTTTGAACTGTTATAATTAAATCAGAAATTGATATGAGGTACAGATATGAAAAGCGATATATTAAAACAAAACGAAAAAAGTTGGAATGCGTTGGCTGAAGATTTCTTTGGTGTAACTGCTTTGCCTGTACTCGGTTGTTCAATTCCGACGGAAAATGAGCTTCACCTTTTCCCTGACCTTAACGGCAAAGCTGTGTTTGAAATGGGTTGCGGAAGCGGTCATTCACTCAAATGGTGTGCAGAGCACGGTGCAACGGAGCTTTTTGGTCTTGATATATCCGAAAAACAGCTTGAAACAGCAAAGAAACTTCTGAATGAAAACGGATATTCCTGCACTCTTTTTCATCAGCCTATGGAAGATAACACAAACATTCCGCAGAATTATTTTGATGTTGTTTATTCAATCTACGCAATCGGTTGGACAACAGACCTTGAAAAGACAATAAAAAATGCCGCATCTTATCTGAAACAAGGCGGCACATATATTTTCTCTTGGGATCATCCGCTTCTACATTGTATTGATTTGGAAAGCATTGCGATTTCGGGCGGCAACAGAACGGTTTCAACCGAAGAACGTATAATTTTCAACGGCAACTATCTTGAGGAAGATTATTATACATTTGAGAAATACGGCAACCCTCTTACTCTGCAAAACCGTAAGCTTTCAACATACATAAATGCCCTTGCAGACGCAGGCTTTGCGGTTGAAAGAGTGATTGAAGAAACAAGCGAAACCGTTCTTGAAAAATCGACAGACTTCAGCTCAGGTTATTATGCCGATTTCAAAGCCAAGCATTTTCCGTTGTCGATAGTTATCAAGGCGAAAAAGCTTTGATTTTTGAGGTGTAGAAATGTTTGAATTTGAACAAGTTTGTAACGAGAATTTGGTGCATTATAGCGAATATGAAAAAGCATTTGGAACTGATTTGAAGCAATATCAATCAAGAATTTATCCGTCAGAAAGTGCGGAAATTTTGCGTTGGTTGTGTAGCACATTATCAGAATAATATTGATGCTATTGTTCCGATGATTTGTTGACAGTAAAAACAGCCCGTGTTATGATAAATTCAATCCAGATAAACAAGAATTTGCACGAAAGAATTACAAGCAATATATCATTCAGTCAATGATTATGTTTTGTTTGAATTTATGGAGGTATTGTTATGAAAAAGCTTTTATCGGTAATTCTCGCTGTTGTAATCACCCTGAGCATAACTCCGTTTGTGTTTGCGGCAGGAACGACTTACTATATCGACAGCATATCGGGCAACGATGAAAACACGGGTTTATCCGAATCCTCTGCCTGGAAAACAGTTGATAACATTGCTTCTTTAACACTTGAAGCAGGAGATAAAATTCTGTTCAGAGCAGACGGTGATTATGACTGTGCTGTTACACTCACCTGCTCGGGTACTCAAGATAATCCCATTGTCATTTCATCCTACGGTGAAGGCAAAAAGCCGCATCTCAATACCGATGCAAGAGATGCTGTTATGAAACTTTTTGACTGCTCTTATGTAACCGTTTCAGGCTTTGAAATCACGGCACACAACGGCGGCGGTATTTGGGTTGACGGTATTACAAAAGAATCAAAGGGTGTCAGAATAGAAAACTGCGATTTTCACGATATGCAGAATTATAAAGTAACCTGCCGTGATAATTATACCGAAGGTCCGATTTCGGGCAGAGCTGCAATTGTTATCAAACGTTACGGCGGCTCGCCTTATCCCGTCAACGATTTTCAGGCGGTGAACTGCAAAATATACGATGTCGGCAACGGCATATTCTTCACAGGATCTCAGGACCTTAACAAAAATGCACTTGTAAAAAACTGTGAGTTTTATAATATGGACGGTGAAGCGGTTGTTCTTGAAGGCTGCGACGGTGCTTTGGTAACGCATTGCCGTGCGATTGACTGCTGTCAGGGGGTCGGTCTTGA
>JAZPYI010000090.1:0-17072 GCA_045544115.1 Acutalibacteraceae bacterium | reverse complement strand
ATTTGTAATTGATATTAACCCTTTGGTAGTTTTTGAAAAAAACAATGAAACGGAGTTAATAAAATCAATAGAAACAAAAGATTTTTCATCTGATATTTTTTGGTCGAAGACTTGGAATTCATACACAGGCAATATTTATTTTGATGGAGAAACATACACTTTCAGGGTGTATGAAATGGATAACATCGATCTTGTTGAATCTGAACTCAACAGACTCACATTTGTTAAAATCGGCGATTTGTTAAACGAATAAAAATTTAAAGAGGAAAACAATATGAAAAAAATCTATAGTATTCTAACCGCTTTGCTTTTACTGTTCTCTTTTGTGACGATTGATGCCCGTGCTTATTCCGAAGATGAAACGGATTTTCCGTGCAGCGGAGTTATAGAAGAAGTTAGTGTTAAAATTCTTTATTCTCCGTTTGCAAACCTTGTTGCAACGGGAGAATTTAAGACCGAAATTGGAGGAACTGTTCTGTTGATTACATATCCCAACGGTGAAAAAGAAATCCTCACTGTTGAGAGAAATGACGGATTATATTCTGCCGGTAATTTTTCAGCAAAAATTTGGAAATCTTATGATGAAAAATTACCTGAATACGGGTTTGTTAAAAAAACATTGTATATATACTATGACAAGCTTTGGGGAGGTTATATCGGAGAAGCTGAATTTGTTTATCTTTATCTGCCTTCATTTGATGATATCATTAATATTATCCATTCATATTTAACCATATAAATAAATCAAAAGCCTTCCGCCGAAACGGAAGGCTTCTATCTTATTCAATTCAACCTATGCAGAAATTATGCTTTCTTTGAAGCCTTCTTGATGATAAGAAGAGCTGCAACTGTAAGAACTGCGCCTACGGGAAGAGCAACGATTGCAAGACCTGAGCCTGCAAGTGCGCCTGCGAGGATATATGTTACGAATGAAATCCCTGCAACAGTGAGTGCATAGGGAAGCTGTGTTGAAACATGGTTGATATGGTTGCACTGTGCACCGGCAGATGCCATGATGGTTGTGTCGGAAATGGGTGAGCAATGGTCGCCGCAAACTGCGCCCGCCATACAAGCAGAAATAGCAATGATTGTGAGGGGATTTGTTGCCTCAAATACGCTGAGAACAATGGGGATAAGAATACCGAAGGTACCCCATGATGTGCCTGTTGCAAAGGAAAGACCTACCGCAATAAGGAAGATAATAGCGGGAAGAAGTGCCTGAAATGCGCCTGCACTGCCTTCAACAAGCTGTGAAATATAAATCTTTGCACCGAGGCTGTCTGTCATAGCCTTAAGAGTCCATGCGCAAGTAAGAATAAGGATAGCGGGAACCATTGCCTTGAAGCCGTCGGGAAGAGAAGCCATGATATCCTTGAAGCTGATAACTCTTCTTATAAGGAAATAAACGACTGCAAATACGATTGCGATTGCAGAACCGATAACAAGACCTACGGAAGCATCGGAATTTGAAAATGCATCAATGAAGCTCTCGCCGCTGAAGAATCCGCCTGAGTAAATCATACCGATAACGCAGGTGATGATAAGAACAACAACGGGAAGCACAAGGTCAATAACCTTACCCTTAGGATTAATATCCGCGTCATCGTTCACAACCTTGTCGCCGCTTGTGAAGATGTCACCCTTCTCAAGAGCATTTCTTTCGTGAAGCTTCATGGGGCCGAAGTCTGTTTTACTTACAGCGAGAATAACCATCATAAGAATGGTGAAAATCGCGTAGAAATTATAGGGAATAGCTTGAACAAAGAGACTGATGCCGCTTTCTGCGCCTGCGCCTCTTGCGAAGCCCGCAACTGCTGCTGCCCATGAAGAAATAGGAGCAATGATGCAGATGGGAGCTGCCGTAGCATCAATAAGATAAGAAAGCTTTGCTCTGGAAACCTTCTTTTCATCGCATACGGGACGCATAACGGAGCCGACTGTAAGACAGTTGAAGTAGTCGTCAATGAAAATAAGACAGCCAAGAAGGATTGTTGCAAGCTGTGCACCTACTCTTGACTTGATATGCTTTGATGCCCATCTGCCGAAAGCAGCCGAGCCGCCTGCCTTATTCATAAGAGAAACGAGCATTCCGAGAAGAACAAGGAAGATAATGATACCCATGTTATAGCTGTCCGAAAGACTTGCAACGAAGCCGTCGAAAAGAACATGGTTTATTGCCGTTTCAAAATTGCCGCCCGCAAAAATAAAGCCGCCTGCAATTATACCGATAATAAGCGAAGAATAAACTTCCTTGGTAATAAGAGCAAGAACAATAGCGATAACGGGGGGAATAAGTGCCCAGATTGTTGCATATTTGCCGATGCTCTCACGAACCTTTGCTATAGCCTGTTCGATATGAGCCTTAAAGCCTGCATCATTTGTAAGATTGTCTGCGTAATTGTCAACGTAGTCGTGAGCGCCTTTGATTTCCTCGCCGGAAAATTCATTAAGGTCATACTCAACAATATCGCCGTCAACATCAACAGTAAATGTTGATGAGTCCGCAGGAGCAGAAAGAAGAACTGCTTCCTCTGCAGCAAATGCGGTTACGCAAAACATTGTTCCTATTACGGCAAGCGCCATAATGAAAGCAAAAATTTTGTTTCTGCGTGTCATGGAATTACCTCCGTAAAAAATAATATGCTCCGATACACGGTATCGAAGCATAATCAATGAAATCAATATAATATCAAAGACTTTGATAGCGCTCCACAACCGTGACAGTACACTGCATATTTTACAGTGTCCCGACAGATGCCGCCTCGGGCAAGCTGACATCAGTCTCGGCGAAAGCTCCTTTCATTCTCCGTGATTTCCCTGCGCAGAGAATTACTCTTAGTTTCCGCACCTCTATCTCTTTGATATTACCTTATATGACTCTTTTTGTCAAGAAATAATTAACGGTTTGTTAACAATTCGCCTATTTTTTCGCTGAGAGCCGCCAATTCTTTCATGGTCAGTCCTTCGGCTCTTACAGCCGGCGGGAAGCCGCATTCTTCAATGGCTTTTATTACAATTTCTTTCGGTATTCCGGAGCCTGAGCTTATGGAATTGGACGCAGTTTTTCTTCTCTGACCGAATGCCGCATGAACCATTTTAAAAAATAATTCTTCATTTGTTATTTTGATTTCGGGAGTTTTACGGATATCCATGCGGATAACACTGCTGTCCACCTTCGGAGCAGGCATGAATGAGCCTGAGGAAACATCAAAAAGCTTCTCAGCCTTTGCATAATAATCGACCGCAACCGTAACCGCGCCCGAAAGTCTGCTGCCTACGGGTGCGCAAAGTCTTTGCGCCGCTTCCTTTTGAACCATAACGGTTATTGCTTCAATGGGCAGCCTGCTTTCAAGAAGAGTCATTATTACGGGAGAAGTGATGTAATAAGGCAGATTTGCGCACACATAAACGGGCATACCGTCAAATTTTTCTTTGATAAGTGCGGCAAGGTCGGTCTTAAGAACATCCTGATTAATGATTTCTATATTATCAAAATCCTTAAGAGTTTCATCGAGAATCGGCAGAAGCTTTGTGTCGATTTCGATAACAACAACCTTTTTTGCTCTTTTGGCAAGCTCTGCGGTAAGCACACCTATGCCCGCACCGATTTCTATAACTCCGCAGTTTTCGTCAATTCCGCTTTCCTCCGCCATTCGGGGACAGATTGAAGGATTAATGATAAAATTTTGTCCGAGAGCCTTTGAAAAATGAAAGCCGTTGCGGGCAAGTATATCCTTTATTGTTGAAACATCGGTTAAATTATACATTACAGCAACCTCGTATCGTTAATAATAAGCTCAAAATCACAGCCGAAAAACTCGGCGGATTTTTTACAAAGCACCATTCTGTCAAGGAATATTTCAAAATATTCCATAACGGGGCATATAAGAGTATCAATTTTAAGTGTGAGCGATATCATGTTCTTTTCACGGTCGATATCAAGCTTTGAGCCGAAAACGGCATAATTTACACGGTCATGAATATCGTCATGCACATTCTTTTTGTTGCGAACTCTTGAAGTTCGGACATCGCTTTTATCAGCAAGTATAAGCGCGGCGGCAATCGGGGTTACGGGTGCAGCGGTTTTTTCATCATGATGACCTATAGCCGTTGTGATTTTTATTACCTCGTCAACAGGGAAATTCCTTGCACGCAAAAGCTCAAAGGCAAGAATCGCGCCGCTTTGCGCATGGTCGGTACGGTTTACCATGTTGCCGATATCGTGCATAAGTCCCGCAATTTTTGCAAGCTCACATTCCCTCTCTTCATAGCCCAAGCTTTTCAGGATTCTGCTTGCATCTTCACCCGTTTTAACAGCATGGGCAACACCGTGCTCGGTATACCCTATCTGACCGAGAACCTTGTTTGCGGCATCTATATAACTCAAAATCTCGCTGTCCTTCTTTAATTTTTCATAACTGAACAAAAAACTCACTTCCTTTTCCCAAAATATTGTTTACACTTCCGTTGATTTTTGCAGAAATATATTTATAATATCATTAGATAGTTTTATTCGGAGGGATACATATATGTCAATTCTTGTTACAGGCGGTGCAGGTTTTATCGGTTCACACACCTGCGTTGAGCTTATTAATGCGGGCTATGAACCTATTATACTCGATAATCTCTGCAACAGCAAGAGCGAAAGCATAAAACGCATAAAAGAAATTACAGGCAAGGACATTAAGTTCTGCAAATGCGATATCCGTGACCGCGAAGGACTCGACAAAGTGTTTACAGAAAACAAAATTGATGCGGTAATTCACTTTGCAGGTCTTAAGTGTGTACCCGAAAGCATCTCGAATCCCCTTGATTATTATGATAACAATATCGGCGGCACAGTTACTCTTTGCGAGGCAATGAAGGCGGCAGGCTGCAAAAAGATGGTTTTCAGTTCATCTGCAACCGTTTACGGCAGCGAGAATAACTCCCCTCTTAAAGAAGATATGCCCGAGGGAAAAACAACCAATCCCTACGGCACAACAAAGCTTTACATAGAAAGAGTTCTTAAGGATGTATGCGCTTCGGACAGCGAATGGAGTGTATGCCTTCTCCGCTACTTTAATCCCATCGGCGCACATAAGAGCGGCAAGATAGGCGAAGATCCCAACGGAATCCCCAACAACCTTGTTCCCTATATAACACAGGTTGCAATCGGAAAGCTTGATCACCTCAATGTTAACGGCGACGATTATCCCACTCCCGACGGAACCGGTGTGCGTGACTATATCCATGTTGTTGACCTTGCGCTCGGTCATATCAAGGCGGTAGAAAAGATTCTCGGCGAAAACGGCTGCTTTACATATAACCTCGGAACAGGCATCGGCTACAGTGTTCTCGATGTTGTAAAAGCATTTGAAAAGGCTTGCGGCAAGCCTGTTAACTATGTTATCGCACCCAGAAGACCCGGCGATATCGCAACCTGCTATTCCGACCCCTCAAAGGCAAAGGAAGAGCTCGGCTGGGTTGCAACAAGAGGCATCGACGAAATGTGCGAGGATTCATGGCGCTGGCAGTCACAGAACCCCAACGGCTACGGTGAATAATATGCAAAACTACATCTGGGATTTTGACGGCATGCTGTTTGACAGCTATCCTCACATTACATCGGCATTTCTTAAAGCGCTCGGAGAATTTGGCAAAACAGCCGATTATGATGAAGCAAAGGCACTTCTTGAAATCACCTTTGCCCATGCCTTTGAACATTACGATGTGAGCGACGAGGAAAAAGCGGTATTCCGTGAACATGAACATAATTACACACTCCGCCCCATAGCCGTTCCCTTTGAAAACACTTATAAAACACTTGAAACTCTTTTCAACAACGGAAAAAAGCACTTTTTATATACTCACAGAGGACTTGAATCCTCTCAATTCTACCTTAAGAAATATGATATGGCGAAGTTCTTTACGGCATTTGTTGATTCGTCAATGAAATTCCCGTCAAAGCCTGCGCCCGATGCGGTGAATTACATTTGCGACACCTATCATCTCGACAGAAGCGAAACCGTGATGATAGGCGACAGAGAGATTGATGTTTTGTCAGGCAAAAATGCAGGCACATACGGTTGCTTGTTCACCAAAAAAGAGGGCATCGAAACAGCCGCGGATTTTGTTGTCAGAGATATTATTGAGGTATTAGACATTTAGGAGGCAATTATGAGAGCAGTTATAACAGTTATAGGTAAAGACATGGTTGGTATTCTTGCAAAGATTTCAACGGAATGCTGCAACCATAACATAAATGTTCTTGAAGTTACACAGTCAATTCTTCAGGATATGTTTGCAATGATTATGATGGTTGATATCTCAAAATCAGATATCCCCTTCACCGATTTTTCGGATATGCTTAACAAAATCGGCTCAGACATGGGTCTTTCAATTCATGCCATGCACGAAGATATTTTTAATGCCATGCACACCATATAAACGAGGTAATTAACCATGCTTAACGCAAGAGATATTCTTGAAACAATAACCATGATTCAGGACGAACACCTTGACGTTCGTACCATAACAATGGGCATTTCCCTTCTCGATTGCTGCCACAGTGATGTTGATACAATGTGCGCAAGGGTTTACGATAAGATTACCCGTTATGCAAAGGACCTTGTTTCAACGGGCGAGCAGATTGAAAAGGAATTCGGTATTCCCATTATCAACAAAAGAATTTCGGTAACTCCCGCCGCAATGATTCTTGCTTCGTGCGAAGATAAGGACGCGGTAAAGCTTGCAAAAACGCTTGAAAGAGCCGCTGTTGCTTGCGGAGTCAACTTCCTCGGCGGCTTTTCCGCTCTTGTTCAGAAGGGCTTCGGCCCCGGCGACAGAGAGCTTATCGAGGCTATTCCCGAAGCCTTGAGTGTTACCGACCACATTTGTTCTTCCGTAAATATCGGCTCAACAAAAACAGGCATCAACATGGATGCCGTTGCAATGATGGGTCATGTTGTAAGAAAGAGTGCGGAGCTTACCGCAGACAGAGATTGCATAGGTCCCGCAAAGCTTGTTGTTTTCTGCAATGCACCCGAGGATAACCCGTTCATGGCAGGTGCATTCCACGGTGCCGGTGAGCCTGACTGCGTTATCAACGTAGGTGTTTCAGGTCCCGGTGTTGTAAGAGCGGCGCTTGCAAAAGCGGGCGACTGCGACTTGACCGAGGTTGCAGATATCATCAAGAAAACCGCATTCAAAATCACACGCATGGGTCAGCTCGTTGCAAGCGAGGCTTCACGCAGACTCGGTGTCCCCTTCGGCATTGTTGACCTTTCGCTCGCACCAACCCCCGCAATCGGCGACTCGGTTGCCCATATTCTTGAGGAAATGGGTCTTGAAGCCTGCGGCTGCCACGGCACAACCGCCGCACTTGCGCTTCTCAACGATGCGGTTAAAAAGGGCGGTGTTATGGCATCGTCACACGTTGGCGGACTTTCGGGTGCATTCATCCCCGTAACAGAAGATGCAGGCATGATTGATGCAGCAAGAAGCGGCGCACTCACCCTCAACAAGCTTGAAGCAATGACCGCCGTTTGCTCGGTAGGTCTTGATATGATTAATATCCCCGGCGATACACCCGCAGAGGTTATCTCTGCAATTATCGCAGACGAAGCTGCAATCGGTATGGTAAATTCCAAAACAACCGCAGTCAGAGTTATCCCCGCAATCGGCAAAGGAGTCGGCGAAGAACTCAGCTTCGGCGGACTTCTCGGAAGCGGTCCCGTTATGCCGCTTTCAACCTATTCTCCCGCAAAGTTCATTTCAAGAGGCGGAAGAATCCCCGCTCCCATGCAGAGCCTTAAAAACTGATAAAAAATTAAACGACTTGCACACAATGTGCAAGTCGTTTTTTCATTCTGCATTAATTCTGAGAGAATAAAGTTCTTTAAGCCATTCAGGTTGATTTTCTACAGTTTCCGAAAGCTTGTCTACGGTTCTTTTTCCGATTCTTCGATCAAGCACTGCAAACATTCTCACAAGAGGATTTTTATGCTCAACTGCCTTCTCTATCGGCAATTCCCTATAGATTTTCAAAGCAACGCAAAAATCCTCATCATCAAATTCAGTTTTATTTTCAATCGGGACAGAATCTTTTTCCTTCCAATAATTTTTCCATGCCGTTTCTTTTTCGATGTTTTTATCCCTGAAAGCAACGGTTTCCATAGAAAATCTTTTATATGTTTTTCCGTCAATACGGATTTCAAAGATTTTGCAACCATCCATGTTCGGATATGATGTACAGGAATACGTGATTCTGCCTTTTAAAGAATCAGCAAGCATATCCTGCTCAAGATACTTCCTCATACCGCTCCACGAACCGAGAATTTTACCCATATTAGCCTCTTCTTATTCTTATACTCGTTACCGAATACTGTGGTGCGGTGAAATTAAACTTACCCGAAACTCCGCTGACGGTAAATTCTTCCATGATGCAATCCTCTTTTGCACCGAGAATGTTATCGTTGCCGAGGCTGTCGCCTGCGACCTGATTTACAATAGCTGTGCCGTTCACTTGCGCGCCTTTGAGGTCAATTGCAAAAACCTTGCTTGTTTCGGTAACATTAACAAGCTTTATGATAATATCACCGTTTTCATCGGTGCTGACAACCTGATAAGCCTCCGCTTCGGCTTCGTGTGCGGTGTCAAAATCAACATAGAGAACATCATCTATATAACACCTTACGGTTGTTCCGGAAACAACCACCTTAAGTTTATATGTCTTACCTGTTTCGATTGTGCAGGGCTTCTGTGTTTCAAGCATCTTTGTTTTTGCACCGTTTTCAATCTCCTGAAGGCATGAAACCGTATTGCCCCAGCCGCCGATATTCCAGAACCAGCAATTCTGCGCATCCTTTACGGCAAAAGGAATAATAAAACCTTCATCACCTTCAAGCTTTGTTGCCTCAACGGTGTAGGTATAGTCAGTCCATTCGTCACCGCCGAAATAAGCAACCTTACCTGTTTCGGTATAGGGCATCCATACATTAGTCTGCACAAGCTTGCCGTTCTTTATCTCAAAATCATTGCTGTCATAAACGTTGTCCCAATTCCACCAGAAGCTGAGAGGAAGAGTGAATTTATCCTCATCAAGAGTTCTGCCCGTTTCGTTTGATACTATTTTAACATTATCAAATTCGGCGGATGTATACCATGTGCCGATACCCACTCTGCCGCTTAAGGGCTTCTGTTCAACCTTTGCACCGTCAAGAGTTGAGGAAAGCAGCTTTGAGCCTTGATTTGCGGAGAAAAGCTTCTGAACATAGTAGCTGATTGAACCCGTTACCTGATGATTATTGAACCATATGAGGTCGGGCGACCAATGGGTTGCGGTAAGATTTCCGAAAAGGGGCGCATAGGCAGCCATTCGGACTATATCGCCGTTTCTTTCAAGACCCGTCATATATGCCGCTTCTGCAAGTGCGGCTTTGAGGGTGTTGGACTTTGCGGCATATTCACCGAGGAAAACCTGAATGCCGCCGCCGTAAATTGTATCTGTCATTTCATCAACAGAACGTTTGTAATTATCTTCATCATAATAATCGGTGTTCTGCAAAAACCATTCCGGCTGATTATAGTAATGCTGGTCGGTTGCACCTGCAAAATCCTCCGCAACATCTGATTCGCCGAGCTGATTTTTTGCGTATTCGTAGGATTTTAGGTAGTTATCTCCGTGAGTACCGTCCGATGCACCTGCGGAATAAATAAGCTCAATGCCTTCATAAAGCTCCGGATTCTCGGCTTTTGCATCATTGAATGACTCAAGGAATACCTGATATCTTTCAAAATAAACCTCACCCTCCTGCTCGTTGCCGATGCAGATATACTTAAGCTCAAAGGGTTCAGGATGTCCGAGTGAAACACGCACCTTGCCCCATGCGGTGTTTTCATCACCCCTGCAAAACTCTATAAGGTCATGCATATCCTGAACATATTGCTTAAATTCAGCACTTGCCATATCAACGGGACCCTTGCCCCTCATCTGGCAGTAAATTCCGCAGTTAATAACGGGGACACCTATTGCACCGATATCCTCGGCAAGCTGAAAATATTCATAAAAACCGAGTCCGTAGGTCATGAAGCAAGGATACGGGTCATCGGTTGCCGCAACATTTGTCCAAAGATTTATCCCCTGCTTTCTTGCGGCAACATCACCGTATTTGCCGTTAAATTCAAGGGGCATACCGTCAGGACCCGTACCGATTGAATTTTTCCAGTTATATAAGGTTTCGTAATCATAGCCCTCAATAACACAACCGCCGGGAAAACGCAGGAATTTCGGCTGAAGGTCTTCAAGCATTTCACCGAGGTCCTTCCTCATTCCGTTTTCCCTGCCCTTAAAGGTATCCTCAGGGAAAAGCGAAACCATATCAAGCGCAATGCTTCCGCTATCGGCAAGCACCTGAATAGTTGCATTTTCAAAATCTGTTTTTGAAGAAACAAGCGAAAGCTCATATTTCTGCCAGTCGGAAGTTATTTCATTGATTTTATTCTCTGCAACGGCAACACCGTCCGAGCAAAGGCGCACGGTAATTCCGCCTTTATATCCGTCAAAGCTCTTTGCGTAAACAGAAAAATTGTATTTTTTATTTTCTTCAATCGACATTCCGTCAAGAAAACCGATATTTTCAATTCCCGCAGAAGAATTTCCGCCGTTTGAAACAACAAGATAATTCGGATTGTTTTCATTCAGGCAGTCCTCTGCATTTATTTTAACTTCTGCCGCTGCACCGCCGACTGTATTCCAGCCGTAAAGAGCATCGTTAGCCGCAATTTCGGTAAACTCAAACGAACGGTTTACTATCATTTCGGCATAAAGTCCGCCGTCTGCCGCAAAGTTGATATCCTCGAAGAAAATGCCGAAAAGCAAATCGCTGATATCGTGAATTTCGTCCTCAACATCAACCGTCATGCTGTAATCCGCACTTTCCTCGCTGTAAGCAGTCACGGAATTTGCAGCGGGTCTGTCCGGCTGTTCGGGTTCTTTTTCTGAAAATATGCCTCCGGTAACAGTCATAAAGAACGATGTAAGCACCGCAATTATTTTTTTCAGGAATCCGTAAACAACATATTTCATAATTATTCCTCACTTTATTTGATATTTAATATAATATATTAATTACTGTTTTTCGTCAATAGAGTTTAATTGTTCGTTGATTTCAAACGAAACTTGATGTATAATCAACCGGTAACCCCGAAAGGAGATTTGATTATGAGGGCATCCAAAAGCATAATATCTTTTATTCTTGCAGTAATAACCGTGTTTTCCTTCTGCCCATTTGCATTTGCAGAGGATGCAACGGGCTTCACGGCTGAGGATTTTCTTGAAACAAAGGGGCAAGATATTGTAAACCAAAAAGGCGAAAAGATTCAGCTTAAGGGAGTCAACCTAGGTGCATGGATGATTTGGGAGGACTGGCTCTGCCCATATGAAGAAGGCCTTGACCACTATTCAATTCTCGAAATTCTCTCCGACCGTTTCGGCGAAGAGGGTGCATACGAGCTTATGAATATTTATATGGATAACTGGATTACCGAGTATGACCTTGACGAAATAAAGTCGATGGGCTTCAACTGTGTTCGTGTTCCGTTCTGGTTCAGAAATTTCTACTACGACGATAACGGCAGAAAAATCCTTGACGAGAACGGCGAATGGGATTTTTCGCGTCTTGATTGGATAATTGAAGAATGCAGTGAAAGAAAAATCTATCTTGTTCTTGATATGCACGGTGCTGTAGGCTACCAGAGCGATGCTTCGCATAACGGCAAAAAAGACTCGTGCGGGCTTTACGACGAAACCGAACAGGGCGAAAAATACAGAGTACTTACCGATGAACTCTGGACCGCAATCGCTTCAAGATATAAAGACGAACCTGCGGTCGCAATGTATGACCTTCTCAACGAACCGATGTGCGATGTTGAAGCAAGCGGAATTAAGCGAAGAATCAACAACGAAATGATTTATTCCCGTTTGTATAATACCGTTCGCAAAGTTGACGGTAAACACATCATCACCATGGAATGCATCTGGAGTGCATTTTCGCTTCCGCAGGCATGGCTCAAGGGCTGGGACAATGTAGTCTTTCAGGTTCATCTTTACAATAACTCAAATTTTATTTTTAATCTTCTCGCATGGGCGGCAAAGCTTGTCCATCCGGATGTTCCCATGATGATGGGCGAATTTTACCCTCATCAGGAAACGACCTGGGAAAACTGCTTTAAAACCCTCAACAGCGCAAACTACAGCTGGTTCATCTGGACCTATAAGGCTACGGGCCACGGAATGTGGGACTCTGACTGGTGCTTAAAAGGCAGCAAGAACGGCTTTCACAGAGCAAACGTACACACGGATTCCTTTGAAGAGATCGCCCGCAAATGGGGCGAATGCATCCGAACCGAAAACGGTTTTCAGGATACGGGACATTACAATAAAAATGTAAAAGCATATCTTTAACACAAACAACCGCCGAGGTTTCACTGAAGCCTCGGCGGTTGATATTATTTATCTTTTTCAATTGTCTGCAGGAACTGATTTGCCATAGAGATAATCTCGCCCGCACCAAGCTTTGAAGCAATTTTGCTTATTGGCTTAAGGGGGATTTTCCCTACGGGCTTAAGAATTGGCATATTGCTGTCAATAGTTATGTTCGCATGATTCTTGATAAGGCGCTGAACCTCGCTGTTAAAGAGAATATCTCCAACGTTATCCTCAAGGGAAAGATTGTTGGGATTGATATCGTCGCTTGCGGAGAACCAGTTTCTTACGAAGCTTTCACAGCCATCGGGAAGAACATAGTCGGGATTGGGAATATCCGTACCGTTAACAATAATTTTATGAGTGCATTTCTCCGACTTAGCCGTAATAACATTTTCGCCCTCTTTAATAACGGCATCAAAAACAAAAATCTTATCACCCGTAAGCTCTGTCTTTTCACCGTTCACGGTAAGGGTTACGCTCTCACAGTTTGAATAAACCTTGATTTTCTGCTCACCAGTAGGTCTGTCAACAAATCTTTCGCCTGCGATATGAACAAACTTTTCATCCGACCAATGTGCTTTGTACACATAGAATGCATCTTTTCTGATTTTGCGGTCAAAAGTAACAAGTCCCTTGTTGTTTCTTCCTCTTACACCGCCTTCGTTACGGATTGCAGAGCCAAAATCAAACATATTCCACACATATGAACCCCAGAGCCAATCACGTTCATTGATAGCCTTAACATAGTGCTCATGATAATATGCCTGATAATCCTCGGTGTAGTCGCCTTGAACGGGATTTGCCGCATGAAGATTCGGCATGCCCTCTGCACCGTATTCGGAAATGCAGAGCTTGATATTCGGCTTCTTTTCGTGGAAATTATCAAGCCACTTATCAATGCCTTCAACAGTCTGCATATACCAGCCGAAATAGTGGTTATATCCGAGAATATCGGGAACTTCATTAAGTTTAGAATTAATTGATACCATCGTAAGCTGAGCGGTAACGGTAGGTCTTGTTGAGTCAAGTGCATGAGCAATATCGTTAAGCTCCTTGATACCGCTTACAAGACCGGGTGCCGCACTGTTGATGGAAACTTCATTTGCAACACTCCAGCAATAGATTGAGGGGTGGTTGTAATTCTGCCTGATAAGCTCTTCAAGCATGAACTTTGCCTGTTCCTGCTTTTTCTTGCTGAAGTTTGAAATAACAGGAATTTCAGCCCATACAAGGAACCCGTATTCATCACAAAGGTCATAGAATTTTTCATCATGCTGATAATGAGCAAGGCGGATTGAATTTGCGCCAACCTCTTTGATGATTTCAATATCTTCCTTGTGTTCTTTGTATGTAAGAGCATTACCGAGACCTTCTCTGTCCTGATGTCTTGAAACACCCTTCATCTTAATATGCTTTCCGTTAAGGAAGAAGCCCTTTTCATTGTCAAAATAAAACTCACGGAAACCGAAACGGTCTGTTACCTCGTCGATAACCTCACCGTCTTTTTTGAGCTTTGCAGTCATGGTGTAAAGATAGGGATTTGCCGTACCGTCCCAAAGAATGTGATTCTCAACAAAAAGCTTTACGGCATCCTTGTCTGCGGGGATCTCTTCCTTTGCAACCTCGTTGCCCTCTGCATCGGTGATAACAAATTCCTTTGTAAGACCTTCGCAGTTTCCTTCAATAACACTCTTCACAAAAACTCTTCCGTCTGCCTTCGGAGTGATATACATACCGCAAAGGCTCATATCGAGCAAAGCAAAGTGAGAATCCGAAACACCGCTGATAATGTTTACATCTCTGTAAATTCCGCCGTAGAAGGTGAAGTCTGCCATCTGGGGATATACATACTCGTTTTCGCTGTTGTCAACAATAATTCTGATTTTGTTCTCTTCGTTGGTGAGAAAATCCGTAAGCTCAAAGCGGAACATCGCATAGCCGTTTTCATGGCTTCCGAGATAAATTCCGTTAATATAAACCTCACAGATTGTGTTTGCACCGTTGATTTCAAGATAAGTCTTTCCCACATAAGCAGGAATGGTTTTTTCATAAACACATCTGCCTCTGTAATAGCTTTCGGCAGCACCCTGACCGTCAAGTGCATTCCATGTGTGAGGAAGTGAAATCTGTTCGATTTCTCCGTCCTTAATAAAAGTCCAATCCTTGTTGATATTTGTGATTTTTCTCATTTTTGTCACCTTTGCTTTCCCGGAAATTATATTATATTTTGATATTATAACATTTTATTTTTTATCGGTCAATACACACATACACCTTGTTGCGAAATCTCGGTTGATATGTATGCTTCTGCGGATTGAGCATAAATCAAATCATCAAAAAGAGCCGCCACGAAAAACCGTGGCAGCTCCTGCATCTGAGAGCCTGCTTATTTCATGCCGTTTTCATAAGCCTCGATCATTTTCTTAACCATCTGACCGCCTACAGAACCTGCTTCCTTGGAAGTGAGGTCGCCGTTGTAACCCTGCTTAAGGTTAACGCCAACTTCTCTTGCAGCTTCCATCTTGAACTGGTCAAGAGCTGCTCTTGCCTGAGGAACAACTGAATTATTCTTTGACATTTCGTTTACACCCCTTCAAATTCAATTTGCGTTTGCCTTATTATTGTTGCAATTGATTCAGGGTTTATTAATGTTAATTTTTTGATTAATTTGAAAGTTTTGAAATTAAAATCCGTTATAGTGTTACCCTCAAAAAACAGAAAAACGCACATTCGTTCTGACGACGTGAATAACCGCGCACTTTTACAAAGTGGTGTTTTCGTATAAAAGAAAACCGCCTCACTTAAAGTAAAACGGTTTGAGTGTCTGTATTCGATTTTGGTTCGACAAATTGGAATTGACTTACTTCTTTATATTGTCGATGATTGCCAAAACTACATTCTCAACGAATACAGCAAGTGTAATCAACGAACTTGTTACAAAAGCATTGTAAAATCTTTCAAGACTCCAAAGGCTATCTTCAAAGAACAATTTAGCAGGCAGGAGAACACTATGCATTCCAATCCCATCATTCATTTCTGGAACTAAGTTCCCAAGGAAGTTAATTAGTAAATCTACACTTACTATTGTTGCTATCACAAGAACAACCAAAGATACAACACGCAACTTTTTCATACAATCATGCTCCTTTGTCAAATTCCTATTTGTCGAGTTAATTATATCACACACGCAAACGAAAAGTAATCAATTTTAATCAGAACCGTTTTCGTTGCTCTCTCTGAATTGCTCAATCGCCCTGCTGACTGCTTCGGATTGAAACGCAATTTTCAGAATTTCTTCAACCTGCTCATCGGTCAGCTCATTGGGACAACCGAGAAATTTTTCAAGCATTGCTCCACGGGTGCAGAGTCTGTGAGTGCGTTCTTTCCGTGTCAGCAAATTTATTTGTGACTCATAATATTTGCTTTTGTTATGCAACACCTTCAGTTCAGCTTCGCCCTTCGCTTTCATTTCACGAAGTTCGTCAATGGATTTGTTTTTTAGGTTTTCATTTGGCAATAATTTTTCTCCTTTTTTCTTTTACAAAAAATTTTTAAAATTTCAAAACAAACAAATGTTCGATATAATTCTATATCATTTTTACTTTATTGTCAATAGTCGGAAATTAAAAAGCAGGCAACACAAAAATATGACTTTATCAGATGGTTTAGTGTAAATTAATATTTTTTATGCTATGGTTGTAGAAAAGCCGACGGAATTTTTAATTGAAGTGATAAAATAATGGTAGACGCAAGGGAGGCAACTTCCTTATGAAGTGCCTCCCTTCTGCAGCCCCGATTTTTGTTTGAATGTTTAATGATTAATTAATCTGTCTATTATATTATTCTGTTTTTAGTGAAATCTTTCTTTTTGCATCTGCTTTATTATTGCGGTTTTTACTGCAACAACATCTTAATTCCTTGCTTTAGCTTCCTCATATCTTTCCTCAAGTTCTTCAAGATGCTTGTAATTTTCTCTTGCTGCTATAAGTTTTTTTGCTTCGATATAGGGCTTGGCAGCACGAGAAAATTGAATATGCTTATCGGTTTCCGCTTTCAATGCCGCTGAAAGTTCTTTTTTTCTCTTTTCAAAAGATTTGATTTCATCGGATATTTCTTTCAAAAGAACATAGTCTTTTGATTTTTTTGCTTTGGACTGTGCGACATAGAGTTCTTTAAGCTTTATATCACAAAGTTCTTCCTCATCATAAATCTTATCAATAGCAGAATAATCCGGCTCGCAAAAATCATCTAAATTTTTATAATACTTATCAATTGCTTTGCGTGAAGATAATTTGCTCTGTGCAACATCAATAGCAAAGCTGCGGAGTTCTTTTTCTTCTTTTGAGTTTTTTGGCATTTTTCTTGCTGCAACCAGTTCATTCATAATATCTTGCATATCAGCCTCAAATAAGCCTCTTAATCCCGAACAATAGACACTTTTGTATGCATCAATTTTTGCTGCGAAAAGAGGTGTTGAGAATTTATTGAGTTCAGCAATAACCATTTCAGAAATTTCAATTTCTTCATTATACGCAAGATCTTCCTTGCGTTTCTTTTTGTCAGTTTTAGTTACTGCTTTTTTTGCCAAACCATTATATTCTCT
>JAZPYI010000089.1:0-38369 GCA_045544115.1 Acutalibacteraceae bacterium | reverse complement strand
TAAGAGGAAATATATCTATCCAAATACCCTGATGATGAGACTTTATTTCTCTTCCTTTTTCTATTGCTGTTGTGCCGTTCTTACGCACTTTGGCAAACCACATACTTGTTAAATCGGTTTCATAATTCTGAAGAAAGTATTTTGGGTCGAGTTCTTTCTTGCAAATTTTGCAAAACTTTCTGTAATCCTTAACAGGCATACATATATCTATATCATCATCCCAAGGTATAAAGCCTTTGTGTCTTATTGCACCCAACAATGTGCCTGAAACAAGGAAATATCTGATATTGTTCTTTTTGCATATTCTGTCAACTTCAAGAAGTATTTCAAGCTCAACTTTTTGTAAATCTTTCAAGAGCATATTATCCATTACGGTTTCAACTCACTTTTTCAAACTTTCTTTTATCTGCGTTGTCGAAACACCTTGTGTATAAGGCAAATATTCGATCGCCGCTCCTACTTCGGCAAACTGTTTTTCGGTCTTTATGTATCTTTCGGTACCCTTCCAGTCATCACCCGAAAACAAAACATCAAAACCATACTTTTTCAGCAACAACATCTTATCATCTACTTCTTCAAAAGAAACAACAACTGTTTCATCAACACATTTTAACGCATTAATTATTCTTACTCTTTCTTCAAGTGAAAAAACGGGTTCTTTATGCTTGATATTTCTGACATAATCATCGTCACACACGGCAACAATAAGATAATCACATTGTTTTTTGCACCTTTCAAGCAAATTTAAGTGACCTATATGAAAAAGATCAAAAACACCCGTGGTAATACCTTTACCATATTTCTTCATGTATCACATCTCTTTTCCGTTACCTTCTGAATTTAATTAAATCATAAATCAAATAATATTGCAAGCAGTTTTACGCAAATAAAAATCACCGAAGCAGACCTCGGTGATTTCGATTTTATTAAAGATTATAGTACTTATCAAATTCTGCGGGGTGAGGAATTGCGGAAAGCTGACGGCATTCTTCGCGCTTTGTCTTAATGAAGTTTGCGATAAGCTCTGCAGGGAATACACCGCCTTCGGTAAGGAATGCATTATCCGCTTCAAGAGCATCGAGAGCATCTTCAAGAGATACGGGAAGGTGCTGAAGCTTTGCCTTTTCTTCTTCGGGGAGATGATAAAGGTTTACATCGTAGGGACCCCAACCGTTTGCATGGGGGTCAATCTTATTCTTAACACCGTCAAGACCAGCCATAAGAATAGCCGCATAGCAGAAATAGGGGTTGCAGGTTGCATCGGGGTTACGAAGCTCAAATCTGCGTTTATCGGGACTCTTTGCGTAAGCGGGAATACGGATAACGGCACTTCTGTTTGAGGTTGCATAGCCGACGGTAACAGGTGCTTCAAATCCGGGAACAAGACGTTTGAAAGAGTTTGTGCTGGGGTTTGTAATGGCGCAGAGAGCACCGATATGTTTGAGAAGACCGCCCATAAAATAATGAGCTGTTTCGCTGAGGTGTGAATAGCCGTTATCATCCGAGAATACGGGCTCACCATCCTTGAAAAGAAGCATGTGAACGTGCATACCGCTGCCTGCTTCACCGTAAATGGGCTTGGGCATGAACGTAGCAGTCTTGCCGTATTTAAGAGCCGTGTTATGGATGATATACTTAATCATCATTGAAGCATCAGCCATATGAACAACCTCGCCGAGCTGAGGTTCAATTTCATACTGACCCGAAGCAGCCACTTCAGGATGGTGATAGTTTATTTCAATACCTGCATCTTTCATATGAAGACACATTTCGCTGCGGCATTCATAGGATGTGTCAAAGGGTTTTGCAATGTGGTAGTTCTTCTGCTTTGCAACAACAACACCGTGACCGTCGGTATTGGAATTCCAATAAGACTGGCTCGCATCTACAGTTGCACCGATATGCTTTCCGTCAACATTCCATCTGACATCATCGAAAAGATAAAACTCAAATTCGGGAAGAATCTTCATCTCATCGGCAACACCGCTGTCCTTCATATACTGAACAGCTGCCTTGATGATATTTCTGGGATACTGTGCAAGAGGACGGTTTTCGGGAGAATCAATAATCATTGCATTACCCGTCATTGAAAGTGTAGCGATATCGCAGAAGGGATCAATAACAGCTGTATCCGGATCGGGAATAAACACCATGTCACTCTTTTCAACAACGGCATAGCCGTAGTTTGAAGCATCAAATCCGATACCGCTCTTCATTGTATCCTCTGAGAAGTTTTCAGCAGGGATTGTTACGTGACGGTACTGACCGTTAATGTCAACCATCTTGAAGTCTACCATTTTAATGTCATTTTCTTTGATTATGTTCAGGATATCCTGAATACTCTTTGCCATTGGAATCACTCCTTGCAAAATTTTTCATTTTGAATTATAGCAATATTTTATTTTTTCGTCAATACATGACAAAAAGAAAATCAACCCCGATTTATGTGACCGATTGTTTTATCAACTGCTTTTTCGATATCAACCGTACCTGCCCCGAAAATTGAAGTATGAATTTTGCCGTTTATCGGCTTTTTCCAGTATTCATCAATGCCGTCAATTGAGTTTCTCATGCCGAGAACCGAACCAACCGTTGCGCCGTTGCAGTCCGTATCAAAAGCCATACCTACAGCGCAGCAGATTGACTTTCCAAAATCCCCTTCACCGTAAAGCAGAGCAGCAGTAACAACCATTGCATTAGAAATAGTGTGACACCAACCATGGTCGGTATGCTCGTCATAGGCAGAATGAATAATGTTAAAGCATTCTTCAACGGTAACACCGTTTTTATAGCCCTCATAAATTTTCATAACCGCTTCATAAAGTCTTGATGTTGACGGAATCTGTGAAAGACCTCCGAGAACAATATCATCAATACTGTTGGTAACGGCGGCGCAGGCTATCATTGCAGATGCAAACATTTCACCGTATATTCCATTTTTGACATGAGATATTCTTGCGTCATTGTAAGCCATTTTAGCAGCTGCTTCGGGATTTCCGGGATTAATATATCCGAAATAATCGCCTCTTATCTGAGCGCCTATCCATTCACGGCAGACATTTTTATACATAGCCGATGCCGGCGGCTCAATGCAGTTTATAAAATTAACAAATGCAGTTCTTTCAGCTGTGAAATATGAAAAAACCGACTGATATTTCATCCATGCCTTTGCAACATCCCCTGACCCAAAATCCCTGCCGCAATCATCAATGATTTTCTGGGCAAGCACCACATAATTTGTATCATCATCAACGGGCATTCCGTCAACAGTATCGGCATAATCCTTATTTTTTAAAGAGAACTTGTAATGCGAACAAATCTCATCTGTGATATCCGAGCTTAAAATATATCTGTGCATGGGATAATTTCCGGTTTCCTTGAGGAACGGAATAAGCTCATCACTTCTTATACATTCAACCGGTTTGCCGAGAAGGCATCCGCAGGCTCTTCCCGTCCACGCACCGAGAAGCTTTTTGCGAAGGGTTTCATCATCCGGCATTGTCATTTTAAAATCATGCGGATTTCTCAATGCCTTGATTTTATTCAATTCATTGGGTTCGTTATATTTATAACCCTTGCGCAATTTTGCATTTATAACCATTTCAAAAATTATATCACTCATGCGAGTTTTATATTCACCGTTTTCCAGCTCGGAAACCGCTTCAAAAAGGCTCTTGTATTTTTCTACATCAAGACCCTCCTCCATCGACTGAACATATTCAGCCATCAGGTCGGAAGGATATCTGTTAAGCGCATCAATATTATTATAATCAATTTTTATTTCCTGATTGTAAATTTCAGCAAACATCAAACCACCTCTGCAAATAACAATATCGCAAAAACCGTAACAAGTCAAGAAAAAACAGCCCTAATCCGACAAAAGAATAGGGCTGTTCAATAATTCAGGCAACAAGAAATTTGTATTTTGCAACACTGTAAAGAGGCACAAAAGGAAGAAGAATGGGTGTTGTTTTAACATATTTCTGATATTCGGGGTCATCACCGTAGTTTTTGTTCTGGCGAATTTCAAGACGACGGGCACCGCTGAACATAACAAAAATAATTCCTATGTAACCGATAAGAGCAAGAATCCACTGACCGACACCGTCAAGAACATTTATGCCGGAAACAAGAACACCTGTCCAGAAAATCATTTCTCCGAGATAATTGGGGCAACGCACGATACGGTACAATCCGGTATCGCAAAATCTTTTGGGATTTTTCTTTTTGGAGTTATTCTTCTGCCAGTCTGCAACGGATTCAAAAACAATACCGAATGCCATTATAATTATACCTGCGATGCAGCAGCCATCTGTCTTTTCACCGTTAAGAAGGCGATAAAACACAGGAAGAACCTGAGTAACATAAAGCGCTGCACAGGTAATCCATATCGCAAATTTCACACCTAAACCGATAGTTTTTCCGTCTTTGATTTCTGTTTTCATCGTATTTCGGTACGCAGCACTTTTAAGCTCCCTTATAAGAAGAAATCCGCCGAGTCTGATACCGTAAATAATAAAAAGAACACAAGCAAGAACTGTTCCGATGCTTAAATTCTCACGGAACATAACGAGCATTATTGCGCCGAGTCCCGCAATAGAAAAACCGTAGCCGAGAGATATGAAATAAACATATTTGTAGAAACCTATGGAGCTGATGAGCATTGCGACACCGAAAAGGAGCCAGAACGTTAAAGGAATAACCGTTGACATTTTAATAGCCTCCTAAACTAAAAATATACAGAACCATTATACAGTGTTTAGATTTTTTTGCAATACATATAGGCTATTTTTTTGAATAAAGACTGATTTTTCCTGAAAAAGCTTTTGCTGCAAATGCAGATAATGCAAAAAAGACCAAGCCATCAGTACCGAAAAGCTCAATGCCTACAAAAGCTGCCGCAACAGGTGCATTTGTAACACCGCTGAAAAACGAAATCATTCCGATTGCCGCACCAAATTCAGGAGGTATTCCGATAAGCGGCGATAAAACCGCTCCGAGAGATGCCCCTATAAATAATGACGGAACAATCTCTCCTCCTCTGTAGCCCGCCGAAACGGTTATTACTGTAAACAATATTTTGAGCAAAAAAGCCTCCGGACGAACACTTCCTTCTTCAAAAATGTGTTCAATAACAGCAATTCCTCCGCCATTATAGTCCGTTCCGAAAACAAGAGTAAGAACAACAATAATACATCCGCCCGTAAAAATTCTTATAAAGGAATTTTTGAAAATATTCTCAAAAAGCTTTTCACCGTTATGCATCAAAAAGCAGAAAAAAGCACTTACAATTGCCGAAACCGTTGCAACGGCAAGGACTTTAAGCAAAATATTAATTCCGAAATCGGGCACATAATAAAGCATAAATCTCTCCGGTGCAACTCCCAAGTTAACAGAAACAATATGAGCAATTATGCTTGATACAAACACAGGAAAAACGGCATAAGTAAGCATCTTTCCCGTCAAAACAACCTCGAGTGCAAAAACGCAAGCACCAACAGGAGTACCGAACACCGCAGAAAACAAAGCCGCCATACCGCAAATAACATAAACAGAATGCTTCTTATCATCCGCGCGGGTAATTCTTGAAACAGCTTCCGCTATGGCTCCGCCTATTTGAAGCGCTGCACCTTCCTTACCTGCCGAGCCTCCGAAAATATGTGTTATTACCGATGCTGCAAAGATTACAGGCATGAGTAAAACAGAAACTTTCGACTCTCCCCTTGCGCTCTCAAGCACTCGAACAGTGCCGACTCCCTCTGTTTTTGTCAGCTTATACAGCCCGACAGAAACAAGACCTCCGAGAGGAAGCAAATATATGAGAAAGCTGTTTTCCTCTCTTACCGCAGTAGCAAAGCCGATACTCTTTGCAAAAAAAGCACCTATAACTCCGCCGACCGCGCCTATAATCACGGCAGATAACAAACAAATACAAAACTCTGTTAATTTTTTTCTGTATTCCGATATTTTTTCTAAAGAAATTTTCACTGTTTCACCTTTTTTTACTTTGTTATTCGGTTGACACAAGCAATCGGGCAAGGTCATCATAAAATGCGTGCAGCTTTTCTTTATTGGCCAGAAGCCCTGCTGCCTGACCGTGATCACCTATAAGCACGGGCATTATATTCCATATCCCCGGCTCAATTTTGCCGTCATATTCCTTAGCGGGTTCATCAATAGGATTTTTGCCCGAAGGAGTATTTACAAGGCCGTCATTTTCGCGCCATGAATCATCAAATGTCAATCCGTACTGTGCCTCAGGCAGCTCATGCCTTGCAATAAGACGACTCAATGGCTTGAGAAAAGGAAGCTTTATGTTTTCAGGCTTATAATTGCTTCCTGAACTTCCGTTTGATGTATAGCAAAAATAATTTATATTTTCGGTAATTTCAATTTTCTTGTTCAACTCATAAGCACCTTTGAAGGAAAGATCCGTAAGTACATTATCATCGGTATCCCTCATTCTGTTCATCGCAGTAATAATTTTATCGGCTTTCTTTTCGCCTCTTAAAGGTGTTAATCCGTACTGCTCCAGCTGGTAGTCCACAAGCCTTCCGTGAATAAAGGTTCTGCCGAAAACAGCCATAGCAAAATCTGCTGCACGTCCCAAGGGCTGAATTACATTTGCCTTTTCAGCTAAATAATACAAAGTTGTTCCGTTATTCGGAGTACACAACGATGTAATACTTGAAATATATTTTCCCTTGCCGCCGCTGAAAAGTTCGGACAAATCATTTTCATCCGTTGCTTCTTTTTCCGATTCATCTCCGTACGTGAGAAGATGTGCAAGCAATCTTATTACCTGACCGCCATGGCTATGACCAATCAAATGGATTTTTCTTTCTCCGAAGCCTTCAAAAAGCGGTTTGTTGTATTTTCTCCCGAACCGTTCATGAGAATGAGTCTTTGAATGCGCAGCACCGTAGTCAACTCTTGTTCCCGTGAGCTGTGCATAAAGCTCGCACGCACAATCCCATGCACTTGAAACAGGACCGACAGTTGCCGCATAGCACTCATAACCGCAATCATCAAGATGCTTCATGAGATTGCCGGTTGTTGAGCCCCAATACGGAGAAATTTTATCAAAACCAACCGCACTTCCCCATCCGAACATTCCGTGAACAAATACAAACGGGTAATTATTCTTCATAACTTCACTTCCTGCCATCAAATAGCCTTTCAGGCAAAAATTATTTTATCACAGAGATTTGGGTTTGTAAATAAATACGAGAAAACAAAAAGAAAAACCATCTCATTATTATATGAAATGGTTTTCAAATCAGAAAGTTGATTTAATTTAGCGACGACTTGATAATTTGAAAATTAGCACGTTGTATCATTATCCGGTATTAACAAATCCGCAGTTCTATGTGATAAATAAACTCTCCTTCAGAAAGTTGTATTCGTTCTGAATTATATTTATCGAGAATTGTTTCCAAATCCATCAACCTGACCTTCATAATGGGGTCTGAAAAAGGTATCAAATAAGACTTCGTGGCACATCCAACAGGAATAACCTCAACATAGTTGCAATCGTTGTCCAAATATTCTGTTCTTTTTAAGAAATTAACGATATCAGTAAAGGTGTACATCCCGTTAATTACAACGGTGTTTCTAAAATCATCAAACCTAATACTCAGTGCAACCCCATTATCAATCATTGGATGATTTCCAAGTTCAGCCATATGATGTCCCCATCCGCCTTCTGCAAAATAAAAAACATTAGGCAGATGATAAGCAAAACACAGTTCTTCCGGATTCTTGATTTCTTCAGCACAACTTAAAGTAACATCAGTAGTAAACCATCCCGTATTCGTATCAGGATGATGTGCTTGAAACAGTGATACAATATCCAAGCCCATTGGTTCATAATAACCGAAGCAGTCAAATGCATATGCAATGAGTTCTTTTACACTTTTTCAGTCGTCGAATTCTATTTCTCCGTCTGAAAAAAAGAATTTTTGATTCATAAGGATGTCCTCCGTCAAATTCTTATTTGCCGAACTGATTATACCATACATAATCTGTAATTACAATCGGGTGTGGGGGTCCCGCCCACACTTATTCACTATTACTTCTTACTTATTACTCGCCAAAAATCGACCCAAAGATTAGTGAATAGTGAAGAAGTAAAAAGTAAAATCGACGAACTTCTGTCGAAATTCGCCGATTTTTGGAGGTGCCACCCAGATTTGAACTGGGGAATCGAGGTTTTGCAGACCTCTGCCTTACCACTTGGCTATGGCACCATATAAAATTAAATGGAGCGGATGACGAGGCTCGAACTCGCTACCTCCACCTTGGCAAGGTGGCGCTCTACCAGATGAGCTACATCCGCACCTATTGGTGCCTCCGGCCGGAATCGAACCAGCGACACGTGGATTTTCAGTCCACTGCTCTACCAACTGAGCTACAGAGGCATAGAAATGACCTGTAATTAAATTACAGGCCACTTTTAAATGGCGACCCGGAACGGGCTCGAACCGTCGACCTCTAGCGTGACAGGCTAGCGTTCTAACCAACTGAACTACCGGGCCATGTGGTGGGAACAACAGGGCTCGAACCTGTGACCCTCTGCTTGTAAGGCAGATGCTCTCCCAGCTGAGCTATGCTCCCACGTTGGCGCCGCTCTCGTCAAGCGACATGACGTATAATACACCACTTTTCCGAAAATGTCAACCCCTTTTTTAAAAAAATTTCAAAAAATTTTTTGATGTCAAATAAGAATTATTTTCTCGCATTATTTCAGTCCCGTTTTCGGTGATTTGTACATATAAATCTTAAAAATAATATTTACTGATAATTCTTTTTACCGCATTCTTGACAACCAACCATATTTAGGAATATAATAACTTATAAATTTAATTAAACGGAGATATTAAATTATGAAAAAAATAATACCCTTGCTGTTAGCTGTTATGTTATTATTGGCAGGCTGCAGCAATAACTACGAATCGAGCATAAAAAACAATTGGATGTTATCCCGTGTAACAAACAGCAGCACAGGCGAGGTCATTTTCTGTACCGATGATAATAAGCCCTTTTATGAAGATGCAAAAATAATTGACCTCAGCTGCACCGCAGATGAAACAAAGATCAAAATAATCGACAATGCAACTTCAGAAGCATGGAGCCTTGAATACTCACTTAACGAAACGGTACAAACAAACAATTCCAATACTTCTATCTATGATATTTTTTATTATTCGGATAATCAAAGCTTAAAGGGCTATGCAACCATCGGCAAAAGCAGTTCAAATGAAGATTATTTAATATTGAGCCTTAACGGATATTCGATTTATTTTGACAGTATTTCCGAAACCGAATAATAATGTTATAAAGTATGCATGGGCTGTCTTGCACAAGACAGCCCATGTTTTATATTTCCGCATTATGAAGCCAGATATATTTTTCATCCTCATTACGAGTGGTCTGGAGCCAGGGATCACCATCAAGATGGCGAATCATCCAACAGGTATACATCTGAAATCCGGGTGCAACGGACTGCGGATGAAGAGCACCTCCGGGAATTGCCGAAAAGCTGTTGTCTACACTCTTGAAAACCTCATCACCTACAAAGCTTGCACCAAAACCTTCGGGACGGTCAAACTTAAAATAATAACATTCGGGCTGTGGATGCCTGTGAGGAAGATAGCCTGACCAGTTGCCCTTATCATTAAGCACCTCACCAAGCACCATATTGGAATATGGTGCAATATCCTTATCAATTATCGTATTGACACGGCGCTTTGCAACATTTCCGAATTTTCCTACACAGGAATATCCCCATGGTGCATCCTCGGGTCTGTAAAGCTTATCAGCAAATTCAGCTTCGTTCTTTGTACATTGAACAAGAATTTCAGCATCAGTTTCCGCCTTTACGGAAATGCTGCATTCTGAACACACATGAACCGCAAAAGGTCCTTGCGTAAACACACTTTCACGGCTTACAGTTTCGGAAATGTTTTCGCTGTCAAATGTAATTGTGCCTGAAAGAAGAAGAACTGCAATTTCTTCACCGCTGCGGCAGAATTTTCTTGTTTCTCCTGCTTTCATGCGGTAAACTCGGACATCCATCATCATCTCGCTGTAATCATTATCATAGGTACAGAGAATTTCTTCTCCGTTAATGTCAAACTCGGGATAACCGAATAATTTGCTCATATTTATTCCCTTCCTTATTCCGCAAGCTTTTTTATTTCGGCAGAAGTAAATCTGTATTTCTTTTCGCAGAAATGGCAGTCCACCTCCGTGAACGGGTCATTCGCCATATCAACAAGTGCTTCTTTGCCCATGGATAAAAGAGCTTTTGTAACCCTTTCTCTTGAACAATTGCATCTGTATTCGGGCTTAGAGGTATCCAGAATCTCCAATTCAAATGTTTTAAGAACATTGCGGCATATATCCTCCGGGGTCATGCCATCGGTAAGCATCCGAGTAACGGAAGGAATGCCTTTTATACATTCTTCCACCTGATCAATTGTATCTTCAAGTGCCGTCGGTAAAAGCTGAATTATAAAGCCGCCCGCCGCTTTTATCGTTAAATCGGGGTTAACAAGAACACCAAGCGCACAAACGCTGGGCACCTGCTCACTTGTTGCAAAATAGCTTGTTATATCCTCGGCAATTTCACCCGAAACAATGGGAATCTGACCGATATAAGGCTCTTTAAGTCCGAGGTCCTTCATAACGGTCAATGTTCCGTCTGTTCCGACTGCTCCCGCAACATCCAGTTTTCCTTTATCATTTAAAGGAATTTCAACAACGGGATTTGCAACATAGCCTCTTACGTTACCTTCGCTGTCCGAAACGGCAATAACAGAGCCTGCGGGTCCGTTTCCGTTAATGCGCAGAGTTATACTGTTATCCTTCCCCTTCAAAACCGCACCCATCATTGATGCCGCGGTAAGAAGTCTGCCGAGTGCGGCAGAGGTTACGGCAGAAGTCATGTGTATCTGCTCCATACGGTTTATTATATCGGTGCTGTCCACCGCAATAACGGTTAATGTACCGTCATTTGAAATCATTCTTACAAGTTCGCTCATATTACCACTTCTTCCTTGCTAAAAATACTGCCCTTTCGCTGTCGGGCTTAACATCATCGGTTGTCAAATCATCAAAAATTCCGACAACCTCAAATCCCGCTTCTTCAAGCCAAAGCTTTATATCGTCAAGTTCATAAGCCTGCTCCGTAAAGCTTTCCGACGAACGGTAATACATGCCGTCCTCTTCCTCAAAGAAATCAAGAGTTATTTCTATGCTGTTATCTTTGGAATCATAATTATTCTGCCACGAACAGAACAATCCCTCAGGTTCAAAAACAAACACATTATCGGCAAGAATGCTTTTATGTTTGTAAATTGTATTTACATCAAAAGCAAAAGCACCGCCTTTATTCATAAAAAGAGAAACCTTTTTAAATGTTTCCTTTACATCAGCCGAGCAGTCAAGATGATTTATGCCGTCAAGAACGCATATGGCGCAGTCAACCGTGCCGTAAAGGTCAATCTCCTGCATATTCTGATTAAGCAACAGAATATGCCTTCCGTTTTCAAACATCTTTTGCTGAGCGGCACTCAGCATACCCACGCTGCTGTCAACTCCGATAACATCAAAGCCTCTGTCTGCCATTTCGAAAGACATATTTCCCGTGCCGCAGCCGAGGTCAAGAAGTATCCCTTCGTTTGTTCCGCACATGGAAAGAAGCCTGCAAAAATAATCTGCACGCTTCTTATACTCAACATTATCGGTCAGCAAGTCATAAAAACGTGAAAAATCATCGTATGACATTACTCTTCCATCCTTTTAAATACAACCTCATATCCGTTGCAACCATACTGGAGAGAACGGTTAACACGGCTGATGGTCGCAGTGCTTGCACCTGTTTCGGATACGATTTCATTATAAACTTTTTTATCACGAAGCATCTTTGCAACAACAATTCTCTGGGAAATGGATTTGATTTCGGTAACTGTGCAAAGGTCTTCAAAGAAATCATAGCACTCCTCAAGAGTTTCGAGGTTCAAAATAGCTTCAAACAAAAAATCAACATTGGAGTCTTTAAATTTTGCGCTCATTACAGAACCGCCTTTCGTACACTTTTATGCTTTAATATTTTAACACACGAAACACAAAATGTAAATACTAAATGATAGAAAATTTTATAAAAAGAATAATTAAAAGGACACTTTGAACAAACATAAAAGGATAGACCGTAACAAACGAGGTTTTCGTAAGAGCATGAGATATTTTCATTCCTTTTCTCGGTGCTTTCCATATAACACAGATAAGCTCGGTAAAAAGATATGGGATTGTACCGATTACCGTTATCGCGAACGGTGTGCAAAGCTCAGGTCTGAAGCATATTGCAAATATAAAAGAACATAAAGCGGTCAGAATTACTCCCGCAAGGGGCAAAAGCTTTGATTCGTTAAAACGGTCAAATATGCATTTGACGGCAAGAACAAAAACAAGCATAAAAACAGTTGAATATCTTGCGGTAAACTGAGAACCGAGAAGAACAAAAATCATGGGGATAATATTATAAAAAGGTCTTTCAATGAGGTCACACTTGAATGAATTTACTTTTTTATCTTTATTTTCACACATCATTGCATAAAGATTGACCCATATAATACCGAGTGCAAAAACAGCACACAGCAACGGCATATATTTTTCAATTGATTCGGGAAGTGTTCGTATTCCGTTTAAAGCAATCATTTTATTATACTTATCAACAAATCCGAATCTTACACAATATGTCAGCGAAAGACCGAAACCGCCTATCGCACCAAGGGTAAACTCCATAATCTTCCAGCCGTCAATAAAACCTTTTTCCTGAAGCCTGCCAAAAATATATTTTCCGTTCTTCATCGGAAATACCGAAAGAGCATAGAATTTCATTGCAACCAGCCAACCGAGTGCGCCAAAGAAGAATCCGCCTGCAATCATGGCGAGGGTGAAATCATCCCCTCTGATAACAGCAAAAGCTATCATTGCAATAAGCAATGCAAGGTTACTGCCCCATTCCTCACGGCGAGTCAGCGAATAAAAGATTTTCGGATATATACCCTTTTGTTTGTCATACGGCTGATTAAAGATATTGTATCCTATTCTTTGTATTACCGGAACAAGGAGCATAAATATCACCAAGTCCAAGGTTGAATAAATACTTTTGCTCATGGATGCAAGAGAAACAGCAATAAAGCCTCCGCAAATTGAAAACCAAAGTGCGCCCTTGAATGCAAGCCCGAAATATCCTTTGACAGGATTGTAATCGGGTCTGCCTCGGTGAAGCACCATGCCGATGGTTTCACCGTAAGGTTCCGTACCTCCAAAGGTCATACCCATAAGTCCTGCCGCCGCAGGAATCCAGAAATTCTCTCTTACAGCATCTCCCGAAAACAGAGCAAGAATTAATCCGATAAATGCACCGGGAAGCATTGCACCTTTTTCTCCGCCTATAACGGTTCCTCTCATTCCCCATGCATAGCTTGCAGCAAAGGTTGTCAGAAGAATGCATGCAATCATTTCCGAAACCCTCATATTTCTCCCCTTTCTTTTTTTCGTTTAATCAATATTATCACATTTTTGTCAAAATTCATATAGTTTATTCTACAATATTTTTATTTGCTACTTGCACACTCGAGAGGAAAAGTATATAATATATGAAATACTTTAAATCGAAAGCGTGGATTTATTATGGTTGATTCACATATTAAGGCTTTGATTTCATATGCTGTTACAAACGGTCTTATTGAAGAAAGCGATAAAGTTTATTGTACAAATGCTGTTATGTATTTGCTTAAAAAAGATGCCTACGATGATTCGTGCGAAGAAGCAAAAGGCGAAATAAATATTATTCTTGATGCACTTTGCGATTATGCAGCAGAAAAAGGAATCATTGAGGATTCGATTACATACCGTGACCTTTTCGACACCGCAATCATGGGCGCTCTTACTCCCCGACCCTCAACGGTTATCGAGAAATTCAATTCTCTGTATTCCGATTCTCCGGAAAAAGCAACAGATTATTATTATAAGCTCAGCGGTGATACAAACTATATCCGCAGGGACAGAATAGCCAAAATCCTCAAATGGCAGCACGACGGCGATTACGGAACAATTGATATAACAGTTAATCTTTCCAAACCGGAAAAAGACCCGAAAGCAATTGCCGCGGAAAGAAATGCACCTCAGTCAGGATATCCGAAGTGTCAGCTCTGCCGTGAATGCGAGGGCTATGCGGGCAGAGTCAATTTCCCTGCAAGACAAAATCACAGAATTATTCCGATTAAAATTAATGATTCCGGTTGGTTTATGCAGTATTCACCCTATGTTTATTACAATGAGCATTGCATTGTATTCAACGGTAATCATACTCCGATGAAAATCGACAAGGAGGCATTTTCAAAACTTCTTGAATTTGTCACCCTGTTTCCTCATTATTTTATTGGCTCAAATGCAGACTTGCCGATTGTAGGCGGTTCGATTTTAAGCCATGAGCATTTCCAGGGCGGCAGATATGAATTTGCCATGGAAAGAGCTCCTATTGAAAAATCAGTTAATTTCAAAGGGTTTGAGGATATTGAAGCAGGCATAGTCAAGTGGCCGATGTCAACCATCCGACTTCTTTCCGAGTCCCCTGAAAGACTCACGGAGCTTGCAGATAAAATACTTTCTGCATGGCGCGGATACACCGATGAAAGCGCCTTTATTTTTGCTTATACGGATAAAACTCCCCACAACACAATTACCCCTATTGCAAGACGCAGGGGCAACAAGTACGAGCTTGACCTTGTGCTTCGCAACAACATAACAACAGATGAGCATCCTATGGGAGTCTATCATCCCCATGCAGAGCTTCATCATATAAAAAAAGAAAATATAGGTTTGATTGAGGTTATGGGTCTTGCGGTTCTTCCTCCCAGACTTAAGGATGAACTTGAAGCACTCGCTGACACAATAGTCAACGGCGGAGATTTGCGTGCAAACGAACTTACGGCTCTCCATGCAGACTGGGCTGAGGAATTTATTCCCCGTTATTCCGATATAAACGCAGAAAATGTTGTTGATATTATTCACGCAGAGGTCGGAAAGGTCTTTGCAACCGTTCTCGAACACGCAGGAGTTTTCAAGCGTGATGAAGCAGGATTTGCGGCATTCATGAGATTTATCGAAGCCGTATAATCCCCCAAAAAAGGAAAAAGCACCGATAAGGTGTTATATATGAAAGGAGATTTCCCATGAAAAAAATTCTCGCAATCCTTCTTGCCGCTACACTTCTTTTCAGCTTCGCAGCATGCGGTAAAGAAGACACAACAAACGGAACAACCACCACAACCGCAGCAGCCGATGAAGCTGATACTACAGCAGCTCCCGTTGAAGCTGACACAACAGCAGCTCCCGTTGAGGCTGACACAACAGCAGCTCCCGTTGAGGGTGAAACAACAGCTGCAGAAGAAACAACTCTTCCCGTCGCTCCCGTAACAACAGAAGAAATCATCGCATACTACAACAAAGCTATCAATAATGCATATGCAGCAAAGGTTGGTTTCAACAAAGAACGCTATACAGATAACGAAACACTTAATGCAGGTTTCCTCCTCAAGACATTCGGTGACCTTATCTATTCGTTCATGGGCATTGGTGCTGAAAACAAATACACAATGGACGTAACAAAAGGTCAGTGGGAAAGCGATGTTCCTCACCACTATCTCCGTAAGAGCACTCTTTCAGCTGCTGACGTAACAGCTGCAAAGTGCACCGAAAACAACGGCAAGTACACAATCACACTCAACGTCAAACCCGGCAACAGCAAGGCTTCCAAAAACGAAAAATACAACAACTCCCCCATCGACAAGTGCGGTATCTGTGTTGGCGATGCAGACAAGAGCTACTTTGACCACAAGACCGCTCCCGTTATCTATAGCGCAATCGGTGAAGTTCTCAGCAGTGCAGTTATTGAAGAAAGCTATAAGAACGCAGTTGTTAAGGCGGAAATTGATATTGCAACAGGTCACCTTGTAAGCCTTACTGTTGAATTTGACATCGATGTTGTTATTGATGCAGCAGGTGGCGGAAACGCAACAGGCAAAACTCACATTTTCTACAAGAATTTCAAATATTAATTTTTATGCATAAATTTGCAGCCGAAGGTTTCTCTTCGGCTGCATTTTCTTTTCATATTTTTTACAAATAACGACCTTTTTCGTTGTGCAAAATTCACATACAAATTCCGCTAAAAAAATTTAAAGTTGTTGCAGTCTACGATTTTTAATCACATCGTTTTGAACCTTTCAATTCGGTGTTGACTTTGATAAATTGTTTATATATAATATAAGGAAACTTATAGTGTAAAAGTATTTTTATTTGCAAAAATTGCATATTCCGTCAAGGAATGCTGTTCAAAAAGGAGAGATTAACATGAAAAAAATCACAATCACGGATGCAACACTCAGAGAGTGCGCGCGCAAGGGTGATATCGCCCTCAGCTTCAAAGAAAAGCTTGAAATTGCGAAGCTGCTCGATAAGCTTAATATTGATGTTATCGAAGCCGCTCCCATTACAGACGAAAAAATTGACACACTTGTTTTGCGCACTATAAGTCCCCTCCTAAAGAACAGCATTCTATCCTGCCCCGTCGGCAGCACGGTTGAAGAAGCAGACAGAGCCATGAAATCCATTTCGGGCACAAAAAAGCCCAGACTCGTTGTTTCCCTTCCGGTGTCGGCAGTTCAGATGGAATATTTTTATCACAAAAAGCCTGCACAGATGCTTGAGCTTATCGGAACATTGACAGCCCACTGCGCATCACTTTGCAGTGACGTGGAATTTTCCGCCGTTGATGCAACAAGAGCCGAAAAGGAATATCTTTTCAGCGCTGTTAAAACGGCAATCGAAAACGGAGCAAAAACTGTTACTATTTGCGATACTGCAGGTGCTCTTCTTCCCACAGAATTTGCCACACTCATGGAAGAGCTTTGCGAAGCCGTTCCCTCTGTTAAGGAAATCAAACTCGGTGCAGAATGCAGCAATGCTCTTGACATGGCAAATGCCTGTGTATTCGCTTGCATAGATGCAGGTGCTACACAGATTAAAACCTGTGTCGGCAGCGAAGCGATGACCGACCTTGAGCAGGTTATGAAGGCTCTTCAGGTAAAAGGTCATACCCTTGATGTAAGTTATTCCGTAAATTCCATGGCAATAAACCACTCGGCAAACCAGATTCTCCGCATGACAAGCGAAACACACAAAAATCTTGCTGCCTCCGAGGGTTCGGGAGAATACGGAAGCACTGTTCTTCTTGACGATACCGCAGATATTTCAAAGGTCAGCAACGCAATCGTATCTCTCGGTTACGAGCTTTCCGAAGACGACACTGCCAAGGTTTTTGACGCATTCAAGAATGTTTCGATTAAAAAGCAGGTCGGTTCAAAAGAACTTGATGCAATTATCGCAAACGTTGCTCATCAGGTACCTCCCACCTACAGACTTCAGAGCTATGTTATCAATGCGGGAAATGTTATTTCCTCAACTGCAAACATAATTCTTGAAAAAGGCAGCAGAACTCTTAAGGCAGTCTGCATGGGCGACGGTCCTATTGATGCCGCTTTCCATACAATTGAGCAGATTATAGGTCATCACTATGAGCTTGATGATTTCCAGATTCAGTCCGTTACCGAAGGCCGTGAAGCTATGGGTGAAGCCCTTGTAAAGCTCCGTTCAAACGGCAAGCTTTATTCCGGTAAAGGCATTTCAACGGACATTATCGGTGCAAGTATTGTTGCCTATATCAATGCGCTTAATAAAATTGTCTATGAGGAGAAAGCTATATGAAACTGTCATTTTCAACAAACGGATGGCAGGAGCTTTCATGGTCTGAATTTGTAAGCACTGCCAACGAACTCGGATTTTCAGGTATTGAAATCCACAACATCACTGACAACAGGTTCACCGGAAACGATGCACCTTTCAATAAACAGAATTCATCCGCAACCGTCCACAAGCTTCGTGAAAATTCACTTACCGTTTCCTGCCTTGATACCTTCTGCAACATTGCAAATTCCGAAACAGCAGAAGAAGGCTATGAGGAAATTGCAACCGCAATCGAAATCGCCGCAAGAATCAGATGCCCTTATGTAAGAATTCATGCTTATGCAACGGGTGAGGACAAAAAAACCGAGGATTCAAATGTTATTTCTCTTATCGGCAGAGTTATTGAAAAAGCTGAGCAGGATAACGTCGCTCTTCTTGTTGAAACCGTGGGTATTTATGCGGATACTTCAAGACTGCGTGACCTTCTTAATGTTTTTGCCTGCGACAATCTTGCCGCACTTTGGGATATAAATCATCCATACAGAGATTTCGGCGAAGAGCCTGACACGACTATCACCAATCTCGGCGCATATATAAAGCATGTCCATGTCAAGGATTCTGTTGTTGAGGACGGAGAGGTTAAATACCGTCTTGTAGGCGAAGGCTCGCTCCCGATTCAGACTATGCTTAATGCTCTTGAATCGGTCAACTATGACGGTTTTCTTTCATATGAATGCCAGCCCGAAACAATGGAAGATTTCGGTATTGCGGAAATCGTATTCCCCCATTTTGTAAACTCAATCACCAATTACGATAAAAAGAAAAAGAGTGAAGAACTTCTTCACACCAACAGAAGCGGTACAGGCAAATTCGTCTGGGAAAAATACAAGCTTATAAATAAGACTTTTTCTGAAGTGCTTGATATTATGGTTGAAAAATTCCCCGACCAGCTTGCTTACAAGTACACAACGCTTGATTACACAAGAACATATTCACAGTTCCGTGACGATGTTGACAACTGCGCAAGAGCGCTTATAGCTCTCGGTGTAAAGCCCGGAGATAAGGTTGCAGTTTGGCTGACAAACCTTCCTCAATGGTTCATCACCTTCTGGGCGGCAACAAAAATCGGTGCAGTTCTTGTTACGGTAAACACCGCATACAAAATCCATGAGATTGAATATCTGCTCAGGCAGTCTGATACTCATACTCTTATCACTATAGAATCATGCCTTGATTCAAACTATGCTCAGTCAATCGCTGAGCTTTGCCCTGAGCTTGAGGTCGCAGTACCGGGCAAGCCCCTTCACTGCCGCAAGCTTCCCTTCCTTCGCAATATCATTACCGTAGGCTACCGCCAGAAGGGCTGCCTCACATGGGAAGAAGCCATGGACATGGCGGTCAGAGTCCCCGTTGAGGAAGTTTACCGCAGAGCAGCTGCGGTTGACTGCCACGATGTTGCAAACATGCAGTATACCTCGGGTACAACAGGCTTCCCCAAGGGTGTTATGCTTACACACTATAATATTGTTAATAACGGCAAAACCATCGGCGACAGAATGGATATGTCCACAGCGGACAGAATGATGATTCAGGTTCCGCTGTTCCATTGCTTCGGCATGGTGCTTTCCATGACATCCATGATGACCCACGGCGGCACACTTTGCCCGCTTCCCTATTTCTCGGCAAAATCATCTCTTGCCTGCGTTCATCAGGAGCATATAACCTGCTTCAACGGTGTACCGACAATGTTTATTGCAATGTTCCAGCACGAGGACTTTGCGAAAACAGATTTCTCATATATGAGAACAGGTATCATGGCCGGTGCAAACTGCCCGCCCGACCTTATGAAACGTGCGGCAGCTGAAATGAACATGACGGAAATCCTCTCTGTTTACGGCGAAACTGAAGCTTCTCCCGGCTGCACAATGGGCGAGGTTAACGAATCACTTGAGGACAGAACCGAAACAGTCGGCAGTGCATTTCCGAACGTTGAATGCAAGATTATAGACCCCGAAACCGGCGAAGATTTACCTGACGGCGAAAACGGCGAATTTGTTGCAAGAGGCTATAACATAATGAAAGGTTATTATAAGATGCCGAAAGCAACCGAAGCTGCAATCGACAAGGACGGCTGGCTTCACAGCGGCGACATCGCCTGCAGAAGACCCGACGGATATTTCCTCATCACGGGCAGACTCAAGGATATGATTATCCGCGGCGGTGAAAATATCTATCCACGTGAAATTGAAGAATTTATTTTCACTCACGATTATGTTCAGGATGTTCAGGTTATCGGTGTCCCCGATAAGCGTTACGGCGAGGAAATCATGGCATGCGTAATCCTCAAGGAAGGCTGCAGCATGACCGAGGATGAAATGAAGGATTACATCAAATCGCATATGGCAAGACACAAGGTTCCCCGCTATATTGAATTTGTTGAAGATTTCCCGAAGAATGCGGCAGGAAAGATTCTTAAATATAAGATGAGAGAAGAGTTTGCCGCAAAGCTCGGACTTTCAAAATAATAAAAAACCGAAAGGGTGTTATAAAATGTTAAATATCAAGATTGAGAGAACAACCGCTCCCAAGCAGAAGCCTGATGAAAACAATCTCGGCTTCGGAAAAATTTTCACCGACCATATGTTTATCATGAATTATACCGAAGGTCAGGGTTGGCATGATCCCCGTATAGTTCCTTATGAAAATCTTTCACTTTCTCCCGCCTGCATGGTTTTCCATTACGGTCAGGAAATGTTTGAAGGTCTTAAGGCTTACAAGGGTGCTGACGGCGAGGTTCGTCTTTTCAGACCCGAGATGAATGCTAAAAGAACAAACGACACCAACAAGCGTCTTTGCATCCCTGAGCTTCCCGTTGAGGATTTTGTTCAGGCTGTAAGTGCAGTTGTTGATGTTGACCGTGACTGGATTCCCTCCGCTCCCGGCACATCACTCTATATCCGTCCCTTCATCATCGCAACAGACGATTTTCTCGGTGTTGCACCTTCAAAGACTTATCTCTTCATCGTTATCCTCTCCCCTTCAGGCGCATATTATTCAAGCGGTCTTGCTCCCGTTGGTATCTGGATTGAAGACGACTATGTAAGAGCAGTCAAGGGCGGTATGGGCTTTGCAAAGACAGGCGGTAACTACGCAGCAAGCCTTGCAGCTCAGGTTAAGGCACACGATGACGGCTATTCACAGGTTCTCTGGCTTGACGGTGTTGAAAGAAAGTACATTGAAGAAGTCGGTGCAATGAACATCTTCTTCAAGATTAACGGCACTATCGTTACACCCATGCTCAACGGCAGCATTCTTCCCGGTATCACAAGAAACTCCGTAATCGAGCTTTGCAAGAGCTGGGGTCTTCCCGTTGAGGAAAGAAAGATTTCCGTTGACGAGCTTCTTGAGGCGCAGAAGAACGGTACTCTTGAAGAATGCTTCGGCACAGGCACAGCAGCGGTTATCTCTCCCGTAGGCAAGCTTCGCTATAAAGATGATGTTATGACCATCAACGGCGGCGAAATCGGTGAAATCAGCCAGAAGCTTTACGATACCGTAACGGGTATTCAGGGCGGAACCGTTGAAGATAAATTCGGTTGGGTTAAAGTTCTTTAATTTTATGGAAAGTAAGAGAATAACCGTTTTTGCAGGTCATTACGGCAGCGGTAAAACAAACATTGCGGTAAACTATGCGCTTCGCCTTCGTGAAGAATTTGATAAAGTAAGCATTGCCGATCTCGACATTGTTAACCCCTATTTCAGAACAAAGGACAGCGAAAAACAGCTTGAAGAAAGAGGAGTTCACCTTATATCCTCGGAATTTGCAAATTCAAATGTTGATGTTCCCGCAATGCCTGCCGAAGCCTATTCAATAATTGATGATTTATCGGTAAGAGCTGTAATAGATGTAGGCGGTGATGACAGAGGTGCACTGGCTCTCGGAAGATATACACCGTCGATAATTGAGCAAAACAATTATGAAATGCTGTTTGTTATCAATAAATACAGACCTCTCACTCGTGACTGCGCTTCAACTCTTGAGGTTATGAGAGAAATAGAAACAGCCTGCAAGATGAAATTTACGGGAATTGTTAACAATTCCAATCTCGGCGACGAAACGACAGCTGAGGATGTTATGGCATCAGCTGTTTATGCCGAAGAAATATCAAAGGCAAGCTCGCTTCCGATAAGAATGACCACCGTAAAAGAAGATCTATTCAATACACTTAAAGATAAAGTTGTTAACTGCACCCCGATAAGGCTTTATGTAAAGCAATCGTGGAGCAAACAGGAGGAAGATTTATGGCAAAAGTAACCTTTAAAACAGACCTTTGCAAGGGCTGCGGTCTTTGCGTTGGTGCATGCCCCAAGAAAATTGTGGCATTGCTTAAAGACGAAATCAATGCCAAGGGTTATCATCCCGCAGGCATCACAGACCAGTCTGCTTGCATCGGCTGCGCATTCTGCGCAACAATGTGTCCCGACTGCGTAATCACCGTTGAAAAGTAAGGAGAAATAATAATGGCTGAAAAAGTATTGATGAAAGGTAACGAAGCTCTTGCGGAAGCCGCTATCATGGCAGGATGCCGCCACTACTTCGGCTACCCCATAACTCCGCAAACAGAGGTTGCCGCATATATGGCAAAGAGAATGCCTCTTATCGGCGGAACCTTTCTGCAGGCAGAAAGCGAAATCGCTGCAATTAACATGGTTTACGGTGCGGCTGCAGCAGGTAAAAGAACAATGACCTCAAGCTCCAGCCCCGGAATCGCACTTAAGAGCGAAGGTATTTCATACCTTGCAGGCTCTGACCTTCCTGCTCTTATCATTAACGTACAGAGAGGCGGTCCCGGTCTCGGCGGTATCCAGCCCTCGCAGTCTGACTACTTCCAGGCAACAAAGAGTGCAGGTCACGGCGACTTCCACCTCGTTGTTCTCGCTCCCGCTTCTGTTCAGGAAATGGTTAACCTTACCTTCAAGGGATTTGACCTTGCAGACAAATACAGAATGCCCGTTATGCTTCTTTCTGACGGCACAATGGGTCAGATGATGGAACCCGTTTCACTTGACATGGGCGAAATCAAGGAATACGACAAATCAGGCTGGGCAGCTTGCGGAACAAAGTGCGAAAGAGATCATAATGTTGTTAACTCACTCTTCATTCAGCCCGATGAGCTTGAAAAATATAACTTTGAACGTTATGAGCGCTATGCGAAGATTGAAGCAGAAGAAGTTATGTATGACGAATATATGATGGATGATGCCGAAATCTGCATTGTTGCATACGGTGTTGCGGCAAGAGTTTCACAGAATGCCATTGATAAAGCACGCGCTCAGGGCATCAAGGTAGGTATGATAAGACCTATAACCCTCTGGCCCTTCCCCAAGTCTGTTCTCAATGCTGCTGCAGATAAAGTAAAGGCATTCATCAGTGTTGAACTTTCAATGGGTCAGATGATTGAGGATATCGAGCTTGCAACCCGTTGCAAGAAGCCTGTTCTTCTTTGTAACCGTGTTGGCGGAATGATTCCCACAACAGAGGACGTACTTAATTCTATCAACGAAGCAAATTCCGTCGGAGGTGACAAATAATGATAGTTTTTGAAAAACCCAAGGCACTTGCCGATGTACCCCTTCATTATTGCCCCGGCTGCACACACGGCATTATTCACCGCCTTGTTGCCGAGGTTATTGACGAGCTTGGAATTGAGGGCAAAACAGTTGGTATTGCTCCAGTAGGCTGCTCGGTATTTGCATATAATTATTTCAACTGCGATATGATTGAAGCCGCTCACGGCAGAGCACCCGCAGTTGCAACAGGTGTTAAACGTTCTCTCCCTGAAAATATCGTTTTCACATATCAGGGCGACGGCGACCTTGCAGCAATCGGTACTGCCGAAACAGTTCATGCAGCTGCAAGAGGCGAAAACATCACAATTATCTTTGTTAACAACGCAATCTACGGCATGACAGGCGGTCAGATGGCTCCCACAACCCTCCCTGGTCAGGTTACACAAACCTCACCTTACGGCAGAAACCCCGAGCAGGTAGGTCTTCCCGTTAAAGTTTGTGAGCTTCTTTCAAATGTCGACGGTGCAACATATCTTGAAAGAGTTGCAGTTAACAATGTAAAGAACGTAAAGAACGCAAAAAAAGCTATCAAAAAGGCATTCCAGAATCAGCTTGAAGGCAAAGGCTTCTCACTTGTTGAAGTTCTTTCTACCTGCCCCACAAACTGGGGTCTTAAGCCTGAAAAGGCTCTTGAATGGCTTGAGGAAAACATGATTCCTTATTATCCCCTCGGTGTTTATAAAGATAAAACCGCAGAAAAGGAGGCAGAATAATTATGACACATGAAATTCTTCTTGCCGGTTTCGGCGGTCAGGGCATCCTTTTCTCGGGAAAATTCCTTGCATATGACGGACTTCTTGAAGAAAGAGAAGTAAGCTGGCTCCCCTCTTACGGTCCCGAAATGAGAGGCGGCACATGCAACTGCTCCGTCATTCTCAGCGACACAAAAATCGGTTCTCCCATTGTTTCAAACCCCAATGTGCTTGTTGCAATGAACCTTCCTTCACTTGATAAGTTTGAAAATTCAGCTGTTCCCGGTGCAAAAATTTTCGTTGACAGTTCACTTATTGACCGCAAGGTTGAAAGAGATGATGTTGAAGTTTACTATATTCCCGCAACAAAGCTTGCTTCGGACGAAAACCTTCCCGGTCTTGCAAACATGATTATGATCGGTCATATGATTAAGCATGCGGATGTTATGCCCTATGAAAATGTTGAAAAGACCATGACAAAGCTTGTTCCTGCAAAGAAGCAGAACCTTATTGAGCTTAACATCAAGGCTGTTGAGCTTGGTTACAATTATTAATTATAACTCAAGGAGGAACCCCCATGCTTGAATTAAAAGAAATAGGCCTGCGAGTTGCTTCTCTTCGTGAAACCTGCGGTTTTTCGGCTGCAGACATGGCTGAAAAGCTTGAAATTTCCGAGGATAATTACATTGCTTTTGAGCATGGCGAATACGATTTCGCTATCAGTACCCTTAACAATATTGCTCTTATTCTCGGTGTTGATATTCTTGATATCATCAGCGGTGAATCACCCCGTCTTTCAACCTGCACGGTTGTAAAGAAGGGCAAAGGCTTTGTTGTTAACCGTAACCCGGGCTATGAGTTTCAACATCTTGCATACACCTTCAAGTCAAAGAAAGCAGAGCCGTTCCTTGTTAAGATTGATCCCTCAGGCAACCCTCCCGTCATGGACGAACATGAGGGTCAGGAATTTGATTATGTTATTTCAGGCAGCCTTCTGCTCTATATCGGAGATATCTGCTATGAGCTTAATGAAGGCGACAGCGCATATTTCGATTCCTCTATCCCCCACGCACACAAAAACGTAGGCGATACTCAGGCGGAGTTTATTGCGCTCGTACTTAAATAATAGGAGTCACATAATGCCGATTTACGAAAAATTTATAGGCAGGTCAAGAGATTCATTTATTTCTCTTAAGGACTGTCAGGAAAACTTTAAAATTACATATGAGAACAATTTCAACTATGCTTATGATGTTGTGGATGTTCTCGGAACAGAAAAGCCCGACAAGCTTGCACTTCTTTATGTTTCAAACATCGGAGAAGAAAAGAAATTCACCTTCGGCGATATGAAGCGACTTTCAGACAAGGCTGCCAACTATCTTGTTTCCGAAGGTGTCAAGAAGGGCGACCCCGTTTTGCTTATTCTTAAAAGAAGCTATCTTTTCTGGATTATTACTCTTGCACTCAACAAAATCGGTGCAATCATGGTTCCCGCATCAAATATGCTCAAAGGTAAGGATTACGTTTACCGTTGCAATAAAGCAAAAATAAAGTACGCAATTATCACGGGTGATGATAACTGCACTGAGTATTTTGATGACAGAAAAGATGAATACGAAACCATTGAAAAGAAATTTGTTACCAAGCATAAGAATGTTGAAGGCTGGATTGATTTTGAAGACGGCTTCAACAAAGCGAGCGAGGAATGGACAAGACCTACCGGTGCAGAAGCAACAACGGTTGATGACACAATGATTATCAACTTTTCATCCGGTACAACGGGTTATCCCAAAATCATCGCTCATGATTTCAAGTATCCCCTCGGTCATATTATGACGGGTGTTTTCTGGCACAGAGTTGTTGACGGAGGAATGCATTTTACCGTTTCTGATTCAGGCTGGGCAAAATCCCTTTGGGGAAAATATTACGGTCAGTGGATGGGCGAAAGTGCAAACCTCGTTTATGACTTTGACAAGTTCGATGGAGCTGATATACTCTCAAAGCTTGAAAAATATAAGGTTACAACCTTCTGTGTACCTCCCACAATGTACAGACTTATGCTGCAAAATGATGTAAGCAAGTATGACCTTTCATCAATCACGCATTGTTGCACCGCAGGCGAGGCACTTAATGCAGACATATTCAACAAGTGGAAAGAAGCGACAGGGCTTGAAATTCACGAGGGCTTCGGTATGAGTGAAACTCCCGTAAGCATCTGCACTCTTTATCCATGGACCAAACCAGTTCCCGGTGCAATCGGCTTCCCTGCCCCCGGTCTTAAAGTGCATATTCTCGACGAGGACGGAAACCATTGCCAGAGAGGTACAATAGGTGAGATTTGCATTAAATCTCCCTCACCCGAGGAGCATCCCTGCGGTGTTGTTGCAAGCTATAATTTCAGCAAAGAGGATACCGCTGATGCATACAGAAACGGATTTTTCCACACAGGCGACCTTGCATACAGAGATGAGCAGGGAAGATTCGTGTATTTCGGAAGAAACGATGACGTTATAAAGTCTTCGGGCTACAGAATCGGACCTTTTGAGATTGAAAGTGTTATGCTTGAGCATCCTTCTGTTCTTGAGGTTGCGGTTACGGGTGTACCCGATGCCGTAAGAGGCTTTATCGTTAAGGCAACAGTTGTTCTTCGTCCGGGCTTTGAAGGCTCTGATGAGCTTGTCAAGGAGCTTCAGACATATGTTAAGACCAACACTGCACCTTACAAATACCCCAGAATTATTGAATTTGTTGACGAGCTTCCCAAGACCTTCAGCGGCAAGGTAAGACGAGTTGAAATCCGTCAAAACGATTCAAATAAGTAAAAAATTACACCGCCAAAGATTAAAACTTGGCGGTGATTTTTTATATATTTTCGGTTAAAAGCGATGCAATAATTACTATTATGCCGAGGATTATTCTGTAATATCCAAAAACCTTGAAATCGTGCTTTTTCACATAATCCATAAGGAACTTTATCGCAAAGAGAGAAACCGCAAAAGCAACAATCATTCCGATAACCAAAACAATTATTTCCTCTCCGCTGAAATCAAACCCGAATTTAAGAATTTTCAAAGCACTTGCACCAAGCATGGTAGGTACTGCAAGGAAAAATGTAAACTCCGCAGCCGCTGTTCTTGAAACTCCGATAAGCAGTGCACCGATTATGGTTGCGCCCGAACGCGAGGTACCGGGTATCATTGAAAGAGCTTGAAAAAGTCCGATTATAACCGCTGTTTTGTAATCTATCATTGCGATTGAATTAATTCTCGGCTTGCTGTTTTTATTTCTGTTTTCAACAAGAATAAATGCAATACCGTACAGAATAAGCATAAGGGAAATTGTTATTGAATTTCCGAAATGTGCCTCAAGAAAATCATCAAACAAAAGTCCGAGAACTGCGGCAGGAAGACATCCGACAACAACCTTGACCCACATCATAATTATGCTTTTCTTTATCTGAAGTTTTTTATCGGCATAACCAAATGGAAACATTTTTTTCCAAAACATAACCACAACCGCCATGATTGCACCGAGCTGAATAACAACAAAGAACATTTCTTTGAAATCCTCGCTCATTTTAAGCGGCACAAAAGCATCGAACAAAAGCATATGCCCCGTGCTGCTTATCGGCAGCCATTCGGTTATACCTTCTATGATACCGATAAGTATTACTTTTATTATCTCAACAAAACCAAGCTCCATAAGCACACATCCTTTCAATTTTATTATATTAATAAAGTTTTCAAAAAATACGGCGGAAGCAATGCCCCCGCCATAGCTTTATATCTTATTTTACTCCGAAAAGGAGATCGCCGTATGAGGGATAAGGCCAGTACTCTGCGGAGGTTACGGTTTCCGCTTCATCAACCGCCTCTCTGATTTCGTTCATAAGAGGAATAACAACATCTCTGAATGTGTTTGCTTCTTCAACAGCATTCCTTGAGGTTTTAATATCCTTAATTACATTTTCAAGCTCACCTGTTTTTTCAAAGATAACTGAAGTGAGATTTGAAAGCTTTGAAATGATTTTTTCTTCGTATGAAGTATCGGCAGCAAAGCTCTTTTTCATGCTTGCAGTCTTGCAAAGCTTGCCCGTATAGCTGCTTATGGCGGGAAGAATGTCCTTATTAACCATTTCTATTGCGGTAAGGGCTTCAATATTGAGTGTCTTGCAATAGCCCTCAAAATAAATCTCATGTCTTGCTTCAAGCTCTGCTCTTGTGAAAACCTTATGTTCTTCAAAAAGCTTAACATTCTTTTCGGCGATAAGAGAAGGAATGGCATCAGGGGTTGTGCGGAGATTATAAAGTCCCCTCTTTTCAGCCTCTTTAATCCATTCGTCATCATAGCCATTGCCGTTGAAGATGATGCGCTTATGGTCCTTAATGGTTTTCTTGATGAGAGCATGAAGTGCATCCTCAAAATTATCAACACTTTCAAGTCTGTCGGCATAGGATTTAAGGGATTCTGCAACAGCAGTATTAAGCACAATATTTGCGCTTGCGATTGAACGTGCCGAGCCGAGCATTCTGAACTCGAATTTGTTGCCTGTGAATGCAAAAGGAGAGGTTCTGTTTCTGTCCGTTGTATCCTTGGGGAATCTCGGAAGAACATGAACGCCAACCTTCATCTGCACCTTTTCCTTGGCATCGTATGCGGTATCATTCTCAATTGACTCAAGAATTTCGTTAAGCTCATCACCGAGGAACATTGAAATAACCGCAGGAGGAGCTTCACCTGCACCAAGACGGTGGTCATTGCCTGCACTTGCAACAGATGCACGGAGCAAATCCTGATAGTTATCTACAGCCTTAATAACGGCACAGAGGAAAAGAAGAAACTGTGCGTTATCATAGGGAGTTTCACCGGGGTCAAGAAGGTTTCTGCCGTCACCTGTGCAGAGTGACCAGTTATTATGTTTACCGCTTCCGTTAACACCTTCAAAGGGCTTTTCGTGAAGAAGGCAAATCATATTATGTCTTTTGGCAACCTTCTGCATAATCTCCATTGTAAGCTGATTATGGTCGGTCGCAATATTGGTTGTTGTGAAAATCGGAGCAAGCTCATGCTGAGCGGGTGCAGCTTCGTTATGCTCTGTTTTGGCAAGGATGCCAAGCTTCCAAAGCTCTTCATCAAGATCTTTCATATATGCCGCAACACGGGTTTTGATAGAGCCGAAATAATGGTCGTCAAGCTCCTGACTCTTGGGAGGTTTTGAACCGAAAAGAGTTCTGCCCGTAAAAACAAGGTCTTTTCTTTTATCGTACAAATCGGTATCAATAAGGAAATATTCCTGCTCGGCACCTACGGTTGTTTTAACGGTTGTAACATCGTTCTGACCGAAAAGCTTAAGGATTCTGACAGCCTGCTTGCTTATAACCTCCATGGAGCGAAGAAGCGGAGTTTTCATATCAAGAGCTTCACCGCCGTAGGAACAGAAAACGGTAGGAATGCAAAGAACGCCTTCTTTTATAAATGCATATGAGGTGGGGTCCCATGCAGTATAGCCTCTTGCTTCAAAGGTCGCACGAAGTCCGCCTGAGGGGAAGCTTGAAGCATCGGATTCACCTTTTACAAGCTCCTTACCGGAAAACTCCATAATAACACTTCCGTCACCGCTGGGTGAAATAAAGCTGTCATGCTTTTCTGCGGTAATACCTGTCATGGGCTGGAACCAATGGGTATAATGGGTTGCGCCGTTTTCAACAGCCCAGTCCTTCATTGCATTTGCAACAACATTTGCTATTGCGATATCAAGGCGCTTGCCGTCCTTGATTGTTTTTTTCATTGCTTTGTAGGTTTCTTTGGGCAGCCTGGCTTTCATTGCTTTATCATCGAAAACCATGCGTCCGAAGCCTTCGGGAACGCTTTTCATTTTAAAATCTCCTGTCAATAAACTTGGTTTTATTTTACTGCCTCATACAAGGTTTTGGCATGGTCTTTTTCTCTTGATGCAAAGAATCTGTTCATTCGCTCTGCATATACGGGTTTCGGCTCAAAATTATTGGCTGCAAGATACTCTATCGAGTCGAGAAGCTGCTCACAGCTTTCGTTCACATCACCGAAGCCCTCTTCAAGCGGTAAATCAAGCTGATTATAGCCGTGCGTTATTCCAGCTCTGAACTGCTCGTAATCGGGAACAAAATAAACAATGGGTCTGTTAAGATAAACAAAATCAAAAACAATTGAAGAATAGTCGGTAATCATTGCCAGATAATCCTGCATCTCGTTTTTATCCTGCGTAACTCTTACGCGGGGATTCGCAACTTCAAAAAGGCTGTCATAATCCGCAAAAATCGGATGGTTCTTGAAATCAAGGGTCAAATCGTATTTTTCAAGAATTTCCGCAAGTCTTTCGGAATTAAGAAAAGCATTGATTTCTTTGTAAAATACCGATTCCTTGAATTTGTCAACGTACAGAACCCTTGTATTGTTTTCGTATTCGCCAATAAGATTTTTGCGCCATGAGGGAGAAAACAGAATCTTTCTCTGCGCCTTTTTCTCGGTATCAATCGCATCAAATCTCGGCATACCGCTCATTATCAAGTCTGAATCGTTAAAATTATATATCTTTTTGAAATTCTCTCTTTCAAATTCCGAAGAAATTACAACCTTATCAACATTAGCCTTTTCTTTTGTATAAAGCAAAGGCAATCGGGCATGAAGAATACCATGTTGCAGATAGATTATTTCATAATCGGTAATATCGGAATACCATTTGAGGGGAAGTCCGTCAAACGGACTGAATATTGAGAGAGAATTGAACGAGGTGAAAATCTTTTTGCAGTTAAGGAAAAGCATTTTATGCTTAAAGCTCTTAAAATCAACAAGATACTTTCTTTGCGCTGAATTAAAATACTTTTTCTTATCCTTAAGCTTATCAATAATGTAATAACGTTTTATACCATCTTTTTTATCAAAATCATGAAGGAATTGATAATAGGCATTATCAAAAATATTTTCTCTGTCACAGTAAAGCCAGATCTCTTCATTTTTTTGTGTTTTGGAGAAAATTTTTCTGTAAAGTAAAGCGCGTTTGTTTTCTGCGCAGACTGCACTATCTGCAGCAGCTTTTGCCTGCGCAAGCTCGGATGCCTTTGCCTTTTTAATAGAAAAGCTTTTTGATTTTGCATCGAACTTCACAACACATCCGCCCGTTGCAACATGGTTTTTGCTTCTGTTAACGGCACACTTAAATCCGAAATACGGAACGGGAACCACCTTTACCCCGCCGATTTCAAGAATAAATGTTATATCCTCTTCACCCTCAAAATCAATTTCCGTATCGAATCCGCCAAATAGATTGGTCTGCATTTTGCTCTTATAGTAGCTGAATGCAGTATCATACATCGGTATTTCATGAAGATTATTTTTAATATCGGAATAATAGAGCTTAAGCTCCTTGAAATCAACAACACCGTTTTTGATATAGCCTGAAACCTGAATTTTTCCGTTATGAACCCTCAGAGTATTGAAAACAATTGAATGAGCCTGAGCAAACCAAAGGTCGCCGCCGCTTGAAGCACTCATTGCTGAAGTATTAACGGAAATCTCGTACTTCTCGCCTTTAATGCGCATAAAGCATTCAACATGGAAGGGATCAATATAAATCGAGTTGCAGATAACTGAATTATCCACTTCACTTAAAATTTCACGCAAAACAGAATACTGCTCAGCTTCGGTTTTTTCATCCGTATGACTTACAAGCATATCCGAAGTTAAACGCCAGCCAAGGTTATATACAACAAGCGCCTGAGCCGTGGGGTGAGCTTTTCCGTCTTTATCACGGGAGGCATTAAGAAGCTTTCTCAAGAAATCAGTATACTGTTCAAAACAGTAATAAGGATTATTGAACATAGAGCTTGCAGATCCTGAATGGCGGAAATATCTGTAAACAGCCTCTTTGACAAATCCGAGCTTTTGCTTTTTGAGAAGCCATGAGAAAATGAACCATTGGTCCTCGCCGAGAGAAAGGCTTTCGTCGAAAAGAATCCTCTCTTTTTCAGGAACATTTTTTATGCAGATATTCATTGTTGTCTGCAGAATATTAGCATTTGAATTAATATCATAAATACCGCTGTGACTCATAACATCAAAGCGCTTATGTGTTGAAACGACACCCTTTTCGTTTACGTAATCAATTGAATAGGTAACAAGGTCGGTTTCATTATAATAAGCCTCAAAGAAATTATAAATAGCTTCAAGACTTTCGGCTCCGAGAGCATCATCTGCATCAAGAAACATGATATACTTACCCTCGGCAAGCTCTATTCCCTTGTTTCTTGCGCTTGAAACACCGCCGTTTTCTTTCTCATAATAAACTATATTTTCGTTTATCTCGGCAAAATCCCTGCAGATTTTACCGCTGTTATCCTTTGAACCGTCATTTACAAAAACAATCTGAAAATCATCAGAGGGCATTGTCTGACCGTTGAGGCTTGCTACACAGGGAGATATAAATTTTTCACAATTATAAACGGGAATTACTACCGATATCTTATATTTGAAATCCGACATTCTCGCCAATCCTTTACAAAATATACTTTGATTAGTACCCATATTCGATTTATTTTACTATATATAATAAAAAAAATCAACAGTAAATTATAAGGTTGACATTCAAAATTCTATATTATATAATTTAATGGAATACGAAATTAACTCTGAACGGAGGTTAAAAATGAACAGATATGAAAGCGCAAAAGAGCTTTATTCAAAATTGGGAATTGACACCGATGCCGCTCTTGAAAAGCTCTCTGACATAACGGTTTCTATCCATTGCTGGCAGGGCGATGATGTTGGTGGATTTGACAGCGATGATGCTCTTTCCGGCGGAATCCAGACAACCGGCAATTACCCCGGCAAGGCAAGAAATCCTGAGGAACTTATGGCGGATATTGACAAGGCATTCAGCCTTATCCCGGGTAAAAAGAAGCTCAATCTTCACGCAAGCTATGCAATTTTTGACGGCAACAGAGCAGAAAGAGATGCTCTCAAGCCCGAGCATTTTATGAAATGGGTTGAGTTTGCAAAAGCAAGAAATATCGGCATCGACTTCAATCCCACCTTCTTCTCGCATCCTATGGTAAAAGACGGTCTTACACTCTCATCTCCCGATGAGAATGTGCGCAGATTCTGGGTTGAACACGGCAAGCGCTGCGTTGAGCTTTCCGATTATTTTGCCAAGGAAACAGGATATCCCTGCGTAATGAACATATGGATTCCCGACGGATATAAGGATATCCCCGCAGACAGACTTTCACCCAGACTCCGTTTCAAGAAATCACTTGACGAAATTCTCGAAACTCCCTACGACAAAAAGAATGTTTACATAACTCTCGAGTCAAAGGTTTTCGGAATCGGTCTTGAAAGCTATACGGTAGGCTCTGCGGAATTTTGCCTGAGCTATTCCATTCAGAAGGGCATCACTCCCCTGATGGATAACGGTCACTATCATCCCACTGAGCTTGTTTCCGACAAAATCCCCTCAATGCTTGCATTCAGCGATAAAATCGCTCTTCACATAACAAGAGGTGTTCGTTGGGACAGCGACCATGTTGTTCTTTTGGACGACGAAACAAAGGAAATTGCAAAAGAAATCGTTAGAAACGATGCTCTTGACAGAGTGTTTATTGCAACGGACTATTTTGATGCATCCATTAACCGTATCAGCGCATGGGTAACGGGTGTAAGAAACGTTCAGAAGGCTCTGCTTTTCGCTCTTCTTCAGCCCTCAAGGAAAATGCAGGAGCTTCAGGATGAAGCAAACTTCACAGAGCTTATGGTTCTCGGTGAAGAAATGAAAACAATGCCCATGGGCGATGTATGGGCAGAATTTCTTAACAGACAAGGCATTGAAAGCTGTTACATAAACAGCATTAAAGAATATGAAGAAAAGGTATTGGTGAACAGAAAATGAAAAACATCTTTGAAGCACCCTTTGTAGTGGGTATGTGTAAAGCAACGGCAAATATGTACCGTATGGGCTGGGACGAAAGAAACGGCGGAAACATCAGTGTTATGCTCGAAAACGACGAGGTTGCCGAATATCTTGACATCAATGCTCCCATCAGAAGCTTTGATATGGGCTTTGATGCAAGTGTTCTTGCAGGCAAGATTTTTATTGTTACAGGCACAGGCAAATACTTCAAGAATGTTGAAGATGACCCCGAAAACAATCTCGGTATCATTAAAATTGCCGAAAACGGAACAACTGCAGAGGTGCTCTGGGGCTATAAAGACGACGGCAGACCCACCTCGGAGCTTCCCGCCCACCTTATGAGCCACATTTCAAGACTCTCTAAAAATCCTGAAAACAGAGTTATCATGCACAGCCATCCCACAAACACACTTGCCATGACTTATGTTCATGAGCTTTCCGAGAAGAAATTCACACATTCTCTTTGGGAAATGTGCACCGAGTGCATGGTTGTTTTCCCTGACGGTATCGGTGTTCTTCCTTGGATGGTATGCGGCACCAACGAAATCGGTATCGCAACCGCAGAGAAAATGAAGGAATTTCGACTTGTTATCTGGGGTCAGCACGGCATCTACGGCTGCGGCAAAGATCTTGACGAAGCTTTCGGTCTTATTGAAACAGTAGAAAAGGCTGCACAGCTTTACATGATGACAGCTCACCTTCCCAGAGTAAACACAATTACAGACCCCGACCTTGTTGAAATCGTTAAAGCATTCAAGCTTGAAGATGTATACAGAAGAGATTTTCTTAATCTTTAATATTGGAGGATAAATATAATGGCAAACAGATTTGTACTTAACGAAACATCATATCACGGCAAGGGCGCAATTGCTGCTATTGCTGATGAATTTAAAGCAAGAAGCTTCACAAAGGCTCTTGTTTGCTGCGACCCCGACCTCATTAAGTTCGGTGTTGCAGACAAGGTTTTCAATGTTCTTAAGAGTGCCGACATTGCTTATGATGTATTCAGCACAATTCAGGCTAACCCCACAATAGAAAATGTTCAGGCAGGTGTTGAAGCTTTCAAGACAAGCGGCGCTGACTGCATCATCGCTGTAGGCGGCGGTTCATCAATGGACACCGCAAAAGCTGTAGGCATCATTATTGCAAACCCTGAATTTGCAGATGTTCGTTCACTTGAGGGTGTTGCTCCCACAAAGAACAAGTGCGTTCCCATCATCGCAGTTCCCACAACGGCAGGCACAGCTGCGGAAGTTACAATCAACTATGTTATCACAGATGCACAGAATAACAGAAAAATGGTTTGTGTTGACGTTCATGATATCCCCGTTGTTGCAGTTGTTGATCCCGACATGATGTCAACAATGCCCGCTGGTCTTACTGCTGCAACAGGTATGGATGCCCTTACTCATGCTATTGAAGGCTACATCACCAAGGGTGCATGGGAGCTCAGCGATATGTTCCACATCAAGGCTATCGAAATCATTGCAAAGAGCCTTAGAGGCGCTGTTGCCAACACAGATGAAGGCAGAGAAGGCATGGCTCTCGGTCAGTATGTAGCCGGCATGGGCTTCTCAAATGTAGGTCTTGGTATCGTTCACTCAATGGCTCATCCTCTCGGTGCTCTTTACGATACACCTCACGGTGTTGCAAATGCAATTATTCTTCCCACGGTTATGGAATATAACGCACCCGCAACAGGTGATAAGTACAGAGATATTGCAAAAGCTATGGGTGTTGAAGGCACAGAATCTATGAGCATTGAAGAGGCAAGAAAAGCAGCTATTGATGCTGTTAAGCAGCTTTCAATTGATGTAGGCATTCCCGCTGACCTTAAGGAAATCGTTAAGGCAGAGGACATCCCCTTCCTTGCACAGTCAGCATTTGATGATGCTTGCCGTCCCGGCAACCCCAGAGATACAAGTGTTGAAGAAATCACCGCTCTCTACAATTCACTTATCTAAAAGTTTAACGGGTACGGAATCAACCGTACCCGTTTTCCATAAGGAGAATTTATATGAAATTCGGTATTTACTATGCTTATTGGGAGCATGAATGGGGCGGAGATTTTCTGCCCTATATTGAAAAATGCAAAAAGCTTGGGTTTGATGTGCTTGAGGTTGCATGCGGTGCATTTGACCGTGAACCCGAATCGTATTTCAAAGAACTGAAAAAGTGCGCAGAAGCTAACGGTATGCTGCTTTCCGGCGGTTACGGACCCAGGCCCGAACACAACCTTGCATCAACAGATTCCGCCGCAGTGGAAAAAGCATTTGCTTTCTATGCTGATGTTTTTAAAAAAATGGAAATTGCAGGCATAGACAGAATAGGCGGAGCGCTTTATTCATACTGGCCGGTTGACTTCGCCTCGGGCTTTGACAAAAAAGCCGATACGGAAAGAAGTATAAAAAGCATGAGAAGACTCGCCGATATGGCGGCTGACCATGGAATAACACTCTGCATGGAATCGCTCAACAGATTTGAAGGCTACATGATAAATGAAGCATATGAAGATATTGACTATGTAAAAGCGGTCGACAAGCCGAATGTTAAAGCTATGCTTGACACCTTCCATATGAATATCGAGGAAGATTCCATGGTTGAGGCAATCAAGCTCACCGAAGGATATCTCGGCTCATTCCATGTCGGCGAAGCAAACAGAAGATGTCCGAATCCGAACGGAAGAATGGACTGGGATGCAATCGGTCAGGCTCTGCGTGATATCAATTATGACGGCTATGTTGTTATGGAGCCGTTTGTTCAAATGGGCGGTCAGGTAGGAAAAGATATTTCCATATGGCGCGATATGTCCCACGGCGCAAGTATTGAACAGCTTGACAGGGATGCGGCTGATTCGGTTGCATACTTAAGAAAAACTTTCTGCAAATAAAAAATCAACGGAGAAACTTCATCATGAGGTTTCTCCGTTTTAATATCATTTTTAATGCTTCTTTTCCTTCTTGTTCTTGGGACCTGATATATTATTAAGTCCGCTTACGCAAAGGATGATAATACCCATAACAATGAATATACCGAGCATACCCTTTCCCATAATGGGAGCGGTTTCCATAAGGTTTTCGGGAGTGAAACCAATTCCGCCTGCTGCTGCAGCCGTTGTTTCAACCAATGTTGTTAATTCCATTATTATTACCTCCTGTTAGTTTCCGAGTGCGCCGCCGACAAGTGTAAGAATAAGACCGCCTGCGATAACCGATGCAACCTGACCTGAAACATTTACTCCGATTGAATGCATGAGAAGGAAGTTCTGATTATCCTCTGCAAGACCCATCTTATGAACAACTCTTGCTGACATGGGGAACGCAGAAATACCTGCAGCACCAATCATGGGGTTAATCTTATTCTTGCTGAAAAGGTTCATAATCTTTGCAATCATGATGCCGCCGAAGGTATCAACGATAAATGCAACAAGACCGAGAATCATAATAAGGATTGTTTCAAATCTGAGGAAATCCTCTGCAACCATTTTTGATGCGATTGTGAAACCGAGGAAAATGGTGATAAGGTTTGCAAGAACATTCTGTGCGGTTTCGGAAAGTGAATTAAGAACACCGCATTCTCTGATAAGGTTACCGAACATAAGGAAGCCGATAAGCGCTGTTGCATCAGGTGCAACAAGACCGACAATAATTGTTACAACGATGGGGAAAAGAATCTTTGTAAGCTTCGGAACCTTTTTGCCCGTATAGTTCATACGGATAAGTCGTTCCTTCTTTGTTGTGCAAAGCTTGATAATGGGAGGCTGAACGATAGGCACAAGCGCCATATAGGAATATGCCGCAACCATGATAGCCGCCGTATAGTTTGAATTAAGCATATTTGCAACGAAGATTGATGTGGGGCCGTCTGCAGCGCCGATAATTGCGATTGATGCCGCATCCTTAAGCTCAAAGCCGAATACCGATGAAAGGCAGAGAGTAAAGAAAATACCGAACTGTGCTGCCGCGCCGAAAATCATAAGCTTGGGATTTGTGAGCACCGGTTCAAAGTCAATCATTGCGCCGATACCAATAAACAGAATAAGCGGGAAAAGCTCATGACTGTCGATACCGATTTCAAAAAGAAAATCAATAACACCTCTTACACCCGAGGCTGCTTCACCTTCCGCAACGGGAGGAATAGGCAGATTAACAAGAATTGCGCCGAAGCCCATAGGAAGAAGAAGTGTGGGTTCCATTTCTTTTTTGATTGCAAGGTAAATCAGTAAGCCGCCGATTATCCACATTATAACCTGTTTGTAGTCAATGAACTGTAAATTTCCAAAAATGTCT
>JAZPYI010000088.1:0-62497 GCA_045544115.1 Acutalibacteraceae bacterium | reverse complement strand
TTGGAGCAAACAGTGTAACAAGCGGCACAGTTGCAGCAGACGGTTCACTTGTTCTTGATGTTTATCTCAACAGAAAGACTGTTACAATCACATTTGCTAACACAGGTGATTCCAACACAGCAGCTATCACAGGTCTCTTCGGAGCATCCGTTGAAACTCCCGCTGATCCCACTTGGGCCGGTTACACATTCGACGGTTGGGATGCAACAATTCCCACCACAATCCCCGCAGCCGATGTAACAATCACTGCTACATGGAAGACCAATAACTACACAATCACATGGGTAGTTGACGGCGAAACAAAGGCAATTGACGGTTATGATTTCGGCGCAACAATCACACCTTATGCTGATCCTGCAAAGGACGGTTACACATTCGCAGGTTGGGCATGGACAAATGAAGACGGCGAAGCAGTTGCAGCAAGCACAACAATGCCTGCTTACAACGTAACCGCTACAGCAACATGGACCGCACTTGACGGTATTGCTTATAAGGTTGAGATTTATAAGATGGCAATCGGCGGCGCATCATATGAGCTTGTTGATACCAAGACTCTCTCCGATAAGGCAGGCGCAACAGTTACCTATGCTCCCGAAACTCTTGAAGGCTTTGAATTTAATGCAGATATGAGTACGGTTGAAGGTACTGTAGCAGGCGACGGTTCACTCGTTCTTAAGGTTTACTATGACCGTGATACAGTTAAAATTACCATCAACGATAAGGAAGATGATTACTATTACGGTCAGGAAATTCCCGAACCCACAGCTCCTGAAGCTCCCGAAGGCTATGAGCAGGACGGTTGGGTAGATGAAAACGGCGATCCCGTTGAATTCCCGCTTACAGTTGATACAGATAATCCCACAGAGATTAAGCCTAACTGGAGCATCCTCAGCTATGACATCACATGGACAGTTGAAGGCGCAGATGATGTTGTTACTTATGAATATAAAGCAGCAATCACAGCTCCCGAAGTTCCCGCTAAGGAAGGCTACAGATTCGTAGGTTGGGCAGACGAAACAGGCGCAATCGTAACTGTTCCTGCAACAATGCCCGCAAAGGATCTCGCATTCACCGCAGTTTACGAAACAAGAACTTATGTTGTTAACTACTATGTTGACGGTAAGCTTGTTGAAACACTTTCAGGTGAATACGGCAATGCAATTGCAACATCAATCGTATCATATACTGTTCCCACAGGATATGATTTTGACGGTTGGTACACAGACGAAGCTTGCGAAACCAAGCTTGCAGACGGTGCAACAATTGCAGCTGTAACAACAAACCTCTATGCAGTAACATCAGCAAAGACCTATGGTGCAACATTTGATGCAAACGGCGGTACATTTGCAGACGGTTCTGCAACAGTAACAGTTCCCACTGTATTTGATACTGAAATCATCGCTCCCGATGCTCCCGCAATGGATGGCTACACCTTCGCAGGTTGGACACCCGCTGTAGGTGCCATGGACGAAGAAGGCAAGACCTTCATTGCAACATGGAAGGAAGCTGTTTACACAGTAACCTATAAGGCAGAAGGTATGGATGATGAAGTATTTGAGCTTGCATTCGGTGCAGAGCTTGATGTTCCCGCAGATCCTCATAAGGAAGGCTGGACATTCCTTTACTGGTCACTCACCGAAGGCGGCGAAAAGGCTGAGCTTCCCGCAACAATGCCTGCTGATGACCTTGTTTACTATGCAGTATTCTCACAGACCAGCTTCACAGTAACATGGGTAATCGACGGTGTTGAAACAGTTGACACCTATGAAACCGGCGCTGCAATTATTGCTCCCGAAGCAGCTAAGGACGGCTTCGAGTTCAAGGGTTGGTCACTTACTGAGGACGGCGAGCTTGTAACTCCCGAAACCGTAATGGGCGAAGAGAATCTCAAGTACTATGCAGTATTTGAAGAAGCAGTTGCAGAGCTTCCCATCAAGCTCATGCCCGTTGAAGGTCAGACAGGTGTTATCGAAAGATACGGTGTTATTGAGTCATACAATGACGGCTACACTGTAACAACCGAAGGTTATGAAACTCCTGCAGACTTTGATGAGTATTATGTATACGGCTTCACAGGCAGACGTTTCAGAGAAGCTGATATAGCAACTTACTTCTATGTTCAGGGCGACGGTTATATGGACATTGAGTATTCGGAACTTACCGGCGTGTATGGTACAGGTGCTAAGGTTATCGTTAAGGAAAACGGCACTGATAAAGTTGTAGAAGAGTTCTATGTAATCATCTTTGGTGACATTGATGGTGATGCACGTATTAGTGCTACAGACTCATCAAGCTTGGTTACAGAGCTTTCATCATCAACACCCACATGGTCGAATAGAAGAAACCCTGTTAAGTACAGAATTAAAGCAGCTGACCTTGATCTTAATGGACGTATCCAGGCAAATGACTCTTCGTCACTTAAGAGTTATCTTTCTGGCACAGCAACAATTGATCAGATAACAGGATTAGCATCTTAATTTATGACCCGAAGAGATAACTTTGGTTATCTCTTCGGGGGACCCCCGAAATTTAAAAGGATTTCCCTTGCAAATTTGGCAATTATGGGATTGGAATTCCCATTTATATAAATAGTTCCAAAAATTAAGGGAGGAATAATTTGCATGAAAACATTTAAACGCACTCTCTCCTGTTTTCTTGCTTTGCTGATGATTTTCGGCAGCTGTTCCGTTCTTTCTTATGCCGCTTTTGGAGATGGTAGCGAAAAATCAATTACCATCGAAACGAAATTTTTTGTTGATGGCGAAGAAGTAACTAAGGTTAAGGCTGGCGACACAGTTAAGGCAAGAGTTTACATTGCAACCGACTTTAAGATTGCAACAACAACCTTATTCTGGGTTTATCCCTTGGATTTCTTTAAACTTGATACCTCCGTTTTAACAAGTACTGGCGGTGACTCATACGATGTAGCTGGTGCTCTTAATAGCAGTGAAACATCAATTGCAGCAACTGCTAATCTGGGCGGTTTCATGGTTCATCAGGAAGGTTTTGTTCTTGATTCAATGTCGGATGCAGATAACCTCGTTTATGAAGGTTATTTAACCGAAGACTATTTCGATGATAAAGGTTGGATTTCGTTTTCAATCGACTCAGGAACACCTGTTGTTTTGACTGCTGATAATGGAAATGAAGATAAAGATGATGACCATCTTGTTGAGTTTACCTTTACAGTTAAAGAAGATGCAACAGGCGAAGGATATTTCTATATTCCTGAAGAGTCTGTAATGAATACTACAGGTCAAGATTACGGTTTTACAGCGGTTCAGCGTGCAAAGTCAGATACCCAGTTTATGGTTGTATATAACGATTTTGCATATGTAAGAGCATATGACCTGGCACTTAATGATAAGAATACGGTCACACTCGGTTCAGGTGAAGTAACACCTACAACATACGACGTAACTTACTCATTTGCTAACACAGCTCCCGAAGGTGCCGGTGCAGTTCCCGCAGACGGTACAGTTGAAGCTAACGGTACAATCGCAGCTCCCGTTGTAACAGTTCCCGCAGGCTACACCCTTACATGGGCAGTAACAGGCGCAACAAAACAGGCTGACGGTTCATACCTTGCAGGCGAAGGCGATGTAGCATTCGTTGGTACATGGGCAAAGACAGAGTATAACGTAACATACTCATTCGCTAACGCAGCTCCCGAAGGTGCCGGCGCAGTTCCCGCAGACGGCAAGACAACAGTAGGTGCAACAATCGCAGCTCCCGTTGTAACAGTTCCCGCAGGCTATACCCTTACATGGGAAGCAACAGGCGCAACAAAGAACGATGACGGTTCTTACACTGCAGCTGCAAACGATGTAGCATTCGTTGGTACATGGGCAAAGCAGTCCTATACAATCACATATTACCTTACCGAAGCCGATAAGGAAGCAGGTAAAGTATACGATACACAGACCGTTGAGTACGGTGAAGCACTTCCCGCTGTAACTCCCGATGTAGAAGGCAAGACCTTCAATAACTGGGATTACGAAAACGAGGCAGGCGAAATTGCTGAATACACAACAATGCCTGCTTATAACCTTGTAGCAATCGCAAGTCTCTCCGATATTATTTACACAGTAACATTCTATAATATCTGGGGCGATGAAATCGCAGTTGAAAAGGATTACGGCACATCGCTTGAAGAAGCTGATATTCCTGACCTTGCAGACGGCGAGGATGTTAATGTAAAGCTTAGTGTTGATGGCAAAGAGCTTGTTCTTCCCTATGCTCTCACAGAAGACATCACAGTTGATTCTTACTTCTATGTAAATGTTGTATTCTACAGTGTTTACGATGAAGAGAATCCCGATAACAATGTTGTTCATAAGACATACGAATTTGATTTCGAGTATGAAACAACAGAGGATGACTTTGCAGATCTCGGTACTCCCGTTAAGACAGGTTACCACCTCCACGAGGATATCCCCTGGACATGGGAATACATCGGTATAATGTCTAATAACACTTACTTTGTTGCATACTGGGTTCCCAATAATTACACAGCAACTTTCAGCGCTGTAAACGGCGATCTTGCCGGTGCATTTGAAGGCGGTGTAACAGAAATAACAAAGACTGTTGCATATGACTCAACCTTCACATTCGATGCAGAAGCACCCGTTCTCGAAGGCTACACCTTCAAGGGCTGGACTGATGTTGAAGGCGGCACAACAGCTCTTGATGAACTTGTTATGGATGCAGAAGGCAAGACCTTCTATCCCGTATTTGTTGAAAACGGTACTGCAGAATTTGCTATTGAACTTTACCTTATGAACACAGAAGGTAAATATGAAGCAACACCTGACAAGACCTTACCTGAATCAGGAGTTGTTGGTGTAACAGTCAATACTAGCCACGATGATTGTCAGCAGTATGTAGACGATTGGTTCTCAGCAGATACATCCGAAGAAGCAGGCAACGTTTACACAGGCATTATCGCAGAAGACGGCTCAACCGTTCTTAAGCTCTACTACAAGCGCGCAACCTATAAGGTATCAGTTGACGGTGCAGAAGCAACAGATGTTTACCACGGTGCAACAATCGAGCTTCCCGAAACCTCAGCAACAACCGAAGAAGGTTACACACTTGCAAACTGGACTGACGGTACAAAGAGCTATGATAAGGGTGCAGAAGTAGAAGTTACAGGCGCACTTAACATCACAGCAAACAACGTTGCAAACAGCAACACCAAGTACTCCGTAGAGATTTATCTCATGGATACAGAAGGTAACTACGGTGCAGCTTCCGATGTTAAGGAAGAAGCAGGCACAACAGATACAAAGGCAACAGCAGCACATGCTGACTATGCACAGGATGCATGGTTCTCAGCAGATGATGCAGCAGCAAACGTATTTGAAGCAAACATTGACGGCGACGGCAATGCAGTTCTTAAGCTTTACTACAAGCGTGCACAGTACGAAGTAGTAATCGACGGTGCAGCAGCAGTTCCCGTTTACCACGGTGCAAAGGTTACTGCTCCTTCAACCTCCGCTAATACACCCGCCGGCTCAACACTCGTAAGCTGGAACAACGGTGCATATGCTCTCGGTGAGGAAATCGAAGTAACCGCTGCTCTTACACTTACACCCGACTTCAAGGCAAACGATGATACGGCTTATACTGTTGAAATCTTCCTTATGGATGAAGAGGGCAACTATCCTGAAACCGCTTCCAAGGTAGAAGATGAAACAGGTAAGACAGGCGAAGAAATCACAATCGCTCATGCAGATTATGCTCAGGCTGATTATTACTATGCAGATAATGCACAGGCTAACGTATTCACCGGCACAATCGCAGGCGACGGTTCACTCGTTCTTACACTTTACTTCAAGCGCGCAACATATGATATTGTTGTTGACGGCGAAGTAGTAGCAGAGGATGTAATCCACGGCGCAGAGGTAACTCTTCCCGATACATCCGATAACATTGACGAGGGTAATGAACTCGCAGGCTGGACAGACGGCAAGAACACCTACGAACCCGGTGAAACAATCGTAGTTGAAGGCGCTCTTGATCTTACTCCCGTTCAGAAGCCCAGCGATGCTACAGAGTACACAATCAGCATCTATGTAATGGATGTTAACGGTGACTATGTAGGCACATCAACCACAGCTTACGGCACAACAGGTGCTGTCCAGACAATCGTTCCCGAATATGACCGTGAAGGCTTCACAGTAAATACAGAAAAGAGCAACCTCAGTGCTGCAATTGCTGCAGACGGTTCAATGGTTCTTTCCGTATACTACGACAGAAACCTCTACACAGCAACATTCGACGGTGTTGAATATCCTGTATACTACGGTGCTTCACTTCCCGAAGTAGAACCCGCAGCACAGGAAGGCAAGGAATTTGAAGCATGGACTCCCGAAGTTCCTGCAGCAATGCCTGCTGAAGATCTTGAGTTCACATCAACATGGACCGAAGTTATGTATAAGATTATTTACGTAATTAACGGTACAGAAGAAGAATATGAATATGCATACGGCGCAACTGTAACTCCCAGAGAGAATCCCACAGTTCCCGGCATGACATTCATTAAGTGGAATAAGATTATTCCCACAGTAATGCCCGCAGAGGATGTAATTATCGTAGCAGAATTTGAAGCAGCTGTATTCAAGGCAACATTCGTTGATTTCGACGGTAATGTATTTGATGAAAAGGCTGTTAAGTACGGTGATTCCATTATCCTTCCCACAACCAATCCCACTAAGGAATACCATGTATTCAAGGGCTGGCTCAATGTTCCCGATGAAATGCCCGCAGCAGATATTACTATTTATCCCGACTTCGAGAGAGTTCCCGTAAAACTTATCGGTGTTAAGGGTTCAACAACCGAAATCGACGGCGGAACAATGATAATCACAGGTCTTGCTGAACTCCTTAATGAGCAGACCGTTGATGAATATCTTACTGTTGAAGGTGACGGTTACTATGTTGTAACACCTGCAGAAGGCTACGAGCAGTACGGATATTACGGCACAGGTTCAAAGGTAGAGCTTTACGATAACGCAGACACATCAGCTCCCATTGAAACCTACTACATTGTAATTTACGGTGACGTTAACGGTGATGCCGCTGTTAACTCGCTCGACGGTTCACTTGTTGAAGACGAAGCAATGTATGTAACAAGCTGGTCACGCGGCAATGACAAGAATGCACTTAAGATGATGGCAGCTGACCTTAATAAGGATGGCAAGATTCAGGCTAACGATGCAGACAGCATTGTAAGTGTGGCTCTCGGTGTTACTGCAATTGATCAGGCAACAGGAAACATTATTCGCTAATGGATTTCTAACCTAACCTACCTATGCATGAGGGGGAGAGAACCCCTTTCCCCCTCATAGTGAGGAAAAGTTCCGGTTAAATACTTGGGCGGAAGTAGCACAGCCGCTCAGAATCCCGTCCCTCAAAAACGGAAAAGGGAAAATAATAAGGAGGAATTCTCTCATGGTAAAAACTAAAAGGTTGGTTGCTGTTGCGTTAGCGATTCTGATGATTTTAGGTAGCTTCTCAATGACATCGTTCGCTTGGGATGCCAATGTAAATGATGGCTTTGACCTTACGATTCATACCGAAATACTCAGAGAAGTTAACGGCGAATGGGTTAAAACCGATAAAGTCGAAAGAGGCGAAACAGTCAAGGCAAGAGTTCATCTCGGAACTGACTACTATACCAACACCGGTAGCCTTTTGTTCTTCTATGACAACACTTTCTTTACCGATGCTTACGGCACAGGTAAGAACACATTGGTAGTTAACCCCAATTACAGCTCATCTTACGGCATAAACGGTAAATTCTACGGTCCTGCATCAGCTCCTGCTCAGGCAATTGAAGCTCAGATGCTCGATGACGGAAAAATCACAACCGTTCAGGCCGACAATTATAACCCCATTAACGTATTGTATTATTTTGGCAGCACAGTAAGAAACCAGAAGCTTGATGCAAGCAAATGGTTCTGCGAATTTGTTCTTAAAGTTAAGGACGATGCTCCTGCAGGTGAATTCGGTGAATTCCTTGCAATAGAAGCGACTGCAGCTACTCCTTCTTATACAGACGGTTATATTGATATCCCCAAGGGTTCATATGACACTTATAATGAAAGTGTAGTAGCAATGTTCAACTGGAATGCAAATCTTGCATTTGACAATGATCCCGTTGAACTTTATCAGAATCTTGTAGCCGTAACATTCAATGCCAACGGCGGTGAATTTAACGACGGCACATCAACAAAGTACTTTGAAGGCGATGCAGGCGAAGCTCTTACAGTTGAAGAACCTACCTGCTACGGCTATGAATTTGCAGGCTGGCTTGCAGCAGGCGAATCAGGCGAAGGTGCAGAGGTTACTGCATATCCCGCAGCTGATACAACTTATACAGCTGTTTGGAAGGATCCTTCAGGCGAAGTTTCCGAAACACTCGGATTCAGAACAGAAATTCACAGACTTAATGAAGAAACCGGTGAATATGAAAAGACTGAAAAAGTTAAGCGCGGTGAAACCGTAAAGGCAAGACTTTTCGTTGATACCTCATATTTCACCAATGCCGGTGATATCATCGTATTCTATGAAAACGATTTCTTTACCGACAGCTACAGAGAAGACGTTCCCACTGAACTTGTTGCAAACACAAGTGCAACAAGCTCCGCAGCAATCGTAGGCGCAGAAGGCAGCTTTACAAAGACATCCACAACCAACAAGGCTATCCAGAAGCTTGTTAATAACGGATATCTTACAAATGATTTTGTAAAGGCTAACAACGGCATTACAATCGCTTATAAGTTTAATCCTGCAGACTGCGCTGTTCTCAGCGGTGATGAATGGTTTGTTGAATTTGACCTTACGGTTCTCAATACAGCAGAAGACTGGGGCGATTTCTACATTGTTCCCTCAACCATTCAGAACTCTGATGAGGGTGTAAGAGCTTATATTAACGTTCCCCTCGGTGAAGAAAACACCGGTGAAGACGAAGGTAAGCTTCTTCCCATGTATATGTGGGATGCACTTGTAACCGTAGAAAGCAATCCCGTAACTGTTGAGAGCACAATCACTCTTGAAGGTGAAGGCGGTACATTTGCTGAAAACGGTGAAGGCACATATGTAATCGAAGGCTATATCGGCGCAGCTCCCGCAGCTCCCGCTGAGCCCACCAGAGAAGGCTATGCATTCATGGGCTGGGTTGATGAAACCGGCGCAGCAGCAGAAATTCCTGCTGAAATGCCTTATGAAGACATCACACTCTATGCAACATGGAGCGAAAAGGCTGAACTTACATTTGTATTCAATAACGGCGATCCTGACCTTGTTCAGGAAGTAGTTGCAGGCGAGCCCTTCGTTGCTCCCGAAACTCCTGTTAAGGAAGGCTATAAATTTATCGGTTGGGATAATGATCCTACTGACGGAAAGACAGAAGTAACAGATCTTCCCGCAACCAATCCTTCAACAGATACAGTTTACACCGCAGTATTTGACACCGTAAACTATCCTGTTAATTACTATGTACTTAATCCCGTAGACCTTCAGTTTGACCTCGTAGCAACAGGAACCTGCGAATTTGGCAACGAAATCAATCCTGTTCCCGTTACCTACACAGTTCCCGAAGGCTACACACTTTCACCCGCATATAAGGACATCTCCTTCGCAACACCGCTTGCAGAAGGCGAAACAATGCCCGCAAAGGCTGTAGACCTTTACTATAAGATTACAGTCAACACCTACAATGCAATCTTTGATGCAAACGGCGGTGAATTTGCAGACGGTACAGCTACTCAGACTGTTCCTACAGTTTACGGCGAGCAGATCATTGCTCCTGCGGATCCCACCAGAGAAGGCTATGATTTCAAGGGTTGGAAACCCAACGTTGGAGCAATGGAAGCTGAAGACACAACATACATTGCAACATGGGAAGAAGCAACATATTATGCAAAGTACCTCGTTGACGGTGCAACATATGAAAGCTTCCCCACCAAGTACGGCGAAGAAGTTGATGTTCCCGCTCCTCCCTATAAGGAAGGCTACAACTTCACAGGTTGGTCACCCGCAGTGGATACGACAATGCCTGCACACGATACTGAATATAATGCAGTATTTGAGGCAATCGAATATGATGCAATCTTCAAGCTTGAAAAAGACGATGCTGATGAAGATGCATATGATACAGTTTCCACAAAGTATGATCAGCCCATCACAGTTCCCGCAGTTGCTCCTGAAAAGGAAGGCTACGACTTCGGCGGCTGGGTTGACGAAAACGGCAATCCTCCCACAATAATGGATGAAGAAGGCAAGACCTTCTATGCCGTATGGAATCCCGCAACAGATACAAAGTATGTTATTGAAACATACACAATGAATACTGACGGTACTTACAACACCGTTCCCGACGGTACGGTTGAAAAGTCCGGCACAACAGGCACAACAGCTGAGGTTACACCCAATGCCGCAGAAGGCTTCTATGTTGACGAAGAAACAGAAAAGACTTCTGAAAAGTCAGTTCTCAGTGCAGAAATCCTTCCTGACGGTTCAACCGTTCTCAAGGTTTACTATGCAAGAGAAGAAGTAGTCGTAACATTCGATGCTAACGAAGGCTTGTTCACAGTAACAGAAGATGACGGTACAGAAGCTAAGAAGGAAGAAATCGTTCTTAACCTTTACTACGGCGCAGCAGTTGTTGCTCCCGCAGATCCTGCTCTTACAGGCTATTCCTTCAAAGGTTGGAATCCTGTAGTAGTTAATAAGGCTATCGAAGATGCAACTTATGTTGCACAGTGGACTGTTAATCAGTACACAATCTCCTTCAATACCGATGGCGGCAATGAAATCGCCGACATTACTCAGGACTTCGGAACAGAAGTAACTGCCCCCGCAAACCCCGATAAGAAGGGTTACACCTTTGACAAGTGGGTTGACGAAGAAGGCAACGAAGCTGATGTTCCTGCTAAGATGCCTGCAGAAGATACAAATCTTAAGGCAACATGGACTCCCGACACCTTCGATGCAATCTTTGATGCAGACGGCGGCGAATGGGAAGAAGACGGTTCAACAACACAGACCGTTCCCACAGTATTTGATACATCTATCACAGAACCCGCAACCGATCCTGTTAAGGACGGCTACGATTTTGGCGGTTGGGTTGACGAAAACGGCAATCCTCCTGCAGATATGACTGAAGAAGGTATGACCTTCAAGCCTATCTGGAATCCTGCTGATCAGGAAGTTCCCGTTGAAATCTACTACATGGACGAAGACGGAACATATCCTGCAACAGCTGATGATTCAGACAGTGTAACATTCAAGACTGAGGAAACAGCAACATATGCTCCTGCTGATGTTAAGAACTACACAGTTGATACTGAAAAGTCAGTTCTTGAAGCAGTAGTTGCAGCTGATGGTTCAACAGTTCTTAAAGTTTACTATGCACTTGAAAAGACAACAATCAGCTTTGATGTTGACGGCACAGTAACAGAAGTTGAAGGCTATATCGGCGCTGAAGTTCCCGCTGATAAAGTTCCCGCTCCCTCAAAGGACGGCTACACATTTGAAGGCTGGGAAGATGCTGAAGGTAATGTAAGCAAGGATGCTCCCGCAAACTTCCCCGAAGCTGACGAAACTCTCACAGCTAAATGGACAAAGAACAACTATAATGTAACATTCATTGTTGACAACGTAACAGTTGAAGGCTATCCCAAGGAAGTAGCATTCGGTGCAACAATTCCCGTTGCAGCTAACCCCTCAAAGGGCGGCTGGATCTTTATCGGTTGGGAAGATGAAGAAGGCAATACACCCGCTGATTACGGAACAATGCCCTCTAAGGATCTTACCTTCACAGCTCAGTGGGCTTCAGAAACAGGCATAGGCTATGTTCTTGAAGTTTACAAGATGGATACAAACGGCGATTATCCCGCAGCACCCACCGAAACAATCAACTTCTCTGACGGTGTAGTTGATGAGCTTAGAACAGTTGAATACACTGCTCCCGAAGGCTTCACACTCGACAATGTAAACTCGGTACTTTCCGGAAAGATTCCTGCAGAAGGAACTCTTGTTCTCAAGGCATATCTTGAAAGAAACCAGTATACACTCACAGTAGATGTTGACGGCAGCAAGACTGAAACCGATTACTACTACGGTGAAGCTGTAGACAAGGTTGCAGATCCTGAAAAGGAAGGCAATGTTGTATTCGCAGGTTGGGTTGATGCAGAAGGTAACGAAGCAACAGTTCCCAATATCATGCCCGCAGGTGATGTATACGTTAAGGCATCCTGGACCACAAGTGCTGTGTTCGATGCAGTTGAAGGTACCTTCAGCGACGGCAATTCCACAATGAATGTTCCCGTTGAAGAAGGCGAAGCTATTACTGCTCCCGCTGAAGAACCCACAAGAGACGGTTATGAATTTGTTGGTTGGGGAACAGAAGCAGATCCCGAAACACCCGTAACAGATTTCGGTACAATGGATGACGACGGTGAAACATTCGTAGCTATCTGGACAGAAGCAACTTATACCATCACTTTCGTTGATTACAAGGCTCCCGCAAGCGGTCCCAATACTCCCATTGAAGAGTATGAGCTCGCAACAAGCGATATCAAGTACCTTGCAGAAATCGTATTCCCCGCTGATCCCAAATTCGGTGACGGCAAAGCTTATGAATTTGTAGGCTGGGAAGATGCTGAAGGTAATGCATATGCTGAGGGTGCAACACACACAACAGCAGGTGACCTCGTTCTCTATGCTCAGTATCAGAGAATAGCTGTTAAGCTTGTTCCCGTTGAAGGCTCAACAACAGTTGTTGACAGAAACGGTGTAAGAGAGAGCTACAACAGCGGCACAGACAGAGACGGTAATGCATACACACCCGTTAATCCCACACCTTATGCAGAACCCGATTCATATGATTACTACTTCATCTACGGTCTTGAGTTCATCCTTAAGGATACAGTCCTTCTCAATGACTATATCACAGTTCTCGGTGACGGCAGAATCGAAGTAATTCATACCTCAACACTCTACAAGCCTTATGTAGGTACAGGTACTGTAATCAATGTTTATGACCGTAATGATACTGTTGAAACCACCGATGATATCCTTGTTGAAACATTCTACATTGTAATGTTCGGCGATATCAATGGTGACTCGGTTGCTAACTCAGCCGACGCATCAATCATCTATGACGAAGCTCTCGGTCTTACAGGCTGGGCTTGGGATGCAGATGGTAATGATGAATACAGAGCATACAAGGTTATGGCTGCAGACGTAAACTATGATAAGGTTGTTGTATCACTTGATGCACAGCTTGTTGAAGAATACGCACTCGGCATCGGCGAAATTGACCAGATCAAAGGTCTGGAATACTCCGGATTCTGATTCACAATTTAACCCCATGGCCCCCGACGCAAGTCGGGGGCTTTTTTCAAACAAAGAAAACCCCACGATACATGATAGAGATCATATATCGTGGGGTTTTTGAAATTCAATCAGTCTTCAAGGATAGCTCTTTTATATTTTTCGAGAAGCTTTCTTGCAAGCTCAACAGTATTTTCTTCGCTCGGAGCATCAGGATTTGCCGTTGATAACCATTTTCTTTCAAATTCAGCATAGCTTTTATAGAACTGGTTGCCTCGGTAAATATTTCTTTCACAATGCTGCTTGCGGGTTGTGGTTGAGAATTTTCTGCGTTTGGGAAATTCATATGCAAGCCTTTCAAAGAAGCTCTGCCAGCGCTTTGCATAATATGTGCCTATTAAACCGCCCCATTCCTTCCATGCATAATCATAGTTTACCGTGTTGGCTGCGGGTCCCCAAAGAGTAATCTGCATAAGAAGATTAAGTTCAAAATTCTGTTGGTCTTTTTCTGTAAAGGCAAGCTCTCTGGCTTCCTTGAGATGCTCATGAAGAGTAAGCTCGGGTCTTGTTTGAAGCAGAGCATCAAGCTCCTCGCATATTTTTAAAAAAGCATTTGAAGCTCTTTCAAAAATATTTACATCACGGTGGTAAAAACCATACATTGCCTTGTCGTAAAGGTTTGAAGCATAGTTACTAAGCACCTGACGGACAAGGTCACATACATCATATGCATAACCGTCTTTTGTTGAATTTTCAGAGCTGAGAAGTAATTCCGCAGCTTTATAAAGCACTTTGTTATTGTAACGAAGCTCTCTGAAATCATTCGGTGCGGTGTGACGAAGCTCTGTTGCAGGTCTTGCACATATTACCGATCCGGTTTCTCTGCCGATGCAATTTTCGCTGTAGCAGCTCTCACGAAGGGTGAGCATTGCATCAGAAAGGCATTTTTCCTTGCTGCCATAGCGGCGGTAAGCATAGTCTTTCAACCAGCCGTCAAGGTCGATTGTTCCTTCCTCAGTCAGCATTTGGAATGCAAGGTCATAGTAGAGAGGATTTTGAAAAATTCCCTCCATAAACAGACCCGTACCGCTGCAGTTGTCACAGTCAAGTGAAGCATATGCATTATCTGCAAGAGCTTTTATGCTGCCGTGGAGGGTATTTCTGTCGCCAAAATTATGAATGTTTCCGAGAACAAATTCATATCCCCAGAAATTATCGTGTTCCTTATATTTCGTGCCGTCTATATCAAGTATCAACAGTCTTTCTTTAGGAACCGCTTTTACAATCTGCTCGCGCAACGACCAACTCTGCATAACCCATACGGAATCTTTGTCAAAGTCCTTATACATCGAGTCAATAGCACGTCCGACCTTCCATAGATAGTCCCTTGTTTTAATTGAAGGAGCATTCTCGTGGAACGGATCGCAGGCATAATAATGATATGCACCGAAAAGCTGACGTTGTTTTTCGAGAAGTGCCATGCCGAACTTTCTGAAAACGGGGTCGGTAGGGTCAAGCTGATATGTAACAGGAAAATTACACCACGAGGGTACCATGCGAAGCCTTACCTTTTTAAAAAGCTTGCTGATTGAAGCAGGAACGGTGCCTGCGAAGCCCTGCTGAATGGGTGTCATGCCAAGCTCAACCTCACGGTCAATAATTTTTTTGCCGAGTTCAAGACGGCTTTCAATATACTTAACATCTGTAAGGCTGAAATATCCCGTGATATTTGTCATAAGCTGCCATGGCCAAAAGCCCGGACCTGAAATGAATGAAAGAGCGCCCGTTTCGCTGTAAGTAAAATCACGCATTGTATAATACCATACAGCTTCGCTTCCTACAACAGAAAGGGGCATATTTATGCCGTTCATCGCCATGAAGTCAATTTCTTTTTCCCATTTATCCCATTTCCAGAAGGCAAAAGAATATCCAAGAGTGCAATAGTTCATAAATGCACGTCTTTTTTGAGGAATAATTTTTGAAATTTTTCCTTCAAAAAGGGGGGCAGAGTCAATTGAGATTTCTCTGTTACCGCAGTGAGAAAGGTTTACACCGCAGTATTTGCGAAGGTATGCGGAATAGCCCATTGCCTGACTGATTTTGCAGTCACCGCAGATAACAATTTTACCGTTTTCGCAGAAAACTTCATAGGTATTTTTACCGTCAATGCTTTCGATATCGCGAAGCTCAAACATATCGGCAAAATCGGGAGTATTTCTGATAATAAGATTTTTCATCATTATCTCCTTGAATAAAAATTTACATACTTAATTATTATATAATAAAATAATATTATAAGCAAGAATTTTTACTGATTTTACAATTTGTTTAATAATTTTTGAGTTTATTATGATAAAATGCGTTTAATAACACAATTCAAAAGCAAAAATTTGCAGAAATTGTGAAATAATGCTTTACACTGCGCTTTAAATAAAGTAAAATATATATTAATTATAATTGCTGTAATAGCGACTTTTAGTAATTTTGAAAGGGTGTTTATATATGCAACCGGTTTACAAACGCATTCTGTTAAAGCTCAGCGGTGAAGTGCTTGCAGGCGGAAACGGTCACGGCTTCGACTTTGATACCATCAACACTATTTGCAAGTCCATCAAGGATGTAACTGAGCTTGGTGTTGAAGTAGGTCTTGTTGTAGGCGGCGGAAATTTCTGGAGAGGCCGTTCGGGCGGCAGTATGGACAGAACACGTGCTGACCATATCGGAATGCTTGCAACTGTTATGAATTCTCTTGCTCTTGCCGATGCACTTGAACAGCTCGGAGTTAATGTAAGAGTTCAGACTGCCATTGAGATGCATCAGATTGCGGAAACATATATCAGAAACAGAGCAGTCCGCCATCTTGAAAAGGGAAGAGTTGTTATTTTCGGCAGCGGAACGGGAAATCCGTTTTTCTCAACAGATACTTGTGCAGCACTGCGTGCGGCGGAAATCAAGGCTGACATTATTTTTAAAGCAACAAATGTTGACGGTGTATACGATAAGGATCCCAACAAATTCGATGATGCCGTTAAATACGATGTTGTTACTCACAGCGAGGTTCTTGAGAAAGACCTTAAGGTTATGGATTCAACGGCAGCTTCACTTTGCCGTGACAATAATATACCAATTCTTGTTTTCAATCTTGAAAATCCCGAAAACATCGTTAAGGCTGTTATCGGCGAGAATATCGGAACAATAGTTAAGGAGGGCTAAAAACTATGGAAAAAATTTTTGCTATGGCAGAAGAAAAAATGGGTAAAACACTCAGCGCACTTAATAACGAATTTGCAGCAATCAGAGCAGGCAGAGCAAATGCCTCTGTTCTCGATAAGGTAAAGGTGGATTATTACGGAACACCCACACCTATCAATCAGATGGCGGCGGTTTCTGTTGCAGAGGCAAGAATCCTCACAATTCAGCCCTGGGACACTTCAACTCTTCATGCAATTGAGAAGGCTATTCAGGCTTCCGAAATCGGCATCAATCCTCAGAATGACGGCAGAATCATCCGCCTTGTATTCCCTCAGCTTACAGAGGACAGACGTAAGGACCTCTGCAAGGATGTTAAGAAAATGGCTGAAGATTCAAGAGTTTCCGTTCGTTCAACAAGACGTGATTGCATTGATAAGGCAAAGAAGATGGAAAAAGCTTCCGAAATTACAGAGGACGACCTTAAGTTTGCCGAGAAGAAGCTCCAGGATATTACCGACAAGTATATTAAGGAAATTGATAAGGCTGCAGAAGCAAAAGAAAAGGATATCATGGAAATCTAAGTATGAATTGTCAAGGTGGGAGGAGTTATTCCTCCCGCCTGAAAGTTCAAACAGCGTTCTCGAGGTGTATGTTTTATGACAAAGGAAATGCTTGAAAATATTTCTCTGCCCGAGCATATCGGAGTTATTATGGACGGTAACGGCAGATGGGCAAAACAGAGAGGACTTGAAAGAAGTGCAGGTCACAAGGCGGGAGCAGATGTTTTTCGCAAAATTTGTGATTATGCGGCTGAAATAGGAATAAAATATATAACCTTCTATGCGTTTTCAACCGAAAACTGGAAAAGACCCGCAGGCGAGGTGTCTGCAATTATGGATTTGTTCAGGGATTACCTTTTTGAAGCACAGGAAAGAGAAGAAGAAAATCTTGAAAAGGGCATGAGAATCCGTTATATAGGTGACAGGACCGCTCTGCCCGAGGATATTGTAAAACTTATCGAACAGCTTGAAAAGCAATCGGCTGATAAAACAGCGATAACAGTAAATCTTGCCGTGAATTACGGCGGCAGGGATGAAATACTTCACGCAGTTAAGCATCTTGCAAGTAAGGTTGAAGCAGGGGAGCTTAAAGCAGAAAACATAACTTTGAAAGATATAGACGGAAATCTTTATACCGCAGGTCAGCCCGACCCTGATTTAATTATAAGACCCAGCGGAGAATACCGTCTTTCCAATTTCCTTATCTGGCAGGCAGCATATTCGGAATTTTGGTTTTCGGATATACTTTGGCCTGATTTCACATCGGATGATTTGGATAAGGCGATTATAGAATACAGCAAGCGAAACAGACGTTTTGGCGGAGTATAATAAATTGAATAAGGAGGCGGTTGAAAAAAACCTGCAAATAAAATTTAAAACGAACAGAGAGTGAAAATCAATGAAAGTAAGAATAATAACGGGTGTAATATGCGCCATTATAGTAATCATGCTGCTTGTTTTTACAGGCTTGGGATATCTCGGAGTAATGAGCATACCTATGGGAATTATTTCTGCAATTGCGGCATATGAAGTTATGCGTGTTTCAAAGTGTAAGAATAAGCTTCTGACGGCAATTTCAATGGTAGTTGCGGCAATTGTTCCTGCGTATGTCGATTTTGGGATTCAGCAGTATCTTCCCGTCCCTCTTTCGGTAATTATAATTGCATATGTCATAGCTTTACTTATTATTATGCTCAAATACTATGACACAACCAAGTTTGAAAATGTTGCAATGGCTCTTTTTGCCTCGCTTGCAATTCCGGGTTCCCTCGGCACTTTATTTAAGGTGAGAGATCTTTGTGTTGATTATCCCCAGTATTTCCAGCGTTCTCACTGCGTATTTCTTATTCTTTGCGCAATGTACTGCGCATGGATGAGTGATACATGGGCATATTTTGTCGGCAGCAGATTCGGCAAGCATAAGCTTGCACCGAAAATCAGTCCGAAAAAGTCGGTTGAAGGTGCAATAGGCGGAGTAGCAGGAACAGTGCTTTTCTGCGTTATAAGCTATTTTGTATGCGATAAAACCTGCTTCCGTCTTGATACTCTCAACGTATGGATGGTTGCGGGCTGCTCTGTGATTCTTGCCGTTCTCGGTATGTGCGGAGACCTTTCGGCTTCCGTTATCAAGAGAAACTTCGGAGAAAAGGATTTCGGAAATCTTTTCCCCGGTCACGGCGGTGTTCTTGACAGGACGGACAGCTTCCTCGTTACCATGCCTTCTCTCTATGTAATGATTGAAATCGGTCTTGCAATTGCGGAGAAATAATTACTAAAGGATTGATATTTAATGACCAAAAACCTCGCCGTTCTCGGCTCAACCGGTTCAATAGGCATTCAGGCACTTGAGGTCGCCCGCCTTTCAGGCTTTGAGATTGAGGCTCTTACGGCAAACAGCAGAACGGATATAATTGAGGAGCAAATCAGAGAATTTCATCCCCGTGTTGCGGCTGTTGCGGATGAAAATGCAGCGGCTGATTTAAAAATCAGAGTTGCGGATACTTCAACAAAGGTGCTTTCGGGCGCGGAAGGTATTGAAGAATGTGCACGCTGCGGTGCGGATACCGTGCTTAACAGTATTGTAGGAATTGCGGGTCTCGCACCTACTCTTGCGGCTATAGAAAAGGGCAGTAATATTGCTCTTGCAAATAAGGAAACTCTTGTTGCGGGCGGTAAAAACGTTATGGATTCTGCCGCCGAAAAGGGCATTTCGATTCTTCCTGTTGACAGTGAGCATTCTGCGATTTTTCAGTCGCTTCAGGGATGTCAGGGTAAAAATCAGATAAAAAGACTGATTCTTACTGCTTCCGGCGGTCCTTTTTTTGGAAAAAGCCGTGAGGAGCTTTCAAAGGTAACTCTTGAACAGGCGCTCAAGCATCCGAATTGGAGTATGGGTGCAAAAATAACCATAGACTCTGCTACAATGATGAACAAAGGCTTGGAGCTTATCGAAGCTGCGTGGCTTTTCGGAATGAAAGCGGCGGATATTGATATCCTTGTACACAGACAGAGTATAATTCATTCGCTTGTAGAGTATGTCGATAACTCGGTTATTGCGCAGCTTGGTGTGCCTGATATGAGAATACCTATTCAGTATGCTTTGACTTATCCTGACAGATTTATAAGCCCCGTGAAGCAGCTCGACCTTGCCGAAGCGGCAACTCTTACCTTTGAAAAGCCTGATTATGAAACATTTACATGTATCAACCTTTGCAGAAAGGCTTTTGAGCAGGGCGGATTATTCCCTGCCGCGGTAAATGCCGCAAACGAAAAGGCAAATGAACTTTTCAGAGAGGGCAGAATAGGTTTTCTTGATATTCCCAAGGCGGTTGAAGCTGCTTTTGACTGCGTGAAACCGGTTTCGGATTATACCCTTGAGCAGGTTTTTGAAACAGATAAGGCGGTCAGAGAAGCAACAGAAAGGTTATTTATATGAAATTTATTTCTCTTGTAACCGCAGGTGCGGTATGGGGAAAGGTATGGCCCATTCTTGTGGCAATACTTTTCTTTGGATTAATTATATTTTTTCATGAACTTGGTCATTTTACCTTCGCAAAAATCTTCAAGGTAAAGGTTCATGAATTTGCCATGGGTATGGGTCCGACTCTTTTTAAGTTTCAAAAGGGTGATACCAAATATGCGATTCGACTTTTACCTATAGGCGGATTTGTAAGCATGGAGGGCGAGGATGAAGAAAGCGAAAATGAAGGTGCGCTTTGCAATAAACCTGCATGGCAGAGATTTATAATCGTTGCGGCAGGCGGTGTCGTGAACCTCATTATGGGTGTTATCATCGTTGCGATTATGCTTTCACAGACAGATCTTATCGGTCTGCCCGAAATTCATTCGTTCCACGAAAATTCCGTCAGCAGTCAGTACGGCTTGCAGGTTAAGGACGAAATTAAGGAAATTAACGGAAAAAAAGTTTATTCGGAATACGATCTGAGCTTCCTTATGTCAAGAGATAAGGATGGCATTATTGACTTTGTTGTTGAAAGAGAAGGTGAAGAGGTTAACCTTGATGGTGTTAAATTCCAAACCTACGACAATAACGGAACTCTTACCATAGTTTACGATTTTATTATTAAGGGCATTGAGCCGACGTTTATGAACGTAGCAAAAAATGCGGTTCTGGAGTCGGTATCAATCGGCAGAATTGTGTGGATAAGCTTGCTTGACCTTGTTACGGGTCAGTACGGTTTAAGCGATCTTTCAGGTCCTATCGGTACGGTAACTTATATTGCCGATGCCGCAGAAACCGCAAAGCAGAAAACAGATTATTCGTATCTTCTTATGATGCTTGCGATGATAACCATCAACATCGGTCTTTTCAATCTTCTTCCTCTTCCCGCTCTTGACGGCGGCAGACTTTTCTTCCTTATTATCGAAATGATATTCAGAAAGCCTGTTCCGAGGAAGTATGAGGGCTGGGTTCATGCAATCGGTCTGGTACTGCTTCTTATTCTAATGGCGGTTATTTCCTTCAGTGATATCTGGAGATTAATTAAAGGCTAAAAGTAGGTGTTAACTGTGGAAAGGCGTAAAAGCAGAAAGGTTAAGGTCGGGAATATATATGTCGGCGGTGATTCGGCGATAACCGTTCAGTCAATGCTTAACCGCCCCGCATCCGATATAGAAGGCAGTGTAAGGCAGGCTGTTGAGCTTGAAAAGGCGGGCTGTGAAATAATCAGAGCTGCAGTACCCGATATGGCTGCCGCAAAGCTTATTGAAAAGCTTAAAGCAAATCTTACCGTACCCGTTGTTGCGGATATTCATTTTGATTACCGCCTTGCGCTTGCAAGTCTTGAAGCGGGCGTTGATAAAATAAGAATTAATCCCGGCAACATAGGTTCAATGGATAGAGTCAGAGCAGTTGCTTCGGCATGTAAGGCAAAGCAGGTGCCTATAAGAATCGGTGTAAATTCAGGCTCTCTTGAAAAAGAACTGCTTGCAAAATACGGTTCGCCGTGCGCAGAAGCTCTTGCTCAGAGTGCGATGAATCATGTTGCTCTTCTTGAACAGTGTGATTTTAACGATATTATAATTTCCATTAAATCCTCGAATGTGAATATAATGACTGAAGCTTACCGACTTGTTGCTCAGCGATGTGATTATCCGTTGCATCTCGGAGTTACCGAGGCGGGTACTCATAACATGGCACTTATAAAATCTTCAATCGGAATCGGTTCATTATTGCTTGACGGTATCGGTGACACCATCCGTGTTTCCATGACCGATGACCCCGTGAAAGAGGTTTCTGCCGCAAACGGAATATTAAAAGCAATAGGTCTTAAAACAGACTGTGTTGATATTGTTTCATGCCCGACCTGCGGCAGAACAAAAATTGACCTTATTTCTCTTGCCAACGAGGTTGAACAAAAACTGTCCGCATGCAAGAAGAATATAAAGGTTGCCGTTATGGGATGTGCGGTAAACGGTCCGGGAGAAGCACGCGAAGCGGATATAGGAATTGCAGGCGGGGACGGCTGCGCTCTTATTTTCAAAAAGGGAGAAATAGTCTGCAAGGTTCCGGAAAATGAAGCGGTTGACAGACTGCTTGAAGAAATAGAGAAACTGTAAGATACGGGGCAGAGTATATCTGCCCTTTATTTGGTGATAAATATGAATGAAAATTCCATTTTAAGCTTTATCGGTGAATACATAAATGCGGGACTGCGTGAGATGCTTTCAGGCGGTACGGTTGAACGTATTTTTCTCGATGAAGAAACAATGAAGCTTGACATATCCGCGAGGTTTGACAGATATGTTGAGGATAAATTTATAATTGATGCGCAGAACGAAATAAAAAACACAATCGGCATCAACAAGGTTGTTATAAATCCTTATTTTTCTGCAGGTGCATTTTCGGACAGGTGTACGGCACAGCTTACAAGAGCTTTAAAGGAAAATATCGCTGCAGCAAACGGTTTCCTTGAAAATGCAAAGCTTATTTTCGGTGAAAAACATATAGACATAAATGTTTTCAATGGTGCCGAAATCCTCTGCGATGCAGGCGCTAAGGAGTTTCTTTCAAAGTATATTAATGAGCATTTCGGTATTCAGGTTTCGGTTGATATTAAAGGTGAAAATACGGCAAAGATTGATTCACCCGAGTACCTCCAGATGCAGGCGGAAACCGTCAAAATTGAGGTGCCTGCAGCAACTGACGAAAAGAAGCCTAAGAAGCCCGAAAAGGAATATGATGATTTACCGATTTCACTTACCAATTCCAAGGTTATCTACGGCAATAAAATCAAATCAAAGCCCGTTGCACTCAAGGGCATTTCAATTGAGGACGGCAATGTTACCGTATGGGGCAGGGTTTTCTCTCTTGATATTCGTGATACCCGTGACGGAAAGAGAAAAATCATCAATTTTAATATAACGGATAAGACAAGCTCATATACCGTAAAAATATTTGAAGCTTCGCAAAACTGCGAACAGCTTGTTCAAAATATTTCCGATGGCAAGGTGGTTATGCTCCGAGGTCATGTTGAGTATGACGACTATATAAAGACCTATTGTATAAAAGCCAATTCGGTTATGATAATCGAAGAAATCGAGGAAGGCGATACCGCAGAGGAAAAGCGTGTTGAGCTTCATATGCACACGAATATGTCTGCTATGGACGGCATGACAGCTGCGGCAAAGCTTGTTGCAAGAGCGGCAAAATGGGGTCATAAGGCTGTGGCAATAACCGACCACGGCGTTGTTCAGGCATTCCCTGAGGCTGCTGCTGCGGCAAAAAAAAGCGGCATTAAGGTTATTTACGGCATGGAGGGCTATTATGTTGATGACTCCGTTAAAATTATGACTGGTGATTCGGATATGCCCTTAAACGGAACTTTTATTGTTTTTGACGTTGAAACAACCGGTCTGCGTACGGATAGAGTGCGTCTTACCGAAATCGGCGCGGTTAAGTATGTTGACGGTGCCGAAAGAGCAAGATTCCAGACCTTTGTTGACCCGGAATGTCCCATTCCGAGAAAAATCACCGAGCTTACAGGTATTGATAACCGTATGGTTGCGGGTGCGCCAAAGGAAGCAGAGGCTGTACGCAAGTTTTTTGAGTTCTGCGGTGACGGTGTTCTTGTTGCTCATAATGCGACATTTGATACCAACGTATTAAAGCATACCTGCAAAAGAAATGGGATAGAATATAATTATTCCCATATTGATACTCTTGTTATGGCACAAAGTCTTATCGAGGGCATCAAGAATTATAAGCTTGATTCACTTTCCAAGCATTTTAAGCTTCCAGATTTTGACCATCACAGAGCAGACGAGGATGCAGGTGCGCTTGCAGGCATTTTTGAAAAGCTTCTTGAAATCTGTAAGAGCAGGGGAGTTGAAAATGTTAATGAAATCAACGAAAAAATTCCTCTCAACGTAAAAAGACTTCCCACTTATCATATTATTCTTCTTGCAAAAAACAAAGTCGGCTTGAAGCATCTTTATCAGCTTATCTCAAAGTCGAATCTTGAATATTATTACCGCCACCCCAGAATCCCCAGAAGTGAGCTTATTGCTCATAAAGATGGGCTTATTGTGGGTAGTGCCTGCGAAGCAGGTCAGCTTTATCAGGCGATATTTACGGGCAGACCCAAGGAGGATTTGCTTGAGCTTGCAAGCATTTACGATTATCTTGAAATCCAGCCTAACGGCAACAATGCTTTTATGCTTCGTGAGGGCATGGTTGAGTCCGAAGAGGAGCTTAACGATATAAACAGAACGATAATTCACCTCGCGGACGAGCTTAATATTCCCGTTGTTGCAACGGGTGACGTTCATTTTCTTGAGGAAACTGACAGTATTTTCAGAGAAATTCTCATGGCAGGTCAGGGCTTCAAGGATGCTTCACAGCAGGCACCTTTGTATCTTCGTACAACGCAGAATATGCTTAATGAGTTTGCTTATCTTGGCGAGGATACGGCATATGAGGTAGTTGTTAAAAATCCGAATCTTATTGCTGATATGTGCGAGGAAATAAAGCCTATTCCCGATGGCACATATCCGCCTAAAATTGAAGGTGCGGATGATGAACTCCGCAAAATCTGCTATGAAAGAATGGAGGCTTACTACGGCTCTCCGCTTCCCGAATATATCAGAGAAAGGCTTGAAAAGGAGCTTGAGTCAATCATTAAAAACGGCTTCGGTGTTCTTTATATTATTGCTCAGAAGCTTGTTTGGAATTCCATGGAAAACGGATATTATGTAGGCTCCAGAGGCTCGGTAGGCTCATCGTTTGTTGCTTTTGCGGCAGGTATTTCCGAGGTTAATCCGCTTGTTCCGCATTATATTTGCGAGGAATGTAAGCACAGCGAATTTTTCTACAAAGGCGAATACGGTTCGGGATACGATATGCCTCCGAAGGATTGCCCCGTGTGCGGAAAGCCCATGCACCGTGACGGTCACGATATACCGTTTGAAACCTTCCTTGGTTTCTACGGCGATAAACAGCCGGATATTGACCTTAACTTTTCGGGCGAATATCAGTTTTATGCCCACCGCTATACCGAAGAGCTTTTCGGTAAAACTCATGTTTTCAAGGCGGGAACAATAGGTACTCTTGCCGATAAAACCGCATTCGGATTTGTTAAAAAATGGATGGAGGAGAAAGGAATTACCGTTTCCCCCGCAGAGGTTGAACGTCTTGTTCAGGGATGTGTCGGTGTTAAGAGAACAACTGGTCAGCATCCCGGCGGCATGGTTGTTGTGCCTGCTGATATGGATGCTGAGGACTTCACTCCCATTCAGCACCCTGCAGATGATGCGGATTCAATCCACAGAACAACCCACTTCGATTTCCATTCGCTTCATGATACCATTCTTAAGCTCGATAACCTCGGTCACGATGTTCCCACTCTTTATAAGCATCTTGAAGATATGACGGGTACAAATGTTATGAAAATCGACATCTGTGACCCGAAGCTTTATGAGCTTCTTACCTCTCCTGAGCCGTTGGGAGTAACAGCCGAGGATATCGACTGCGAAACAGGAACACTTTCTCTCCCTGAACTTGGCACACCGTTTGTTCGCCAGATGCTTATGGAATCAAAGCCGAAGAATTTTTCGGACATGCTTCAGGTATCGGGTCTGTCGCACGGTACCGATGTTTGGATCGGTAATGCTCAGGATCTTATAAAAAACGGAACCTGTACCATTTCTGAGGTTATCGGCACCCGTGACAACATCATGGTTTACCTTATCAACAAGGGTGTTGAAAAGGGCATGGCATTTAAAATCATGGAAATTGTCAGAAAAGGTAAGGCGACCTCGCTGCTTACCGATGAGCATAAGCAGGCTATGCTTGACCACGGTGTTCCTCAATGGTATCTTGATTCCTGCATGAAAATTAAATATATGTTCCCCAAGGCTCATGCCGCTGCTTATGTAAGTGCCGCAATGCGTCTTGCATGGTACAAGCTTTATAAGCCCGTTGAATACTATGCTACCTACATGACCGTGCGCGGTGAAGATATTGATACCGCTACTGTTCTTAAGGGCAGGGCAGCAGTCAGAGAAAAAATGGACGAAATAAGTGAAAAAATGAAGATAAAGCAGGCTACAGCCAAGGAGGAAGGTACATTCACTTCACTTCAGGTTATCAATGAAATGATGGCAAGAGGAGTTGAGATTCTGCCTATTGATATTTATAAATCCACGGCAAACAGATATATAATCGAAGACGGAAAAATCCGTCTGCCGTTTTCGGCTATTGCAGGCTGCGGAGGCAGAGCTGCCGAGGGTCTTGAAAATGCAAGAAACGACGGCGGCGGTGAGTTTCTCTCAATTGAGGATTTCCAGATGCGTTCAGGTGCGTCAAAAACGATTATTGCGGCTCTTGAAGAGGGCGGCGCATTTGATTCCCTTCCCAAATCAACACAGCTCAGTTTCTTTTAAAAAACTATACCGCCGTAACGGAGGTACACATGAAGAAAAAAATTCCCCTTCGTCAGCGCGCATGGTACAAGCTTGATAATGCGGCAAAGGTATTTCCGGGCCAAAATTCATCCTCGTGGTCCAACAGCTTCAGGCTTTCTGCAACGCTTACGGAAAAAATTGTTCCTGAACTGCTTGAAAAAGCGGTCAGGCAGATAATGCCCCGATTCCCGACCTTCGATGTAAGAATGCGTGAGGGTTTCTTTTGGCATTATCTTGAAAAGAACCCTTATGGCGCTCCGCCTATCCTTCCCGATATCGCAAATCCTTGTCAGCGCTTTAAGTGGAAGGAGAATAACGGCTATCTTTTCAAGGTTTATTATTATGAGAATCGGATTTCCGTCGAATTTTACCATTCGGTAACCGACGGTTACGGCGGCACACGATTTTTTATGACTCTTGTCGCTGTTTATCTTCGCCTAACGGGAAAAGATATTCCCAACGGTGAGGCTGTTCTGGATATAAATGAATCTCCCGTGCCTGAAGAAGCGGAGGATTCCTATTCCAAAAACTGCAATTCAAAGGCGAAGGCAAAAAGAATGCAGAAGTTTGCCTACCATTTCAAGGGTGAAAGATTTCCGAAGCATTTCGTTAGTGTTACAACGGGATATATTCCCGTTTCGGCAGTAAAGGAAAGAGCAAAGGAGCATAATGTTACCGTAACCGAATATCTTGCAGCTGTTTTGCTTTTCACAATGTATAATATTCAAAAGCAGGAAAAAAGGAGAAAAGAAAAGCCCGTCGGAATCCAAATTCCTGTAAATTTAAGAAGCTTTTTCGGCAGCAGTACACTTCGTAATTTTATGCTTTGCTATACTTTCCAGATAGACCCTAATATGGGTGAATATACTCTTCCTGAGATTATAAAGCAGCTTTCGCTCTACCTGCGTTTTGTCAACAACGAAAAAGAGCTTCAGGCGATGATGAAGGGCAATATCGGTATCGAAAAAAATCCGCTTATGAGAATTGTACCTTCAGTGCTTAAGGATTTTGGAGTGGGCATGGTTTATAAAATTGCGGGTGAAAAGCAGACAAGCTGTCTTATCACTAATGTCGGAGTTCTTAAAACTCCAAAGGAAATGGAGCAGTATATCGAAAAGCTTTGCTTGATTACGGGTCCTGCCATGATTAACGGAGCAAGATGCGGTGTTCTGTCTTATAAGGATACTCTTGCGTTCAATTTTTCAAATATTTTCAAAGACCCGAAAATTCAAAGAGAATTTTTTACAACACTGGTTAAGTCCGGTATACCCGTAAAAATTGAAAGCAACCGACACCTGATAAAAGGAGGCGAAAACTGATGTCATATTGCGTTAATTGCGGAGTTGAGCTTGAAAAAGGCTGCCCCGAATGCCCTCTTTGCGATACTCCCGTAATAAATCCGAGAGAAAAAACAACGAATGAAGATAAATCGGCATATCCCGAAAACATCATTATCCCTAAATCGCTGAGCAAAAAATATTGGGTGTTCCTTATATCCATGATAATGCTCATACCGAATCTTGTAATGCTAGTATTAAATGTATTTGTATTTAACAGCCATGTTGTGCCTTATGTTACGGGCGGATGTATTGTTGCGTGGATATGGTTTCTGTTTCCGTTCCTTTGGGAAAAGGTTATGCCCATGCTTCTTCTTGCAATAGATGCGCTTGCACTTTTGTTTTATCTTTACACCTTTAAACTTTTCGGCGACGATTCGGGATGGTTTACTTTGGTTGCAATGCCTGTTGTTATTGTAATGTGGGCATTAGGAAACGGATTTATTTTTCTTTTTAAGAAGGTTAAGAGAAAATCAATAAGAACCGCAGCTGTTCTCGGCGCAATAAACATCATGAGCTTTGTTATAGAAATATGTATGAATATGTTTTATAACGGAAGGCTTTTGATTCCCGTATCGCTTGTTATAACCGCTTGCTGTGTTTCGCTTATGATATTCTTTATTGTTCTTTCAAAAAGCAGAAGGCTTAATGCATGGGTCAGCAGAAAGTTTTTCATGTAATTTAAAATTAAGGTTGAATTTTTATAACCAATGATTTATACTTTAATATGTTAATAATCTTTCGGAAAGGAAGAATCAGAAATGGATATTGTTTCAGGTGCAATTCTCGGTGCAGTAGGTGTCGCAGTAGGCGCAACGGCAATTAAAGCCGCTTTTTACACTCCGAAGAAAAAGGATTTCGGTGAGCCTACCGAGGAAAAGGTTGATGCAAAGAGATGCCAGGAGCATCTTTCAAAAGCTATCTCTATTCCTACAATCAGCTATCCCGATAAATCAAAGATTGATTTTACACAGTTTGATAAATTTCATGCGTTTCTTGAAGAGGCATTTCCTCTTGTTCACAAGAATCTCAAAAAAGAGGTTATTCAGGAAGCAAGCCTTATTTTCCATTGGAAGGGCACAAGGGATGACCTTGAACCCATTGCGCTTCTTGCTCATCAGGATGTAGTTCCCATTTCAGAGGGAACAGAGCAGGATTGGGAGCATGCTCCGTTCAGCGGTCATAATGACGGCGAGTTTATCTGGGGCAGAGGCGCTCTTGATATGAAAAACCACCTTATTGCGGTTATGGATGCAGTTGAAGCTCTTCTTGAAGAAGGTTTCTGCCCTGAGAGAGATGTTTATCTTCTTTTCGGTCAGGACGAAGAAGTTGTTGCTTCCGAAGACGGCGGTGCAAAAAACATCATGCGTACTCTTAAGGAAAGAGGAATCCACCTTGATTCCGTTCTTGACGAAGGCGGCGCAATAATTCCTGTTAACATTAAGGGCATTCTCAATAACAAAGAGCTTGTCGGTGTTGGTGTTGCGGAAAAGGGTTATACCGATTTTGAAATCACTGTTAATGCAAAGGGCGGCCATTCCTCACAGCCTCCCGTTCACTCGGGTCTCGGTGAGCTTGCAAATGTTATAAAGGACCTTGAAGATAATCAGTTCAAGGCAGAGCTTCTTCCCTTTGTTAAGGAGCTTTTCTCCAACATCGGCAGAAGCTGTACATATCCTGCAAGACTTCTTATGTGTAACCTCAACATTCTTCATCCGCTTCTTAAGTTCGGAATGACAAAAATTCCTTTCACAGCTTGCCTTGTAAGAACAACAACGGCTGTTACAATGGCTCAGGGCAGCCCTGCAGCAAATGTTCTTCCCCAGAAATCAAGTGTTACCGTAAACTTCAGACAGATGCCCGGTACAACCGTTAAGGATGTTGAAAAGCATATCCGTAAGGTTTGCAAGAACAAGGATATTGAGGTTAAGGTTCTCAAGGCTAAAGAAGCATCGAAATTTTCACCCACCGATTCCAGAGCCTTCAAGATTATTGAAGAGCTTTGTGTGCAGGAAAATAAGGACAGCATTGTTGCTCCTTATCTTGTTATGGGCGGCACGGATGCCTGCTACTATGAACCCATCTGTGAAAACATTTATCGCTATGCTCCCTATAAGGTAAGTGTTGAACTCCTTCGTTGTACTCACGGCACAAACGAAAGAATCCCCGTTGCGGCTGTTGCTCCGGGTGTTGCATTTTTCAAGAGATATATAAGAAAGGCTTCTGCCGAATAATATGAAAATTTTAATTGCGCCCGACAGCTTCAAGGGTACTCTTACCGCAAGCGAGGTTTGTGAAATCATCGGGCAGGCTTTTGCCGATACAATTAAAAATGTTAAGATATCAAAGCTCCCTGCTGCCGACGGCGGCGAGGGGCTTTGTGCCTGTTTATGTGAAATTGTCGGAGGAGAAACAGTAAAAGCAGAGGTCTGCGGAGTTTTCGGAGAAAAAATGACTGCCGAATATCTTTTACTGCAAGATAAAACTGCTGTTATTGAAACAGCATCCTGCGCAGGCTTGCCTTTGGCCGGTGAAAATAAAAATCCTGAAAAGACAACAACCTACGGAGTCGGAGAACTGATTATTCATGCCGTGAAAAACGGTGCGAAAAGAATTTTGCTTGGTCTTGGCGGAAGTGCAACAAATGATTGCGGCTTCGGTATGGCTTCGGCACTCGGCTGGAGATTTACAGATGAAAACGGCGAAGTTTTTGTTCCTACGGGCGAAAATTTATATAAGGTTAAGGGCATTGTAAAATCCGAAAAGCTTTTAAATGTTCCGCTAATTGCGGCATGTGATGTTGAAAATCCGCTTTACGGTGAAAACGGTGCGGCTTATGTTTTTGCTCCGCAAAAGGGCGCGGATAATGCTATGGTGAAAAGGCTCGACAGCGGACTTCGCCATGCGGCAGAAATAATAAAGAGAGATTTGAATATTGATGTTGCCGATATAAAGGGTTCGGGTGCTGCAGGCGGAATGGGTGCGGGTGCGGTTGCATTTATTGATGCCGAGCTGAAAAAAGGAATAGACATACTTCTCGATGCTGCCGATTTCGATAAAAAAGCCGCCGATTCCGATTTGATAATAACCGGTGAGGGAAGGCTCGATTCTCAAAGTATTAGCGGTAAGGTTATTTCGGGAATAGCCAAAAGGTCGGCAGAAATGAATAAACCCGTAATCGCAGTTTGCGGAAGCCGGGGAGAGGGCGCAGAAAAAATAATATCTCTCGGAGTTTCAAAACTTTATTTTTCCATTACAGAGAAAAAGCCATTTGACGAAATAGTCAAAACCTGCCGTGAAGATTTGTATAATGTGTCCGTATGTGTCGCAAAGGAATATCTTGAAAACTTATAAAAAATATGGTACTATAAAGAAAAAAGGAGGACAAAAGCATGAAAAAAATATTAAGTATTATTATGTCCGCAATTCTCATTCTTTCTGTATTCTCACTCAACGCATTCGCAGCAAACACCAAAACTGAAGCTCTTCTTGATGAGCTTAACACCTCAAAAGAGGTTGCTGTAACTCTTACCGCAGGTGATATTCCTCTTTTCGGTTCTTCCTCAAATGCAACTGATACAATTTATATCAAAGGCGATAAGGCTGCTTATGACTACAATGCAGGCTTTATTAATGCAAGAGTTGTTCTTGATGATGATGAAATCATAGCTTATCTTCCGATTTTTCCTTTTGTCCATGTAAAGCTTGACAGTAAGGCAATCGGTTCTGTTGATATTTGGGGACTTATTGAGGAAGCAACAAACATAACACTCGGTGTTCTCAACTATGTCGGAAGCTATGAGGATGAGCTTGACGGCAAGAAATATTATGTTGAAGAATTTAATGACAGGGCTCAGGTAACAAGTAAGTTCTATTATGAAGGAGATGACCTTAAGCTTCTCAAGGTTACCGATGCAAAAACAAATTCGGTTCAGAACACATATTTTGAGGATATCAGCTTTGAGGTTGATGACAGCATATTTGAGCTTCCGCTTATTTCGTTTGACATGACTCCCATTCTCAAAGGCTTGTTCCTTGCACTTATAACTGCATAAAATAAAAAACAAACGGCAGAGAGTTTTTGCTCTCTGCCGTCTTTCTGTTTACACGGTTTTCATGCGAAGCTTAAGGTTATCGCTTATCATGGCAATAAATTCGCTGTTTGTCGGTTTGCCTCTTTCGTTCTGTATTGTGTATCCGAAATAGGAGCTTAATATGTCAACATCGCCTCTGTCCCATGCAACCTCAATTGCGTGTCTTATTGCTCTTTCAACTCTTGACGGAGTTGTTTTAAATGTTTTTGCGACGGTAGGATAGAGGATTTTCGTTACCGAGCTTATCATTTCGCTGTTGTTTACCGAAAGAATTATAGCCTCTCTTAAATATTGGTAGCCTCTTATATGTGCAGGCACACCGATTTGATGCATTATCTGCGATACAACAACCTCAAGGTCTTTTACACCGTTGCGGTTCTCACTGTTGTGTATGCTTGAAAACTGAACAATTCTTTCCGCAAGCATTGCAGGATTATAAGGTTTGAGGAAATAATAATCCGCTCCCGCTTTCAGAACCTCACTTTCAAAGCGCTGATTATCCGTGCTTGAAAGCACCATAACCATAGGCCTTTTATCAAGATGCATCGTGTCTATCTCGCGAAGCACTCCGAGAGCATCCATTCTCGGCATAAAGCCGTCTATCAGAAGCACATCAGGTCTTTCTCCCGCCATCAGCCTTTCGATTATCTGCATTCCGTCTTTTATTACCGTTGAAACCTCAAAGCCGTTCGTGCGGAGAATACCCGCAAGCTCATGTGCCGTTTCACTGCCGTCCTCTGTTATCATTGCCTTCAACATTTTTCTCATGGTTTTACCTCCGTGTGATTTAGTACATCGGAATATTACCATATTTTGCCAAAATTGTCAATAATTACCAATTGATATTTTTTGAAAAATTTCGCATTATCCGACAAACTGTCGCTAAATATAAATGTATATTCCTTTAATATTAAAAAAACAAGCAAAAACAAGAATTTTTGAAAATGATTTACGGGCAGAATATCCACTGTTTAATTCATCTTCGTCGGCACAAATTATTACTGCTTCGCAAATGAGCGAAGCGAAATAAAACACGGAGGTGAATAATGAAGCGTTTTTTTAAAGCTCTGAGCGCTGTTCTTATAATACCGTGCATATCGGTTTTCTCAATTGTAGCTTACGGCAGTGAAACTTTGCCGGATGAAATAAGCATAACAGAGAACGAAGCTCCGAATTTCGGAGGAGTATTTTCGGCGGAAAGCAATTTTGCGGTTGCTGCAGGTACAGAGTCGTTCAGTGAGCATAAGTCAAATATAACAGCTCTTAAGGTTATTCCGGTAAAGGAAATAAAAATCAATGTAACCAAACGCAGGTATGTAGGTCTGGGCGGCGATATTTTCGGAATTAAGCTTTATACAAAAGGTGTAATAGTTGTAAGCATAGATTCCGTAACTACTCCGTCAGGCTCAAAGGATCCGGCGGTTCAGGCGGGTCTTAAATGCGGGGATATTATTACCCATATCAACGGTGAGTCTGCACTTAGTTCAAAGCAGCTTACCGATTCCGTTGAGCAGTCGCAGGGTCAAACCCTGAAATTGAATATCGACCGAAACGGTGAGAAGCTTGAGCTGACACTCAGACCCGAAATGTCCGTGAACGGCGGATACAAGGCGGGCATATGGGTAAGGGACAGCTCGGCAGGTATAGGTACGGTTACGTTTTATGATGATGAAAACGGAAAGTTTGCGGGACTGGGACACGGTGTATGCGATGTTGATACCGGTAAAATAATGCCTCTCAATAACGGAGAAGCGGTCAGGGCAAGAGTCAACGGCTTCTATAAGAGCAGCGCAGGCAACCCCGGCGAGCTTTGCGGAGTTTTTTCGGATATCGCCTTAGGCAGCCTTCGTGTTAACTGCGAAACAGGTGTGTACGGTGAGCTTTTGCAGCCTTCGGGTGCAAAAACTGTGCCTGTAGCCCTTGAAAGTGAGGTTAAACTCGGTGCGGCACAGATGATAACAACCATAGACGGTAACGGTCCTCAGTATTACGATATTGAGATAACCAAAATTTATCCGTCAACTGATTTGTCCTCCAGAAATATGGTGATAAAGGTTACCGATGCCGAGCTTCTTGAAAAAACAGGAGGTATTGTGCAGGGAATGAGCGGAAGTCCCATAGTGCAAAACTCAATGCTCGTGGGTGCAGTAACCCATGTATTTGTAAATGATCCCACTCAGGGCTACGGTATTTTTTCGAGCCGTATGATTCAAACACAAGATTCACTTGGAAATGCGGCATAAATCCGAAGAAATATGATTTCAAAAACAGTGACAAACGGGAAGTAATGTAATAAAATAATTATAATAGAACAATGTTTCGCCTTAAAGTGTTTTTTCGGATAAACAGAGCAAAAAACGAAAGAACTCTCCCGTAAAAAAGGAGAGCTCTTTCATTTTTTGTTGACATATACCCTATGGGGGTATATAATATAACTGTGAGGTGATTAGTAAATATGAACAGCGAATGTTGTAAACATAAAACTAAGGAGCGCTCCGAAGAGGAGTATAAAAGCCTTATTAACCGTCTGAACAGAATCGAGGGTCAGGTCAGGGGAATAAAGCATATGCTTGAAGAAAATGCATATTGCACAGATGTTCTTGTTCAGTCTTCAGCCGTGACTGCGGCGGTTAATGCGTTCAACAAGGAGTTGCTTGCAAATCATATAAAAACCTGTGTTGCCGAGGATATCCGTGCAGGAAAAAACGAAACAATTGATGAGCTTGTTGCAACTCTGCAAAAGCTGATGAAGTGAGGTGCTTATGAAACAGTTTAGTGTTACGGGAATGAGCTGTGCTGCATGCAGCTCGAGGGTTGAAAAGGCTGTTTCGTGCCTTGACGGAGTAACCTCCTGCTCAGTAAGTCTTTTAACCAATTCGATGGGGGTTGAAGGCACGGCAAGCGAAGCGGATATAATAGAAGCCGTAAAAAAAGCAGGCTACGGTGCATCGCTTAAAGTGAAAGGAAAAGTTTTCACAAACGATGAGAATGAGGAAACTCTGAAAGATACCGAAACTCCGGCACTTAAAAAGCGCTTAATTGCTTCAATAGGATTTCTCGCGGTGCTTATGTATGTTTCCATGGGTCATACCATGTGGGGTTGGTATCTTCCCGATGTGCTTGCCGAAAATCATGTTGCCATAGGTCTTTTGCAGTTGATTCTTGCGGCGATTGTTATGGTTATAAATCAAAAATTTTTTATAAACGGATTTAAAGGCCTTATTCATAAATCTCCGAATATGGATACACTTGTTGCACTCGGGTCAGGTGCATCATTTTTGTGGAGCACATATGCACTTTTTGCGATGACCGCCGCTCAGGTAAAGGGAGATTTTGCGGCTGTGCATGAATATATGCATGAATTTTATTTTGAATCTGCGGCTATGATTTTAACACTTATAACAGTCGGAAAAATGCTTGAAGCGCATTCAAAGGGAAAAACCACGGATGCACTTAAAAGCCTTATAAGACTTGCCCCAAAAACGGCAACGGTTATAACAAACGGTGAAGAAACTACGGTAGCTGTTTCCGAGGTGAAAAAGGGTGATATATTTGCCGTGAAATCGGGTGAAAGCATTCCCGTTGACGGAATTATTACCGAAGGAACGGCGGCGGTTGATGAATCGGCTTTTACCGGTGAAAGCATTCCCGTTGATAAAACCAAGGGCGACACGGTATCCGCTGCAACGATTAACAAATCGGGATATATCAGATGCGAAGCAACAAGGGTAGGCGAGGACACAACTCTTTCGCAGATAATCAAAATGGTCAGCGATGCGGCGGCAACAAAGGCGCCGATTGCCAAAATTGCAGATAAGGTATCGGGCATTTTTGTTCCTGTTGTTATAACGATTGCTGTTATAACAACAGTGGTCTGGTTAATTGCGGGGGAAAATTTTGCTTTTTCACTTGCAAGGGGAATTTCCGTGCTTGTAATAAGCTGCCCGTGCGCTCTCGGTCTGGCAACTCCCGTTGCAATAATGGTGGGTAGTGGGGTAGGTGCGAAAAACGGTATTCTTTTCAAAAATGCAGTTTCTCTTGAAGAAGCAGGCAGGGTGAATATAGTTGCACTCGATAAAACCGGAACCATAACAATGGGTGAACCGATGGTCACGGATATAATTCCCGAAGGAATAAGTGAAGCCGAGCTTTTGCAGCTTGCATATTCGCTTGAAATCAAGAGTGAACATCCTCTTGCAAGGGCGGTAATCCGAAAGGCGGAAGAAATGAAAATAACCGCAATTGATACCGAAAATTTTTCTGTGCTTGCAGGCAACGGACTTATGGCTGAAGCAAATGAAAACAGAATAATCGGCGGAAGCCTTAAGTTTGTCGAAGAAATTTCAACTGTTTCCGATGCTTTAAAGAGGAACGCAGATATGCTTGCAGAAAACGGTAAAACCCCCATGCTTTTTGCGAAGAACGGTATCGCTGCGGGCATAATTGCTGTTGCGGATACAATAAAAGAGGATAGCCCCGAAGCGATAAAACAGCTTTGTAATATGGGTATAAGAGTTGTTATGCTCACGGGCGATAATGAAAAAACCGCCAAAGCCATAGGAAGGCTGGTGGGTGTTGATGAGGTTATAGCGGGAGTTCTTCCCGACGGAAAAGAAAGAGTTATCCGAAATCTTAAAAAGCAGGGAAGAGTTGCGATGGTCGGTGACGGAATAAACGATGCACCCGCCCTTACCCGCGCCGATATCGGGATTGCTATTGGAGCAGGAACGGACATAGCAATTGATGCGGCGGATATAGTTCTCATGAAAAGCCGTCTGACGGATGCTGCAGCAGCAATAAGGCTCAGCAGAGCGACTCTGCGCAATATTCATCAGAATCTTTTCTGGGCATTTATTTATAATATAATCGGAATACCGCTTGCGGCAGGCGCATTTATTCCGATTCTCGGCTGGAAGCTGAATCCCATGTTCGGCGCAGCGGCAATGAGCCTTTCCAGCTTCTCTGTTGTATCAAATGCCTTGAGGCTGAATTTAATTAAAATACACAATGCTGCAAAAGACAGAAAAATAAAATCAAAAACAAAGGAGAAAAAAGCTATGGAAAAAACAATGAAAATTGAGGGTATGATGTGCGGTCACTGTGAGGCAAGGGTGAAGAAGGTTCTTGAAGCTCTTCCTGAGGTTGATTCTGCAGATGTTAACCATGAAACCGATACCGCAGTTGTAACACTCAATGCACCCCTTGCGGATGAGGTTCTCAAAAACACCGTTGAGGCTCAGGATTATAAGGTTATTGAAATTATATAATCAGTGATGATATAACCGAATTTGAAACAAGAAATCCCTGAACGGTCAGCGAAACAGAATAATCATTAACCTTAACAAGTCCGTGCTTTTCAAACTCACGGGCTTGTTTAATTATTTCTGCAGGAACGGGTTTACAGAATCGTTTTTTGAATTTTTCAAAAACAAGACCCTCTGTGAGTCTTAAGGCGAGCATAATATATTCTTCCTCGTCTCCGCCCAAGCCGTCATCAATCGGGGGCATTTCTTTAATGAAATCATCAATACTGCGCTCACGGTAAAATCTTTTTCCGTTTACAAACGAATGCGCCGAGGCACCGATGCCGAGATATTCTTCGCAATGCCAGTATTTCAAATTGTGGCGGCTTTCATATCCTTTTTCGGAGAAATTTGATATTTCATACTGAGAATATCCCGAATTGCCGAGCATTTCAACTGCTGATAAATACAAATCACAGGTTTCATCCTCATCAGGAAGAGAAAGGTTGTTTTTTATTTTAAAAAACGGAGTGCCTTCTTCGATTTTCAAAATATATGCACTGATATGCTTTGCACCCGAGCTTTTGCAAAATTCAATTGATTTTTCAAGGCTTTTTTTAGTTTGGTCAGGTATTCCGATCATCAAATCGAGTGAAATGTTATCAATTCCCGCATTTTTCGCTTTGGCAATTGCTCTTTTAACATCATCGCATCCGCCGCGCCTGCCGAGAATTTTTCTTTCAGCATCATCGGCACTCTGCAAGCCTAATGAAATGCGGTTTATGCCGCTTTGGGCTGTTATTTTAAAATCAAAACCGGAATTTTCTGCACCCGTGTCCGATGGATTGCATTCAATTGTAGCCTCGCAATCGGGAGTACGGTTAATGCAACTCATGATTTTTGCTATATTATCAGAACCGATAAGAGAGGGTGTTCCTCCGCCAAAATAAACGGTGTCATAAATACCGTCGGCTTTTATAATACTTTTACATACGGCATTTACATATTCCGTAACCTTCTCCGATTCCGGGTTCACCGAGTAAAAATCGCAGTAAGGGCATTTGCCGTTGCAAAAGGGAATGTGAATATATAATCCGATAGGTTTCATTTTATCACCTAAAAAGTAGGGGCGACCTGTGGCCGCCCGCAATTTTAATCGTTATCATCAAGCTTAAGAACCGCCATGAATGCTTCCTGCGGAACTTCAACAGTACCGAAGTGACGCATTCTCTTCTTTCCTTCTTTCTGCTTTTCAAGCAGCTTTTTCTTTCTGGTAATGTCGCCGCCGTAGCACTTTGCAAGAACATCCTTGCGCATAGCTTTAACGGTTTCACGGGCAATAATCTTGCCGCCGATACCAATCTGAATTGGGATTTCAAACATCTGGCGGGGAATATTCTCCTTGAGCTTTTCGGCAATTTTTCTTGCCTTTGAATAAGCTTTATCAGAGTGGATTATGAATGAAAGGGCATCAACGATATCTCCGTTGAGAAGAACGTCGAGCTTAACGAGGTTTGATTTTCTGTAATCTTTGATTTCGTAATCAAAGGAAGCATAGCCTCTTGTTCTTGATTTGAGCGAATCGAAAAAGTCATAAATTATTTCGTTAAGAGGAAGTTCGTAATGGATGTCAACTCTTTCGGGAGTTATATAATCCATGTTCTTGAATATGCCTCGTCTGTCCTGACAAAGGTCCATAATCGTGCCGACATATTCCGCGGGGGAATAAATGTGAGCATCGGTAAACGGCTCTTCGCATGAAGCGATTGTTGCAGGGTCAGGGTAATGAGTGGGGTTGTCAATTTCAACCATTGTGCCGTCGGTAAGGTTGATTTTATAAATAACACTCGGAATTGTGGTGACAAGGTCGAGGTCATATTCTCTTTCGAGACGTTCCTGAATGATTTCAAGATGAAGCAGACCGAGGAATCCGCAGCGGAAGCCGAAGCCGAGAGCACCGGAGGTTTCAGGCTCAAAGGTCAGTGCCGCATCGTTAAGCTGAAGCTTTTCGAGCGCATCGCGGAGATTTTCATAGTCTGCACCGTCAGCCGGGTAAACACCGCAGAATACCATCGGGTTAACCTTTCTGTAACCGGGGAGGGGTTCAGAGGCGGGATTTTCAACGGTTGTTACCGTGTCACCGACTCTTGCATCGCCGACTGTTTTGATAGAAGCTGTGATATATCCTACTTCACCTGCGGTGAGCTCCTTGCAAGGTTCAGGAATCGTTGCTCTCATATAACCTGTTTCAACAACGGTAAATTCTGCGCCGGTAGCCATCATTCTCATAGTGTCACCGGGCTTTATTTTGCCTTCCTTGACTCTTACATAAACAATAACACCCTTGTAGCTGTCATAAACAGAATCGAAAATAAGTGCACGAAGGGGAAGGTTGTCGTTTGCCTCGGGAGGCGGAACGTTTTTAACTATCTTTTCAAGCACCTGTTCAATGTTAAGACCTGTTTTTGCCGAAACTCTCGGAGCATCGGAGCAGTCAAGACCGATAACATCCTCAACCTCTGCGGATACTCTGTCAGGATCAGCAGAAGGAAGGTCGATTTTATTAATAACCGGAACAAGCTCAAGGTCATGGTCAAGCGCAAGGTATGTGTTTGCAAGTGTCTGTGCCTCAACACCTTGCGATGCGTCGACTATAAGTACGGCACCCTCGCAGGCTGCAAGTGAACGTGAAACCTCGTAGTTAAAGTCTACGTGACCCGGGGTGTCGATAAGATTGAGGATATATTCCTCACCGTCTTCTGCAACATAGTTGAGCTTAACTGCATGAGCCTTAATAGTGATGCCTCTTTCTCTTTCAAGGTCCATTTTGTCAAGAAGCTGGGCTGTCATGTCGCGAAGCGCAACGGATTTTGTTTTTTCGAGAAGTCTGTCCGCAAGAGTAGACTTTCCGTGGTCAATATGTGCAATAATGCAAAAATTTCTTATTTTATCTTTTGAAACTGCCAATTTAATTTTCTCCTGTTATATATCTAATACTTCTTCAAGCTTTCTTTCAACACCGGTCTGACCTATCCACATATCCTCCCAACGGTGACCCGCAATTTGTTCAAGTCGCTTTTTGTCGCTGCTTGAGATTTCACAAGCTCCCGTTTCATGCTTTTGAGCAATTACCGACTGGATGATTTCATGGTCTCGTTTTTTCATTTTGAATCGGAAAATAAGGATAAGTGAAATAATTGCAAATGCGGTGGGAAGCCAGCTTACCAGAAGTCTTAACCCAAATTCGGTTGAACCGTTAAGCGCAGCATATTCTATGTTATCAAGATTGGTTGTGTCATATCCGATAACCTGAAGGAAAATGCCGAGGAAGCCCGTAACAAAGCTGTTTATTGTTTTTCTTACAAATGAATAGAAGGTGGTGATAACTCCTTCACGTCTTCTGCCGGTGATAAGCTCGTCAACATCGGTAACGTCGGGCTGGATATTGCTGATAACAAAGCCTGGTCCGGAGAAGCCGAAATTATAAAGAATTGTAGCGATATAAAGGATAAATACGGGCGATTTCGGCGTAACAAAGCCGTTAAGCAACAGTCCGAGTATCATCATGGGAGCCATAATTATTCCGCACATACGTTTATCCATATATCTGGTGAGAAAATAATTAAAGGGTCCGCCCGCTATTTCTGCAGCCCCGCCGATTGTGTTCAGCATACTGAAATGACTGTATTTATCAGCGATGCTTCGGATATAGAACTGGTCCGCATAGCTGTAAAAGCTTTTGGAAAATCCGTAGAAAAGATTAATGAGGAAATACTGTCTGAAAGCTTTATTTCTGAAAACCTGAATATATTCCTTAAAAAAGTATTTATAATCTATGGGAGGGTTTTCAAGGCCGAGAGAGCTTTTCTCTTTGGTTGAGAAGAAGGTCACAAGAGGTGCCCAACAGAAATAAATAACAAAAACAATGCCGCACATGAGGTACTTTGGTCTGTCGGCGGGTGAGGGATTTACCATGTTTGTGCCGCCGAGAACTATACTCATAAAAATGAATGAAGGGAACATACCGAACATATTGAAGATATATTCAACGATTTTGTATTGAGTTCTTTCAAAATATCTCGGCGCAACCGAAGGCAGCATGGCAACATGGGGAATGTTTATCATCGTATATCCCGCACTGTAAATGAGAGATGCCATAAGGTAATAAATGAAAAGTGCGGTTGTATTGCCGGTTCCCGATATGCCGAAAGAATACCATTTCATGAAATAGCCGACTAAAAGCACGGGCAAACCTGCAATAAGCCAAACACGGTGTTTACCGAAGCGGGATTTTGTTCTGTCTGTTATAAATCCCATCGCAAGGTCGGTTATTGCATCTATAACACCGCCTATCGTGCTTATAATGCCCGACATACCAGTGCTCATTCCTTCAACAAAGTTGAGGAACTGCTGATGATACATACTCAAGGGGTTGGTAACACCGCCTGTTGTTATGCAGGCAACATTATATCCTATTATGGGTCTTAAATATTCCCATGTGTTGCCTTCTATGCCTACGGCATCCTTGATTTTATTTCCGAAACCCAAAGCAAGCCCTCCTATAAAAATAATATATACTAAAATATAATAACAAATTATAATAATTAGGTCAAGCTGTTTTTGAACAAAAAAGATGTGGCATAATTTAACAACTTGTTTACAATTAAATTGTTGACAAATCCTTCCTTTTGGTTTATAGTAATAACCGAAGTTAGCACTCGCGACTTTTGAGTGCTAAAACTAGCACTCCGAGAAAGAGGTGAGGCAAGTGGATGAATTGAGCGAAAGAAAAAAGCGCATACTGGCGGCTGTTGTTGAGCAGTATATCAAGACGGGTGAGCCGGTAGGTTCAAAAGAGCTTTTGGCTCTTACGGGAATGTCGGTTTCTTCTGCGACCGTTCGTAATGAGATGAGCGATCTTGCTTCGATGGGTTATCTTGAGCAGCCTCATACATCGGCAGGCAGAATCCCTTCGCAGAAGGGCTACAGATATTATGTTGACAATCTTATGAAGCCCCGTGAGATTGACGAGCTTAACAGAAGAATGATTGAAGCCGGAATTTCCTCGGCAGCGGGTGACCCCGAAAGATTGATTTCTCAGGCAGGAGAGGTTCTTGCAGACCTTACAAAGTGTGCCTGTATTTCAACCGCACCTGGCGGAGATTCGATGATAATCAAAAAGATTGAGCTTGTTCCGGTCGGAGTTCATTCGGCGATGCTTGTGCTTCTTACTTCTAACGGTATTTTGAAAAGCAGACTTTGCAGACTTGACTGTGAGCTTACCGCAAAAATATGCGAACAGTTTTACAACATAGTTCAGTCATGCATTATCGGCAAGCCCGCAAATGATATCAGTGTTGCTGATATGCAGACGGTTGCTGCTTCTGTTGACGGCGACGTTTTCGCAATGCTTCCGCTTATGGCGGCGGTATGTGAGCTTGCAAGAAGTACGGCAAGCTCCAAAATTATGCTCGGAGGCAGTTCAAATCTGTTTTCACATAAAGCATACGGTTCAAATGCTCTTGAGCTTCTGGAGTTTCTTAACAAAAGAGAACCGATATCTGCGGTTATCAACGAAACGGAAGAACCTCTTAATGTTAAAATAGGCAAAGAAAATCTTTATCGTCAGCTTGAAAATTCAAGTGTAATAGTTGCAAAATATTCCGTGGGCGGCGGTAATTCCGGCAAAATAGGGCTTATCGGACCAACACGGATGGATTATGAAAATATAATTCCCAGCATAAAATATTTAACCGACCTTGTCGGCACCCTCATAACGCAAGCTATTGAGGAATAGAAAGGAACAGATAATGAAGAAAGAAAAAAACAAGCCTGAAAACACCGAAGAGGTTAAGACTGATGCCGTTGTTGAAGAAACCAAAGAAGAACAGCTTCAGAAGGCACTCGATGAAAAAAATGACCAGTTTTTAAGGCTTTATGCCGAATACGATAACTTCCGCAAACGTTCGCAGAAGGAAAAGCAGGATATCTATTCATCCTCAAGGGCTGACATAATCAAAGACCTTCTTCCGATTATGGATAATTTTGACAGAGCAGCCAACAATAAAGACGGCAGCTATGAGGATTATAAAAAGGGTATCGACCTTATCTTTAATCAGTTTGTTGAAATGTTCACTAAAAACGGTGTTGAAGCATACGGTGAAAGAGGCGAGGAATTCGACCCGAATATTCACAATGCGGTTATGACCGTTGAGGATGCTGACCTTGGTGAAAATCAGATTGCGTCCGTTTTTTCAAAAGGCTATAAACTCGGTGACAAAATAATCAGAGAAGCAGTAGTCACTGTTGCAAATTCATAAATTCAGTTTAATAATTCTTTTTATTATAGGAGGAAAAAATTATGGCAAAGATTATCGGTATCGACTTAGGTACAACAAACTCATGCGTAGCTGTTATTGAAGGCGGCGAGCCTGTTGTTATCGCAAACGCAGAAGGCGCAAGAACAACACCCTCTGTTGTTGCTTTCGGTAAAACAGGCGAGAGAATGGTTGGTCAGGTAGCAAAGAGACAGGCTATCACAAATCCCGACAGAACAGTGGCTTCAATCAAAAGACAGATGGGTACGGATTACAAGGTAGCTATCGACGATAAGAAGTACACACCTCAGGAAATCTCCGCAATGATTCTTCAAAAGCTTAAGGCAGATGCTGAAGCTTATCTTGGTGACAAGGTAACTGAAGCAGTTATTACCGTTCCCGCTTATTTCACCGACTCACAGCGTCAGGCAACAAAGGATGCAGGTAAAATTGCAGGTCTTGAGGTAAAGAGAATTATCAACGAACCCACCGCAGCTGCTCTTGCTTACGGTATTGATAAGGAAAATGACCAGAAGGTTATGGTTTATGACCTTGGCGGCGGCACCTTCGACGTTTCAATCATCGAAATGGGTGACGGTGTTCAGGAAGTTCTTGCAACAGCAGGTAATAACAAGCTCGGCGGTGACGATTTTGATCAGAGAGTTATTAATTGGCTTGCAGATACCTTCAAGGCAGAGCAGGGCATTGACCTTCGCGGCGATAAGATGGCTATGCAGCGACTTAAGGAAGCTGCTGAGAAGGCAAAGATTGAGCTTTCAGGTGTAACAACTTCAAACATCAGCCTCCCCTTCATTACTGCAGATGCAACAGGTCCCAAGCATCTTGAAACAACTCTCACAAGAGCAAAGTTTAACGAGCTTACAGCAGACCTTGTTGAAGCAACGATGGGTCCCGTTCGTCAGGCTATGAGTGATTCCGGCCTTAAGACAAGCGAAATCAATAAGGTTCTTATGGTCGGCGGTTCTTCAAGTATCCCCGCTGTTCAGGAAGCTATAAAGAGATTTATGGGAACAGAGCCCTTCAAGGGCATCAATCCCGATGAATGTGTTGCAGTAGGTGCTGCTCTTCAGGCAGGTGTTCTCGGCGGCGAGGTTCAGGGTCTTCTTCTTCTTGATGTTACTCCGCTTTCACTCGGTATCGAAACCATGGGCGGCATCAACACCAAGATTATTGACAGAAACACAACTATCCCCGTTAAGAAGAGCCAGATTTTCTCAACAGCTGCAGACAATCAGCCCTCAGTTGAGGTTCATGTTCTTCAGGGTGAAAGAGAATTTGCAAGAGATAACAAAACTCTCGGTGTTTTCCACCTTGACGGTATTATGCCCGCACGCAGAGGTGTTCCTCAGATTGAAGTTACATTTGATATAGATGCAAACGGCATTGTTCATGTTTCCGCAAAGGATCTCGGCACACAGAAGGAGCAGTCAATTTCAATCACTTCCTCAACAAATATGTCCAAGGAGGATATTGAAAAGGCAGTTGCTGATGCAGAGAGATTTGCTCAGGAAGATAAGCAGCGCAGAGAAGAGGTTGACACACGCAACGGCGCAGACCAGATGGTTTACCAGTGCGAAAAGCTTCTCACCGAAGAGGGCGATAAATTCAGCGATGACGAAAAAGCTGCTCTCAACGAAAAGATTGATGCTCTTAAGGAAGCACTCAAGGGTGAGGATATTAACCTTATCAAATCAAAGCAGGAAGAGCTTACACAGAAATTCTATGAGGTTTCCGAAAAGCTCTATAAGGCAGCACAGGAGGCTGCTCAGGCTCAGCAGGGCGAGGGTGCAGCACCCAGCGGCGAGGGCTACACAGAAGCAAACTACACGGATGTTGATGATAACAACTAATCTTCTTCCGTTCTAAAAAGGAGCAATTCCCTTGGCAGATAAACGAGATTATTATGAGATCCTCGGTGTTTCAAAAAGTGCAAGCGAGGATGAAATAAAAAAAGCATACAGAAAAAAAGCCAAAGAATTTCACCCGGACCTTCATCCGGGTGATGCCGAGGCTGAAGCCAAATTCAAGGAAGCCAATGAAGCCTATGAGGTTCTTTCCGATAGCCAGAAAAAAGCTCGCTATGACCAGTTCGGTCATGCAGGCGTAGACCCGAATTACGGTGCAGGCGGCGGAAATCCCTTCGGCGGAGGTTTCGGAGGCTTCGGCGGCGATGGCATGGAGTTTGACCTCGGCGACATCTTCGGTTCATTTTTCGGCGGAGGCTTCGGAGGCGGAAGACAGTCCAATCCCAACGGACCCCGCAGAGGCGAGGATGTTCAGGCGAGAGTTACAATCTCGTTTGAGGAGGCAGCCAAGGGCTGCAAGAGGTCAATTGATATTAACCGTGTTGATACCTGTACGGAATGCCGCGGCTCGGGTGCAAAGGCGGGCTCATCGCCTCAAACCTGCCCCGATTGCGGCGGCAGAGGCTTTGTCAATGTTCAGCAAAGAACGGCTTTCGGTGTTATTTCAACACAGAAGTCATGTCCCAAGTGTTCGGGTAAGGGCAGGGTGATTGATGACCCGTGTCAGAAATGCCGCGGAACAGGCAGAGTTTCAACCAAAACCTCGGTTGAGGTAAACATACCCGCAGGTATTGATGATAGACAGATTTTTAATGTGAGCGGTGCAGGTAATGCAGGTGTTAACGGCGGACCCAAGGGCGACCTTAAGGTTGCGGTGTTTGTAAGACCTCATTCTCATTTTGAACGTGACGGCTACAATGTATGGCTCGAGCAGCGCATCAGCTATACGCAGGCTGCACTCGGTGACAATATCCGAATCCCGACTCTTGACGGTGATGTTAAGTTTGATATTCCTGCAGGAACGCAGTCGGGTACGGTGTTCAGTCTTAAGGGCAAGGGCATACAGGTTCTTAACGGCAGAGGCAGGGGTGATCAGCTTGTGCGCATAATCGTTGACGTTCCCAAATCTCTTAGCCACAGACAGAAGGAAATTCTTATGGAGTTTGAAAAAGAACTCGGAGTTCAGAGAGGCGCACCCGTCGGTAGCGGCAAGGAAGGTTTCTTTGATAAATTTAAAAACAAAAAATAATTTTCAAACACCGTGTCAAAAGGCACGGTGTTTTTGAGGTTTATTATGATATACGATGCAATAATATTTGACCTTGACGGTACCTTGACCGATACTCTCGGCGATTTGACAAACAGTGTTAATTTTGCCATGTGTGCATTCGGCTTTCCCGAAAGAACTCATGAAGAAGTGAAAAGCTTTGTCGGTAACGGAGTGAGAAGACTTATAAATTTAAGTGTCCCCGAGAATACGGATTCCGAAACGGCTGAGAGGTGTCTTTTGGTTTTTAAGGAGCATTATAAAAATAATTCTCTTGTTGAAACCAAGCCCTATGACGGCATAATTCCTATGCTTGAAGACTTGAGAAATCGTGGTGTAAAAACTGCGGTTGTTACAAATAAAATGCACGAAGCTGCAGAAGATATAGTGCGTATTTTCTTTGACGGTCTTATAAATATTACTGTCGGTCAGGTTGACGGAATTGCACAGAAGCCGCAGCCCGACGGCATAAATTATGTACTTGAAATGCTTGGTATATCAAAAGAAAAAGCGGTTTATGTCGGTGATTCCGAGGTGGATTGCATTACCGCAAAAAATGCGGGTGTTCCGTGCATCGGAGTAACCTGGGGCTTTCGTGATAAGTCTGTTCTGGTTAAAAACGGTGCGGATTTTATTGTAAATTCTCCCGAAGAAATAATCAATCCCGCTCTGTCAGGACTGTTTGAAATGCAGGATTTGAAATACCGTGATTTCCATTCAAGACTTATGCCGACTGTGCCAAAAGAGCTTATAATAGGAGTAAGAACTCCCGATTTGAGAAAATTTGCGGGAAAAATTGCAAAAACTCCGATTGCCGAAGATTTTATGAGAAAACTTCCTCATAAATATTATGAAGAAAACAATCTTCATGCATTTCTTATTGAGCAAATCCGTGATTATGATAAATGTGTCGAAGAAATAAATCGTTTTCTGCCTTTTGTTGATAACTGGGCAACGTGTGATATGCTTCGTCCGAAAGTTTTCAAAAAACATCTTCCGGAGCTGCTTGGAGAAATAAAAAAATGGCTTAAGTCAGATGAAACATATACGGTGCGTTTCGGTATTGAATGCCTGATGTGTTATTATCTCGATGAAAATTTCAGTCCTGAATATCCTAAAATAGTTTCCGAAATCCACTCCGGTGAATACTATATAAAAATGATGCAGGCATGGTATTTTGCAACCGCGCTTGCAAAGAGATACGATGAAATTGTTCCTTATCTTGAACAAAATAAACTTGATTCCGATACTCATAACAAAACAATTCGCAAGGCGGTTGAAAGCTGCAGGATAACCGACGGACAAAAAGCATTTCTTAAAACATTAAAAAGGTAATTTTTGTTGCATTCTGTTATCGTGTATGTTACATTATAGTCATAAATATAATCAAGAAAAGAGGATAACAATGAAAAAGCTATCGTCTGTTTTTCTTGCAATTCTTACTGTTATTTCATGCATGAGTTTTGCATATGCGTCGGAGTCATATCCTGTCAAACGTGAAAATTTATTAGTAAGAGATCCTTATATTCTGGTTTATAACGGAAAATATTATATGTACGGCACCTGCCTTGCGTACGGAAATGGCTACGGCTGCTGCGTGAGCGAGGATACGGAGAATTGGTCGGAGAGGATTCAGATTTTTACACCCGAGGAAAATTCCGATATGGAAGCTGATTTCTGGGCGCCTGAATGTCATTACTATAACGGCAGCTTCTATCTTTTTGCTACCTACCGCTCAAGAGCAAGCGGAAAAAGGGGAACGGCAATTTTCAAATCGGATTCTCCGACGGGTCCGTTTGAATTATGGAGTGACGGTCACATAACCCCCAAAGAGATTGACTGTATTGACGGCACTCTTTATATTGACCAAAACGGTCAGCCGTGGATGGTTTACGTTAACGAATGGACTTCGAGTCCCGATGAGGTCGGTGAAATGGCGGCGGCAAAAATGAGTGCCGATTTAAAATCTTTTATCAGTGAACCCATTGTACTTTTCAGAGCAAGAAAACATATCTGGACAACCGGCAGGGTTACCGACGGCCCTTGTTTTTACCGTACAGAAAACGGCAGACTTATTATGCTGTGGTCAAATTTTTCAAAATCAGGCGGTTACGCAGTGGGGATGGCTGTTTCCGATAACGGTGAAATAGACGGAAACTGGATTCATTATCCCGAGGCTTTTTATGAAAGAGGCAGCAGCTTTGAATATGACGGCGGACATCCGATGCTGTTTTATACTTTTGACGGTCAGCTTACCATGTCAATTCATTCTCCCAACGGAGAAACAAACGGAGTGTTTGAAACAGCAAAATTCCTTCCGCTCAGGGATACGGGGAATATGCTTGAAATTGAAGATAAGTATACCTTCGGAGATGTTTTTTACAAAATATTTTTTGAAATTTATTACAATATAATCAGCCTTTGGAACAAAATCTTTTAAGGAGAATATAATTATGTATTACAGAATTGAAAATGAGTTTTTAACCTGCGAAATTGATGATATGGGCGCACAGCTTCATTCGCTCAAATCAAAGGAAAACGGCACGGAGTATATCTGGCAGGGCAATCCCGATATATGGTACGGACAGGCACCTGTTCTGTTCCCCGTTATCGGTCAGCTTATCAATGATAAATATTTTTATAACGGTGTTGAATATACAATGCCCAAGCACGGTCTTGCAAGAAAGCTTCTTTTTAATGTTAAGGAGTGCGAGGGTGCAAAGGCTGTATTCAGCCTTGAAAGTGACGAAAATACTTTTAAAGCATATCCTTTTGAGTTTGAATATCTTGTTGCTTTTGAGCTTAAGGGCAAGGCGCTTGTCAACACAATGACCGTTATCAACAAAACAAACGGAGAAATGTATTTTTCTGTAGGCGCTCATCCCGGATTCAATTGCAAGGTTGGCGATATCATTGAATTTGAACAGCCTGAAACACTTGCAACGGAGCGAATTGATAAAGAAAACCTTATCATTCCCGAGAAATTTCCGTTTATGGAAAACGAAAAGGAATTTGTTATTACCAAAGAGATTTTTGAACCTGATGCACTTATTCTTTCCGATATCAAATCCGAAAAGCTTCGCATCAAGGGCGAAAATGAGATTGAATTTACATTTGGCAAGTGTCCATTCCTCGGAATTTGGGCAAAGCCCGGTGCACCCTATGTTTGCATTGAACCCTGGTATGGTGTAAATGATGGCAGAGAGGTTAAGAAGGATATCTCCGAAAAGAGAGGAATCGAACATCTCAGCGAGGGCGAAACCTTCGAGTTTTCATGGACAGCGGAAATTATTTAAAAAGGGTAGATTATTATGACTAAAAAAATAATTGCGGTTTTGCTTGTGTTGAGTATGGCTTTTGCGTTTGTGCCTGCTGTGTTTGCCGAGGAAGCAACGGCAAAGCTCTATACTTTTTTTGGTGACGGTATGCTGTTCAGGCAGAACCAAGAAGCTGTTTTTACGGGTACTGCAAGCAGCGGAAGCAGAATAACCGCCGAGCTTTACAATGCCGAAAACTCTCTTGTTGCAAGAGGTGAATCAACCGCAGGGTCAGACGGAACCTTTGCCGTTGCCTTTAATGCGCCCGCAGGCGGTTATGACGAATATACCGTTGTTCTCAAATGCAATGAATCCGAGTTTTCAAGGCTTCAAAATGTTGTTTTCGGTGAGCTCTGGATTGCAAACGGTCAGAGTAATATGCAATATCCTCTTGCTCAGGCTAAGAGAGGCAGGGAGATGTTTGCAAGGCAGGAAAAGCTCAGCAAATGGCTCCGTGTTTTGCTTGTTCCCGCAATTCCCGAATATAAAGGCTCGGCAGAGCTTGCACCTGCAGAACCGCAGAAGGATATCCCCGGAGCGCAATGGATAACGGGAGAGAACCCTGCCGTTTATTCAATGAGTGCAGTTGGCTATTTCTTTGCGGAGGAGCTTATCAAAGAGCTTGATATGCCCGTCGGAATCCTTAATGTTCCTCTCGGCGGAACTTCAATAGCCTCATGGATTTCAAGAGAGGCTATTGACGGCGATGAGCAGGTGAAAAATGATTTTGTTTCAAACGGTGATTATATAGAAAAATCCGATTGGAATGAGAATGATTATAACATCTCTGTGGATATGACGATTAACTATAACCTCAAAATGGAAGCTCTTAAGAATTTCAGAGTTTCGGGCATGATATGGTATCAGGGCGAATCGGATATAATGTTAGGCTGGAGCAGCGAGAGATATGCAAGAGCCTTTGATTTGATGCAGCGCTCATATACCGAGCTTTTCGTGTATCAAGACGGGCTTATGCCGATAATTTATACCCAGCTTGCACCATATTATTATTCTGATGAGGGTTATAATCTTACCGATATGAATATTGCATTTGCTGATTTTCAAAAGCAAAGACCCGAATCAAGAGCTGTTGTTTCCGTTAACGATATTCCCGTAACCTTTATTCCCGAGGCGGGACTTATTCACCCCGAGAGCAAGGAAGAAATTTCCGACAGAATGGCATATGCCGCAATGGGTCTTGTTTACGGTGAATACGAAACATATACCGCACCTACTCTTAAAAGCTCTGAGATAAAAGACGGCAGTATTTATGTTTCGTTCAGCAATATCGGCAACGGAGTAAAAGCTTTCAGCGATGTAATTTACGGCTTTGCTCTTTGCGGAAAAGACGGTGTGTATGTTCAGGCGAATGCTGAAATAACAGGTGAAAATACAGTCAGAATATGGAGCGATAACATTAAGGAGCCGTACTCGGCAAGCTATGCTTACTGTGTCAGCAATCAGCGCGCAAATCTTTATGCAACCGATTCGGATGGTTTGGCGATGCCTGTAAGTCCCTTTGTTACGGATAAAAATTACAATACGCATTATTATAAAGATAAAATTTGGGCAGACTGTGAGGATGAGTTTATCTGGCATACAGAATCCGATGCCGTGTCAAATTTCTATCCTTCATGGACCGGAGAAAACGTTGTTCTTTCCGCTGCGGAAAACGATGCTTACAGCGGTGCAAAAGGCATGAATATAAAGGCAAAAGATAAGAGCTTTTCCGTAAGCCCCGTAGTTACATACACAGAAGGGAAAAAAACCGAACCGTTTTTTGATACCGATACCGATTATTCCGATTATTCCGAAATGAGCTTTTATGTAAAAAATAACGGTGAAACCGATGTCACTTTTGAAGGTGTTAAATTTATAAACGATTCCGTCTTTTGGTATACCGCATTTTCGGATGAGGTAATTCCCGCTGACGGCATATGGCATAAAATAACGGTAAATCTCAACCGTGTATACCTTTTCGGTAACGAGTGCGGCTTCGGTTACACGAACGAAAGACTTAAAGATGTTGTGAATACGGAGTTTATGTTTACATCATCGGAAGAAAATGCCGATATCGGCATGGATTGCATACGTTTCACTCCTTCAACGGAAAAGGTAAGTGCGGGATTTGATGCGGATATCGCAGATGCGGACAATGCGTTTGAACTTATATCAGCTCTTTTTGTAAGATTTATCGGCTTGTTTGCGAATTTGTTTAATTAACCGAAAAGAGGTTGTTTCATTTGCGAAACAACCTCTTTGGCATTTTATAATATTTTTTCCGCATACCTTACTGCTGACATTGCATCTGTGCCGTAACTGTCTGCATCTATCATTGAGGCATATTCCTCTGTCATAACCGCACCGCCTACCATCACCTTGCAGTCGGGTGCTTCTTTTCTCAGTAGCTTAATGGTTTTCTCCATTGCAGGCACGGTTGTTGTCATAAGTGCGCTTAAACCGACAAGCTTTGCGCTGCTTGATTTGACTGTTTCAACAATTTTTTCGGGAGCAACGTCTTTGCCGAGGTCAATAACCTCATATCCGTAATTCTCGAGAAGAACTTTAACGATATTCTTGCCTATATCGTGGATATCACCCTTTACGGTTGCAATAACGATTTTTCCCTTTTTGTTTTCACCTGCGGGAATAGAGGATTTTATTGCATCGAAGGCTTCTTTTGCTGCCTGTGCACTCATAAGAAGCTGCGGCAGATAAACTCTTTTTTCTTCAAAGCCCTTGCCCACGGTGTTGAGAGCGGGGATAATCATGGAATTTATGATTTCCATCGGCGGTATTGTTTTGATAAGCTCTGCCGCTTCGATGCCTGCTTGCTCCTTAAGCCCGCTGATTATGCAGCCGTCAAGACCTGTTGCCGATTTCGCTTCAACCTTCTTTTCTGCGGGTTCAAGCGACTGCGCAAAATCAATATAATCAGCGCAGTTTTCGTCTTTACCCGTCAGAGCCATGAAGCAGTGCCATGACTTCATCATTTCCGCTGAAAAGGGATTGATGATAGCGCAGTCAAGCCCATTCTGCATTGCCATTGTGTAGAATACGGCATTCACGTCCGCTCTTGACGGCAGCCCGAAGGAGATATTTGAAACACCGAGGCTTGTTTTAATTCCCATGCCGTGCAGTATTTTTACTGCTTCAAGAGTAATATTTGCGCTGTTTGAATCGCTTGAAACAGCCATTGCAAGCGGGTCAACTATAATATCATTTTTGCCTATGCCGTATTCAGCGGCGCGGGCAATTATTTTTTTTGCAATTTCAACCCTGCCCTCGGCGGAATCGGGAATGCCGTTTTCGTCAAGTGTTACGGCAATAACAACACCGCCGTATTTTTTTACAAGCGGGAATACCGCCTTCATGCTTTCTTCCTTGCCGCTTACGGAATTTATCAGTGCTTTACCGTTGTAAATTCGCATTGCTTTTTCCATGGCAATCGGATCAACGGTATCAATCTGAAGCGGAAGGTCAATAACACTTTGTAACGAACGGATAACGTTTACCATCATTTCGGCTTCGTCGATTTCGGGCAAGCCAACGTTAACATCAAGTATCGAAACACCTTTTTTATTCTGAGATATTCCTTCGTTTAGGATATAATTTATATCATTTTCGCGCAATGCTTCCTTGAATCTTTTTTTGCCCGTTGGATTTATTCTTTCGCCTATGATAACGGGTGCTTTGCCTATTTCAACGGCATGGGTGTAAGATGAAACCACTGTAAAATTTTTCTTTTCGGGAAGTATAAACGGAAGGTTCTTTGTTTTATCAACGGTTTTTCTGATATGCTCGGGTGTTGTGCCGCAGCAGCCGCCTATTATTGTTGCCCCCGATTTAACAATTTCGCACATGATATCCGAAAACTCGTTTGCATCAACATCAAAAACGGTTTTGCCGTTTTCTGTTCTGGGTAATCCCGCATTCGGATTAACTATTATCGGAACACTTGCATATTTTGCAAATTCAGGCACTATATCAAGCATCTGCTTAGGACCGAGTGAGCAGTTCATGCCTATTGCATCGGCACCGAGTCCCTCAAGCATGGCAATCATTGCGGTGGGATCTGCACCTGTCATAAGCTTCTTTTCTTCATCGTAAACACAGGTTACGAAAACGGGTAAATCGCAGCTTTCCTTTGCTGCAAGAACGGCCGCTTTTGCTTCAAGGCTGTCATTCATTGTTTCAATTAAAACAAGGTCCGCGCCTGCATCGGCACCGATTTTTATGCTTTCGGAGAAAATTTCAACCGCTGTTTCAAAGGGTAAATCTCCGAGCGGCTCAAGCATTTTTCCGAGTGGACCGATATCAAGCGCAACAAACGCATCATATCCTTTGCGGGCATTTACGGCATTTTTTATTGCTGCCGAAATTATTTCTTCAAGATTGTCAAATTTAAAGCGATTTGCACCGAATGTGCAGGAGGTAATAATATCCGCACCGGCTTCAAGATAAAGACGGTGCATTTCAATTATTTTTTCAGGGTTGGTAATGTTCCAGTTTTCGGGATATTCTCCTGCCTTAAGTCCCCATGATTGCAGAAGAGTGCCCGCACCGCCGTCACAATAGGTTATTCCGCTTTTGATTTTTTCAAGAATGTTCATTATATCAATCCCTATAAGGGCAGTTAATTCCGCTGCAGGTCATGCAGCCGTTGCCCTTGCATTTATTCTTTTCTTTTCCTATGCCGATTATCGCCGTGACCGATTTTTTCGGCACCATCATCAGGCTTTCCGTAAGAGTTAAGCCGATATTCTTACTCGTCAAGAGAAACTCAATAATATTCTTCTGGCAGTCAATGCATAAATCACCGTAGCCGGGGCTGAATCTCGGACGCAGATAATCGGGGCTTCCGAGTGACAGATTGATTTTATCGCAGAATGCTTCAATTGCCGCCGACCCCACGCAGTCCGTAACAATTCCTTTTATCGGAGAAATCACGGAGTTTTTTTCAATCAGCCGTTGTGAGCTTATTCCTGTTGTGGCAGCAAGAATATATGCTTCGTCGCAGCATTCAAGGTTTTTCATTAATGCCTTGCTTTCTGTCTGCATAAAGCCGAGGTCAATGCCGTTTTTGGTAAACTTCACGGGTACTTTTGCAAAGCAAGCTCTGAAATCGGCATTTTCCGAATATTCCGCTATGCTTTCTGCAATTGTTTTTTTATCAATACCGTTAGCGGAATAATAGCCGAGATAAACGGCGACCTCATTTGGGTCAATTGTTATCTCGGCTGCCGCTGATTTTATAATTTCAATCATCCGATTATATCCTTGAGATTAGATTGTATTTTTTCTGCAACATCGGGTTTGTTCATCGAATAAACATGAACGGCATTGAGTCCGTTTGCATAAAGGTCAACAATTTGTTCTGTTGCGTAGGCGATTCCCGCCTGTTTCATGGCTGCAGGGTTATCGCCGAAACGGTCAACCATTCTTATAAATTTGCGAGGAAGAATTGTTCCCGAGAGAGAGCAGATTCTCTTTATTTGAGCCGCATTGGTAACGGGCATTATTCCGGGGATGACGGGAACTGTTATTCCTGCTTCTCTGATTTTGTAAAGATAATTAAAAAGTATGTGGTTATCAAAAAACATCTGAGTTGTAAGAAATTCACAGCCGGCATCAACCTTCTTTTTAAGGTTAAGAATATCCTGCTTTGAATGCTCGCTTTCAGGATGCGTTTCGGGATAGCAAGCACCGCCTATGCAGAAACCGCCGAAGGCTTTTATTTCTTCAACGAGGTCACTTGCGTGAGTATAGTCAAGGCTTTTTTCGGTCATGCCCTGCGGCATATCGCCGCGAAGAGCAAGAATGTTTTCTATTCCCTTTTCTTTGAATGCCGCAAGGGTGTCTTTAATTTTATCCCTTCCCGAGCATACGCAGGTGAGGTGTGCAATAGGAGTTACTCCTGTTTTGACAATGCTTTCGGCAACATCAAGAGTGTATGAACCTGTTGTGCCGCCTGCACCGTATGTAACACTCATGAAATCGGGATTAAGCTTTGCGATTTCAAGCGCTGATTTTTTTATGCTTTCATAAGTTTCACTTGTTTTTGGAGGGAAAACCTCAAATGAGAGCGAAATCTTTTCACTATTGAGTATATCCGAAATTTTCATATCTGCACCTTATTTCTTCTTGAATATCAGCAGCTTGCTGAAAACGTAATTCATGATTATAACGATAACACCCACAATCAGCTTAGCTATAAGTTCGTTCCATACGAGGAGAGTAACCATAACGAACATTCCGATCATTTCAACTACAAGCGAGAATATTCTTGCTCCCGTGAATCCGATAAATTCTCTGCCTGCAACAGACGGCTTCCAGCTTTTTGAGTCAAAAACAAAAAGCTTATTTGTTATGAATGCAAAAATGACACCTGCTACCCATGCTATGAGATTGGCATCAAGATATTCGCTGCCGCCGCTGAAAAGTTCAACAATTTTTGAGTCTTTTGGAACAATTGTGTTAAAAACACCGTTCCATCCGATTGCCGTAAAAAGCTTTTTCGTCAGGTAGAATACAGCTAAATTAACAACTGTTGTAAGCACTCCGAAAAAGACGTATGATACAATTTCTTTTGTGAAAAACTTGTCAACCAGTTTTCCGATAAAACTTTCTTTCTTGAAAATTTTAAATAAAAGTTCTCTTGTTTTCTCTATCATTTTTATCTCCAAAGAATATTTATTGCCGCAAATAATAAATATATTTTAAAACAAAACAATAATAAAGTCAATAAATGCTTGCATTTTTGGTTTGTTATGATAAAATAATATGAGGTGAATTTATGAAAAGCATCTCAAATGCGAATAGCAGAATACATTTTCTTGATGAAATAAGGGGCCTTGCGGTTTTTGGCATGATATTTTATCATGCATTCTATATTGTCGGCACCATGTTCGGCATAAACGGCGCATCTAAACTATTTGAGTTTTTTATGCCGGTGCAGCCTTTTTTTGCGGGAATATTTATTTTTATCTGCGGAATATCCTGTACCCTTTCAAGGAATAACCTGAAAAGGGGGCTGATTCTTCTCGGCATTGCCGGCGGAATGACATTTGTTACTGCATTTATCATGCCCAAAATCGGTTTTTATGAATGCGAGATATATTTCGGAATCCTCCATTTCCTTTCACTGAGCATTCTGATATATTCTCTGCTTTCAAAGAAAATCGGAAGGACTTCCGTTTTTACGGGGATACTTGTTTGTGCGATTCTTTATGCGTTCACAAGCGGAATTGGTATGGGTGTTTTATCGTACGGCGAGCTTTTCAGATTTGTTATTCCCGAAAAACTTTACGAAACCAATTGGCTTGTGCCTTTGGGAATATATAATTCCGATTTTTACTCGGCGGATTATTTTCCGCTTTTTCCCGATATATTTATTTTTTTTGCGGGAGTTTTTTCAGGAAAACACTTTGTGTCAAAGGGCTTTCCGAAGCGGTGTTATCAAAGCAAGATACCGTTTTTCTCATTTCTCGGGAGAAATGCGTTGCTTATTTATATTGTCCATATGCCTGCGATTTTCGGTGCGGCATATTGCGTTGATTTGATATTATAATTTATAGGAGAGATAAACATGAGTGAAGCATGCAGCGGAAATTGCTCAAATTGTTCGAGCAATTGTGATTCAAGAAAAGAAGCGCAGGATATGAGAATACCCTGCGGTCCCTTCAGCAGTATAGGAAAGGTTATCGGTGTTGTGAGCGGTAAGGGCGGTGTCGGCAAATCGCTTGTCACCTCACTCCTTGCAACTGCAATGCAGAAAAGAGGCAATGCCTGCGCCGTTCTTGATGCGGATATAACGGGTCCCTCGATTCCCAAGTCATTCGGAGTCAGCACAAGAGCAAAGGCTGATGAAAGCGGACTTCTTCCTGAAGAGAGCAAAAACGGAACAAAGATTATGTCCATTAACCTCCTTCTTGAAAATGAGGATTCTCCCGTTGTTTGGAGAGGCCCCGTTATTTCGGGTGTTATTCAGCAGTTCTGGAAGGATGTTGCATGGGGCGATGTTGACTATATGTTCGTGGATATGCCTCCGGGAACGGGCGATGTATCGCTTACTGTTTTCCAGAATCTTCCCGTTGACGGAATTGTTATCGTTACCACTCCTCAGGATTTGGTAACAATGATTGTTAAAAAGGCTTATAATATGGCGAAGCTTATGAATATTCCCGTTATCGGTCTTGTTGAAAATATGAGCGGCTTTGTATGTCCCGACTGCGGTAAGGAATATAAGATTTTTGGCGAAAGCAAAATTGATGAAATCGCTGAGGAGCTTGGTGTTCCCGTTCTCGCAAGGATACCCATCGACCCCAAAACCGCCGCTCTTGTTGATAAAGGCGCAATTGAGCTTGCAGATGACAAGTGTGTAGCCGATGCGGTTGAAATCATTTCAAAGATGTAATAATATTTAGGAGTTGAAAATATGCTTGATATCAGATTTTTGAGAGAAAACCCCGATATCGTTAAGGAAAACATCAAAAAGAAGTTTCAGGATAATAAGCTTGCTCTTGTTGACGAAGTAATTGAGCTTGATGCTAAATCAAGAGCTGTTAAAACAGAAGCGGACAGCCTTCGTGCAAACCGCAACAAGGTTTCAAAGGAAATCGGCGCACTCATGGCTCAAGGTAAAAAGGAAGAAGCCATGGAAGCAAAGTCAAAGGTAACGGAGTTTTCCGAAAGACTTGCCGAATGCGAAAAGCTTGAAGCGGAGTATGCCGAAAAGGTAACAAAGATAATGATGGTTATTCCCAATATCATTGACCCGAGTGTACCTATCGGCAAGGATGACAGTGAAAATGTTGAAGTAACAAAATATGGCGAACCCGTTGTTCCCGAATTTGATATTCCCTATCATACTGAAATTATGGAGCGCTTCAACGGTATTGACCTTGATGCGGCAAGAAACGTTGCGGGAAACGGATTCTATTATCTTCAGGGTGATATCGCAAGACTTCACTCCGCTTGCATTTCATATGCAAGAGATTTCATGATTGACAGAGGCTTTACTTACTGTGTACCTCCCTTTATGATTCGCAGCAATGTTGTAACAGGTGTTATGAGCTTTGCCGAAATGGATGCAATGATGTATAAAATTGAAGGTGAAGACCTCTACCTCATCGGCACAAGCGAACACTCCATGATAGGTAAATATATTGATACAATTGTAAATGAAGATACTCTTCCTCATACCCTCACCAGCTATTCGCCCTGCTTCCGCAAGGAAAAGGGTGCTCATGGCATTGAGGAAAGAGGTGTTTACAGAATCCATCAGTTTGAAAAGCAGGAAATGATCGTTGTCTGTAAGCCCGAGGACAGCATGATGTGGTTTGAAAAGCTCTGGCAGAATACGGTTGATCTTTTCCGTTCGCTTGATATTCCTGTCAGAACACTCGAGTGCTGCTCAGGCGACCTTGCAGACCTTAAGGTTAAGTCATTTGATGTTGAAGCATGGTCACCCAGACAGAAGAAGTATTTTGAGGTTGGTTCATGTTCAAATCTCGGCGATGCACAGGCACGCAGACTCAAAATCAGAGTCAACGGCAAGGATGGCAAGTATTTCGCACATACACTTAACAATACAGTTGTTGCACCTCCCAGAATGCTTATCGCATTCCTCGAAAATAATCTCAACGAAGACGGCAGTGTAAACATTCCCGTTGCACTCCGTCCCTACATGGGCGGCAAGGAGAAGCTTGTTCCCGTTAAATAATAACAAGGCTTGTGCGGAAAATCCGTACAAGCCTTTTTACAATGTAAACCCGACTTTACATCCCGATTTTATGAAATTTCTGTAAATGTAAACCGCTGTTGATTGAAAATGCTTTCTGCATATGCTAAAATCGAATTGTCTTAAGATGAATAAAACGAAAGGGCGGATGAATTATGGGTTCCGTAACAATTTTTATCATAGCACCTATTATGATAATTATCATGCTTTTTGGCTCGGCTGTCGGTGCGATAAAAGGGGATAATGTAACAAAGGTTGAACTTCCCTATAACCCCGCCGAGGGTATAGTTTGGGAATATGACGGAGTTGATGACCCTCTTTTCAATCTTGTTGAAACTGAAACCGACGGAGATAAGCAGATTTTTACCTTTAAAGGAAATGCAGTGTTTGACGGCATTTTTGAAGATGATCATGAGCCTGTTGACTCTGATATGATTATGGATGTTGTTTTCACAAACAAGAAGGACGAAGAACTGCTCTACTATGCCTGTGTTGACCATGACTATCTTGCACTTAATCATAAAATTGAATTCTGGTCACCCGATGAATATGTGATTTTTGACTATACTCCCAAGGAAGAAACAATCGTTGAAGGTGCAGAGTGGGTGGCATGGAGTTCATATAAGACGGGTGAAGCAGAGAATGATGGCGTGAAGACCTTTACTTATCTTTTTCTCCCTGATAAGGAAGAAGGTACAATTTATGAACTTGAATTTCAATATAGAAACAGCGAACCTCTGATTTACAGTAGCGGAGCGATTGATTACGAAAAATATGAGAAGATTGCGGTTAAAATTCATGCTGAACCGGGCAAATATGAAATCAAAGACGAAGACAGATTTTATTATGACGGCAGGCATTGGCTGAGCTATAACCCTGCTTTGCGTGAAGAGGAGGTATAAATAATATGTATATGTCAAAAATACTTGCTGCATTTACAGTGATAATAACTCTGCTTTTCAATTGGTTCCCCGAATGTGATATAATTGCCGATATGTATTATAATGTTCAGGCGAGTGAATTTGGTTGGGTGGAAATAACCGATACAATTGAAGAAGCAGTTGAGAAAAAAGATGCGCATACTCTTGCTTTGATGGCATCGCAAAAGCTTAAAGAAAAGCATCCGAATCTCGAAAACGAGATACAGAAGCTTTTTAATTCAATAAAGGGCAATATTCTTGCTGTTGAGGATATTTCCGAATTCAGTGAAATGATTTATCACGACTATTCATTAAGTGTTACAACGACAACCGATGAATATTCTGTTGATATTTTTTATACGGCGGTTGGTCCCGATGATTCTGTTTTCGGAATACGCCGTGTGATGCTTACTGAAAAAACCGATGAATACTACTCATGGTGGGCGGATACCGAAAACTATATCACCGAAGGCATTATTGAAAACTCCGGAACAAGCTACACCAGACGTTGGTGCTGCGGCAAAGGCAACACCGCAGATGAATATGTTTTTATGGTTGTTGAAGATTATTCAAGGCTTAAAGGTTATAAAAATGTTGAGTTTCGATCAAGCAGAAACGATTGGGGTGTTGATGTACCTGCCACGGGTTATGCGTTCAGCGAAAATGATGTGCTTAAAGTTCACTTGATTCCCGAGGGTGAAGAACCTCCTGCACCCGGAACAAGAGAGCCTGACGTGGTTATAACAAAAGACAACCGTCACCCGGAATGCTATGTAGAACCCGGCAAGTATTATCTTTATGTTGAGCCGAGTGATATGCAAATGTATTATACTGTTTCTGTTATTACAAAGCTTTAATTTTGAAGTCAAAATACAAACGTAGGGGCGACCTTTGGGTCGCCTGATTTTTTACGATAAAAAAGCCTTCTCCTTGAGGAGAAGGCATCACGAAGTGACGAATGAGGTGATATTAAACCAACCTATCCTTATCAAGTTTAAACATTTTACCGACCGCCAGCAGTCCGATAACAGTCAGAATAAGTTCAATTGCCATATATGAGCCGTTGTAGAAGAAAGAGTATGTCGCAATCGCCACGCCCTCGGGGCAGTAGCCTGTCCAGATTGTAATGCCGCTGATAAAATGGCAGATAAATCTGATGATGCAAACAACAATTCCTCCGAGAACAAGCTCTGTAGACTGCTTTTTAAATTTGCCTTTAAACATTCCACCGAGTCCGAGACATCCGAACGCAATAATATAATCAACAAAGGCAACTGTAAGATACGAAACAATTCCAGTGACATGAGTGAAATTTTTATATCCGATAATCATTTCAAATATCGCGAGTGCGGTGCTTGCGGCAAGCCCGTGCTTCGTTCCGTGTCGATATGAAACGATAATAATGGGTACTTGACCGAAAAGGCTGAAGCTTCCGCCATATACAAATGGCCAAGGAAGCAAATCGGAGACGGTAAAAATCGCAATGGAAAGAGCGACCATGATTGCGCTCTCTGCAAGAATTTGCGTTTTGTTAAGACTTTTTTTCATAAACAATCCTTTCAAAAATGAAAAAGCCGACGGAAAACCGTCGGGCGTAAATGCATAAAAGCTCTTTTCCTACGCCCGCATTATCGGGATCAGGTTTGAGGGTATAATCTCAGCCGCCTTAAGGCAGCACCCCTTTGTCAGCAATATTATACACTATACCCTTATTTGTTGTCAATATAATTATAATCAATATATAAACGAGAACAAATTATCGTGAAATGCCGTATTTCCGCAAAACACACGGATACGTTGAGAAGAAGGGTAAAAAACTTTGAAAAAAGGTGTTGACAAAAGGTGATGGATTTGGTAATATAGTCGAGCGCTCTGGAAAACAGCAGCGCAACGCACCTTGAAAATTAAACAACGA
>JAZPYI010000087.1:0-21354 GCA_045544115.1 Acutalibacteraceae bacterium | reverse complement strand
CATACATTTCTACAACAACGAAAGAATCCAATTAAAAACAAAACTGACTCCGCTTGAAAAACGAAGTCAGTATGTCGCTTAATTAAATATTTCTGCCATAGGGTCTTTTTTGTACTGTCCGCACAATTTGGGGCAGTTCATCTCAGCAGGCTCTTTTGTTTAGTTTAGCTAATATTGAATAAATTTGAGAACAACAAACCAATGCCGTTGTATGTCCAAGTAAGGCAGTCCCAGATGAGGTAGAAGAAACGGAGTGAAATGTATTCTTTGGGAGTATGGATAATTTCAAGTATTTCTTCTGCCTGCGCCTTGTAGCCTTCAAGTTTTTCAATTTCTGCAGGGCTCATATTGGGATTTTCAAGAAGAGAATTGATTTTATCAAGGAATTCCTCAATATCATCCTCCCAGAAAACAGTCGCTCTTTCTTTATCAAGCACGGCGGATTCTTCATCAGCTTCTCCGAGAGCCTTCCGGGCTTCTTCAATCTTTGCAAGAAGGCTGTTGCACTTATCAAGAGCTTCCTGAAGCTGCTTCTGCTCCTCTTCGTTCTCAGGAGTGTATTCGTTGAGTTCGGCAATAACTTCGTTTATTGTTGCCTCGTTGTCAGAGGTTACGTTATCTTCGGTAACACCGTCAAGCGGAGCCATGATTGTTTTAACCGAAACCTTAATAATCGAAAGGTCTGCACCGTTACCGTCCGGATAAACGACTGTAAGTGAATAGTTATCGCTTGTTGCAAGAGAATCTGCGGTTATAACATCCTCATATTCGCCGATAGCAGACTCCTTGGTCACGGAGCTGTCATACTTGAATGTAAGACTGCCTGCAAGAACACTTGAGTCTTCGCCGTTAACAAAGCCGACATATTCATATTCGGGGTCTTCGTTATCAAAACCGTATTCGCGAACGGCATCCTTAACCGAAAGAGTGAGAGGTGCAGGATTTACCGTAAGCTTGCCGACTTCTTCATCAACATAGAATCTGATGTTATCATTTTCTGCAATGGTGAGAGAAACGTTGATGTCATAAACACCGACAGGTGCAGTTGTGGGTTCACCATCACTTGTATAAACAACGATATCCTTGATTTCGCCGTATGCATTTACGATATGGTCGCCCTCGGTAATTACGGGAGCATAAACGGGTGTTGCGCCGTAAAGCTTCTCAATATCTGCCGCTTTTACAACAATCTTGCCCTTGTTGATAACCATATCAAAGTAGCCTGTGCCCGCAAATTCGGTATCAATTATTTCATAATAGACCTTATATTTACCTGCGTTAATCGGGTCTGCAAAGACAGTGTCTGCGCCGCTTTCGCAAACGAACTTAAGCTGAACGTTATTATCGTTGGGAACAAATTTTGAATCAGCTGAAAGAATTTCAGGAATCTGCACTCTGCCTGTATAAGTTTTGATAAGCTCCTCAGGAGTTGCATAAAGCTGAATGGTCTTCTTGGATGCATTAAGCGGGAACTGAGCGGGGTCAATTCCGTAGCCCTCGTCAATTGCCGCATAGATAATTGCCGAGCCTGCGCCGACCACCTTAACAACACCTGTCTGAGGATCTACAGTTGCAACAGCTTCGTTGCTGCTTGACCATACAACTTCAGTTACCTCGTTTGTATAGAAGGCTCTGAGTGTAAATTCTTCGGAAACAACAACATTGCTGTGATGTCCGCTTACATAGAAATCCTTGGGAGATGCTGCTACGATGCTTGCCTTGCAGGTTGCAGTTTTTGCTGTATCTGCAAGAACATAGTTTGAGCTCAAATCGCCTGAAAGACCTGTTGCAGTGAATGTAACTGTCTTGTTTTCGCCTCTGTCTTTGGTGTCAAACTCTGCCGAGCCGTTGACCTTTACATATTCCGCATCAGCTTCAAGAACATCATAAATCTTTGTAACCGTAGCATTTGCAGCAGTTGTCTTATCAAAAACTTTATCCTCTGCCGCAATTTCAAAACCTGTGATAACAAGCTTCTCAATGTCAACATTCGCCTGAGTTGATGTTATTGCAGGCTGATATTTGCTGCTGTCTGAAAGTGTGATATCGCTGATGAAAACAGTCTTTGACTTGCCTGCATCGGGAGTTGCAAGAGTTCCGTTTGCGGTTGCTGTGATTCCTTCATCACCTGCAAGAAGTCCGTCAAGCTCAACAACAACGTCAACAGCTGTTGTGCCGTCATATGTTCTTGCAACAGGAGTTGCCTTAACCGCAAGGGTTTTCTTGCCAACGGTGAAGGTTCTCATAGCGGATTTATCGTTATAGTTGGCAAGCGATGAAGTTGCCTTAACAGTAACAGTACCCATGCCTGTAATTTCAATATAGGTCTTACCGTCAACGGTTTCGAGCTTTGCAATATCGGCAGGGTTGCCGTCAACTCCCACACCTGAAACGGTATAGGTAATTGTTCCGCCTTCCTGTGCACCCGCAGTCTGGACTTCAAACCTGTCACCATAGGTAACTGTTTCGGGGATTCCTTCAACGGTAAATACATCCTGAGTTGCAGATTTTATAACAAGAGATGCGTCGTATGCGTTTTTGATTGTGAAATTATCGGGGTCTGCAAGCTCAATAACAACATTATATTTGCCTACGTTTACGGGTTCGGTTGTTTCAACACCGTTTTCATCAACATATTTAACGGTGAATTCGTTGTAATAAAGACCGTTTGAATAGGCAAGAACATTAACGCTCTTGATTTCACCGTCATAAACAACTGATGTAGTTCTGGGCATTGTTACGGAAATAGGAGCTTTTTCTATTGTTCCGGTTGAATTTCCGCTTACATTTGCCGCAAGAACATAGTTACCGCTGTTCGGACCGGTGAGCTTTGTAATTTGGTAACCTACAAGCTTATTTTCGCCTGCTTCAGAAGTGTCAAATTCGCCTTCAACCTCTGCCTCAACAACATCGTTGCTTACAAGCACGCCTTCCTTGAAAGTAACTGAAAGCTCAGCTTCGGTTGTGCCGTCATAGTCCTTGGTTTCGACATTTACGCTTTCAATATCGTCGTTGCCTATTTCTTTCTGAACAACCTCAAAATATCCGCCGATATTCGTTACATCATAAAGAACAGATGAAACCTCATTGATTGTTACCGAATATCTGCCTATACCCGAACCCTGTTTGTATGTGATGCTGTATGTGGGTTCATCGTTTGCTTTGCCGGTTATATCGCTATAGCTGATATTATCAACCACACCGCCGTTTGTTTTAACAACAAGACCGCTTGCAGCAATAATTTCAAGAGCTTCTTCCTGTGTCTGACCGTATGTTACAACTATATCATCAGGAACGGAGAGAGTCAGGGGCTGCTTGTTGATATAGAGAAGATATGTTGCCTCAACATCATCTTTACCTGAAACACTGGAGGTTGCAACGATGCTTGTAACACCGCTCTTATGAATTGTAACAAGGCCTGTTTCATCAACGGTTGCAACACTTTCGTCTGTACTCTTATATCTTACAGTTGCGCCTGCATTGAAGTTTGAAAGCTCGTTTTTAACAGTTTTCTGAGTTGTATATACTGTTATTGATGAGTTCTGGAAATAGATGGGCTGCTGTTCACCCGCTGTTGTAACAACATTGATTTTCTTGGTGTAGGTGAAGCTCTGAGCATCAGCACCTTCGCCGTCTGTGTATGTTGCGGTTATGAAATAAGTGCCGTTAACGGTAGCCGTGAAAACATTGTTTTCAATAATATAGCTGCCCTCGGGAGCTTCGCTGTATTCCATTCTTACTTCATAAACAATGGTGTTATCAGATTCAAGGCTGTAGGGTGTAGTTACAACATCTTCAAGCTCCGTGTCATTGCATGTAACAGAAGTAACATTGAGAGCCGGTGCAAGATTTATGGAAGTGTTATTGATAACGGTATCATTGCAATTCATAACAAAGCTCTTTACTTCCTTGGTTCCTGCGCCCGAAACTTCATAAGCGGTATAGGTCAGGCTTTCAGATGAAGATGAAAGAAGTCTGCTGTTGCCGTAATATGTTGCAACGATTGTATAGGTTCCGTCTTCTGAAGGAGTCCACTCTGTAACTGCAGAGCCTTTGGTTTCGCTGTATTCTGTGAGAGGAATTTCGTATTTTGTTTCTTTTGATGAATCGCCGTTAAGAGAAATCTTGAAGCATACATTGCCTGTGGGAACCATATTCATGCCAACGCTTGTGCTTTCAACAAGAGCTGCAAGAGTTACGGTATCACCGGCAACAACAGTTGTTGTATAATATGTTTCTTTTATTTCCTTTTCAAAAGTAACAACCGCAGTTTCTGTTTCCATTGTATAGGTTTTTGAAGAATCTGCTGCCTGTGTATAGCCCATTACCTGAACGGTAACTTCAACAGGCTCAGTCATTGTTGTGTCAGCGGAGTCGATATAGTAATACGTATCGAAACTTCTTGAGGTTGTTGTGACGTTTCCTTCATCGTCAACACTCTCAATTTCCTCCGTAACGGGTACAACATAAAGTGTTTTTGTGCCTTCGGTATATGTTTTGGTGTATGTTACTGTATGCTCAATCGTTTCTGTTGTTCCGGCAGTTTCATCTTCCGGATTGTCGGGATCGGGAATATAAACAGTTTCTTTAAGAATGAAAGTGTTCTTACCCGCCGCAACATCTTCTTCGCTTACCTGAACAAAAACAGCATCATCGGCTATGCCGGTTGAAACTCCGTTTTCGGTTACGTACTCTGAATAGGTAACGATTTCTGCAAGATTTGCTGCATTAAGAGTAACGGTTTCCTGCTTGTTTGTGATTGCAGCTTCGATAGCCGCTTTTGCTGTTTCGTCTGCAATATATTGATAAACAGCAGTGTCCGATTGTTCTTTAAGAGTAACGATATAGTTACCGTCTGCGAGCTTTGCAATGCTGTAGCTGTCAGTGCCTACCTTTGCGACAAGTTCTGTAACCGCCGTGTTTACTTTTTCATTCTCAACCTGATATGAGCCGCTTGCAGCACCATAAGGCTCGCTGATTGCAAGAGAGGTTGTTGTGCCGCCCTGACCTACATAGAGGTTTACGGTGTTTGAATAAACATAAGCTACCTTACCGTCAATAAGCTGACCTACCTCGCAACGATATCTTTTACCGTTGTAATCATCGGTTACATCAATTATAGGCATTATGGCATTGATTTGATTCTTTATGTTCTGCCATACGTAAACATCATTCTCTTCAACCTGCTCCTGCCACTGATAAGTAAGGCTTCCGCCGTCAACTGCCGTTGCAACAGCCTTAATATTAACATCCGAGCCTGAAAGAGCATGAATATCGCTTATATGGTCAACATGAGGAACCTCCACACCTTCGGCATATTTCGTTTTGCCCGAAACAGCGGCGGTATAAATACTTGCCTCTGAGCCGACGCTGTCTGTTGATCTGAGAGAAAATGTGTATTTTGTGTTAGGGTTAAGTCCTTCAACCGTATATTCGTTTTTATCCGAATCAATGGTATCAATCAGGAAATACGGATTTGTTTCATTATCCGTTATCATATACACCTGAGTCCAGTCTCCGCCTGCCTTTTCCCAGTTAAGGGTAATTGTTGTTGCGGTTGAATCCTTGATTGCAAGGTTCTTGGGGGATTTGAGAGGCATTTTGACGTTCTTGGTTATAAAACCGAGAACAAGGCAATCCTGATTGTTGAGTCTTTCTTTCCAGCTGCCAAAACGCCACTGGAAATCAAAGCCTGCAGTTTCGCCGTTTTCTGTTGACGGCATACCTGCAACGGTACCGGCAATGTAGGTTGACGAACAATTCATAGTGGTATAACTGCCTGTGTACTCTACACCGGCAGAAGCACCGGCTTTAACTCCGCCTGCATTACCTACCATGGTTGTTGTGATTCCTGCTCCCCATGTAACCGATGAGGCACTTGAGGACATTTCTTCAATGCTCTGAGTTACGGTACCGCCGCCCTTGGAAACCCAGATATAATCGGAATCGCTCATATCAAGACCTTCGCTTACAACGTCACTGCCGCCCGAAAAATCTCTGAGGCTGGATTCATTGTGGTTATATGTTGAGGGGTCACCTATGCTGTGATTCAGGACGTTGCCTCTGATAGCCTCAAATTCACCGGTTGATTCAGCTACCTTATCAAACTCGGTTACGGTTATCATTGAAAGTCTGGGCGTTTCGGGAACACACATTATATATTTTGACCATCCGGCGGGAACTGTTTGACCCCAGCCGTGTGTATTGGTAGTTCTTAAAACCTCATTCTTGTAATTTTCAAGAGCTGCAGCATCGTCTTTCAATGATGCACAAGTTGCATTATATTCATCCCTTGTGGGAGTGGTGAACTGAGGTGTCCACATATTATATACATAGCGGATATACGGAGTCATTGTAAGGATAACTCTGTCCTCCGTACTCGGTGAAGAGTATTCAACTGAAGTTGTTTTTTCAGTTGCATCTTCCCATTCGCCGCCTACCGAAGCACTTACTTCAACCTCAAAATCAACACCGCCGAGTTTAACTCCGAAGCAGGTAATATCTTGCTCGTAGCCTGTGATAACTGAAGCTGTAACGTTAAAGCCGTGAGTTTCTGAGGTTCCTGAGCCTGATGATTTACCGAAAACGGTTGAGCCGTCTTCACAGTAATCTTCATTAAGAAGAACAAGGTCTTCAAAATAGGGAGCTGCCTGAAGAACTGCAACAATATTCGGGTCTGAGAAATATGAATCCTTTTCCACAAACTGAAGAATCATTCCGTCATCATCAATATCCATTGCCGTATAGGTCATATTTCTCTTATAGCTTGTGCCTGTCTGGTAGTTGATTGCAAATCTTGATGCAATAAGCTTGTCTTTTGCATCCGTTGCAATCTGAACTACATCATGCCTGAAGTTGTGACCTTCGCTTGACTTTCTGCCAACGATGAACACAAGCTGTTCACCCGCATTTTCATCATTGAGGAAGTTGCCCGTTGCAACGGATTCGATCCAGATATTGTAATGCTTTGTTTTTGAGTTGCCGTAGTAATCCTCTGTGCCCTGGGAATAAATTGAATCCCAGTCCGATGCTTCATATTCAAGCTTAAAGCCATAGTCCGCCGCGGGGTGGTTATGGGAAAGGTCAACGGGAGTCTGGCTGCCGCCGTCGGTACGTAAAGAATAAACCGAACCGCCGATAAACACATAATCCTTACCGCCTGTGCCTACGGGATTGAAGCAGGCAAGCGCTATGGGTGACTGACAGTTTGTTTCATAAAGACCAGCCGCAATATTCGGGTTGATTTTAACATACTGGCAAACTCCGCCGGCACCCTTCTTATATACTCCGTCGGAATACTCAATAACACCTACGTTGGCATAGCTCTTATTGATTCCCGAAGTGTCTGTGTTGTTTCTCTCGTCTGTTGAAAGGTCATATCCGGCATAGACAATTTCATCTCTGCCGTCGCCGTCAATATCGCCTACAGCCGCCGAGCCGTAACAGCTTATCTGGGTTTTTCCGCTTGTGTTACCTGAGTCGAATTCTGAATAATCCCATGCATGCTCAAATGTCGCATTAACCGTATAACTGAAGCTTCCGCTATATGTAACAATGGAAGTTCTGGGCATGGCATAGTTTGTGTTTTTGGTGTTGGTGTATCTTCTGTGGGGGAAAGATGCTGTAACAATAAGTTCGTCTTTAAAATCCTTGTCAAGATCGCTTGCAGTAAGCTGAACTATGGGCCAGTTAGTTGTAACTTTTATGGGAAGAGTTCCGCCATAGCAAGCATTACGTACCTGCATGTTGTTTCTCTGTGTAAGCGTTCTGGAGCTATTGTTATATGAGAATATTTTTACTGCACAACTACTTGTGGTCGGCTCAAGGTCATAAACCGCAATTTCCTCATAACCGTCGCCATTGAAGTCGCCGCTTGTTATGGCAAGAAACGCATTTATCTCATATCCGTCAGGCAAATTATAATCATCCGGGGATAAAGTATCATAAATCTGACCAAGGTTATATTCAGCAAAAACATTACCGAAGCTGTCTTCAACCCGAAGATAATATTGCAGACCTTTAGCATTGTTGGGAGCATCGCATGCAACATAGCCAACGGTTGCAACATAGTTTTGTTTGCCTACGCCCGTGGGGTCAAACGCCGCGCTCTGAGAAGCCTCAAACTTTCTTGCAGGTGTATTGGAGAATTCCTCATTATCCCAGATTATAGGTTGCTTTCTCTGGTCATAATCATAAACTCTTCTGTAATATACAGAATTGTTATTATGTACGTTATCGTAGTACATAAGCTCCATTCTCGGAAACATATTAATGCTTCCCGGTCCGTAGGGATTGTCCTTATCGTTGGGAACATTAACAGCCGTGTCATTAATGTCAAGCATCTGAAGAAGGCTCTCTCCCTCGGCAGCCTGAGCATAATTTCCGAGCTGAATGTCCCATTTGGTTACTCCAATCTGTGCTATTCCGATAAGCATAACCGCAACAAGCACCGCACTGATAATTCGTTTTCTCATAATTTTAAAAAGCCTCCTTAATATATATGTATATGTATGCAAATTTCACTCTACCATTTTTTTGGTGTCCCTTTGCACTCATTTAAGCAATTCATCAAATGCCTGCTCATTTTCCTGTTCAATATATTCCTTGAATTCTTTGAAAATTCGTTTGCCTATTGAACGGTAATCCATTGACTGAACCTTTTTGATTTTAATCCTGCGGATTTCCTCGGGCACATTGTAAATTGTCAGTATTGCTTCAAGTGCACTCGGAATTCGTGTTTCAAGCTTTGCGGAGTAGCATGTTGTGTTCAGTGTTGCATACTCTATGCCGGAAACAAGGCTTTCCGCCTCCTTGAACTGCTCATCGGACCAATCGGAACAAAACTCCGCAAAAACCTCTTTTGCCCTTTCAATATCATTTTTCTGAATCATTTCAAGACACATCCTGCTCTGATAAGCAGAAACCAAAAAGTCCTTTGCAATTTCGTCCTCCTCCGCTGCCGCCGCCATTGTCATAAGCTCAAGGCAAACCGCAAGAAGAGTGCTTATTCCGTCCTCTGCCTCTTTCTTCATCAGTTTCCATTGAAACGAACAAAGCTTGTCTATAAGAACTGTAAGCAAATGCTCCTTCGTGGGAAAATAAAAAATAAGATGTCCGGGACTGATATCCAGTTTATTCGCAATCGAGCGCAGAGATGTTGACGAATATCCGTTTTCAATAAACATTTCAGACGCCGTCTGAATAATCTCCAGCTTTGTAGTGTTAACCTTTCTTCGTCTGATAAAATCACCCCGTTCATAAATTGTGTGCGTACTATATAGTTCACGTACTATAATACATATCCGTTATCGACTTGTCAACACTTTGAGAAAAAATTGTGAAAATTTTTTCCAAAAAATATTCAATCGTTCGTTTAAGGTTAATGAAGTATTCCGAACGTGCAGGAAATCAATATCCGATAGAATTATTTCGTATAAACCGCAAATTCTGACAAACAATAACAGGGCAACAAAAAATCAGTGTAGGAGCGGACTGTGTTTGCCCGCAAAAGGCACAGATTCACCCTGCAGCAATTAAGGAGAAAGATATTTATGAAAGCCACAGGTATTGTCAGAAGAATCGACGACCTCGGAAGAGTCGTTATCCCCAAGGAAATCCGCCGCACCATGCGTATCCGTGAAGGCGACCCGTTGGAGATTTACACGGATTCTGACGGGGAGGTTATATTCAAGAAATATTCACCCATCGGAGAGTTGTCTTCAATTACGGGTCAGTATGCCGATGTGTTGGCAAGGGGTACGGGTCTTGCGGTTATCATTACCGACCGTGACAGTGTTATTGCCTGCGCGGGAATATCCAAAAAAGAAGTGCTTGACCGCAGAATCAGTCAGAGCCTCGAGAGCATTATGGAAAGGCGCGAAAACTATGTTTGCTGCGTTGACAGCGAACGCATACGTCCCATTGAAGGAGTTGACAAAGAGGCTGCCGTTATTTTTCCGATTATCGGCGGCGGCGACATCTCCGGTTCACTCGTTATGCTTCTCAACGAAAACGGCTCATGTCCCACACAAACAGAAACAAAGCTCGCACAGATTGCGGCATCATTCCTCGGAAAACAGATGGAGGAATAAAATTCAACCGCCTCGGTCATTCAGCACCGAAGCGGTTGTTTTTACATATTCAGAATATATATTGCGAGATTGAGGTAGCCCGCAAAGGTCACCCAGAGCAGATAGGGTACCTGAAGAGCGGCAGCCAAGGGACTTATTTTTCTGTATTGCAAAATCGTTATCAGAATTGATATCCAAAGCAGAACAAGCCAGATAAACGAAAACAGAAATGCCTGCATATTAAAGAAAATAATGCTCCAAAAGAAATTCAGGAAAAGGCTTACCCCGTAAGCGGCAAGGGAATTGCGTGCAGCTCTCGGATTTTCCTCTTTTTGCAGATAAATCATGGCGGCACTCACACCCATCAGTATGTAAAGCAGTGTCCAGACTATCGGAAAAAGCACAGACGGCGGAGCAAGGGGCGGTTTTACAATTTCGGAATAAATATCCATGTTTCCCGCCGTGAACAGAGCTGAAATACCTCCGACTGCAAGAGCTGCGGCAATTGAAATTGCATAGGTTTTGATTTCTTTCTTCATATTCTCACCTCGCAATATTCTATGCACGGTTTAACCGTTTCATGATAATATCAAGGCTTTATGAGCATACCTGTTCTTAAAAGTGAAAGGAGCTTAACATTTTCCTTGACACTTCCCGAATAATTTGAAATACCGTTTGCCAAGGCAACTTTTTTACGGTAAGCAAAGGAGCTGTTTTCACCTATTGACTTGAGCGCATCAACAATTGAAACCTCATCATGTGCACAGGTTAAAAAATAGTTGCCGCCCGTCGGATAGGTTATCCACGGACATTTGCCCCAGTCAATCCAGCCTCTTGAATTAAGCGAAGTTTCAACCACTCCGTAATTGAAGCCTCTTGCCTCTATTACTTTTTTGTTGCCTACATAAATGCCGACATGTCCGTTTTTGAACACCAGAATCCCCGGAGTTTCGGGCATTGTTGAAATTTTCCCCTTTTCGCTGCATTTTTTGAGCATACCGTTTGCCGAAACATCCTGCGATGCGTTATATTTCGGTTTGCTTACGGGATTTTCACTCCAGAGATAGCCCTTGATAAGACCAACACAGTCATGAACTCTTTCTCCAAGCTGCGATTTATATTTTTCGAGGCGCACATCACCGTAATGGCTCGGATATTGCTTCTTTTTTGACTTAAGAAGGTCATTCGATGCAATATTGCCGAAGGTGCCGTACCAATAAGGCTTTTCAAGCTGTGAGCGCGCATAGTCAACCAGTCCCGTGTTTGTTTTCAAGCGCGCTATTCCTCCTTACCGCAGGCATCAATAAAGCCTTCGCCGATAATATATGAAACAACTGTTGCTCCCGCCATAATTATTGCGGTAACCTGCGTTGTTATGCTGTCCGATACTCCGAAGGCGAGCATAATCGGGGTTACAAATCCGACCACAGCCGCCCAGAATTTTCTGCTGGTAAGCTTTCTTTTCCAGTTAATTTCCATAAAATCACCTGCCGTTTTCAATTTCTTTAAGACGGTAATCAAGCGCACCGACTCTTTCCTCAAGCTTTACCGTGCGTTCAATTACGTTGTTGTGTTTATTTACCTTCTTTTCAAGCTGTTCAAGGCGGAAATTGGTAAGCTTTGAGTTGACTGCAATTCCCGCAAAGGTTCCCAGAGCTGAGCCGCAGAGAGTAATGAACGAAACAATAACCTCTGTTTCCATTATTCCGCTTCCCCGCTTCCGCAAATGTATTTTATACGAAGGGAGTTAATGTTATAGTTTGAAAACTCATCATAATAGGAATTTGTTCCAAAGGGAAAATATACTCCTGCGATAACATTTCCGCTGTAATCCGATGAATAAAATGATTTGTGATAATTTATTATACTCGGCATAAATTCATCGGTTTCGCTAATGCTTCTAAGGTCAACCCATTCGGGATTATCTTCGCTTTGTGAGTTAAATTCAATGCTGATAATTTCGGAGCCTTCGGGAATATAAGGGTTTCCTTCGGAATCATAATAAGTTACAAGAATAAAGCTGCCCGCCTGAGGAACATCAATCATTTCCGTAAAAGAAGATTCTGAGGCAAGAAGCACGGCGGTTTTTACCGTTCCGCTGCCTGAAATGCTGCCACCTTTGTATGTAAGAATGCCGTCATCATCCGCAAGATTCTTAAGAACCTCAAAATTATCATGATAATGCCCCAAAATTAAATTTTTGTCATTCGAGCCGTCGGAGCAGGAGCAGTCGCGTATTGAGCTTGCAATTTTAATACCGCTCAAAACCTTACTTTTAATTATAAATTCTCCGTCGGCATCAAAGCCCTCAAGCTGAACGGAAAGAGCCGTGCCTACGGTAAGAGCATTTCCCACGGGAACGGTAATTGTTTCCGTTTTGGGAAAAGGACCTATTCTTACGGGACCGTTTTCCGTTGAAAATGCAACTACATACGACCTGATTTCATCCCTTGAAGCAAGGTTATCGGGCGGGGTAATAACAAGCTGTGCAGCATTTTTTTCGCCGCCTTCGCCAAGCCTGCAGCCGTCGGGAAACGGATTTGACAAAGTAAAGTCAATTCTGAAATTTTCCATTATTTCTCCTTATCTTTATTAATTGCTTCGCACCAGAGCTTCGCCTGAAAAAGAAAATCAAGCATCATGGAAAGTCTGGTACGAACGGAGCCGTATTCACTTGTAAGAAATTCCGTGTTCGGCTCCTCGGGCGAAAAGAGCCTGAAAAGGTCTGAGCAAACGGTTCTTGCATATTCCACCTGCTGCTCGATTTCGGATATCGGAACTTCAATTGAGAGCGGATAACATTTCTTATCCAAGGAATCACCTCCTATTTAACGAACATTTGTTCGGTTGCAATTAACATAATAGCGATTTTTTCCTGATTTGTCAATGATTTTTTGTGAATATTTTTTGAACATTTCATTTGACTTTGATTAGTTGTTCTGTTAATATACATATTTGGAAAAAATATATTACATAAGGATATGGTGAAAATGGAAACTCTTTTTTGTATCTCAATCGCCCTTGGTGCGGGTCTGTTGATGTCCAGAGTCGCAAAGCCTCTCGGTCTGCCTGCGGTAACGGGTTATCTTGTTGCAGGTATTCTTATCGGACCTTACTGCCTCGGTGCGCTCGGCTTTGACGGCATCGGCTTCACTTCTGTTGAAAACGTTAAGGAATATGCTATCATTTCCGATGCGGCTCTCGGCTTTATCGCTTTTGCAATCGGTAATGAGTTCCGTTTGTCGCAGCTTAAGCAGATAGGCAAAACCGCTACCTTTATCGGTATTTTTCAGGCGCTTATAGCAACTCTTCTTGTTGATGCCGCATTAATCGGACTTCACTTTGTTGTCGGTGATAAGCTTCCTGTTTCAATGGCAATTATTCTCGGCGCAATTGCCGCCGCTACCGCTCCCGCCGCAACGTTGATGGTTGTCCGTCAGTATAAGGCGAAGGGCAAGCTTACTGATTTACTCCTTCCCATTGTTGCTATTGACGATGCCGTAGGTCTTATTATTTTTGCAATCTCGTTCGGTGTTGCAAAGGCAATTGAACACGGACAGTTCAATGTTGCTTCAATTATTATTGAGCCTCTTATTGAAATTGCAGCCTCGCTTCTTCTCGGATTTATTATGGGTCTTCTTTTCTCCGTGTGCGAAAGATTTTTCAGCTCCAACAGCAAAAGACTCTGCCTTTCCGTTACCTGCGTTCTTTTCACCGTTGCTCTTTCAATGCTTAAATTTGAAATCGGCGGCATACATATCGGTTTCTCAACACTTCTTGTTTGCATGATGCTCGGCACGGTTTTCTGCAATATGTGCGATTTTTCAGCCGAAATCATGGAAAAAACCGACAAGTGGACCGTTCCTCTGTTTGTTCTCTTCTTTGTAATGAGCGGCGCAGAGCTTGAACTGAGTGTTTTCACGGATATCGTTATCGTCGGAATCGGCGCAGCTTATATTATTACCCGCTCGTTCGGTAAGTATTTAGGCGCATATTCGAGCGCAAAGCTTATGAAGTGTGACGAAAAAACAACAAAGTATCTCGGAATCACCCTTCTTCCCCAAGCAGGTGTTGCCCTCGGAATGTCCGTTACCGTTATGGAGCTCGGCGAAATAGGTCAGGTTGTGCGCAACATTATCCTTTTCTCGGTTCTCATTTATGAGCTTGTAGGTCCCGTATTGACCAAAATTGCCCTCACAAAGGCAGGAAATATCGAACCCAAGCCCCACGAAAAACACAGAAAACACCGCACCGCTCCCCCGAAGATATAACAATTGCCCAAGTGTTTGCAACAACACTTGGGCAATTTTATTTGATATTTTAAACCGAGGGAATAATCTCACGGTTTTTTTGTTAAATCGCTTAAGGGCATGACAACGAATTTGAGGGCGCTTTCGTTATTAATAAGGTTATATATTATATCGGAGATATCGTCAACGGATTCCACCATGCCGTTATCGAACCAAAGCTTGAATACGGAAAGGATTGCTCCCACATAATAATGAACGGCATATCTGCCTTCCTTTGCGGTCGCCGCAACGGGGAAATAGCTGTAAACCCTTTCCTCGAGCATCTTTGTTAAAAGATGAGCAAGACCTGCATCATAAATTGCCTGAATTACCTCGGCATTTTCCTGAAAGAAGCCCGAAACATAGCCGATTGCACCCCTGAAATTTTCCGCCTTTTCGCCGCCGATTTCAGATAAAAGAAGCTTTTCCATATCAAGCAGATGCTTTATGAGAATTTCATCTTTGCTTTTATAGTTGCGGTAATATGCCATTCTCGAAACACCCGCAAGGTTGGTTATGTCCGTTATTGAAATGCTGTCGTAGCTCTTTGTCTGCATAAGACGCAGAAGTGCTGTTACAATGCACTCCTTTGTAAGTGCATTGATATCGTTTTTCTTTTGCATTACATTTCCCCCGAATTTGTAACGTTTTGTAAATATTTTTTGGAATTGTATTATTTTGTTATTGATTTGTTCATAAACTAATGCTAAACTTGCAACTGTTACAAGTGTAACAGTTATAAAAATGTTTGTCAAGGGGATTTTTATGCTGAAACTAAAAAATATCGTTAAGGAGTATGTTACGGGTGACAGTAAGGTTGTTGCCCTTAAAGGTGTTAACATCGAATTTCGCAAGAGCGAATTTGTTTCCATTCTCGGTCATTCGGGCTGCGGCAAAACAACACTCCTGAATATCATCGGCGGACTCGACCAGTATACAACCGGCGATTTAATTATTGAAGGCAAATCGACCAAGGATTTCAAGGATGGCGACTGGGACAGCTACCGCAACCATTCAATCGGCTTTGTTTTCCAGAACTATAACCTTATTCCTCACCAGAGCGTGCTTTCAAATGTTGAGCTTGCGCTGACCCTTTCGGGTGTTTCCAAAAGCGAACGCAGAGAAAAAGCAAAATCGGCGCTTGAAAAGGTTGGACTTGGCGACCAGCTTTCCAAAAAGCCCAACCAGATGTCGGGCGGTCAGATGCAGAGAGTTGCAATTGCAAGAGCGCTTGTAAACGACCCCGAAATTCTGCTTGCCGACGAACCTACGGGTGCTCTTGATACCGAAACAAGTGTTCAGATTATGGATTTGCTCAAGGAGATTTCCAAAGAAAAGCTTGTTATCATGGTTACACATAACCCCGAGCTTGCAGAGGAATATTCAACCAGAATAATCAGACTTGTCGACGGCAATATTGTTGACGATACCGACCCTTATACAACCGAGGATATTGAACGCAGGGAAAAAACAAGGGCGGAGAAGAAATCGGAGAAAAAAGCGGCGAAGCAGATGCCTAAAAAGCCTTCGATGTCCTTCTTCACGGCACTTTCGCTCTCGCTCAACAACCTTATGACCAAAAAAATGCGTACCTTCCTCACCTCATTCGCGGGAAGCATCGGCATTATCGGCATCGCTCTTATCCTTGCACTTTCAAACGGATTTCAGGCATACATTGATTCAATTCAGCAGGAAACCCTCACATCATACCCCGTTATGATAGAAAAAACCGCCATGGACATGAATGCCATGCTCGGCGGAATGACGGGAACGGTTTCGGGCGAAGTAAATCACGGTCTTGATAAGGTTTATTCAAACACCATGTCATCGAGCATGATGGAATCCTTCTCCTCGGAAATCCACCAGAACAATCTCGGCGAATTTAAAAAATATATTGAGAGCGAAGAATGTACCATTGATGATTTTTCAAGCAGCATAAAATATACCTACGGCGGAACTCTCAATATTTTTGCTTCGGATACAAGCAACGGCATAAATCAGGTATTCCCCAGCCCCGTAATTTCCATGATGGAAACAATGATGGGCAGCATAAATATGGGCGGAATGCAGATTGATAATTCCGCAATGGCTTCCATGCAGACAATGATGAATTCATGGCAGGAGCTTATTGACAACAAAGCGATGCTTGAGGACCAGTATGAAATCGTAAAGGGCGGCTGGCCGCAGGCATATAATGAAGTTGTTCTTATCATTGACAAAAACAACGAAATCAGCGATATCGCCATTCAGGGTCTCGGTCTTGCAACAAGTCAGGATATGATGCAGGCATTCATGGCAATCCAGAGCGGCGAGGAATATACACCCAAAACCTATGAAATCGAATACGACGATATTCTCAATATGACCTTCAAGCTCGTGCTTGAACCCGATTACTACAGCTATAACGAAGAAACAAAAACATGGGATGATATGCACGGCGATGACCTTTATGTGCAGAATCTTATAAATAACGGCGAGGAAATCAAAATTGTCGGTATCGTAAGACCCGCAGATGATTCGATTATGGTAACAACCATGGGCGCAATCGGCTACACCTCGGAGCTTACAAAGCACGTTATCAACGCAACAAACGAATGTGAAATAGTTAAGCAGCAGAAGGCAAATCCCGAAATTGACGTTTTCACGGGAATCCCGTTTGCAAATGCAGAAGTAAATAAGCTTCAAGCAAATGCTCAAGCTGCCGCTCCCGCAGTATCGGGTGTATCCCTTGACCCGCAGATTGACTCCTCGATTGAGGCTGTTGCGGATACCGCACCCAAGGCAAGCTCAATGAAATTCTCGGGCGATGCTCCCAAGGCAACACCTACCGCAACACCCGGTATGCCCGATTTCAGCCAATTCCCCTCAATATCGGAAGACGAAATCTATGCCGAAATTGATAAAAACTACAGCGGCGAGGAAGCCGAAAAAATGAAGCGCACGGTTGAGCTTATGCTCAAGAGTATGCTCTCACTCTCCGAAAGAAACGAGCTTATCGGTTATCTCGATGAAATGCTCGCAGGTCAGGAAATTGAAGGCATGGGTCAGATAAACGGCACGCAGGCTCTTTCCTTCCTCCAGATGATGGATAAGGATACAAAGCTTAAGATGCTCAACGCAATCATGAGCGGCGAATTTGGTGAGGTTGCTCCTCCCCCCTCAAACGGCGAGGATACTCCCGTAGAAGGCGAAGAAAACCCCGATAAGCCTTCCGATGATAAACCGGCAAACTCCGAAGATAAAACACCCGAGGCTGTTGAACCCGAGCCTGAGCCCGAACCTGAGCCGGAGCCTCAGCCCCTCACAGCAAGCTATGAAGAAGCTCTTGCCCTTCTCGGTGTTGCAGACCTTAATAATCCCCAGTCAATATATATTTATCCAAACGATTTTGAATCCAAGGACCTCATTTCCGGTGAAATAGAGAAATATAATGCCGCAGCAGCTGCGGCAGGCAACGAGGATAACGAGATTATGTATACCGACTATATCGGACTTCTCCTCTCCTCGGTAACAACAATAATCAACATTATTTCTTATGTTCTTATTGCATTCGTTGCAATTTCACTTGTTGTTTCATCAATCATGATAGGTATTATCACCTACATTTCCGTTCTTGAAAGAACAAAGGAAATCGGTATTCTCCGTGCAATCGGTGCATCAAAGAAGGATATTTCAAGAGTATTCAATGCGGAAACACTTATAGTCGGCTTTGTTTCTGGCGCAATCGGCATAGGTTCAACATTGCTGCTGACAATACCCATCAACGCAATCATCGAACATCTTGCAGGCTTGCCCAATGTTTCTCAGCTTCCCGTTAACGGTGCGATAGCTCTTATCATAATCAGTATGTCGCTCACCTTTATTGCAGGACTTGTACCATCAAAAATCGCTTCACGCAAAGACCCCGTTGAAGCTCTCAGAACAGAATAATAACAACAATAATCCCCCGATATTGTGTTGTGCAATATCGGGGGAAGCTTTTTATATTATTTTATCAGAATGTGCCTTCGTTGATTACAACATTAAGAAGTTCGGGAACCATAAAGAGGAACTTGGGAAGCCATTCACCGAATGCGTAAGCTGCAAGACCGAAGAAGCTGGGAACAACACCGAGATAATATTCAATCTCGCTTGTTGTGTTGTCGCCTGTGAAGGTAATCTCGTTCTTGCCGGTTTCCTTTTCAAGAGTAAACTCGTCAATAACCGTAATGATTTCTTCACCGTTTGCATCGGGTTCATCAGCAAGAATATATGACTTAAAGTTAAGCTTGCCGCCGTCAACAGAGATTGTATTGAAGCAGCCACCGACGTTGGTCTGCTTTGTGTTATCCCAGTTTTCGCCGTTCCAGTAGTTGCCGTAGCTGTCCTTCTGAATTGTCATGGCAGCAATAAAATCTGTCTTAAGGAAGTGATTTGCAAGGAAGGAGCGAACCTCATATCTCTTTGTACCTGCCGTACCTGCAAGAACGAAGGTTGTGCCGTCCTCGTCAAGCTTGTTGTTGGTGAGAGGCTTTGTTCTGAGATACTGATGGTCGTGACCGCTCATTACAAGGTCAACGTCGCACATTGCAAGAACCTTTGTAAGGCTGCTCTGAAGATAGAGAGCATCAGGCCATTTGCCGTCCTTACCGAGTGTGTAGGGGGTCTTGTGCATGCAAACGATTTTCCAGTCTGCATCTGTGCTGTTAAGGTCATTCTTGAGCCACTGAAGCTGTGCAAATGAAACTGCAAGAAGGTCGTTTGTGTTGAGAACGGCAAAATGAGCATTGCCGTAATCAAAGGAATAGTTTACACCGTTGAGGTTCTGAACACTTTCTGAGGTATCAAGGTTAAACATATTGTTGAACCAATCCCAAACACCGAGACCGTCATGGTTGCCCGAAATGGGAACGATTGTTGTGCTGAGGTTAATTGCTTTCAAAGCTTCATCGTAATAATCCCATTCCTCATTGGTGCTGTCATTTGTGAAGTCACCGAGGTTTACCATAAATTCCGCAGTAGGCATTGTGTTGAAGGCTGCGTCAAGAACCTTTGCACCTGCCTGGAAGTTTTCAAGGCTGCTTGCCTGAATATCGGCAATTGTAATAAAATCAAACTTGCTGTCGCCGTTATCGGTAACGAACTTACCTGCTGCGCTGCGAACGGTTTCATCGCCTACATCGTAGTAATATGTTTTACCTGCTTCAAGACCTGTTACGGTTGCCTTGTGAACATAGTTGCCTTCAAATTCAAAAACATCGGCATATTCAATCTTTGCGTTAACGGGATTGCCGTTTTCATCAACGATTTCAACAAGGCTTGATGTGTTTGCTTTTGTGTACCATGTAATACCCTTATCTGCATTTCTGCCGTGAACGGCAACTGAAATGCGGAAGGGAGAATTTGCGGGTCTTTCACCTTCGGATGTTGTGCCTTCTGCCGAATTATCCTCTGTTACAACTGCGGAGGTGTCCTCTGCGGGAGCTTCCTCGGCTGCAACCGAAGTTGTTGCTATTCCGAAAACAAGCGAAATGCTGAGAACAAGAGCGATGATTTTTTTAATGTTAATCATTATCTTATTATCCTTTCCGATTATATAGTTTTGTATTTTTTGCCTGCCTCTGACGAGTGAGACAATCTAAGCTGAATATTGCAAATTATTTTAATTTAATTGAAGTATCCCACTTTGTAAGCCATTCGCCTGTACGGCAGTTTCTTGCTCTGAAAAGAATCTCGTTGTCATATACTTCAACAATATATGTAAGACCGGAGCCGTTGCCGCCTTCCTCGCCGTCCTTGTTTTCAATGGCAAGTGAGGGAACATTGAAGGAATGGAAGCCTTCAATCTGCTGATAGCTGTACTGACTGAAGCCTGCATGAAGGTGACCCGTGATAAGAATTACAGTGCTGTCCTTTGCATGATTTGCAAGGATATTCTTTATATCGTCGTTCTGTTCACCAACAGAGCCTGCTTCCTTGTTGGTACCGTTACCCCATGTTGTGGGAAGATTGTGGGTAAGCTTAAGGGGCTGATGAAGAACAACAAATACAGGCTTGCCCTTTTCCGTTGCAAGCTCTTTATCAAGCCATTCAAGCTGTTCGGGGCTGATATATGCCTCTTCAAATTCTGTTTTATCCGAACCCATAACAATGAACTTATAGCCGTTTACATATTCGGAATAAGCAAGCTTTCCTTCTGCATAAACTCTGTCTGCCATTGTTTCTTCGCCGTTGAGCGCATCAACAAACTGATAAACACGGCTTGTGCTCTGCTGATAAAGACGAAGTCTGATATCATGGTTGCCGGTTGCCATAATAAAACGTGTGTCAATGCCTTCAAGCTCATCATATGTAAGCTTATATTCCTCTGCAAGACCGTTTTCGGCAAGGTCACCTACACCTACAACCGCATCAAGTCTGTCTGCGTTGCGAAGGTCAATGCAAGCCTCCTGAAAAGCCTGATATCTGCCGAACATATAGTTTGAAACCTGAGGGTCTGCAACGGTTGCAAAAACAAGCTTTGCATCGGGCTTTGCAGCCTTGATTACATCATCTGTTGACGGAGCAACAACACCGCCGTTGAACGAATAAACGATTGACATGATGAATGCAAAAAGTTTGAAAAAGATTTGCTGAACGAAATTCAGTGTCATAAAACGACCTCCAAATATAAATATACTCTATAAGATTACCACTAAAAAGCAAAAAAGTCAATAAGACAATTATTTGACAAGTTTATACAAAATCTTTGCAAAAAAATACACTAATTTGGATTAAATAAAGGGTTTACAAACAGAAAGAAAAGTGTTAGTATAATTAGCGGTGTATTATATTAACCAATTAAATAGGCTCAAATTTTTTAGGAGGAAAAAGACTATGGCTAGAAAAATGAAGACCATGGACGGTAACAACGCCGCTGCATGGGTGTCATATGCCTTCACAGAGGTTGCAGGCATTTACCCCATCACTCCGTCAAGCCCCATGGCAGACTATGTTGACCAGTGGTCAGCACAGGG
>JAZPYI010000086.1:0-38155 GCA_045544115.1 Acutalibacteraceae bacterium | reverse complement strand
CATTGCCGCAATTCCCGCACCGCTGCAAAAGCCTTCAAAAGAGCCTGCTTTTCCGTATGCAACGGGTCCGTCGGCATCAAGCCTTATATGTCCTACCTCACCTGCAGTGCCGCAAGTGCCGCTGTAAAGTCTGCCGTTAATTATAAGACCCGCTCCCATGCCGGTGCCGAAGGTAAGGAAAATCATGTTTTTTGTTCCTTTTCCCGCGCCGAATTGCCATTCAGCAAGCGCGCACGCATCGGCATCATTCCTTATTTTGCAGGGAATACCGAGCTTTTCTTTAACAATATCCGCAAGAGGTACATTATCCCAGTCGGGAAGATTAGGCGGGCGCATGATAATACCCGTGTCACTGTTAAGAGGTCCTCCGCAGCTTACTCCGCAGGCGAGAACATCTTCTGCACTTATACTGTTTCTTTCCAAAAGCTCACGGGCTGATTCTGCAAGCTCATTTACAACAGTTTCCCATCCTCGCTCAACCTTTGTTTCAAAACGGATTTTATCCTTTACGGATATACCGCTTTTTTCGCAGATAACAACGGCGCATTTTGTTCCGCCGATATCCATTCCGAGATAGTATTTCATAATGTCACCGCTTTTCCGAAGTATATTTAATTTCTATTATATATGTAAATCCTTTTTTAGTCAACAAAGTAATATCCGCAAAGAATACGGCAAAAAATAAAGCCGAAAGGAATGAAACCATGGCAGTAACTTTAATCAGAGCAACTTTGCTTTATGCCGCAATAATCTTTCTCATAAGGCTTATGGGTAAAAGACAGATAGGAGAGCTTCAGCCCTCCGAGCTTGTTGTGACAATTCTTCTCTCGGAAATTGCTTCAATCCCCATGCAGGATAACAATATTCCTATCATACATTCTGTTGTAGCTCTTTTTGCGCTTGTTTCCTATGAAATACTCACGTCTGCGGCAGGGCTTAAAAGCCATAAGCTGCGTTCTGTTATTCAGGGTCATCCGGTGATTGTTATCCGCAACGGCGAAATAGATATGAAGGCATTAAAAAAGCTGCGCATGACGGTCAATGACCTCATTTCCGCACTGAGACAGAAGGATGTTTTTGAAATTTCACAGGTTTCATATGCGATTTTTGAAACCAACGGTCAGATAAGTGTACTTTTAAAGCCCGAATACAGAAACTCAACCGCTAAAGACCTGAATTTACATCCTGTTGACAAAGGAATGCCCTTTGCCGTTGTGTGTGACGGAAAAATAATTGACGATATCGTAACTGAATCGGGACTCGGTGCAGATAAGATAAAAAAGCTGATTATTTCAAGTAAGGTTCCGCTTGAAAATATTGTTATAATGACAGTGACCGCAGACGGGAAGGCATTTATAGCCAAAAGAGGAGAGAGAGAATGAAAAGAGTTGTTGCTGCAGTTGTACTTTTGTCTGCCGCTGTTTCCGTTTCTGTTTGGTCGAATATTGTCTTTAAAGACAAAATGGAGTATTTCTTGAAGGATATTGAGGCTTTGATTATATATTCCGAAAAAGCAAGTGATGAAATTTTGGAAGAAGAAACAGGCAAGGTGGTAAAAGATTGGAATGATTCTTCTGCGTTTCTTCATTCGCTTGTTGCTCATGAGGGTATGGATGAGCTTGAAAAAATCATAACCTCCCTGCCGTTGCTCATTGAGCATTCCGACAGAGAGGAGTTCAGAAATGAATGTATTAAGGCCGTTAACCAGATAAATAACCTGATTGATTCCGAAAAATTAAATATAGGTAATGTGCTGTTTATTTTACAAGCCCCGAAATAAAAATTATAATAATCAGTATGGGGAGAACAAATTGAAAATAGGGCTTGATTTTCTTTGACATCTTTATGCCGCTTCCCGTGTTGACCTCTTCAATGTATTTGTCGAAGCCCCAGCCGAATTTTGTAACGCAGAAGAACAGATAAATAAGGGCGCCGACGGGAAGAAGCAGGTTGCTTACGATAAAATCCTCGCTGTCGAGTATATCTTTGCCGCCGATAAGCTTTACATCGCTCCATATATTGTAGCCGAGTACGCAGGGAATGCTGCCGATAAAGAACAGAAATCCGCTGATAAGAGTGGATTTTTTTCTGCTCCAATTGAAATTGTCAATACCGCTTGCAATTAGATTTTCAAAAACCGCGATGACGGTTGAAAGACTTGCAAAGCTCATAAAGAGAAAGAAAAGAGTTCCCCAAATTCTGCCGCCTGCCATGTTTGCAAAAACTTTGGGAAGTGTTATGAATATGAGAGAAGGACCTGAATCCGGTTCAACGTTAAAACTGAAGCAGGCAGGAAAAATGATAAGACCCGACGTAACGGCAACAAAGGTATCAAGAACGCAAATACGGATTGATTCACTTGCCAGAGTATGGTCTTTTGACATATAACTTCCGAAGATTTCCATTGATGCAATTCCGATGCTTAAGGTGAAGAATGCCTGATTCATTGCCGCTGTCATAACATTCCATATTCCGTTTTCTGCGGCTCTGCCTAAGTCGGGAAGAAGATAAAATTTAAGACCCTCTGCCGCACCGTCAAGAGTAATGCTGTTAACAGCAAGAATAACTATCAGCGCAAGCAGTCCTATCATCATAACCTTTGTTATGCGTTCGATGCCGTTTTGAAGACCCATGCTGCATACAACAAGACCGATAAGAACGGTAAGACCCATCCAGAGCATCATTTCAACGGGGTTTGCAAGCATATACGAGAATACTTCGGATGTTTGTTCTGCAGGCATTCCTTCAAATATTCCGCTTGCAAATTTGAAAAAGTATCCGAGCATCCAACCCGAAACGGTGGTGTAATACATCATCAGAAGCAGACAGCCGATAATTCCCACCCAGCCGTGTATATGCCATTTGTGACCGGGTTTTTCGAGCGATTTATATGCTTTCACCGTGCTTTGACGGCCGGCTCTTCCGACTGCAAGTTCCATCGTAAGCACGGGAACACCCATTATAAGCAGAAAAACCAGATAAAACAGGACGAATACTCCGCCGCCGTTTTTGCCTGCAACATAAGGAAATTTCCATACGTTTCCTATACCTATTGCGCATCCTGCGCTGACAAGAAGGAATCCCAGACGGGATTTGAAATTTTCACGGCTCATAAAGCTTTCTCCCAAGTAGATTTTTTACCTGCAAAATTATATCAAAAAAAGACTTTTTGTTACAATGATAAAAAAACGGAAAAACAGTAAAATATTTTGAAAAATGCTTTAATTTGGTGTTGAATTATGGAAATATAAATGTTACAATAAGATGAAAATTATTCGGAAAGGATAATGCTATTATGGAATACAAAATGATTCTTACCCCTGAAGAGCAGGAAATACTTAACGGCTCCAAGGGCGAAGCAATGGCAAAGGTTATGAAAACCCTTGTTCTTTACGGTGAAGCTTTTGGTGCTACAAAGATGGTTCCCGTTGAAAGCAAAATGGGTCACCTTGTAACAAGCTTCGGTCTGAAGGTTATGAAACCTGTTTATGATCTTATGGATCAGCTTATTGCGGGCGGTGCGATTTCTCAGCAGAAATTCTCCGTTGACCCCAAGCCCCTTGACCCCAATGTTCCCGCAAACTTCCTTCAGAAGCTTATTTTTAATAAGTTTATGTACAGTATGCAGGACAGCTATGATGCTCAGCTTTCAAAGCTCGGTCTTATTGATGATAAGTCATATACCTGCACCTGCTACATGGATGAAGTAGGTAATATCCCCAAGAAGGGTGAGGTTCTTTCGTGGGCTGAATCCTCTGCTGTTGTTTTCGCAAACTCCGTTCTCGGCGCTCGTTGCAACAGAAACTCGGGTATTATTGAGCTTTTCGGTTCAATAGTCGGCAGAGTTCCTTATTTCGGACTTGTTACCGATGAAGGCAGAAAGGCAACCTGGATTGTTGAGGTTAAAACAACAAAGAAGCCCGAGGCTCAGATTCTCGGCTCTGCAATCGGTATGAAGGTAATGGAAGATGTTCCTTACATCAAGGGTCTTGATAAGTGGATCGGAACAGAACTTGACGGTGACACCAAGGCATATCTTAAGGATTTCGGTGCAGCTACCGCTTCAAACGGCGCTGTAGGTCTTTATCATGTTGCAAATCTTACTCCCGAAGCTGTTGAACAGGGAGAAGCTCTTATTGAAGAGGGCGCAAAGGTTTATGTTGTTGACGATGCCGAGCTTGCAAGAGTTCAGGCAAGCTATCCCGTTATGTGGAAAAATAAGGATGCAACACCGAAGCTTTGCTTCGTAGGCTGCCCCCATCTTTCACATGCTCAGCTTATTGAATGGACAGATAATGTTTCCGCAGCTCTTAAGAAGAACGGTCTTAAGAAGGTTTCCGTTCCTACCGTCTTTACAGCTGCTCCCGCTGTTGTTGAAGCATTCAACAAAACCCCCAATGCCGCAAAGCTTAAGGCAACAGGTGTTATCCTCAGCGATATCTGCCCGCTTATGTATATGAACAATCCTCTTTGCAAGAAGATGCCTGTTATTACAAACTCCAACAAGCTCAGAACATACACTACATCTCGCTACTACAGAAGTGAAGAGATTCTTGATATTATTACAAAGGAGGCAAAGTAAGATGAAACAGTTCAAAGGAAGACCCGTTGTTGCGGGTAAATGTACGGCAAGCGCTCTTGTTTCCCACGGCGGTTTCAACACTCTCGCCTCTTTCCAGAATGCTCTCCAGTTTGGCGATAAGGAAGCAAAGTGCGGCGACCAGAACAATGCTGACCTTTACGGTAAGCCCATGGTAAATACTGCTCTCTGTCTTCCTCAGACAATCGGTTCAACAACCGGCGGCATGGTTCTCTATTGTGCAAATGTTATGAAGAGAAACCCTACCTGCATGCTTTTCTCAGAGCATATTGACTCCCTTGCTTGTGCAGGTGCTGTTCTTGCCGCTGTATGGGCAGATGAACCCATGGTAACAGTTGACTGCCTTGGTCAGGAATTTCTTGATTATGTTAAGGACGGCATGAAAATTACCGTTGATGTTGACGGTACGGTTACTGTAGAATAATTTGTTAATTGATTTACCGCAGACTTCGGTCTGCGGTTATTTTTTTGCCAAAAGTAAAAATATGATATTACATATTGTATAAATTTGTCATTTTATTTTAGTTATAATTAACAAAATCTACCAATTTACGGTAAAATTTGTAAAATTCTCTTGCAAGTATTAAATTAAAGTTGTATAATATGTTCCGATATGGAACAAAAAGAGGTGAAAGGGCGAGTTATGTATTTTTTGACAAAGGCTTCCGGGCGAATTGAAGATAAGGAAATTGTCTTGTTCGGCATTGCGGACGAAAGCCATGATTTCGGTGATTTTACCGATGACATGACGAAAGCTGAGCATCTTGTTGAGCTGCTGAATAACGAGAAGGTTGAAGCGGTTCATGTTGCGGATATTATTGAGGACCTGTTTTACTGACTGTGGGGTGAATGGTTTTCATTGTTTTATTTCCCTTAATCAAAAATTTTTATATCCCTATTGACAGCTCTGTTCTAATGTGTTAGAATGGGGCTGTACTAATGCATTAGAATACGTATAAAAAGGGGGAGATAAAAGATGTCAACACCGAAAATCTTTGAAAGTGAATACCGTTTTTGTCTTATCTTATGGGAGCATGAACCCGTAAGCAGCCGTGAACTCTCGGAGCTTTGCAAAGAAAAACTCGGATGGTCAAAAACAACAACCTATACCGTTATCAAGCGACTTTCGGACAGGGGAGTGCTTAAAAACGAAAACACGGTTGTTACTTCACTTGTTTCAAAGGATGAAGCGCAGGTTTCCGAAATCGATGAGCTTATGGAAAAAAAGTTTGAAGGCTCAATACCCGCTTTCATAGCCGCATTTGCGAGAAGCCGCAAGCTGTCTGATAAGGAGATTGCCGAAATACGGGAGATAATCGAAAAAGGAGGTAAGTGATATGGATACCTTGTTTCTTGATTTTCTGAATATCAGTATAACGGCAAGCTACATAATTCTTGCTGTGATTCTTATCAGATTTCTTTTTCCGAAAATTCCAAAGAAATTTATTTGTTTTTTATGGGCAATTGCGGGAATAAGGCTGATTCTGCCGTTTTCAATTGAGAGTATTTTCAGCCTTATTCCGAGTGCGGAAACCGTGCCGCCTGATATTGTTATGTCACAGAATCCGACAATTCACAGCGGCATACCGATGATGAACAGCATTGTTAATCCGATTATTTCAAATGCACTTGCGCCTGAAGTCGGAGCAAGTGTAAATCCCATGCAAATTATAACCGGGATTGCTTCTGTTGTTTGGATAATCGGCATGGCTGCGCTTTTGGTTTACGGCATTGTCAGTTACTTCAGGGTTAAGAAAACCGTTACGGGGGCGGTTTTGCTTGAGGGTAACATATGGCAGAGTGAAAAGGTTGTTTCACCATTTATTCTCGGCATAATCAAGCCTAAAATCTATATTCCCTTTGGGATGGACGGGGAAGTTCAGAGCCATGTTGTCGCTCACGAAAATGCTCACCTTAAACGCCGTGACCATTGGATAAAACCGCTCGGATTTGCGTTGCTCACGGTCTACTGGTTCAATCCTCTTGTGTGGGTAGCCTATATTCTTTTATGCAAGGATATTGAGCGAGCCTGTGATGAAAAAGTTATTTCGCAGATGAGTGATGAAAACCGCAGGGAATATGCAACCGCTTTGCTTGAATGTTCAGTCAACCGCAGACGGATTGCCGCCTGCCCGCTTGCATTCGGCGAAACGGGACTCAAAGAGCGAGTTAAGGGTGTAATGAATTACAAAAAGCCTGCTTTCTGGGTTATTATTCTTGCTGTTATTGCCTGTATCGTTGCGGCTGTATGTTTCCTGACAAATCCCGAATCACCTATTGAATACAGCGATTTGGGTTACCGACTGAACATCACGGAAGAAACCTATACAATGACAACTCAGCTTCCCGATAAAACGGAAAAGAAAAGCTATAAGGTGGAAATGGGAACAAAAGGCAAGCTTTCAAACGGCACAAGGTTTGAAATTATCGAATCAAATCTTCAAACGGGTGAGTTAACAATTAAATTCAGCGGTGAGCCTCTTTTTACCTTGGTGGAAACTTCCATAGGAAGCGAAAATAAAAAATGCGGTCAGCTTACTCTTAATGAGAACACTCCGCATATGCTTTCTTCTGAAATTAAAAGCCCATATACAGAATATACATTTGAATTTGTCAGAACCGAGGATCTGGAAACTGCAATTTCCCGTGCAATAATGCAGAGAAACCGAGGCGGATACAAACTTGGTACCTATGCTTGTGAAACACATGAGATTTTTGCAACGGAAGCATCGGGTCCTGCCGATAATAATAATATCGAAACCGTAACAGCTTATATGTGGGTTGACTATGGTGAATATATCAAATACGGTGACAGCCTTGTATCTGTCGGCGGAAGCTCATGTCCGACCGTACTGACTTTTGAATGTGTTGACGGCAGATATAATCTCATCGAATACTGGACATCCGAGGACGGAAGCAGATATATCGATTCAATCCGTGAAAAGTACCCGAAAAAAATTGTCAGCGAAGTGCTGAGTTATAATCCCAACCGCAAGGGAATGGAGAAAAAAGCCGAAGCATACTTCTACGATAACAGAAGATTTTATTCTGCGACAAACAACAGCAATGTAGCGGTTAATGTTGCGAGCTATAATCTGAATACCGTATCTAAATCGGATAATGAAGAATTTTTAAGGCTCGAATGGTGCAATAACTCCGAAACGGAAACAATATCATACGGAAATCCGTTTTATGTTGAAAAATTCAATCCGGATTTGCTTGGCTTTGAAGAATATAAACCCTCGGATGAACAGGCATTCACAACCCCGGTGCTTTATGTTGAACCCGGTCAGTCAAGAGAACAGTGGTATAACCTCGGACTATATGATTTTTCCGAGCCGGGATATTACCGTTTTGTGACGCATTTCAATACCTCCGATTCGGAGAGAGAGGGGGTTGCGGTAGTTGACTTCACCGTCGGAGATCTGACTCTTGAAGAAAGAAATCCCGAAGAATTGACTACTCAGGCGGTTTATACGGATACCGATATCAAGGCTCTTTTCAGCCGTGTGGGATATTCTCAAAACGGAACGGACATAATCAATAAGTTTGCCGAAAAAGCAATTTATACTCCGAACAGCGGCACGGAGCAGATTCCCGTTATCAGATTTGATTCAAAAGAAAAACTTGACAGCTTTATCGATGTCGCAAGAAAACCGTTCGGTTTGGCTGGCGAATGGGAAGACGGGCATTATTTTCTTGAAAACACAAAAGGCTATACCGAAGAATTCTTTAAGGAAAAAAGCATTGTTCTCGTTTATCTTTCAGAACCCAGCGGTTCTTTCAGACATAAGGTAAATTCGGTGACAAAGAAAAACGGTATTGCTGAAATCTCGATAAGCACCGTAATACCTGAACCGCCTTATACAGAAGATGTGGGGATTTGGTTTATAACGGTTGCCGTTGATAAAGATTTTATTTCGGATTGCAAAAGCATATCCGTAATACGTGGAGAGGATATCAAGTATAATTTTCAGACCGAAAAACCAATTGTCGCATACGGCGAAAATTTGAATTACACATCCGATGTGTGTTTTGTGAATTATGTTGAAAACGGCGAAGATATTCTGATGAAATACGCCGAAGTTCCGATGTATACTCCTTACAGCAGTACACTTTACCATTCAGTTGCAATGTTTGAAACATGGCAGGGATTTGAGAATTTCTATAATAAAACACAAAATATTTTTTCTTATGATTCATTTAATGGATATCCCTCGCTGAATCAGGCAAAGGCAAAGTATACAAAAGAATTCTTTGAAGAAAATAATCTTCTTATTACTTACATTCCCGAGCCAAGCACCGATATAAGACTTGAGGTTATGTCCGTTGTAAGACATCAGACCCTTCATGTTGAAATAAGAAGAAGAGTTCCCGATGCCTGTGATACGGCAATGGCGGGATGGTTTGTGATTATCGGAGTGAATAAGATGGATATGGAAGAAAATGATTTGGCTGTTGCAAGTATAGCGGAAACAATAAGCGGCGCCCCTGTTTTCAAAGATAAGAAAACAGCGGCAGGAACGGTATGTTATGTCATGATGTCAAGCAATGCCTATGTAAATCCGTATCTTGACCTTATGACGGGCAACAAATTCCATTTCTTTATTTCTCCTTTCGGAAGTTATTCCTGTTTGGGCAATTACCGCTATGATAATGATAATCTGATTCTCGAAACCGATGACGGTCTTTATACTTATGTTTTCAGAAAAGACGGAGATAATTTGATTTTTGTTGCGGACAAATCTTCTGAAATACAGAAGTATAAATCATCGGCAGAATCAGCACCCGTTGCAGCGGTCAAAGACGGCGATGTTTTCGTGAAAGTATAAAAAACAAGGCAGGATTCATTTTTGAATCCTGCCTTAATCTTATTCGTATTTTGCTCTTTCGCCGCCGATATATTTTGCTCTTGTTTTTGCGGCATTGAGTTTTGCTTCACCGATAATGTTGTTTTTAAGTCTTAAAGGAACTGCAACTCTTTTGAGATGCATACCTATAAGAGTGAAGCCGATATCAATTCCTGCGTCAGCCCTGATTTCTTCAACGGCGGCAGGATTTTTCATTGTGTGCCATGCCGCAGTTGCAAACGAACCGCCTGCATGGGGATGAGGAACAACGCAGACCTTTTCAAGTCCGAGCTTATCCGCTTTTTCGCTCTCAATGATAATTGCTCTGTTGAGATGCTCACAGCATTGAGCGGCAATATAAATTCCTTTTTCGGAGAAAACACTGTTAAGTCCGTCAAAAATCTGCTGTGCAACCTCAAGCGTACCGCTTGTGCCTATTCTTTTGCCTATAACCTCGCTTGTTGAGCAGCCGATAACAACGATATCTCCGCTCTCTACTTTTGCTTTTTCAACAAGCTCCTTTGCGGCAAGCTGTGCCTGATTAAAAATTTCCTGCATTATGATTACCTCTTTAAAAATGAGTTTATTGTTTTGTTCTTTTCAATAGCAGTTGTAACTGCAATTCCTGCAATTATACCCACGATTCCCTGCATAACATTTGATAAAATGCTTCCTGAAGCCGCAAGACCGTAGCCGAGAACAATTGCTTCGTATCCGAAATATCCGAGTACCATAATCGCTTCCGCTGATATACCGCCGAGAATTTTGCCGATTATGCGCTTTTTATTCAAGGCTTTAACCACCCAAAATGCCGAAACAGCCATAAGTGCTTTGATAACAAACGTCGGGAGTGCATACTGAGCATAGCCCGAAAGAATGTCCGCAAGTGCGGAACCCAATCCTGCCGCAAGTGCACCGTAAACAGGTCCGATAAGCCAACCTGAAAGAAGCACAAAGCAGTCACCGAGATTAAAATAGCCGTTTGTTGCAGGTGACGGAATTTTAACGATGAAGGTTGCAACGCAAACTATCGCTGTGAGCAGAGCGGCAATTGCAAGCTTTTGCAATTTTTTTTGTTTCACTTTTATCATCTCACAAAATTTCAACTTTAGTAAAGTATAATCCAATTCGGCTGATATTTCAAGGCAACTTTTGTTGTTATTTTTAACATAAATATTCGCTCTTTATCTTGAAAAAATGGTATCTCTGTGATATAAAATATATAAATATTCTTTGTTTAGGGAGGAAGTATGAAGATTAAAGCTTACCATAAGGATTTAGGCAGTCTGCATATAGGCTGTGAGGACCCGAGAGCATATTTTATTCCTTATCAGAATGAAGATGCCGCTCTTTCGGGTAAAAGAGAAAATTCGGATTATTTTATGAGCCTTTGCGGCGAATGGAATTTTAATTTTTATAAGTCATTTGAAGATATCGGTGAGGATTTCTTAAAGGTTGATTTTAAGGAAACCATTCCCGTTCCCAAGTGCTGGCAGACAGAGCTTGACAAGGGCTATGATGTGCCTCTTTACAGTAATCTGTTTTATCCTTTTCCGCTTGACCCGCCTCATGTTCCCGATGAAAACCCCGCAGGTCATTATAACAGAAAAATTACTCTCAATAAAAAAGAGGGTAAGAGCTACTATATCAATTTTGAGGGTGTTTCATCCTGCTTCTATCTCTATGTAAACGGCGAATTTGCCGCTTACAGCCAGGTCAGCCATTGTACAAGTGAAATTGATATTACGGAAAAGCTTGTTAACGGTGAAAACACAATTGATGTTGTTGTTGTGAAATGGTGTGACGGCAGCTATCTTGAGGACCAAGACTATTTCAGACTTTCCGGTATTTTCAGAGAGGTTTATATTCTTGAAAGAGCCGAAACACATATCAAGGATATCTATATCAAAGCCGACCTTGCAGAAGATTTGAAATCTGCAGAGCTTTATGTAAAAGATATCCTTTGGTACGGTGATGATGAAAAATTTGAATATAAGTTTATTTCTCCCGACGGTGAGGTTGTTTTCAGCGGTGAGGAGCTTGAATTTACAATAGAAAATCCCGTTCTTTGGAGCAGCGAAAATCCCAAGCTTTATACCTTGCTTGTTTACATGGGCGGGGAGATTATTCCGTTTAAAATCGGTTTAAAGCGCATTGAATTTAAGGGCAATGTTGCATATGTTAACGGTCAGCCGATAAAGCTTTACGGCATCAACCGCCATGATTCAAACCCCGAAACGGGTTATTATTGCAACAGAGAACATATGCTGCGCGATATTCACCTTATCAAGCAGGGAAATTGCAATACCGTGAGAACCTCACACTATCCCAATGCTCCCGAATTTCTTGAGCTTTGCGATGAATACGGTCTTATGGTTGTTGATGAAGCAGATATCGAAACCCACGGCATGGGTTTTGAATACCGTGATACATGGGATTGGATGCGCTGGTCGATGCTCTCAACCGAGGATGAATGGGAGCCTGCTTATGTTGACCGTGCTCAGCGCCTTTTTGAAAGAGATAAAAACCATGCTTGCGTTATTATGTGGTCGCTCGGCAACGAATCAGGCTGCGGAAAAAATCACAGAGCGATGGGCAAATATATAAAGAGCCGTGAACCCGAGGCGATTGTTCATTACGAAAATGCTCACCTTGAATTTAAAGCTGTTCCCATCGGTGAAAATTACAGCGATATTTCCGATGTTGAAAGCCGTATGTATTCTTCGCTCGAATATACCGAGGAATATGCAAAGAATAAAAATTCAAAGAAGCCTTTCTATTTCTGCGAATTTGTGTGCTCAATGACAACGGGCGATATCCATGCCCATTGTGATTTGTTCAAAAAATACCCTGCAATCTGGGGCGGTTGCATCTGGGAAATGACCGACCATGCAATTTCCGTAAACGGCGGTAAGGGCTACCGTTACGGCGGTGACTTCGGAGATTATCCCAACAACAGCATTTGCTGCATTGACGGTCTTGTTTTCCCCGACAGAGAATTAAGACCCGGATTTTATGATATGAAAAAGGGATATCAGCAGTTCGGTGCAGAATATGAAAACGGTAAAATCACCGTTAAAAATTATCGTTATTTTGAATCTCTTTCCGATATATATATCAAATGGTCGCTTGATGTAGACGGTGAAAGCATTATGAGCGGCAGAATTGACGATACGGATATTGCTCCGCAGGGTATAAAAGAATATTCACTATTTGAAAATGCACCTGTAAGCAATTGTTGTTTCTTAACTCTCACATTCCACGAAAAAGAGGATAAAAAGTGGGCGAAAGCAGATTTTGAAACAGGCTTTGTACAGTTTGATTTGTCTGTGGAAACAGAAAAAGTACCTCTTGCAGCGCCAATTCCCGCAGTAACCGAGGGTGACAGATATATTAGAATTGAGAGCGAAAATATAATTTATACATTTGATAAGCCTTACGGCAGAATTTCATCAATACTCTGTAGCGGCAAGGAAATGCTCTCAGAACCCGTACACATTGAACTCTGGAAGGCCCACGGCTATAATCAGCTTGGAGATGCTGATGACAGAAGAAGTGCCGCAATTCAGGCTGCGGTTCAAAAAACATACTCCGTAACCATTTCCGCAGAAAAAGACTGCGTGAAGATTACTTGCCCCGTTTCAATCGGCGGACCTGCCGTTGTTCCTGTTCTTAAGGGCGAAATGACCTATAAATTCTACGGTGATGGCAGCGCTGTTATCGGATTTAACGGTGAATACAGAAAGCTTCTTGCCGAAATGAATATGAAGCTGCCCAGATTCGGATTTGCTTTCAGGCTCAACGGCGGATATGAACATATGGAGTTTTTCGGAAAAGGACCTCAGGAGGCATATGCAGACCGTCATCTTGCCGCACGTTACGGTAAATTTGAAACCACAGTTTCCGAAAATTTTGTTCCTTATATCAGACCTATTGAAAACGGAGCACATTTCGGAACGAGATACGGAACGGTTTCAAACGGCGAAAACGGCATAATTTTTGCTCCTGCAAGTGAAGATACCTTCTTCTTTAATGCTTCTCACTTCACTCCGTATATGCTTGAGGAAACAAAGCACAACGATGAGCTTGTTCCTCTTGAGGATACAATTGTTTATACTGATTATCGTATTGATGTTCAGGGCGGACACGGCAGATATGACGAGGTTGAACCCGAGCGCAAATGGAGCTTTGAGCCTTTTGAATTTTCAACAGCCTTCAAGCCCTTCTGCGGCAAAATCAATCCCTTTGATTTCACTGATAATAAGAGATAACCAAATTACCCTCGGTATTCAGAATACCGAGGGTAATTTTACTCTTTTATGAGCTTATGTTCGCCTGATTTAAGAACATTAACGAGCTCTTTTCCGTTTCTTATTCTTTTCGGAGAAATTATTCCGCCGATGCATACCGTTGATTCATCATGTGTATCTGCCCCGGAAATACATATAAATTCAGGATGGTTTTCTGCAAGATATTCCGCTTCAAGGTTATCTCTTATGCCGTTTCCCGCGTTAAAAACCTCGATTCCGTCAATGAAATTAAACGGAAGCGGCTTTGCTTCTGGAATATAAAGTCTTCTTCTGAACGGATGCGCCTGAATAACGATACCGCCGTATGAGTGAACAAGGTTAAACCATTGTTCGTAATTTCTTTCCTTTAACTCGGGTCGGTTATACAGAAGGTCGGGCATTATACCGTAGCAGAGAAATTCAAGGCCGCCTCCGATATGCTCCTCTATTCCGAAAATAATATCAAGGTCATATTTTTCTGCCTGTTTTTTACATTCAAGGTAATCGGTTTCGTAATGCTTCACGAAATCGTTCCACGGTAAATTACGGTCAATTCCCGTATTTCCGTTGAAAAAGTGATTTGTGATTACACATCCCGAGTAACCGCCATTATGCAATGCCTTAACAAGCTCCTTCGGTGTCATAACGGCACAATGGCTGCACGGATATGTATGAGTGTGCATTTGATATTTATATTCCGACATTTCTTTCCTCCGATATATATTGATAATATTTTATCAACAAGGAAAGAAAAAGTCAATCTTAAAGAATAATGCAGATAAGACCGCTGCAGCCTTCATTTATAACTCTTTCAAGGGTTTCGCGAAGCTTCAGCCTCGCATCTCCGGGCATTCTGTAAAGCTTGTTGTGAAGTCCTTCATTAACAAGCTGATGAAGCGAAGTGCCGAAAATATTCGACTGCCAAATCATTGAGGGATTTTCTTCAAATTCCTTGAGCAGGTATTTTATAAGCTCCTCGCTCTGCGACTCAGAGCCGACTATAGGCGCAACCTCTGTCTGGATATCCGCTTTCATAATATGGAGCGACGGTGCACTTGCTCTTAATCGAACACCGTATCTGCCGCCCTGCTTCATAATCTCGGGTTCTTCGAGCGATAAATCCTCGATATCGGGCAGGACAATTCCGTAGCCCGTAGCCTCGACCTCATCAAGCGCATTCTGTATGCGCTTGTATCCGCTCTGTGCGGCGGAAAGCTCTTTGATTTTGTGCATGAGCTGCTGCTCATTTTCAACGGAAATACCTGTTTCCTCTTCTATTATTTTAAAGAACAAAGCCGGGTGAAGCGCAACACTGATTTTGGCGCTTCCCGTAGCAAGATTCATGCTCTCTACACTTGAAGAGGCGATATGTTCACCCGAAGCAACGTTGTCTGAAAACTTCTTCACATCACGCACCTTTTTCAGACCCTCTGCAAGTGCGCTGATTTTTCCGAAAACATCGGAGCGCAGCCAGTGATTTTTGTCGAGTGAGGTGATCCAGCCGGGCAAATCTACTCTGACCTCTTTAATAGGAAATTCCGATAAAACCTGCGAAAGAATGTCGTAAATATCAGTCTGACCGAGTTCGAGGCAGTTCACCGCAACAATAGGAACTCCGTACTCATTTGTCATTTCAGACGCAAGCTTTTGAGATGCTGCCGATTTAGGTTCCTTGCAGTTAAGAAGAACAATAAAAGGCTTGTTAAGCTCCTGCAATTCGGATATAACTCTTTTTTCGGCCTCGGCATATTCAGCGCGGGGTATATCGCCTATCGAGCCGTCGGTTGTAACAACAAGTCCGATTGTTGAATGCTCCGAGATAACCTTCTGCGTACCGATTTCCGCTGCCATATTGAACGGGATTTCTTCGTCAAACCACGGTGTTTTAACCATCCTCGGATTTTCTCCTTCGATATATCCGAGTGCGGAGGGTACTATATATCCCACGCAGTCAATCATGCGTACATTCATTCTTGATTTTGAAGGAAGAATTATTTCTATTGCATCCTCGGGAATAAATTTCGGTTCGGTTGTCATTATTGTTCTGCCTGCCGATGACTGCGGCAATTCATCCGTTGCACGTTCACGGCGCTGTAAGTCCTCAATGTTCGGCAGTACCATTGTTTCCATGAATTTTTTGATGAATGTTGATTTGCCTGTTCTTACGGGACCGACAACTCCGATGTAGATATCCCCGCCCGTTCTTGCGGCAATATCGTTATAAATACTGTTGTTTGCCATTTTAATTCCTCCGAATCCATTGTTTTTTTGCTTCTGTAAAATCTATGCGGAGTCGGGACAATGTATGACGGCAAAAAATGCGGACCGCTTCGTGATTTGCGAAACGGTCCGTGATTTTTATTTCGGTTTATTTTGCGGTTGCATCTTTAAAAAGCATAATAAGCGATTCAATAATTATTCTTATGCTGCTTCTGCTGTCCTCTTCTCTTGCACCCTCAACAGCCTTCATTTTCCCATCTTTAATTTCCATAAACTGCGGATAAAGTTCATTTGAATGGACCGTCGGCTGACCGTCAAAAAGAATCATCCATGTGATAAATTCGAGATAAGGCTCAACAAATTCGTTGTGAGGATTTCCTTTGATATACCATGTTTGCTCCGGATATGCACCCGTTGAGGCATCAATGATATTGTCGGGAGAAACGTGGTTGTGACCGCAAGAAACATTTGATTGCTTATAGTTTTCGCCGAGTGTTTCGCCCATGTATGCAACCGTTGCACCGAGGCTCATATATTTTGTGTCAATAAGGAAGTCAGAATGGTTTTCTTTTTCCTGTGTAACGGGGATACTTGAAATGTCATAACCGAAGGCGGAAACAACTGACGTGCCGTTTGCCTTGGCTTCATCAATAAGCTCAGTTACTTTGCATTGAATGTTGTAGTGATAATAATCGGTTTTCTTTTCAAGCTCATCATATTTTTCATGTCCTCTGAAGGTTGCTTTTTTGGCAACCTCATAGTATTCATCGGGAACAAACGACCAAACACCCGGCATTGTCCCCATAACGTCAATGAGGTAATCGTCAAATACTCTGTCAAGCTGTTCATCAAGAATTTTTTGAACAAAATCGAGAAGTAAACCGGTTATTCCGCAATCGTTGAGAACGGAAACAAGTGCGCCTGTAAGCTGTGCGGTTACATCCTCATAACCCATAATTCCCCTTATAAATTCCGCAACGGCATCCTCTTTGTCTTTTACCGTGCAGGTTCTTGAAAGGAGTGCGCCGACGAGGGAAAGACCCTGAAATGCAGGGGATAGAAAAAGAATCTTTTCAATTCCGTTGCTGCCGTAAAGGTGAAGATATGATGCAACAACGGTGTTACCCTGACTGTGGCAGGCGAGAACTATTTCATCATGACCGGTAAAAGCCTTAACCTTTTCAATGTAGTCATAAAGACCCTTTGCGTTGTCAACGGGGTCAAGGCGCCAGTCATACGTATACTTAAATTCGGATTCATTATCAATGTCCTTGCTGTCAAACGCATAAACAGCTGTTTGGTGTTTGTCCTCAGAAGGAAGTATGCACGGTTCAATTCCTACATTCTCTTTTGATGTGCCGTTCGGATTGCAGCCCGCTTCGGTTAAAAGCTTATCCGCAGCCGCTATGGCATATGTACCGAAAGCATCATAATCCCGTGCGATAAGAACTGCAGCAACAGCCTTTAAGATGTCGGGTATTGCAGCTTTTGTTGCTTCTTCTTCCGGCGGAAAAACGGAAACCCTTTCTTCATTTTCGGGGTTTCTGTAAATCGGTTCACCAAATCCCGGAACATAAACTACGGGGAGTATTCCGCAATTGCATTTTTCCGAGGCTGCAAATGTTGGCACGGATAATGAGAATATAAGAATTATTGCAAGAATAATGCTGATTAATTTCTTCATTCCGATTTCTCCTTACTGTTTTTTATTTTGAATACTTTGCCGATTGGGTTGTTGCAAGAACATCGCATCTTTCGTTTTCCGGATGTCCCGCATGTCCCTTGACCCAGACTATTTTATATTCGTGCTTCTGTATTTCCGTCCAGAGAGTCTGCCATAATTCGGGGTTAAGTACGGGCTTTTTGTCGGCTTTTTTCCAGCCGTTTTTCATCCAGTTCCATATCCAACCCTGCAAAAACGCATCGGCAACATATTTTGAATCGGTATAAATTGTTACATCACAAGGAAATTTGAGCTTTTTGAGTGCTTCGATAACCGCTGTCAGCTCCATACGGTTGTTTGTGGTTGATGCTTCACCACCGCTGAGCTCCATTTCATGATCTCCGTAGCGAAGAATAGCGCCCCAGCCTCCGGGACCCGGATTTCCCGAGCATGCACCGTCGGTATAAATATCAACTTTTTTCAGTTCGGACATACAGCTTCTCCAATTAATTTTTTAACCATTATATCATTTGTTTTTTTGTTTAACAATAGAAAATTGGGTTATTCGGAATTTTTTTGCCAATAATATAGCAGAACAAATTGAAAGGACTGGTTTTGTGAAAGCTGTTATAATGGCGGGCGGAGAGGGAAACAGACTCCGACCTATGACCTGTACCGCACCGAAGCCTATGGCAAAAATTCTCGGCAAACCGATAATTGAATATGTTTTTGATACCCTTATTTCGGGCGGAATTACTCATGCAGCGGTAACTCTCGGATATCTTCCGCATATTATTGAAAACAGCTATGAATCGGGGTATAAGAGTCTTAAGCTGGATTTTATAAGAGAAGATGAACCCCTCGGTACGGCGGGAAGCGTTAAAAATGCCGCTGCCGATTTTAAAGAACCGTTTGTTGTTATCAGTGCCGATGCCATGTGTGATTTTGATATCGGAAAAATAATGCTGTATCATAGAGCGAGCGGGGCTGCGGTAACAATTGTTGCGGCTGATGTCGATGACCCGCGTGAATACGGTGTTATAAAGGTGGGCGAGGAAAACCGAGTATGCGGTTTTCTTGAAAAGCCTTCGTGGCATCAGGCAATAAGCAGCCTTGCAAATACGGGTGTTTATATAGTTAATCCTGAGTGCCTTAAGCTTATACCGAACGGTAAAAAATATGATTTTGCTGCCGATTTGTTTCCTCTTATGCTTGAAAGAGATATGCCGATTTACTGCTATCATACGGGTGATTATTGGTGTGACGTAGGAAATATGGGGACATATTTGAAATGTCAGCGAGATGTGTTTGACGGCAGGATGAAGCCTCCTGTAGGCTGTTCCGCAAGCGGAATATATGTCAAGGATAAGCTTCCTGCTGGTGATTACGGAATCGTACCTCCTGTTTATATAGGCTCAGAGGTTGAAATTTCCGATGGTGCAGTGATAGGACCGTATGCTGTTATTGGCGATAACTGTTATATAGGTGAAAACGCAAAGGTGAGAAGAAGTGCTGTGCTTGAAAACTGCTCTCTTGCGACGGATTCCTGTGTCACGGGTGCTGTTGTGTGTTCGGGTGCCGCACTCAAAAAAGGTGCGGCAATGTTCGAGGGAAGTGTTGCGGGCTCGGGCTGCGTTATAGGCGAAAGTGCAAGCATAAAGCCGAATGTTCTTGTTTGGCCCGGAAAAATCATAGGTTCGGGCGCAATAGTGTCGGCTAATGTTAAATACGGGAGCATAAAAGCTGAGTTTCTGTCGGAAAACGGAATAGACGAAAAAAACGGTGCTGTGCTTAATGCCGAAACCTGTGTAAGACTCGGTTATGCCGTTTCTGCCTCGGGAAATGGCAAAAAGGTAGGTATAGGATATGACGGAACAAAAAAAGCTGCCGTTATGCAGCTTGCTCTTTCTGCCGGTCTTGCAGACGGCGGAAGCGATGTTTGGGATTTTGGTGAATGCTTTGAAGCACAGCTTAATTTTTTGGTCAATTTCTGCGGACTTAATTCCGGAATGTTTGTTTCAACTGCGGAGAACAACAGGATTTCCGTTTGTGCTGAAGGCGGTATGCCGATTGGCAGAGGTTTTGAAAGAGAAATCGAGAGCCGCATGAGCAGATGCGAATTTCGCGAAGCAGATGAAAAGAAAATCAGGGACATTTCCGATATGTCAGGTATAAAACTGCTGTATGCACAGGAGCTTACGAAGCAATTCAAAGGTTCTTTTAACGGTTTTTCGGCTGCTGTAAAAAGTGATAATGATAAGATTTCTGATTTGATAAACGGCTGTTTTTCCCGCTTCGGAGCTTCGCATGATACGGAAACAATATTTAATATTGATTTTTCGGGTACCCTTGTCGAAGCTGATACGGAAAACGGAAAAATCGGCTTTGAAAAGCTTCTTGCAGTTTGTTGCTTTGATGAAATGAAAAAAGGCAGGGATGTTGCCGTGCCGTATGAAGCTCCCGATTATCTTGATATTCTTGCACAAAAATACGGAAGAAGGGTTTACCGTTATATTTCGGCTCCCGTCGATAATTCCGATGCAACGGCGAGAAATCTCGCATCAAAGCAGATATTTACGAGAGATGCTTTGTTTTTAAGCATCAAGCTTCTTTCAATAATGAATGAACGCAGAATGAGCCTTGATGCGCTTGTTTCGGAACTTCCTGAAAAATATACCGAGATAAAAACCTTTTCGGTAAACTTCCCGCCTTCAAGGCTTTCAACCGTGATAGAAAACGAAAATTCCGAAGTGATTGCCCGTGAAGGGATAAAGCTTATCAGAAACGAAGGCAGGGTGCTTATTGTTCCCGATAAAAGTGGCACCAGAATAAAGGTTTTTGCCGAGGCAGATACAATGGAGGCTGCTCGGGAATTATGCTCTGATGTTGAAGAGATAATCAATTCCATATCGGGCTGATAGCTAGTAATATAATAAATATTTATTTATAAGTAATCCTTGACATTGTAAGTATAAAAAGATATTATATATAGTGGGGTATGAGCAGGCTGATGTGTTTAATCGTAATGCTGCCGCTTTACCCTTCAGAACATATAACTTGATTTTACTGAATATATATCACAGAGATTAAACAAGAACAGAACAGGAGAATTTATGCAAAAAAAGAATAATACTGCAACTAAAGATAATATGCAAAAAAATAAGTCAGCCCAGAAGTGGCAGAAGAACCGTTCGGGTCAGCAAAAGCAGACAAAGAAAAATCCTTCGGCAAAATCAAGAAACGGTTCTGCAAAGAAATACAGAAAAACCAATGAGCTTCCGATAAAAATTTCCTTCCTCGGAGGACTTAATGAGGTCGGAAAGAACATGACTCTTTATGAATATAAGGACGATATGTTCCTTGTTGACTGCGGACTTGCTTTCCCCGACCCTGAAATGCTTGGCGTTGACCTTGTAATTCCCGATTTCACTTATGTTGAAAGAAATGCAGATAAAATCAGAGGCATTGTTATCACTCACGGACATGAGGACCATATAGGCGGTCTTGCTTACCTTCTTAAAACAGTAAATATTCCCGTTTACGGTACTAAGCTTACCATAGGTCTTATTCAGGGAAAACTCAAGGAACACGGTATTCTTTCAAGTGCCAAGCTTCATGAAATTGCACCCGGAGATGTTATAAAGCTTGGCGGATTTACCGTTGAAGCGATTCATGTGAACCATTCCATTCCCGATGCGATTGCTCTTGCAATCAAATGTGAATGCGGAACCGTTGTTCAGACGGGTGACTTCAAAATTGACAGTACTCCCATTGACGGCGGAATGATAGACCTTTCACGTTTTGCGAAGCTCGGAGAAGAAGGTGTGCTTGCTCTTCTTTCGGATTCAACCAATGCGGAAAGACCGGGCTATACCGAAAGTGAACGCAAGGTAGGCGAATCGTTTGAGGTTCTTTTCAGAAAAGCGGGAAAGAGCAGAATAATAGTTGCAACCTTTGCCTCAAACATCCACAGAGTTCAGCAGATTATTAATGTTGCAAGTTCTCTTGGCAGAAAGGTAGCGATAATCGGCAGAAGCCTTGAGAATGTTGTCAATATCAGCGCGCAGCTCGGCTATCTCAACATTCCCGATAATGTGCTTATAAATGCGGACTTGATTAATAAGTATCCCGCGGAAAATCTTGTTATAATTACGACGGGCAGCCAGGGCGAGCCGATGTCGGCTCTTTCAAGAATGGCTTTTTCTGAACACAGAAAGGTTGAAATATGCCCGAATGACTATGTAATTATTTCGGCTACTCCCATTCCCGGCAATGAAAAAATGGTTGGCAAGGTTGTAAATGAGCTTCTCAAACTCGGCGCACACGTTATCTACGAGAAAATGTATGATGTTCATGTTTCGGGTCATGCGTGTCAGGAGGAACTGAAGCTTATAATGGGTCTTGTGAAGCCCAGATATTTTATACCTGTTCACGGTGAACAGAAGCATCTTCGTAAGCATGCACTTCTTGCAGAGGGCATGGGCATTGAAACAGAAAATATTTTTATTGCCGATAACGGTTATGTTGCCGAAATAACAAGCAAATCAATCAAAAGCGGTGCAGCCGTGCCTGCAGGCAGGGTATTTGTTGACGGCTCGGGTGTCGGTGATGTCGGCAGTGTTGTTCTTCGTGACAGAAAGCATCTCGGTCAGGACGGTATTATTGTTGTTACCGCATCGGTTGACTATGAAACCGGTCAGCTTATTGCAGGTCCCGAGGTGGTTTCAAGAGGATTTGTCTATGTTAAGGAAGCCGAAGAGCTTATTGCTCAGGCAAGAAAGGTTGCCGAAAAGTGCCTTGAAAATTGCTATTATAATAACATCAGCGATATCAATGCGATAAAGGGCAAGCTCAGAGATGCAGTTTCGCATTTCGTATACGAAAAAACAAAGAGAAGTCCCATGATTCTTCCGATAATTATGGAGGTATAAATGAAATTTAAAGGTTTTTGGTATGACGGTCTGTTGATATGTCTTGCGGCTGCTGCTTCTGCGGTGTTTATTGTCATGACCGTTTTTGTTGAGCCGAGGCTTGCAATTGCGGAGGGTATTGCGTTTTTAATTGTTTGCATTATCGCGGTTTACAGAGCTTTATCAGCCAAAAACAGATATAAACGTTTTATTGCCAAAACATCAAAAAGGCTTGATTTTACTGACCAAAAGGTGCTCTCAAACTTTCCGTTTCCTGTTGCCGTATGCGACGAAAACGGATACATAACGTGGTACAGCAACCGTTTTCTCAACGAGATTTCTCTCGGCGAGATAACGGCGGCTGATAAAATCGGCAGATATTTAAACGGAATTAAGCCGGACAGTTTAGGTGAAGATGAAGAAGCAAACGTTTCCGTAAACGGCAGATATTATACGGTTTATACCGTCAGATATGTTTCGGGCGGAAAGAAATACTGTGCTTTTTACTATCTTGATAATACGTCGCTCAGGCAGACTGAAATTAAGTATTACGATTCAAGACCTTATGCGGTTTTGTTTGAGCTTGATAATCTTGATGATTCACGTTCCGATTTCAGGGACAGTGAAAGAACCGAAATCAAGAGCCGTATTGAGGCTTCACTCGATAACTGGAGCGAATCATTTGACAGTGTGCTGAAAAAAATCAGCGATGACAGATATCTTGTTGTTACCGAAAAAAAGAATTTCAACCGCATGGTTGAAGACAGATTTTCGGTTCTTGAAACAGTGCGCAATTATGAATTTAAGGGCAAAAAATCGGGTGCAACACTTTCTGTAGGGGTTTCGACAGGTGACAGCATAAAGTCCTGCGAAAAGGGTGCAAGAAAATCGCTCGAAATGGCACTTGGCAGAGGCGGCGATCAGGTAGCTATAAAAACCAAGGATGGCTATGACTATATAGGCGGTGTTTCAAAGAGTGCGGAAAAACGCACGAAGGTCAAAAGCCGTGTTGTAGGTTCTGCGCTTTCCGAACTTATCAAATCAAGCAGCAACGTTATTATTATGGGTCACTCATTTACCGACCTTGATGCAATCGGTGCGGCGGCAGGTATGGCATGTGCGGTTCAGAGCTTCGGCATACCCGTTTGTATTGCAACGGACAAAAAGAAATCTCTTGCTGCAAGGCTTATAGATAAGCTTGAAGCGGAGGGTATGAGTGATATAATAACAACTCAGGATAAGGCACTTGAAATGCTCGATAAAAAGAGCTTGCTGATAGTTGTTGATACCCATATTGAAAGCTTTGTTGAATTTCCGAAGCTTTATGAAAAAGCGGAAACGAGGGTTATAATCGACCATCACAGAAGAGCGGTGACGGATATCGAAAGTGCAGTTATTTTTCATCATGATCCGGGTGCATCATCGGCTTGTGAAATGGTAACCGAGCTTCTTCCGTATATTAATCCCGATATAAATATTACAAAAACGGTTGCTGAAGCGCTTCTTGCGGGCATCATGCTTGATACAAAGGATTTTGTAATCGGTACAGGTGTCAGAACCTTTGAAGCAGCGGCTTTTCTTAAGGATAAAAATGCAGATACGGTAAGTGTTAAAAAGCTGTTTGCCAATTCGCTTGAAATCAATAAGCTTCGCACAAAGGTTATTTCCGATGCAGAAAGCTTTATGGGCTGTGCGGTATCGGTTGCCGAATTTTCCTCGCCGGATATCAGAATTATCTGCGCTCAGGCGGCGGATGAGCTTCTTAAGGTTAACGATATAAAAGCTTCGTTTGTTATGTTTGAAAATAACGGTACGGTTTATATTTCGTCAAGAAGCTTCGGTGAAATCAATGTTCAGCTTATTATGGAAGCCCTCGGAGGCGGCGGTCATCAGACTATGGCGGCATGTCAGCTTAAGGGCTGCAAAATAATTACCGCAAAAGAAAAGCTTGAGAGAGCAATAAAAGAATTTTTTGAAAAAAACTCTAAGTAAGGAGATAAAAATATGAAAGTAGTATTGTTACAGGATGTTAAAGGACTCGGAAAGAAGGGCGAGCTTGTAAATACCTCAGACGGTTATGCAAGAAATTTCCTTTTTCCCAGAAAGCTTGCAATGGAAGCAAATTCGCAGGCTATGAGCGAGCTTAAAAACAGAGAGGCATCGGAAAAGCACCGCATTGAAACCGAAATTGCGGCAGCGAAGGCAAGTGCGGCAAAAATTGAAGGTAAAACAGTTAAGCTTTCCGCAAAAGCAGGTGCAAACGGCAAGCTTTTCGGCTCCGTAACCTCAAAGGATGTTGCAGAGGCAATTTCCAAGGAATACGGTCTTAAGCTTGATAAGCGCAAGGTTGTTGTTGATGATATCAAAACCTTCGGCACATATCCCGTTGAAGTAAAGCTCTATAACGGTATTTCCGCATCAATGTTTGTAATGGTAGGCGAATAAAATGGCAGATAACGGTTTGCTTTCTTTTGAAAATATACAAATGCCTTACAGCCTTGAAGCAGAGCAGGCTGTGCTTGGCAGTATACTTGTAGACCCTTCCTGCCTTTCGCAGGCGGCGGTTTACATAACCCCTGAAGCCTTTTATCTTCCGCAGCATGCTTCAATTTTTGAAGCGATGATAAGCATTGACGCAACGGGTCAAAAGCTTGACCCTCTTGTTATTCTTAATCTTCTCATTCAGCAGAATGTTTACGACAGCACCTCGGGCAAGAACTATCTTTTCCAGCTTAAAGAAAGTGTGCCTTCAACTCAGAATGTTGAAATGTACGCAAAGATAGTTCGTGAAAAGTTCTATATGAGGACACTTATCAATATTTCTGCCGAAACGATAGAAAATGCGGTTTCTCAGGAGGAAACAGCCGATGCTCTTCTTGATAATGCGGAGCAGAAGATTTATAACATTCGTCAGGGCAAAACAACTAATGCGCCCTCAAAGCTAAAGGATATCATTGTAAACAATGTTTATGATACTCTGAAGAAAATTACAGGTGAGGATAAAGAGCTTTATAAGGGTTATACAACGGGCTATTCTGACCTGGATAAAGTTCTTACCGGTCTTAACCGCTCCGACCTTATTCTTATCGGTGCAAGACCTGCTATGGGTAAAACGAGCTTTGCGCTTAACCTTGCAAGAAATGTTGCTGCCATGGGTAAAAGAAAGGTTTTGTTCTTCTCTCTTGAAATGACGAAAGAACAGCTTGCTATGAGAGTTCTCGGCACGGAAGCCCGTGTTTCCAGCATGAAAATGAGAAACGGAAATATTTCACAGGATGAATGGATAAGGCTCGGTATGGCTACAAGTGCACTTAATGACTGTGAGCTTTATTTTGACGATACATCAAGCATCACCGTTCCCGAAATGAAGGCAAAGACGAGAAGACTTGGTGGTGTAGAGTGCGTAATTATTGACTATCTCGGTCTTATCAAAGGAAGCACAAGAACGGAAAACCGTGTTCAGGAGGTCAGTGAAATCACCAGAAATCTCAAGATGATGGCGAAGGACCTCAATATCCCCGTTATTTGCTGCGCACAGCTTTCCAGAGGTACTGAGGGAAGAGGTAAGTCACACAGACCTCAGCTTTCCGACCTTCGTGAATCGGGTTCAATTGAACAGGATGCCGACATTGTTATGATGCTTTACAGACCCGATTACTATAAAGGCGAAAAAGATGATGATGAGCAGGGGGCACCCGAACAGCAGGAAAACGCAAACATAGCCGAGGTTATTGTTGTTAAAAACAGACACGGCGAAACGGGTACCGTTAACTTTGCGTTTGACGGAGAGCATACCTTGTTCCTCCAGCTGGAGAAAATTCACGATGAATAATAAAGTCAGAGCTTCAATCGAGCATTTCGGAATGCTTGCCGAGGGAGCAACCGTTGTTGCGGCTGTTTCCGGCGGAAGCGATTCCATGGTTCTTTTGTATATTTTAAATTCACTTAAGGAAGAACTTAAAATTAATCTTTGTGCGGCTCATGTGAATCACTGCTTGAGAGGTGAGGCGGCTGACAGAGATGAAAATTTTGTTGCTGAAAAATGCAAAGAAATGGATATTCCCGTTCATATACTTAAGGTTGATGTTGCCGCAAAGGCAAAGGAAAGCGGAGAGGGCTTTGAAGAGTGTGCCAGAAGGATAAGATATGAATTCTTCAATTCTCTCGGTGATAATATAATTATTGCAACCGCCCATAACTTAAGTGACAAGATAGAAACTTTCATTTTCAATTTTGCAAGAGGCAGCGCGTTGAGAGGCCTTTGTTCTATTCCGGTAAAGCGCGATAATATTATACGTCCTCTTATTGGATGTACAAAAGCCGAGATTCTGGATTACTGTGAAAAAAACGGAATTGAATATGTAACTGATGCAACAAATGCGGATGTTACTTATTCCCGTAACCGTATAAGACATAATGTTTTAACGGAATTATCAGTTATTAACAAAGCTTTTGAACACAATGCGGAAAGATGTATTTCAGCTGTTAACGAGGATGAGGCATATCTTTCATCGCTTGCCGATGATTATGTTAAAATGTCAAAAACCGAAGCAGGTTTTAATGCTGAAACTCTTGCCAATGCTCCGAATCCTTTGAAAAAACGTGCAATTATAAAAATTACGGAAGTGTGTACAGGTATTACACCTGAGTACAAATCCGTTGAAAAAATTTGCAGGCTGCTTGATAATCAGGGCAGGGAGCAGATAAACGGAGGAGTTACGGTAAGAGTACGCAAAGGTGTTCTTGATTTTCCGCAGGATGAATCCGATTTTGAGTTTTCGGAAATAACCGACGGCAAGGCGGTTTTTGCAGATTCGGTTATTGAAACGCAAGTTGTTAATATTAAAGAAATAAATAATTTACAAAACATTTCAAAACAAGGGTTGGAATATTTCCTTGATTGTGATAAAATATTCGGCGGACTCGTTGTAAGAAGCCGTCAGGCAGGCGATAAAATATCGCTTAAATCAAGAGACTGCAGCAAAACCCTCAAAAAGCTTTTTAATGAGCTTTCAATAGCTCCCGAAAAAAGAAATTCGGTTGCTGTTTTTGCGGATGAAAAGGGGATTGTGCTTGTTGAAGGCGCAGGCTGCGATTCGAGAGCGGCGGTAACCAAAGATACGGAAAATGTTCTGATTGTCAGAATAAAAAAACATGGGGTGTGAAAGGAAAAAACAGAATGCTTAATGATATTGAAAAAGTATATTACAGCGAAGAACAGCTTCATGAAATTGTAGAAAGACTCGGAAAACAAATAAGTGAAGATTATAAGGATAAAAATCTTCTTCTTGTAAGTGTGCTCAAAGGCTCCGTGGTGTTTATGGCGGATCTTATGAGAGCAATAACAGTTCCGTGCGCAATTGACTTTATGTGCGTTTCAAGCTACAAAAGCTCAACGGAATCATCGGGTGTTGTTAAGATTGTAAAGGACCTTGATATTGATTTGCAGGGCTATGATGTTCTTATTGTTGAGGATATTCTCGATTCAGGTAAAACCTTGAGCTATCTTAAGAAGATTCTTATGAACAGAAATCCCAAGAGTATGAGAATATGTACTCTTCTTGATAAGCCTGAACGCAGAGTAGTGAATGATATTGTTGCTGATTATTCGGGAGCAGAAGTGCCTGACGAGTTTGTTGTCGGCTACGGTCTTGATTATGATGAAAAATACAGAAACCTTCCTTATATCGGAGTTCTTAAAAGGAAGGTATATGAAAAATAAATATGTGAATGATAATATGAGGATTACTTCATTCACCTCAAGGAGTGATTGTTCCAATTGAATACAAAAAACAGTAATTCGGGCAATTTTAAAAAGAAACTGCCGACCATTCTTTCCTATATTCTTATTCCTTTGATGATTATAGGCGGCATTACTATTTATGCCCAGACACAGAAAAACGAAAAAACAAGATATTATGAAATTGTTTCCCTTTTTGATGAAGGAAAGGTTTCGGAATACAGTCTTAATCTCAGCAGCGGAGCTTTGACATATAAGCTTCAGGGCGATGAAAACAAGATTTATTCCTTCACGGTTCCCAATGTTAATCTTTTTGTGGACGATGTTCACGAGGATGTTATAAAATTCAACCGTGATAATCCCGATAAAAAGATAAAGGCTGACTATGTTGCGGGATCAACAGGTCAGTGGCTTTATAACATTGTTCCCACCCTTCTTCTCCTTGTTGCCATGGGTGGTCTGACCTTCTTTATGTTTAAACGTATGAATCAGACCATGACCAACGAGAATAACCGAACATTGAGCTTCGGCAAGGCAAGAATAAAGCAGGCGAAGGATGAAAAGAGAAAGACAACCTTCAATGATGTTGCCGGAGCAGATGAGGAAAAGGAAGAGCTTGAGGAAATTGTTCAGTTCCTTAAGAATCCTAACAAATTTGATACTCTCGGAGCAAGAATCCCCAAAGGTGTTCTTCTTGTAGGTCCTCCGGGAACAGGTAAAACTCTTCTTGCAAGAGCTGTTGCAGGTGAAGCGGATGTTCCGTTCTTCTCAATTTCAGGTTCCGATTTCGTTGAAATGTATGTCGGTGTAGGTGCATCAAGAGTCCGTGACCTATTTGACCAGGCAAAGAAAAACTCCCCGTCAATCATTTTCATTGATGAAATTGATGCTGTGGGACGTCACAGAGGCGCAGGCATGGGCGGCGGTCACGACGAAAGAGAACAGACCCTTAACCAGCTTCTTGTTGAAATGGACGGCTTTGGCGCAAATGAAGGTGTTATCGTTATTGCGGCAACAAACCGACCCGATATTCTTGACCCCGCACTTCTCCGTCCCGGCAGATTTGACCGTCAGGTAACGGTTAATTATCCCGATACAAAGGGCAGACTTGAAATTCTCAAAGTTCACGCAAAGGGCAAGCCCATTGCTCCTGATGTCGACCTTAACAGTATTGCTCACGCAACAATCGGTTTTACGGGTGCAGACCTTGAAAATCTTCTCAATGAAGCAGCACTTCTTGCCGCAAGAATAGACAAGAAGGCAATTACAATGGAAGAAATTGACGAAGCCGCACTTAAAGTTCAGGTCGGTTCCGAAAAGAAATCCCACAAGATGAACGAAAAAGCAAAGAAGCTTACTGCTTATCACGAGGCAGGTCATGCGGTTTCAAGCTTCTATCTTGAACACGAGGATCCCGTTCATCAGATTTCGATTATTCCGAGAGGTATGGCAGGTGGTTATACTCTTTACAGACCTACCGAAGAAAAGAACTATACTTCAAAGAATGAAATGCTTGACAGTCTTGTAGGTCTTCTCGGCGGACGTGTTGCAGAAGCACTTGTTCTCGGTGATATTTCAACCGGTGCTTCCAATGATATTGAAAGAGCAACCGAAATTGCGAGAAATATGGTTACAAAATATGGAATGAGCGAAAAACTCGGTCCTATTGCTTTTGGCGGAGGAAACAGAGAAGTTTTCCTTGGTAAGGACTATGGTCAGGTGCGTAATTATTCCGAAACCGTTGCTTCACAGATTGACGAAGAAATTGAAGAGATTATCAGAAATGCTTACGGCAGAACCGAATCTATTCTTACCGAGCATATGGATAAGCTTCATATCATCGCTCAGAAGCTCTTTGAGCATGAGAAGATGACAGGTGAGGAATTTGCCGCAATTATGACTGAAACTGCTTCTGCGGCAACAGAAGACGAAGTGAACGAATAAAAAAATAAGGGTCGAGGTTAAATCGACCCTTAATAATTTATAAAGATGAAGAACAAAAAACAAAATAATAAAATTAAAAAATATTTATCATCTGCTTATACATGGGTAACTTTAATATCATCTGTTGTTTTATATATGTTTGCATTTATGCATTATGATATTGTTGATATTAACAGTGCCGTATCTTATGATGTTGTTATAAGTAATGTTGAATATGGTTCGGACAGAGGTAAAGCATGGGCAACCTTTAATGCGTCAGGAATGCCGGTTTGCTATGTGTTTGAAAGCAGAAAAGCTGCAAATATGGGTGATTATGAAAAAATTGAAGAACTTGCTGCCGAAAAAATAAAAGTAAAAATAATATTAACTGACTATAAAGATTGGTTAAGATTACTTGATTTTGACGGTCGAAAGCAGGTTGCCGACATAAGAACTGACGACGAAGTGATTTTTGATGTAAGCATATATAATTCTAAAGCCAAAACAATGATTGTATTCTGGTCAGTTATTGCAACTGTTTTACTTGTTTCTTCTATTGCAAATGTTATAATACGTGTTAAACTTAAGATTTAATTTTAACCCACTTGTAATTTTGGACAGGTGGGTTTTCTCTAATATTGATTGTAACAGTTTATGCCAATAAAAGCATTCATTACTTATGAAACTATTGATTTATTCGGTGGATTTGTATATAATTAATGCATTGTTATAGTAAATCAGGTGAAAGATATGCGAATGAGAAAGAAAAAATATCTTGAAGAACGTCTTGCAAAATGTAATAATATTATTAAACTTTTAAGCGATGACTGTAATTTCCTCACGGCAATTGAAAAGAAGGAATATATAGACATAAAAGAGCTTTTTGGTAACGATAACCCCGTTGTGCTTGAAATAGGATGCGGTAAGGGAAGATTTGCCTGTGAGCTTGCAAAACGTGAACCCGATATAAATGTTCTTGCGCTTGAGAAGTGTGCCAATGTGGTTGTTATGGCGGGCGAAGCAGCTATGAATGATAATATCAAAAATGTTAAGTTTCTTCACTGCGGAGCGGAATATCTTGAAAAATACATAAAGCCCGAATCAATTGAACGTATTTACCTCAACTTTTCCTGCCCGTATCCCAAAAACAGATATGTGAACCACCGTTTAACAAACGAACGATTTCTGAAAAGCTATAAGGTTATACTCAAAAAGGGTGCGGAGATACATCAGAAAACGGACAATATGCACTTTTTTGAATATTCTATCGAGCAGCTTACCGGTAACGGATTCAGCCTGAAAAACGTTTCGCTCGACCTTCACAACAGCGGTTTTGAGGGCAATATCGAAACTGAGTACGAACACAGATTTGCTTCCCTCGGTATGCCGATATACAGACTGGAAGCATATCTCTAATAAAAAAATCCGAGGTAAAACCTCGGATTTTTTTATGACCTTTTTGAAATTCTGCCGATTAGCATACAGATTATAAACATTGCTATATTTACCGCAACTATCGTTGAACCGACGGGTGTGCCGTGGAGGATAGCAATCATAATGCCCGTAACAGCGCATAAAACCGAAATAACGGCGGAACTGATTATAACCGAAAGGAAGTTTTTGAAAATTCTCATTGCCGAAAGGGCGGGGAATATAATCAGTGCCGAAATGAGAAGCGCGCCAACAAACTTCATCGCAAGAACAATAACAACGGCTGTAACAACAGCAATAAGTATGTTATATGCCTTGGTATTTGTACCTGTTGCCGATGCAAAGCTTTCGTCAAATGTTACTGCAAATATTTTGTGATAAAACAGAACAAAAACAACGATAACAACAGCAGCAAGCAGAGCGCACAGAATAACATCTGTTTGCGAAAGAGTAAGAATAGAGGTTGAACCGAAAAGGGTTGTGCATACATCACCGCTTACATTTGCAGATGCAGAGAAGATATTCAGCAGCAGATACCCGAGAGCAAGCGCACCTACGGATATCATTGCAATTGCCGCATCTCCCTTTATTTTTGAATTGCCTGTTATTCCGAGAAGGATAACCGCGGCTATTATTGTTATCGGCAGAGTAACTGCCATGGGTGCCATGCCGCAAACCGTTGCAACCGCCATTGCGCCGAAAGCAACGTGTGACAGTCCGTCACCAATCATAGAGTATCTTTTAAGAACGAGGCTTACTCCCAGAAGGGCAGCGCAAAGTGCTATGAGTACACCCGCTGTAAGTGCATATCGTACAAACGGATAACTGAAATAGGAGATTAAGGTTTCAATAATATTCATTCTTCATGCCCTCCGTCACAAATAAAGCAATGGCAGCCGTCGCTCTTTTGATAATCCTCTTTTGTTCCGAAAAACAGCGGCTTGTTGCCGATGTGAAGAATATGGGAGGCAAACTCTATGGCGGCATGAATATCGTGAGACACCATGATAACCGTTGTACCTTCTTTGTTTATATCGGAAATCAGGCGGTAAAGATTTTTTGTTACAACAGGATCAAGTCCTGCAACCGGTTCATCGAGAACAAGCAGCTTTTTTGTTGCACAAAGTGCTCTTGCAAGCAAAACTCTTTGTTGCTGACCGCCTGAAAGCTCTCTGTAACAGCTTGAAGCGAGCTGTGTTATTCCGAGCTTTTCCATTATTTCATTTGCTCTCTTTTTTTGATCTTTTGAATAAAACGGTCGAAGTCCGCAGCTGTTGAGGCAGCCCGAATAAACTATTTCTTTAACTGAGGCGGGAAAGTCCTTTTGTACTGCTGTTTGTTGCGGAAGATAACCGATTTCTTTTTGCATTAATCCGTCACCGAATTCTATCTTGCCCGTAACAACATTTTTCTGACCGAGCAGGGTTTTCATGAGTGTGCTTTTACCTGAACCGTTTTCGCCGACTATGCAGAGATAATCTCCCTTGTTAACCTCAAAATTGAGGTCGGAAACTATGGCTTTTCCTTCATATCCGAGAGAAACTCCGCTGACTTTAATTAATGACATCAGTTAAGCGCCTCCCTTAAGATTTCAAGATTGTTTCTCATTATATCGAGATAATTTGTGCCTTGATTTATGTCGGCGGCTGATACCGACTGGCATGAATCAAGAGTCAGAGTCTTTGCTCCGGTTTCACTGCAAATCATTTGTGCGATTGACCCGTCAGAGCCTTCAATTATGATAACTGCGGGAAGTGAAAGCTCCTTTGTTTTATCAATAAGGAATGCCATGGTTTGGAAGCTCGCTTCACTTTCTGACGAACAGCCCGAGAATGCCGCATGATACTCCAAGCCGTAATCTTCAATAAGATAGCGGAAGGGGAAACGGTCAGCAAAAAGAAGTGTGCCTCGTTTTGCGGATTCAATAACCGACTTGTATTCATTATCCAGCTCATTAAGAGAATTAATATATTTTTCTGCATTGGCTTTGTATTTTTCCGCATTTGCCGAATCAATTTCACAAATTATATCACAAAGGGCTTTTGTTATTTTTGCCGAATTGCGAAGAGAGAGCCATATATGCTCGTCCTTTTCATGTTCTTCACCGTGCTTATGATTGTGTTCTTCTTTTTCCATACCTGCAACATAGTCTACTTCATATGTTTCAACCAAATCCATGAGTGCTACGGTCTTGAGTGTTTGGGAATTTGCAGATTTTAGAGTACCCTCTACCCACGAATCGGAAATCCCTCCGATATAAACAAACAAATCCGAAGAACCGATTTCAATAATGTCTGTTGCGGTCGGTTCATAGCTGTGAAGGTCTGCACCGTCATCAAGAAGAAGCGAGAGTCCGCTTTCGTTGCCGAGAATATTTTTTATATAATCATACTGCGGGAAGGCGGTGCATACTATTTTCAGCCCCTCATTATTCACAGGCATATCGCCGCATGAGCACAGGAAAACCATGCACAAAACGGTGCAAAGGATAACTGAAGCAATTTTTTTCATTTTATTTCCTCCGATTTTATTTGCAGGTGTTGCATTTACCGAGCAAAACGGTGTGGCTGTCAATTTCAAAAGCCGTATTTTTTTTTATATCGTTCTGAATGAGTGCAGAAACATCATGATCGAGATGATAAACTTTTCCGCAGTCAGTGCATTTTATGTGAAGGTGTCCTTCGCATTTTTCGTTGTTGATGAACTGATAAAGAAAGCTTCTGCTGTTGCCTTTTACCGAGCGGTGAACAAGTCCTTCCTCAACCAGCTTTGTCATAAGTCTGTAAGCCGTGCTCTGACTTATTTCGTTTTCAGTCATGCTGTTAACTATTTCTTCAATGGTAAATGATTTTTCACAGTTTGAATGCAAAAATTCAATAAGAGCCTTGCGTTGATGTGTATTATATGTTTTCATATTTCCTCCGAATTTGAGAATAACTCTTAAATTATTATACACATTTGAAAACTGATGTCAATATAAAAGGTTGACTTTATAAGGTTTTTGATATAAAATATTAACATTAATTTATTTTACGGAGGTATTGAAATGAAAAGATTTGTTTCAATCTTACTCGCACTTGTGCTTGTTTTCAGCGCTTGTGCAATCTCGGCTTCGGCTTATGATCTTGTTCCTCTTAAGTTCGATAAGAACGGCGAATTCAAAATTATGCACATTTGCGACTGCCAGGATGGATATCCCGCAATCGACACCATGCTTAAATTCATTGATGCCGCTCTCAAAGAATATCAGCCCGATATTGTTGTTCTCGGCGGTGACAACACAGTAGGCAAAAAAGATACGAAGGCAAAGGCTATTGAAGAGCTCTGCAGTGTTTTTGTGGAAAATGAAACATATTTTACTCTTGTTTTCGGCAACCATGACCGTGAACAGGGCGTTGAAAATGATGAGCTTCTTCCCATGTATCAGCTTTACGGTAAGGGTTACTGCCTTGCTTATGATGAAGTTCCTGCTCTTCATGGTACAGCTACACACAATCTCCCCGTTATGAGTTCGGACGGAACAAAGATTAAGTTCAATCTCTGGATGTTTGACTCGGGTTCACACTACATTGACGATGAAGGCAATGACCTCGGTTTCTATGACTGCGTAAGAAAAGACCAGATTAAGTGGTATGAAAACAGAAGTAAGGAGCTTGAAGCTGCAGCAGGCGGCAAGGTTCCTTCTCTTGCATTCCAGCATATCGTTGTCGGTGAAGTTTTTGATGCACTTTTCCATGAGTCACTTGTTGATCTCGGTGTTCTTACTCCCAAGACAAACAACGGCAAGATTTATTCTTTCTTCCCCAAGACAGAGAATATTCAGGAAGGTTTCCTTTTTGAATTCCCTTGCCCCAGCGAAAAGAATTAAGGCCAGTTTGACGCAATGGTTGAACGCGGTGATGTTCTTGCTGTTTTCTCGGGTCATGACCATATTAACAGCTACACAACAGAGCTTGACGGTATCAAAATTATCAACACTCCTGGTGCAACCTTTGATTCATATGGTAATGACATTGTAAGAGGTGTCAGAATGATTACCGTTAAGGAAAGCGATCCTACAAAGTTTGAAACAGAGGTTGTTACAGTAAGCCAGTTTGCACTTGATAATGAGGACTTTGCAGAAGATGCAGGTATTGATACCGCTAATGCTGCAATCATGCTTGCTCTCGGCGATATTCTTCTTTTCCTTAATGAACTTACAAAGGGCTTCTCATCAATTATAACAATGATTTTCGGATAATAATTAAGGGCTGTCTCGTGTGAGGCAGCCCATTTTTTTATAAGAAGAAATGTCTGATTAAATATAATATTATCATGTGCACGGGATAGAATGCGTAGAAGCCGTATTGAAGAGCCTTTCCGCCTTTTCCTTTTCTGCCTCCGTAAAGCCATATGGGAATAAGGGAGAACACAGCAAATCCCTGAAGGGCGATTTCATATGTTTTTCCGAAAAGGTCAACGATAATTTGCTGTCCTTCCGGAAGAACAAGGTGAAGCAGAATCATTGATATGAGCTGAAGTACCCATGCAAACGGAAAATCTCTGAAAAGATAGAACATTATTACCGTGAGATATCCCCAGAAGCCGTAATCGGGGAATCCGATAAATGCACCGAGTGAAACGGGAATGAGCAGAAGAACGGATTTTGTTATTGTTTTTGCCGTTTTATCTTTTCTTGCTTTATCAATCAATACTATTGCAAGCAGACCGAGAAGCAGGGTGAAGATTACATTCTGATGATAGGGGTAAAACCAGCTTCCGCCGTAGAAAAGATTAAACGGTATTTCCGAAACTGCCGCAAAAATTAACAGTCTGAGAATGTATTTTTTGACATTTGATGTATGTATGAATCCTTCGGCAATCTGAAATGCAAAAATGGGAAATGTAAGTCTGCCGAGATATGTCATCCAGTCGTTTCCCGAAATAAGTGTTGCCCATAAATGGTCAAGAACCATGAATATTGCCGCAAGTATTTTCAGCATATCTGAAGTCAGACCGCCAAAAGGTTTTTTGGTAATCGGACTGTTGCAAGGCGATTTTTTGATGAGTTCTTTATTCATTTTAACACCTCCGTAATTCTAATTTATCACATATTTATTTGAAAATAAATATGCAATCAATTACTTTTGTCATGAAAACGGGCCACTGCAGAACAAGTGACCCGTTAATGTTATTGTCTATATCCGTCAAGAAAATCTGCAAGCTTTGCTATGGCATCCTCAAGAGTTGTGAGGTCGGGAAGAAAAACTATCCTGAAATGGTCAGGATCCTTCCAGTTAAAGCCTGTGCCACAGGTGACAAGTATCTTTTTAGCCTTGAGCAAATCAAGGGTGAATTTCTGGTCATCGGTGATGTTGAATTTCTTTGTGTCAATCTTCGGGAAAATATAGAATGCAGCCTTTGGTTTAACTGCTGTTATGCCGTCAATCGCATTGAGTGCTTCGTAGACATAATTTCTTTGCTCATATATCCTTCCGCCCGGCGAAAGAAGTGCTTCACCGGTTTGGATTCCGCCGAGAGCAGTTTGGATTACACTTTGTGCCGGAACATTTGAACAAAGACGCATGGTGGAAAGCAGATTCAGCCCTTCAATATAACCCTTTGCGTGTGTTTTTTCGCCCGCCAGGCACATCCAGCCGCTTCTGTATCCTGCAACCTTGTGCGATTTTGAAAGACCGTTGAAGCTGACTGTTAGCAAATCAGGTGCAAGAGAAGCAAGAGCAATATGCTTTTCTCCGTCAAGCACAAGGCGGTCATAAATTTCGTCGGCGAAAAGAATTAGTCCGTTTTCACGAGCGATTTGAACAATCTGTTCAAGGATTTCCTTTGAATAAAGTGCGCCGGTAGGGTTGTTTGGGTTTATGACAACAATGCCTTTGGTGTTGGGGGTTATTTTTTTCTTCATATCGTTGATATCAGGGTTCCAGTCTGCCTTTTCATCGCAAAGGTAATGTACAGCCTTACCGCCGGCAAGTGTTACAGCAGCAGTCCATAAAGGATAGTCGGGCATAGGAACAAGTATTTCATCACCCGTATCAAGCAAGCCTTGCATGGACATCATGATGAGCTCGCTTACACCGTTTCCCGTATATATGTCATTTACTCCTACATTCGGTATGCCTTTGAGCTGGCAATACTGCATGATTGCCTTTCTTGCGGCAAAAAGACCTTTTGAGTCGGAATAACCCTCGCTTGAACGAAGGTTATAAATCATGTCAACAACAACCTCATCAGGCGCATTGAAACCGAAAGGAGCAGGATTTCCGATGTTAAGCTTAAGAATTTCCATGCCGTTTGCTTCCATACGACTTGCCTCTTCCATAACCGGACCTCTTATATCGTAGCAGACTTTATCAAGTTTTTTGGATTTTTCAAATGTTTTCATAGCTTCTCCTGAAAAATAACCGTATGCTTTTCGGCATACGGTTATGTCTTTTATTTTTGTGTAACAAAAACTGGGTTATCCGTTATTCCGTGTGCAACTATGTTTGTAAGTTTTTCATTTTCCGCTGCAAGATCATCTGAAATA
>JAZPYI010000085.1:0-19659 GCA_045544115.1 Acutalibacteraceae bacterium | reverse complement strand
TTTTTCCACAGAGTTATCCACATTGAAAGCAAAAAGACTTTACAAATAAAATTTGTAAAGTCTTTTGCCTTTCCTGCATATATGCAGTATATAATATTGTATATAATTTATTATTACATTATATTAATTGCAAGATAAATTTCATATTATATTAATTATATTATATAATACGTTTTCCTTTAACAAATACAGCTTTAATAAGTGAATAATCGTCGGAGAGAATAAGCAGGTCTGCGTTTTTCCCTGCCTCTATGCTTCCTGTAATATCATCAACTCCGATTGCTCTTGCGGGATTGATGGTTACGGATTTTATTGCCTGCTTAAGCGGAATACCGAATGCAATAAGATTTCTAAATTCGTCAAAAAGATTTGTGCTGCTTCCTGCAAGGGTGCCGTCTGTAAGTCTTGCCGCACCGTTGCTTTTAATAACCTTTTGTCCGCCCAAGGTATATTCTCCGTCCTTGAGTCCTGCTGCCATCATAGCATCGCTTATAACAACTGTTCGGTCCTCGCCGAGAGCCTTGAAGGTGATTCGGAGTGTAGCGGGACAGATGTGTATTCCGTCGCAAATCATTTCGGCATTAACATTTTCGCTGTCGAGAACTGCACCGACCATTCCTGCTTCTCTTGAACCAAGTCCGTTCATTGCGTTGTAGAGATGTGTTGCATGGGTTATTCCCGCATCAATCGCTTTTTTTCCTGTTGCATAATCGGCAGTTGTATGAGCGGCTGATACTGTGCAAACATTTTTTATCTGCGAAATAAATTTATCTGCATTTGGTCTTTCGGGTGCTATGTCAACAAGCTTTACGGGACAAATGGAATGCAGTTCGTTAAAAATTTCAATGTCAGGCTCAAGAATATGCTCCGCAGCCTGAGCGCCCTTCTTTTCGGGTGCGATAAACGGTCCCTCCATGTTTATTCCGTGAATGTATGCGCCCTCTTCCTTGCCCATTGTTTCAGCAATGTATCCAAAGCATTTTTTTAGGGTTTCAACCGAAAGTGTCATCGTGGTAGGGCAAAAGGAGGTAATTCCGTTTTGTGCAAGCCATTTGCTCATTTCTGCAGCTGAATCCGGTCTGCCGTCGGTGGCATCCGCCATGTTGCAGCCGTGAATATGAATATCAATAAATCCCGGTAAAACAACACAGCCCGTAAAATCGGTTCCTTCTTTGTCCGTTTTTATTACTGCGGAAATTTTTTCGCCGTCGATTATAATATCTGTTTTTTCAGGAATAAAATCCTTGCCGTAAACTGTTGCGTTTTTAATAATCATGGTTAGCACCTCCGTGAGTTATGTCAATATAATAGCATATTGAGCAAAGGGTGTCAAAAGAAAAACCGCAGCTGAAACTGCGGTTTAATCTTTTATTCAGATTCTTTCTTCGATGTATGCAACAAGGTCGCCAACGGTCTTGATCTTATCAAGGGCCTCATCGGAAAGCTCGATGTCAAACTCATCTTCGATTGACATTGCAAGGTCAACAAGGTCAAGGCTGTCTGCGCCGAGATCGCCTGTTACTGTGGAAGTTTCAGAGATAATGCTCTGATCAACTTCAAGCTGTTCGCTGATGATTTTTTTGAGTTTTTCAAATACCATTTCAATTCTCCTTTAAATTTTGTTTTGATCCCCCTGAGAAACTACAATATAAATATTATTGTTATTTGCCTGTTTTGTCAATAGCAAAATATAAAAATCAGGAATATTACCAAAATCTTTGCCGATAATAGTAAAAAAAGAAACGGGTTGATGAAGTGGAAATATTAACTGATTTGCTCAAAGCCTTTGCCGTGGGAGGCGCGATATGCCTCATTGGGCAGATTCTTATTGACATAACCAAGCTTACTCCGGGAAGGATTCTTGTTATATTTGTTGCGACGGGAGTTTTTCTTACTGCCATAGGAGTTTATGAACCGCTTGTTGACTGGGCAGGTGCGGGAGCAACCGTTCCGCTGACGGGCTTCGGATACCTCATGGCACACGGGGTTGAGCAAGCGATTAAAGAACAAGGGGTAAGAGGTATATTGACCGGTGCTTTAACTGCTGCTTCGGGTGGAGTTACCGCCGCTGTGCTTTGCGGAATTATTGCATCGTTCCTTGCAAAGCCAAAAGAAAAATAAATTGCAAGCTGGTTCTATAAAAATAATAGTCGATTTTTATTTTTTGTCAATGGAAACAGCGGTGAATTAAGAAATTCTTAAAAAATAACCCCCGTCGAGTGACGGGGGCGGAATCTGTTTGTGATTATGCTTCGCAGCAGGAGCAGGAAACGTAGTTTTCTTCGAGGTCAGCTGTCTGGTTTTTCTTGTCGAGGAATTTTTTAACAGCAAAATAAACACCTGCGATAACACCTGCAACAGCAATGACAATGCCTGCTACCTTGAGAACCTTCTTAATGCAATCCATAAGATTACCTCCGAAAATAAATTTTACAAGAAAATTATATATTAATTGTAACTGATTGTCAATAACTTAATAACCGTGGTCATAAAAAATTTACAACCACGGTCATTCGGTATAATTTTGAATTGTAAAAACAGCTTATTTAACAAGCTGTGCGAGGGCTGACTTTTTGTGAGCAGCATTGTTCTTGTGGATAAGACCCTTAGCCGCAGCCTGATCAACCTTCTTGATAGCTTCCTTAACAAGTGCATTTGCTTCGGGGGAGTTTGCTTCAACGGCTGCGTGAGCCTTTTTGATAGCAGTCTTAAGAGCTGTGTTGCGTGACTTGTTTCTTGCAGCTCTGGTCTTGTTAACTATAACTCTTTTTTTAGCTGACTTAATATTGGGCATAACGACACCTCCTTCTTCATACAGGTGATTATGATAACACATTTTTTCAATAAATGCAAGAAGTTTTTGAAAAATGTTTAAAAGATTTACAATATTTTGCAATTAATAATACTAAATATTTCTAAAAAAATCAAGAGGTAATTTTAAATATGAATTTCAGAACTGATTTGGCACTTGAAAGATGCGAAAATTTGGATAAGAAATCACTCAACGGAATAAAAATGAAAATTCTTGAAGAATCAAATGCAAGAATAACAAGGATTGACATTTTGAATGCAGAGGGTGAAAAAACAGTAGGGAAACCTATGGGCAAATATGTCACCGTTGAAGTAACTCCGTTTGCAAGGCATGCGCAATTTATAGATGACAGCCTTGAATCGGTAGCAAAAGAAATAAGACGGATTATACCTGAAAAAGGCAGCGTGCTTGTGGCAGGACTGGGTAACATGAGAATAACACCCGATGCGCTCGGTCCGAAATGTGCATCCATGATATTTGCAACGCGTCATATAACAGGTGAATTGCTGCATTCAACAGGGCTTTCAGGATTGCGCTGCGTTAGCTCGGTTGCAACGGGGGTTACGGGAGAAACGGGCGCAGAGGCAGGGGAGATAATAAGAGGAGTTGTTCAGACTGTAAAACCGGATATTGTAATAACAATAGATGCGCTTGCTGCAAGAAATGTTGAACGGCTCGGCACAACCATACAGATGTGCGATACCGGAATTGTTCCCGGCTCCGGCGTCGGAAATTCAAGGCAGGAAATCAGCAAAAAGACTATAGGCGTTCCCGTTATTTCTATAGGTGTGCCTACTGTTGTTGATGCAGGAACTTTGATTATGGACAGCATCGGAAACGAAGAGTGCGTTCAAACTGTTTCGGATACAGCAAGAAGCATGATGGTTACTCCGAGAGAAATTGATTTGATGATTGAAAGAGCATCAAAACTTACCTCGCTTGCGATAAACTGTGCACTGCAACCCGATATCAGCCCTGAGGATATGCTTATTCTGACATCTTAAAAAATGACCGTTCGATTTGCTTCGGACGGTAATTTTTTATGTCTGAAAACAATATGTTGTGGTCTTTTTTCAGACGATGCACAATGCAAAAAAACACCTGCGTTAAACTTCTTGTTCGGAAATAAAAAAACATGAAATTTTTTTGATTTTTTTCAAAAAAACCCTTGCTATTCTTAGTTTTTCAAGTTATAATGTGTTTACTTAAGGGTGACAAAGGATGATTTTGGGGACTTAAGGGGATTTAAAATTTCTGTCAAAGAAAAATGAAGAGTTTTGAAAGGAGGAGGCATCATGGATTTTTCAACCTGCGGAAAAGAAATAAGAAAATTTGACCAGGTCAACAGAATGGCCATACCTCCTTCATTCAGAGAAAAGCTCGGCACTACGGTGTATATTCTCAAGTCAATCCATGAGGAGCCTTGCCTTCTTCTTATGTCGGAGGACAGCTGGCATGCGTTCAACGAAAAGTTCACCTCAAAGCTTTCGGGTACTCAGCTTATTGCTGCGCAGCGTTGGCTCGCAAACAGAGTTGATAAGGCGAGTGTTGATAAATCCGGCAGAATCACCGTCAGGGATGAATTTAAGGAATACGCAAATCTTGATGAGGATGTTTATGTTGTCGGAATTATGAACAGAGTAGAGCTGTGGAATTATGATGCATGGGTTGAAACAACCTCTGCTTACAGCGGCGCAAGCTTTGACCTGAGCTTTATGGACTACAATTAAGCGGGGATACGGCGATGAAAGAAATCAAAGCATCGGATTTTAAGCACATTCCCGTTTTATTTGAAGAAAGTATAGATTCGCTCAATATAAAGCCTGACGGAATTTATGTTGACTGCACCTCGGGCGGCGGAGGTCATTCAACGGCAATTGCGAAACATCTTAACGGCGGAAGGCTGATTGCCATTGACAGAGACCCTCAGGCAATTGCAACTCTTAAGGAAAGACTTGCTCCGTATAAATGTGTAACCTTGGTTCACGATAATTTTTTTAATATAAAAAATATTCTTGCATCTCTCGGTATTGATGGTGTTGACGGGATTCTTGCTGACCTTGGAGTCAGCTCCCATCAGCTTGATGAGCCGTCAAGAGGCTTTTCGTTTCATCACGATGCACCGCTTGATATGAGAATGAGTCTTGAGGGGATGAGCGCAGCACAGGCTGTGAACACTCTTTCACAGGATGAACTGAGAAAAATTATCTATGAATACGGAGAGGAAAAGTTCGCCCCGTCAATAGCAAGAGCTATTGTAAAAGCAAGAGGGGAGAAGCCGATAGAAACTACTCTTGAGCTTTCGGAAATAATTAAATCGGCAATGCCTGCGGCGGCGAAGAGGGACGGACACCCTGCCCGCAGAACCTTCCAGGCAATCAGAATCTACATAAACGGTGAATTGGACGGACTCGGCAATGCGGTTGAGGATATGTTCGATTGCCTTAACACAAACGGCAGACTAAGCATAATAACCTTCCATTCTCTTGAGGACAGAACGGTAAAAAAACAGCTTGCGGAGTTTGCAAAGGGCTGTACATGCCCGAAGAATTTTCCCGTTTGTGTGTGCGGAAAATCGCCCCGTGCAAAGGTCATGAAGGCTGTTGCACCAAGTTCGGGTGAGGTTTCCGATAACAACAGAAGCCGAAGCGCCAGGCTGCGTACGGCTGAAAAAATTGTTTGAAAGACTATAATATATAATCGACTTTTGAAGGGAGTGACAGAGGAATGACAGAGTATAACCGCAGCGAAGCACTTGATTTATCGCTGTATGATTTGCCGGCACTGAAATCGACAGAGCCGGAACAGGAAAGAGAAAAAACAGTTCAGAAAAAGCCTGCAACGGCAGCGCAGATTCGCCGCGAGTCTGTTGCCTCTGCTCTTCGTGCGGTAAAGCTGTTTTTCGTTTCGGCGGTGCTTATACTGCTTTTCGGTTCGGTGCTTTTTTCTAAGATTTCGCTTGTAACTCTTGAAAGTGAAGTTAGCGACTGGGAGCTTAAAATAAGCGAGGCGAAGAGCGAGAACACAAGACTTGTGATGCAGCTTAATTCGGCAGTTTCTCTTGATAAGGTTGATGAATATGCGGTTTCTGTTTTGGGTATGCATAAGCTTGAACGATACCAAATACATTACTTCGGCAATACGGATGGCGACCGAGTTGTTGTAGCGGGCGGAAAAGCTGTAGAGGATAAAGAGGTAAAACCAGCCGACTGAAAATAATAACAGCGGCATTTTGTTCGCTTTATTTGCATATGCACGGCTGAGAACGGCATATACATTAAAAAGTTATAGTCAAGGCTGTCTCAATTATACGGATGCAGAAATCGTTTCCGATGCAAAGTTTGTCGGGAATTGTAGATTTTGCGTTCTGTTTTTTGGGACAGCATTTATTATTTTATGAAAATCTCAGAAAGGAAGAAAAGGCTTGAATAAAATATCTCCGAGAAGAAGGCTGTTTTTAAGAGCGCTGACCGTGTTTTTATTGTTATCGGTCGGTATCTTCGGTATAACCTCTGTGAATCTCGCAAGAATACAGCTTGTTGACAGCGAACAGTATAAAGAGCAGGCGGAGAAAAATCAGCTCCACGATACGGAAATATCGGCGGAACGCGGAATAATTTATGATGCAAACGGAACGGTGCTTGCAAAGAGTGCGTCGGTCTGGAAGGTTTATATAAAGCCAAACGCAAAGACACTCACGGAACATGAGGATTTCAAAAATGACCTGTGCCGAAAGCTTTCCGAGATTACGGGCATTGAGTTTGAAAGCATAAAGGAAAAAGCGGATAAAAGCGGATATGCATATCTTGTTGTAAAAAGACAGATAGAGTACGAAGAAAAAGAAAAAATCGCCAAGCTTATGAGTGAGTCTTATAAATATGATGTTTTTGAGAAAAATGATGACGGTATTCTCGAAAAGGAAGAAAAGAAGATTTATTACAGCTCTGCAATCGGACTTGACCCCGATGTTAAGAGATACTATCCTTACGGAACACTTGCTTCAAACGTTATCGGATTTACGGGAACGGATGATATCGGCAGGTCAGGAATAGAACTTAAATACGACACAACTCTTACCGGCACTCCGGGCAGAATCATAACAGCTCAGAACGGTAAGAGCGATGTTATGAAGCAGGAATTTGAAACATATTATGATGCAACTCAGGGTACAAGTCTTGTTCTTACGATAGATGAGGTTATTCAGAGATATCTTGAGGATTCTCTTGAACAGGCATATGTTGACTCGAAAGGTGCAGGAGCTTACGGCATAGTTATGGATGTTGAAACAGGTGCAATTCTTGCCATGGCATCCATGCCGAATTATGACCTTAACAATCCCCAGAGCCTTACGGAATCGGAACAGACGGCGCTTGCCGAATATGAAGATTCCGCTGAAAGAAGCAAGGCACGAAACAGTCTGCTTTATTCAAAGTGGAGGAATTTTATAGTCAGCGACAGCTACGAGCCCGGTTCGGTATTCAAAATCGTAACTGCGGCGGCTTGCCTTGAAGAAAATGTTGCAACTCTTGAAACTACATACAGCTGCTCGGGTAAAATTCAGGTTTCGGACTGGACTATTAAATGCCATAAAAGAACAGGCCACGGAATGCAGAACTTCCAGCAGGGTCTCATGAACTCCTGCAACCCGTTCTTTATTACGGTTGGTCAGAAACTCGGCGCAGAGAAGTTCTACGAATATTTTGAAGCCTTCGGATTTACCGAAAAGACGGGTATTGACCTTCCCGCCGAGAGCACACCTGTTGCGGGTGTAACCTACCATGCACTTGAGGATATGGGAATCGTTGAGCTTTCAAGCTCCTCGTTCGGTCAGTCCTTCCAGGTAACACCGATACAAATGATTACGGCGATGAGTGCTATTGCGAACGGCGGAAAGCTTATGACTCCGTATCTTATCGCAAAGCAGCTTGATGAAAACGGAAATGTCATAAAAGAAACTCAGCCTACTGTAAAAAGACAGGTTGTTTCGGAAAAAACTGCACAGACCGTTGCCGAAATGATGGAAGCGGTTGTTTCAATCGGTACAGGTAAAAATGCATATGTTTCGGGCTATAGAGTGGCGGGCAAAACCGGTACGTCACAGAAGCTCGGACATAAAGGCAAATATGTTTCGTCTTTCGGATGCTTTGCACCGGCAAACGATGCAAAAATCGCTATTCTTATTCTTGTAGATGAACCCGTGGGACAGATAAACGGCGGTCAGATTTGTGCTCCCGTTGCAGCTCAGGTTATTGAGAAAACCCTTGAATATCTGAATGTTGAAAGACAGTATACGGAAAAAGAGCTTGCAACACTTGATGTAGCGGCTCCCAATCTTATCGGCATGACAATCGGTGAAGCGAGAGCGATGCTCAAGCAGGATGGCTACGAGGTTAAAACCGTAGGTAACGGTGAAAATGTTACCGCGCAGATGCCTGCGTATCAGCAGACAATGCCGAAAAACGGTATCGTGGTGCTTTATACCGATAACGAAGCGGAAAGACTTACTGTGACTGTTCCTGATTTAAGGCAGATGACAGTTTCTCAGGCAAACAAATATGCCCTTGCGGCAGGTTTAAATATCAAGATATCGGGCAATGCTTTGAATGCGGGAGAGCTTGTTTCCTATGATCAGAGCGAGGAACCCGGTGCAGAGGTTGAATACGGTAAAACAATTACCGTTTACTTCAAGTCCGATACGGACGTAAATGACTATGCGGGTTAACGGATAATCCGCAATAAGGAGGACAGAAGATGAAGCTTGGAATGATTGCAGCGGATTTGGGGGTAAGCATAGGCTTCGGAGAGAGAGAGGTTACATTTATAACCGATAATTCGGCGAAGGTAAGCGAAGGCTGCATTTTTATTTGCATTGAGGGGAAGCATTTTGACGGACACACTAAAGCAGCAGAGGCACTTGAAAAGGGTGCAGCAGCGGTTGTTGTTCAAAAGGATCTCGGACTTGAAAGTCAGATTCTGGTCGAAAATACAAGAAGTGCATATGCGCATATATGTGCTGCGTTTTACGGCCATCCCGAAAGAAAGCTCCGAATTATCGGTGTTACGGGAACAAACGGAAAAACCACCTCATGCTTTATTCTTAAATCAATTCTTGACGGAATGGGACATAAAACAGGTCTTATCGGCACGGTGAAGAATATTGTCGGCGATAAGGAATATCCCGCTGTGCTTACAACTCCCGATTGCTTTGAGCTTTTCGGACTTTTTGATGAAATGGTAAAAGCGGGTTGTGAATATTGCGTTATGGAGGTTTCCTCGCAGGCGCTTGACCAGCACAGAGTTGACGGCATTCATTTTGAAGCAGCTATATTCACTAATTTAACGCAGGACCACCTTGATTATCACGGTTCATTTGAAAATTATATGGCTGCAAAGCGCAAGCTTTTTGAAAATTCTTCACTTGCCGTTATCAATACGGATGACGAAAGTGCTGCGTTTATGACGGAAGGTCTTGATTGCAGAAAGGTAACCTTTTCGGTAAATAACGATAAATGCGATTATTCCGCAAAGAATATCCGTATTTCTTCGTCAGGTGTAAAATATGAGCTTGTAAGCAACGGAAATATCGGCAGAGTTAAATTCGCTGTGCCGGGAAAATTTTCGGTTTATAATTCTATGGGTGCGGCTGTGTGCCTGATTGAAATGGGTATGGATTTCAAGGATGTTCTTGATGCACTCATGCTTTGCACGGGTGTACCCGGCAGAATGGAAATTGTTCCTGCAGATGTGCCTTACACAATTCTTATTGACTATGCACACACTCCCGACGGACTTGAAAACGTTCTCAGCTGTGTCCGTGAAATAACGGACGGTAAGGTTATATGCGTTTTCGGCTGCGGGGGCGACAGAGATAAAACCAAGCGACCGATTATGGGCGAAATTGCAGTAAGACTTTCGGATGTTGCGGTTGTTACCTCGGATAATCCGAGAAGTGAGGATCCCGATGCCATTATCAATGACATTGTTTCGGGTATCGGCAAGGGCGGTGCAAAGGTTATTGTTGACAGCGACCGAAAGGCTGCAATAAAAAAAGCTCTTGATGTTGCGAATGCAGGCGATATAGTGGTTCTTGCAGGCAAGGGTCAGGAAACATATCAGATTCTTGCAAGCGGTAAAATTCATTTTGATGAGCGAGAAGTTGTCGCTCAAATAATTTCCGAAAAGGCGTGAGTAAATGTTACCCTTAAGTTTTAAAGAGGCTGCTGCTGCAGTCAATTCTTCAACCGTTCTTGAAGGTAAGTTTGATTGCATAAGCACGGATACAAGGAAAATATTGCCCGGCAGTCTTTTTATTGCCATTAAGGGTGAGAATTTTGACGGTCATGATTTTGCAGCTAAGGCAATAGAAAGCGGGGCGAAGGCTGTTCTTTGTGAAAAGGACTGCGGACTCGGTGAAAATCAGATTGTTGTTAAAAGTACCCGTCAGGCACTTCTGGATCTTGCCGGATACTACAGAAGTCTTTTCAAAATCCCTGTTATCGGAATAACGGGCAGTGTCGGAAAAACAACAACAAAGGAAATGACCCATGCGGTTATGTCCTCAAAATATAATACCCTTAAAAACGAGGGGAATCTCAATAATGAAATCGGTGTTCCTCTTACACTTTTCAGGCTCGAAAAGACACATGAGGCAGCGGTTATTGAAATGGGAATGAGCGGCTTTGATGAAATATCAAGAATGACAAAAGCCGTAAAACCCGATGTAGCAATTATAAGCAATATCGGTGTTTCGCATATCGAAAAGCTCGGCTCAAGAGAGGGCATCCTTTCCGCAAAGCTTGAAATCCTTCACGGAATGAAGGCTGATGCGCCGATTATTCTCAATGCTGATGACGATATGCTTATTACCGTAAGACCGGGTTCGCATCCCGTGACGTATTACGGTATTAATAATGAAAAATCAAATTTTAAGGCATATGAAATAACCTCCAAAGAAAATGAAACTGAGTTGACTTTCGGTTTCAATGGCGGTTCGGGCAGGGTGAGCCTGCCTTTCCCGGGTCGCCATAATGTCTACAATGCGCTGGCGGCGGTTGCTGCGGGTTCGTTTTTCGGCATAGAGCCTATTGAAGGCTTTGAAGCTCTGAAAAATTATGTTCCTGCGGGAATGCGCCAGAGAATCAATAAAAAATGCGGCATAACCTTTATTGAGGATTGCTACAATGCAAGCCCTGATTCTCAGGCTGCGGCTCTTGCTGTGCTCGGAAGCATGAATGCCAAACGGAAAATTGCAGTTATCGGCGATATGCTTGAACTCGGGACGGTAAGTGAAGCTGCGCACTACGGAGTAGGTTTGAAGGCTGCGGAAAACGGTATTGATGTCGTCTTTACTTATGGTGAGCGTTCTTTGCAGACTGCAAAGGGTGCTGCCCACGGAAATGTCCCCTGCGTAAAAAGCTTTGATGATAAAAAAAAGCTTGCGCAGGAGCTTGTTTCCTTCCTTGAAGCGGGAGATGCCGTTCTGTTTAAAGCAAGCCGGGGAATGAAGCTTGAGGATGTAATTTATTCTGTATATGAGGCACTTGAAAAATGAGTGTTTTTGCGGTAATTGCCGTTGCCGGCATAGCGGGTCTTGCGGTAACGGGCATTCTCGGATTCAGCCTTATACCATGGCTCGGAAAGCTTGAGTTTGGTCAAAGCTTTGTTTTGTTCGGCGAAAAGAACAGAATTATAAAACAGGCAGCACCGTCAATGGGCGGAATAATGCTTGTTATAGGTACGGCTTGCGCCGTTATTCTTGCCGTTGCAACAGATAAAATTGCAGGCGGAGATATCGCCTCTTCAGGAAGCCTTGTTCCTCAGGAAATGTATACAAAGCTCTGGAGCGGATTGCTTACTGCCGTGTCATTTTCATTTATAGGAATAATCGACGATTATTTCAAAATCAGAACACGACAGAGGCTCGGACTTACATTAAAGCAAAAAACGGTAATGCAGTTTTTTGTGAGTCTTGCGTATCTCACGGCGATTTATATGGGTATGAACGGAAAACCCTATATGTTTATTCCTTTTGCGGGAAACACGGAACCCGGATTTTTTTATTGGATAATGGGAATTTTGTTGATGTATGCTTCGGTCAATGCTGTTGAAATAACGGACGGTGTTGACGGCTTATGCGGTAGTGTGACCTTTACAGCGGCGGTTTCGCTCGGTATAATCGCGGCGATGAAGGGTCTTTTCGGCTTTTCGGCAGTATCTGCCGCGCTGGCTGGTTCTTGCACGGGTTTTCTTTTTTGGAATAAAAGTCCTGCCAAAATACTTATGGGAAAAACGGGGACAATGTTTCTCGGCGGTGCGGTTGTAATGCTTTCGTATGCAACAGGTTGTCCGCTAATCCTGATTTTATCAGGTCTTTCTTATTTTGTTATCGGATTATCCGATGTTTTGCAGATTGTTTATTACAAAAAGACGGGAGGGAAACCCTTATTCAAGTCTGCGCCCGTTCAGCATCATTTGAAATTAATCGGTTGGAGCGATAAGAAAATTACTCTGACCTTCACCGCAGTCAATACTTTGGGCGGCTTGGCGGCGGTTGCCGTAATGTATTATGGAGGATATGTTTTGATTTAGGAAGGAGAGGAGATTTTGAAGCAGGAAATCCTTGCTCATTTCGGGATAATTTATCTTGTTAAGGATATATTTACAGGCAAGAAAAAAATCAGGGACTTATTTTCAAGAGGACCTATGGACATAACTTTTCTTGCTCTTGTTATAGCACTTCTTACAATTGGTATTATTATGATGTTTTCAGCAAGCTATGTTAATGCATGGTATGATGCTGATGCGGAAAATGACCCATATTTTTATGTTAAAAAACAGGCTTTGTTCGCTGTGTTCGGTTTGGTGCTGATGATAGCGGTTTCACACATAAGAACCGATGTTTTCAGGGACAGTTCAACGGTAGTTTTGATTTTGGCTCTGTTTCTTTTGGTATATGTTCTTTTAAATCCGGCAGTCATTCCGGGCAAGGAGCAGTTCAAACGATGGATTTCCGTTCCGCCTTTCGGAACGTTTCAGCCTTCTGAAATAGCAAAGCTTGCAATAATAATGTTTATTGCGTTCAGCATGGAAAGGTATCATAAGCTTGTTGAGAAAACAGCATGGATGATGGTTCCTTATATAGCAATAATCGGTATTGTTTGTCTTCTTGTTTACAAAGAAAATCATGTTTCGGGAACACTTCTTATTCTCGGTATCGGTGTTGCAACAATGTATTTCGGCGGCATTAAAATACCTTGGTATTTCTATGCTATAGTAGCGGTTGCGGTTATCGGTGCGGGAATATGGTTTGTTCTCAATGCGGATAAATTCCTTGAAGGCTATGCAAGCGAAAGAATCCGTATATGGCTCAAGCTTCTCACGGGAGAAGAACTTACCGGCGATGAAGCCACGGGCTCAGGCTGGCAGAGTCTGCAATCGCTTTATGCCATAGGCTCGGGCGGACTTTTCGGACTCGGCTTCGGTAATTCAAAGCAGAAGCATATGTATATTCCCGAACCGCAGAATGACTTTGTTTTTGCGGTTGTATGCGAAGAACTCGGTTTTGCAAGAGCGATTCTCATAATATTGCTTTTTATTTTGCTTGTAGGCAGGGGTTTTGTTATAGGACTCCGTGCAAGAAGCAGATTTGAAGCCATGCTTGCCATGGGTATAAGCTTCCAGGTAGGCTTGCAGGCGGCACTTAATATTGCGGTTGTTACCTCAACGGTTCCAAATACGGGTATCAGCCTCCCGTTTTTCAGCTACGGCGGCACATCTCTTGTTATGCTGCTTGTTGAAATGGGAATGGTGCTTGCGGTTTCAAGAAACAGCGAAAGGAAGACCAAATAATGCTTGATAACAAAAAAATTCTTATTGCAACAGGCGGTACGGGAGGTCATATAAATCCTGCTCTCGGCACCGCGGGATACATAAAAGAAAAACACCCTTCCGCGGAGATTGTTTTTGTCGGCACGGCGGATAAAATGGAGGCAAGACTTGTACCTGAAGCGGGCTATGAGCTTCGGACGATTGAAATCAGCGGTTTTTGGCGCAGCTTTTCGCCCGAAGCGATAAAGCATAATATCGGAACACTGTCAAAGCTTCTTAAATCCTCGTCACAGGCCAAAAAAATAATTAAAGACTTCAAACCCGATCTTGTTATCGGTTTCGGAGGATATGTCAGTGGTCCCGTTCTCCGAATGGCGGCAAAAATGGGTATTCCCACCGCAATTCACGAGCAGAATGCTTTCCCCGGCGTAACCAACAAGGCACTTGCAGGTAAGGTTGACAGAGTAATGCTAACCGCGATTCAGGCGGAAAAGTATATAAATTCCAAAAATCCATGTGTGTTGACCGGGCTTCCCATAAGAGGAGATATTCTTAAGGGTGACAGAGATTTTGCCCGTGCGGAGCTTGGTTTAGCCGATAATAAGCCGCTTATTCTTTCAATGGGCGGAAGTCTTGGCGCAAAGCCCGTTAATGATGCGATTATGAATCTTATCCTTAACAAATATAAGGACAATGACTGCGTGTTCCTTCATGCAACGGGTAAAAACAGCGAGAAGTTCAGGCAGGAGCTCGAAGAAAAAGGTGTTGACCTTGAAAAGAATAGCCATGTAAGAATTGTTGAGTATATTGATATTCCCAAATGTTTGCCGGCAGCCGACCTTGTTATCGGACGCTCCGGTGCAAGCACACTAAGCGAGCTTCAGGCACTGGGAAAACCTTCGATTCTTATTCCTTCGCCGTATGTAACCGAGAATCACCAGTATCATAACGCAATGGCTCTTGTTGAAAACGGTGCGGCAGTTATACTTGAAGAAAAGGATTTGAATGCGGAATCAATAACCAAGGCTGTAAACGGTCTTATCCGTGACAGAGCGAAGCTTGAAAATATCGGTAAGTGTGCAAGAGATATGGCGGTTATTGATGCTACGGCAAGAATATACGATACTCTTTGTGAAATCGTAAAATAATCACATTATCCATGCTCTTTGAATAATATGGGAACAGAGCAGCTCATAAGGGAGTGTGGGTAATGAAAAAATTAGTTATAAACGGTGGTAAAAGACTTGACGGAAAGGTTGTGCTGCAAGGCTCAAAAAACAGCGCGTTGCCGATTCTTTCCGCAGCAGTAACTGTTGACGGAATAAGTATTATACATAACTGCCCTGATTTAACTGATGTTGCGGCGGCATTAAAAATACTTGAGCATATCGGATGTAAGGTTAAGCGAGAGGGGCATACTGTTGTTGTTGATGCCTCATGTGCAAACAGATTTGACATTCCCGAGAAGCTGATGCGAGAGATGCGCTCATCAATTGTTTTTCTCGGGGCTTTGCTTGCCCGATTCGGTGCTGCCTGTGTCACCTCGCCCGGTGGATGTGAGATAGGGCTGCGTCCCATTGACCTGCATTTGTCGGCATTGAGAAGTATGAATACCTATATAAATGAAACGGGCGGCCTGCTTCAATGCGAAACAGACAGACTTTGCGGAGCGAATATAACACTCGCTTTCCCGAGTGTAGGTGCAACGGAAAATATTATGCTTGCTTCAATGGGCGCAAACGGTGAAACGGTTATTACAAATGCTGCAAGAGAGCCTGAAATTATTGATCTTGCAGATTTTCTTAAATCCTGCGGCGCAGAAATCTACGGTGCCGGTCAGAGTGTTATAAAAATAAAATCCGAAAAAAAGCTTCATTCGGCGGAGCATACCATAATCCCCGACAGAATAGTTGCGTCAACATTTATGGCATGTACCGCTTCGGCAGGCGGCAGAATCGCGATTGAAGGAGTATGTGCTGAACATCTCTCGCCCGTTGTACCCGTTTTTGAAACAGCAGGCTGTGATATTACCGTAAAAAACAGCGAGCTTATTATAAAAGCTCCCGAGAAGCTTTCGCGGGTAAAAACCGTAAGAACTATGCCTTATCCGGGATTTCCTACAGATTCTCAGGCAATAATAATGGCAATGCTTGCAAAATCAGAGGGAACAAGTGTTGTCAGCGAAAAAATATTTGAAAACAGATTCAGACATGTTCCCGAGCTTTTAAAAATGGGTGCGGACATAAGGGTTGAAGACGGCAGAGTAGCCGTTATTGAAGGTGTGAAAAAGCTCCGCGGTGCATATGTTTCCTCAAGTGATTTGCGAGGAGGCTGCGCATTGACGGTTGCTGCTCTCGGTGCGGAGGGTAAAACGGTTGTGGATGAAATTTATCATATTGACAGAGGCTGTGAAGCATTGGAAAAAAGTCTTTCACAGCTTGGTGCGGAAATAAAAAGAGAATGAAAATGGCGGGATGATAATGAACAGAGAAAATCAGCAGGGGACAGAGCGCAGACTTACTCCTGAAGAAAGACAAATCCGAATTAAACAGATTAAAAGAAAAAGGAAAATCCGAAAAACAATAGTTGCTGTCGGATTTCTGCTTGTTTTATTTATTGCAATAAGTCCTGTTTTGCTCTTTACTGTTTTTAAGGTTAAGTCCTTTACGGTAGAGGGCACAGGTGCTTATACAAATGACGAAATCATATCAGCAAGCGGTATTGCTATGGGCAAAAATCTGCTTTTTGCAGACCTTGATGAAGCGGCGGATAATATAGAAAAGCTTCTTCCTTATACGGATGAAGTGAAGCTTACCAAAAAGCTGCCTGATGAAATTATTATAAGATATGAAGCTACCGAAAAGGCATTCGCAATAGGTATGTCCAACGGTCTGTATGCGATTACAAATTCAAACCTCAAGGTGCTTGAGCTTTCAGGTGTTCTTCCGAATGATGTTGCACTGATAGTCGGTGCGATTCCATATAAAGCGGAGGTAGGAGAAATTGCTGCTTTCGATGTGATCGGAGAGGATGAAAAGGAAGAGGAGTTTGTTGATGAAACACTTTCTCTTCTTCTTGAAATAACGGGAGCAATTGCCGAAAACGGAACCAAGGATATTAACCTTATAAATATTTCGGATACATCCGATATCTATCTTATTTATCAGCGCAGAATCGTTCTCAATTTAGGCAACAGTTTGGATTTGCCTTCAAAGCTTTCACTCGGCAACAAGGTTATCAACAGTGAAAACACGATTGACCCGTTCCAATTTGGTGCAATTGATTTGTCTGTTGTTACGGAAGCGGTTTTTAATCCTTCTGATATGAAGGATGTTCCCGAGGTTATGTATTATCTTGAAAATTATGCTCCCGAGGAACCGGAAGAGGAAATTACCGATGATGAGTCGGAAAATAAACCCGAATCAGATGAAAATAAGAAATAAAACAGAAAAATATATATAAATTGTAAAAAAAACATTAAAATAGCAATAATTTTTTAATTTATTCTTGTTTTTTTTGCAAATACATGGTAATATAATTCAGTATTATAAGGAAAAATAAAACCACAGGGGGTCATACCAATGGCATTTGAAATTGATAATGATTTTGAGAGTGCGGTTCAGATAAAAGTAATCGGTGTCGGCGGCGGCGGCGGAAACGCAGTTAACAGAATGATAACTTCAGGTGTTCTCGGCGCAGAGTTTATCGCTGTCAATACAGACAAGCAGGTTCTTGTTCACTCCAAGGCTACCCACAAAATCCAGATTGGTGAAAAGTCAACACACGGTCAGGGTGCAGGCGGTAAGCCCGAAATCGGCGCAAAAGCAGCAGAAGAAAGCAGAGATTCAATCGCTGATGCTCTTAAGGGCACAGATATGGTATTTATAACAACCGGCATGGGCGGCGGCACAGGTACAGGTGCAGCTCCCGTTATTGCCCAGGTTGCAAAGGATATGGGCTGCCTTACCATCGGTGTTGTAACAAAGCCCTTCAAGTTTGAAGGCCGCAGAAGAATGCTCCTTGCTCAGGACGGTATTGCCAAGCTTGCAGAGCATGTAGACAGCCTTATCGTTATTCCCAATGACAGACTTCGCGCTATTGATGACAGAAAGAAGACTATCGCCGAAGCTTTCGCGGAGGCAGATGAGGTTCTTCTTCAGGGTGTCAGAAGCATTTCAGAGCTTATTAAGGTTCCCGGATTTATTAACCTTGACTTTGCAGACGTAACAAGTGTTATGAAGGATGCAGGCTATGCTCACATGGGTGTAGGCAGAGCAAAGGGCAAGGACAAAGCAGAAACCGCAGCAAACGCAGCTGTTTCCAGCCCGCTTCTTGAAACATCAATTTCAGGTGCAAAGGGTGTTATCATCAGCATTACTGCTTCTGATGATGTTGACCTTGAAGATGTTGAAAATGCAGCAGAAATCATCACCGCCAAGGCTCATGAGGATGCCAACATCACATGGGGTATCGCATTTGATCCCGACCTTGACGATGAAATGGTTATAACCGTTATTGCAACAGGTTTTGATTCAAAACCCCAGCAGGCAGCTCCCGCAGCAGCTCCCGCTGCTCCCGCGAATCCTTTCTATACGGCAGCTAAGGCTCCTGCATCAGCTCCCGTTGCAGCTCCCACCGCTCCCGTTGCAGCTCCTGCAGCACCCAAGGCGGCACCTGCAGCTACCGCAGCAGCATCCGCTGCTCCCTCTGCACCCGCAGGCGCACCCAGCATTCCCCATTTCGGTTCATCTGTAAATGAAGTTAAGGAAGCTCCTGCAGCAGAAGCTCCCAAGTCAAACGACAACGGCTTTGAGGATGACCAGTTCTATATCATGATTAACGACATAATCAAGGGTAAGGACAATCAGTAATTCATAAAAAGCATCCCGTATCTTCGGATACGGGATTTTTTTATGGTGAGTGTCTTTTTGCTTTTATGCGAATAATGGTTGAAAGGAGCTGCTTTTAATGAAAGGGATAATTATTTCTGTATTGGTATTTATTATATGCTTTGCCGTATTATATCTTATGATATCGTATTTCCCCGGAGCGCAAATAAAACTTTCCGCACCGCCTGAGGTTTATTTTGTTGAAAATCTTAAAAAGCTGTGGTTTTTCAAATCGGCAATTTCAGGAGCTTTATCTTTTGCTGCGAGCGGAATTATATTTTTTAAAATAAAATGATAAAGAGGTTGGAAATTTCCAACCTCTCTTTTGTTATGTGTTTGCGTTCATCAGTTTTTCTGAAGCAAGGAGTAGTTCTTCTTCGGATGGCTCCCAATTGAAATATATTTCAGCTATTCTGTTGCCTTTGCTGAAAACAAATGTATTTGACCATTGTTCAGAATCGGTTGCGGCTTGATAAATTTCATATTCTGAATTGATATCAAGCTTTTTGTAGCCATATAAAAAATGGTTATAAATAAGCTCGTTTTTACATCTTTCAAGAAGGGGAGTGAAGCGCACGTCTGTTATGGTGTATTTTATTTTGTTGTATTCTTCTTTATCAACCGAATAAACCGTCCATTTAGTTTGTTTTATTAAAAGTGCTTCGTCAACATATCTTTCTCGGGATACTGTTTTATTTTCAATATTGATAAATTCCGAAATATCAAGCGGCGAACCTTTGTCGTAATAAACGGTATATGTATCGCCTGTTATTTCACTCCTGATTTCAACCTTTTCATATGGCTTCGGAATAAGAGTAAAAGCATATATTCCTGCTGCAATGTAACCGATGACGAGATAAACGGCAAGAAAACCTATCAACAATTTTTTTGTTTCATCTTTAAGTTTTGAAGAATTTTTGATAGCTTTTCTGACTGTATTGAACAGCTTATAAAGCAGAATGGCAACCGTTATCAGACCGAGAATAAATAACACATATCTCAATCTTATATTAGTGAAAAGTTTGAGAGTGATGCTGAACCAATAGATAGGGAGCCAAAACAAATAATTAATATCCAATATTCTTTTTGTTTTGGTAAATTCACCGTTTTCTGCAGAAGCTTTTGCTTTTT
>JAZPYI010000084.1:0-2276 GCA_045544115.1 Acutalibacteraceae bacterium | reverse complement strand
CCCGGCAACAGCAAGGCTGACAACAATTACATCCACGATTGGTCAGAAATTTACCAGACCTATCAGCCTGCCGTTACTCTTGAGGGCGTGGGAAATATCTGCTCTCACAACGAAATGTCAAACTCTCCTCACGAAGCAATTACCTACAAAGGCAACAATCACATTATTGAATATAATCTTATCCACGATGTATGCCTTCTTTCTGATGATGCGGGTGCAATTTATTCGGGAAGAAGCTGGGTGTGGTACGGCAATGTTGTAAGATATAATTGCATTTATAATGTCGGTTCGGAAAATCACCGTCCCGACGGTATTTATCTCGATGATGCGGTTTCGGGTCAGAAGATTTACGGCAATCTTCTTATCAATATTCCGAGCAACTCAATTCACGTCGGCGGCGGCAGAGACAATGTCATAACCAATAATATCATCGTGAATCCCGGTAACAACGCTCTGAGATTTGATGACAGAGCAAGAGAGGGTGCTCTTGAAAACGGTTGGTTTACTCACGCTTATATCGGCAGCGGCGATATGTGGGAAGCGCTGTATAATTCACCTTGGCAGAGTGAAACCTGGCAAAACGCATTCCCCGAATACAAAAACTGCACAGACGATATTTCACAATCAGATTCGCCCGATTATATTCCGAACCCTGCAAGCACCTTTAAGAGTAATATTATTATCAATAAAAATTTGGGCTACGGCGATGTTTACAGCTCCGTACGGAGGTTCAGCGATATAAGCGAAAACGCAATATATCACTTAGGCAAATGCGATGAAATCTTTGTCGATATCGATAACGGAAATTATAGTATCAAAGACATTGACGGAATCAGAAAAGCCGCTCCCGATTTTGAAGAAATCCCCCTTGATATGATAGGCAGGGTGGACTGACAGATTTCAATTTGTTGAGTTGAACAGCGTTTCATTTTTACTGTTTTTTATACGCAATACTTATATAAATATGTTTTTCAGTAACCCTTGTATCACAGTGTCCGAGTAATTCGGACACTGTTTTTTTGTGGATAATTTACTATTACTCATTTAACATCAACAGGAATACATACAAAGGAGTTGATTATATCTATTTTACGGGATCGGCACAGTGCCGTTCGGCGATCGGGAAACATTTATTTCAAAAATGTATTGACATCAAGTTGCACATGTGCTAAATTACAAATAGTACACGTACAAAGTGCGTTTTCAAGGAGGCACTATGGCTAAGAAAGGGAAGACAAAAGATAAAATAATTCGTGTTTCAACCAGAATGTTTCTTGAGCACGGATATTCGGCAACAACTGTCCAGATGGTATGCAGTGAGCTTGGAATCAGCAAAGGCAATTTTACGTTTTATTTTCATTCTAAAGAAGATATTCTTGCGGTGCTCACCGATTTGCTGTGCAAATTTCAGCGTGAGTTGATGGAATACGAAGCAGGCGAGGGTATAAGCTCGCTACTTTCAATTTGTCTTGAGCTTATGTCAATGGCAGCGGCTTGTGAAGAAGAAGAGGTTGCAAAGGACTTTTTTGTTTCGACTTATCAGAGTCCGAAATGTCTTGAAATCATCCATAACAATGATACTGCCCGTGCAAAAGAGGTTTTTGCTCAGTACTGTCCCGATTGGACAGACGAGCAGTTCAGAGAAGCGGAAATTCTTGTTGCAGGCATTGAACACGCAACTCTGAATGCCATTGACAAAACCGTATCGCTTGAAACACGTATTTCGGGAGCATTGAATGCCATTATGACTATTTACAATGTACCCGAAGAAATCCGCAGAATAAAAATTGATAAAGTTCTTGCAATGGATTACCGTTCAATCGGCAAACGAATTTTCAACGAGTTTAAGGAATACGTTGAGGGAATGCAGAATTCAGAATGATGAATGCAGAATTGAGGTGGAAATTTGAGTGAGAATATAATTTCGAAGAAAAGCTTTGACTTTGCGGTAAGAACGGTAAATCTTTATAAACATCTTACTGCAGAGAAAAAAGAGTTTGTGTTATCAAAACAACTTCTGAGAAGCGGAACAAGTATTGGAGCGAACGTTTCTGAAGCAGAACGAGGTCAAAGCAAAGCGGATTTTAATGCGAAGCTTAACATAGCTTTAAAAGAAGCCAACGAAACATATTATTGGTTAAGGCTTTTGCACCAAACAGATTATCTGACAGACAAAGAATTTAAAAGTATGGAAACGGATATAGACGAGATAATTGCAATTCTCGTTTCAATATGTAAGAAAACAAACCAAAAGTGAATGCAGAATTCAGAATGAT
>JAZPYI010000083.1:0-35691 GCA_045544115.1 Acutalibacteraceae bacterium | reverse complement strand
ATTATACATTGACATTTTTAAAAGTATATTGTAAAATATTATGCGATAATTAAAAGCTATGAAAAGAAACAGTAAGCATATTTGATTTTTCAGAGAGAGAGCGGTCGGTGCAAGCTCTTATTTCCGATTTGCCGAACCCGTCTTTGAGCTGCATGCGAACAAGCATTGCCGGATTCCTCCGTTATAAGGATTGAGAGCGGATTATCTAATCCGAACTCGGGTGGTACCGCAGACTATATTGTTTGTCCCGAGCCAATCGGCTTCGGGACTTTATTTTTTGGAGGTAAACATATGAAAATTGATAAACTTTGCGGCGAACGTTTTAAAGAAAAACCCTCGGACTGCGTCATTGACAGCCATGCGCTCATGCTCAGAGGCGGCTACATGAAGGGTGTTGCAAACGGCATTTATTCTTCTTTTATGCCCCTTCGCAGAATCACAAGAAAAATTGAAAATATTATCCGCGAGGAAATGGACGCAATTGACGGTCAGGAGGTTCAGTTCCCCGTTGTTATGCCTGCGTCACTTTGGTCGGAATCAGGCAGATATGAAAGCATCGGAAGCGAGCTTCTCCGCTTTAAAGATAGAAACGATGCACCCATGCTTCTCGGTATGACACATGAAGAGGCTGCCGTTCAGCTTGTTCGCGAATATGCAAACAGCTACACAAAATATCCTTTTATGATTTATCAGGTACAGACAAAGTTCCGCGATGAAGCAAGACCCAGAGGCGGTCTTATCCGTGTTCGTGAATTTACCATGAAGGATGCATATTCCTTCCACACCTCACAGGAAGACCTTGAAAGATATTATGATATCTGCTATAAAGCATACGAACGCATTTTTGCAAGGGCAGGTATTCCCGAGGTTATAACAGTTGCATCCGACTCAGGTATGATGGGCGGCAAAATTTCACATGAATATATGCTTCTCACTCCCATCGGAGAAGATTCAATCGCCGTCTGCTCCGAATGCGATTACAGAGCAAACATGGAGGCTGCGGAAAGCATAATCAAAAATGAAATCAAGGGCGAGTCTAAGGAGCTTGAGCTTGTTTATACTCCCGATATTCATACAATTGAAGATATATGTAATTTCCTCAAAACTCCTCTTGAGGAATCATGTAAGGCTGTTGTATATCAGAAGAACATGACTGACGAGTATGTTGTTATTTTTGTAAGAGGCGACCTTGACATTAATGAAACAAAACTTACAAACTACCTCTGCGAGGCTGTTCATCCAGCTGTTATTACAGAAGACTGCGGACTTTTTGCAGGCTTCATCGGTCCCTATAATCTTGACAGAGAAAAGTTTACGGTTCTTTTTGATAAATCCCTTGAAAACACTCACAATCTTTCTTGCGGCGCAAATCAGCTTGACCATCACTACACCGGTCTGAACATCAGCAGAGATATCGGCGATGTTGAATATATCGACCTTGCAAAAATAAAAGAAGGCGGTATATGCCCCAAGTGCGGCAAGCCTTCTATCAATATTTCAAGAGGCATTGAGGTTGGCAACATTTTTCAGCTCGGCACAAAATATACCGAATCAATGGGTATGCAGTATATCGACAGCGAGGGTAATCTCCACTACCCCATCATGGGCTGCTACGGCATAGGTGTAGGCAGACTTGCAGCTTCTGTTTGCGAAGCTCACCATGACGAATACGGTCCTATCTGGCCCATGAGCATTGCCCCCTGGCACGTTCAGGTTTGCTGCCTGAGAGCAGACGATGAAGAATGCAAGGGTGTTTCCGATTCACTCTATCAGCAGATGCTTGATGACAGAATGGAAGTTATCTATGACGACAGAAATATCCGCCCCGGTGCAATGTTCTCCGACGCAGACCTTCTCGGTGTACCCGTAAGAGTTATCGTAAGCCCCAGAAATCTCAAAGAAGGTGTTTGCGAAATTGTTACAAGAGATAAGGAAATCAGCATGAAGGTTGAGATTGACAAGGTTATAGATACCGTTAAAGGCATCATCGCAGACAGACTTAAATAAACATCACAGCACCCTGCATTCACAAAAACGCAGGGTGCTGTTACTTCATAAGAAAAAAAGCACTTCCGAAGAAGTGCTTTTGGTGCCGGTGACCGGGGTCGAACCGGTACGGTATCGCTACCACCGGATTTTGAGTCCGGCACGTCTGCCAATTCCATCACACCGGCAAATCAGCTTTTCTATTATATCCTAACCACGAAAAAAAATCAAGTATAAAAATAAAAAATATTACACAATCTATATATTTATCCGGTCAAAGATTTCTCTTGACTTAAAAATGAGAACATGACATAATATTCTAAACAAATAACGGGAGGTAAATTAACATGCTTTCAATTTTAGCCTTTTTAAGCGATATGCCTACATACATAGCCGCTCTTATTTCCGAATTAACCGGCGCAGATACATCCGCATTTGTTGATTTTTTTAACAGCGGTTTCGAAGATATAATTAATGCTATTGAGCAGATTCTCACAAAAATCGGATAATTCATTAAAAGCAGGCTGCAAAACAGCCTGCTTATTTTTTGCTTCGTTTTATAAGCAGAATCGCCGCAATAATCATAATAACAGATGCCGCTGCAGCTGCCACGGAATCAACCCATGAATAAACAGACGAAACTACGATTTGAGTAGGAACATTTGCTCCCCCAATTATCGCAGCAGAGCTTGAATTATCAGGAATAAAAGATGTTCTTTGAATAATCACAAAGGCAAATACCAAAAGAACTATTGCGGCAACAATCAGACAAACGGAAATAATGGTAAGAATTATTTTTTGTCTTCTTGCATATTTATTTGCGATAAAAGAATTCAGATTTTCAAGCTTCTGTGATATTTCGGCAAGCTCTGATTTTGTTTCATTTTGTTCAACCGTTTCACCGAGAAGCATGCTTACGGAAACCTCAAAAATCTCCGATATCCTGATTAACATTTCGGAATCGGGCACTGATAAATTTTGTTCCCATTTTGAAACCGTCTGCCTTACAACATTCAGCTTTGCAGCAAGCTCTTCCTGTGACATCCCCTTTTCTTTTCTTAAATTTTTAATATTTTCACTGAGCATTTAATCGCCTCCGCAAACGATTATACCTACAAAAGGCTGTTGCAGCAAGCAACGAAAGTTAACATTTCATAAAAAAGGCACTTCGATAAACGAAGCGCCCTTTAATTATTTAATTATCTGCCTGAATTTGCGGTTGTTTTGAGTGTAACGTCGTGATATCCGCCCTCAACGATTGATGTTGCGGAAACAACGGTAAGCTTTGCATTCTGCTGGAGATCGGGAATGGTGAGAACACCGCAGTTGCACATTGTCGACTTAACCTTGTAAAGGCTCTTTGCAACGTTATCGCTGAGCGAACCTGCGTAAGTAACATATGAGTCAACACCTTCTTCAAAGCTGAGCTTTGCCTTGCCGCCGAGGTCATATCTCTGCCAGTTTCTTGCTCTGTTGGAGCCTTCACCCCAGTATTCCTTAACATAAACACCGTTAACAAGAAGCTTATTGGTGGGGCTTTCGTCAAATCTTGCAAAATATCTGCCGAGCATGAGGAAATCAGCGCCCATTGCAAGAGCAAGAGTCATATGATAGTCATGAACAATACCGCCGTCAGAGCAGATAGGAACATAAATACCTGTTTCCTTATAGTATTCATCTCTTGCTGCTGCAACCTCAATAAGAGCGGTTGCCTGACCTCTGCCGATACCCTTTGTTTCTCTGGTGATACAGATTGAACCGCCGCCGATACCGACCTTAACGAAGTCAGCACCTGCCTTTGCAAGGAAAAGGAAGCCTTCACGGTCAACAACATTGCCTGCGCCGATTTTAACCTTATCGCCGTATTTCTCTCTAACAAACGCAAGAGTCTGCTCCTGCCATACGGTATAACCCTCTGATGAGTCGATGCAAAGAACATCTGCACCAGCTTCAACAAGAGCAGGAATACGCTTTTCATAATCAAGTGTGTTAATACCTGCGCCTACAATATAGCTCTTGTTTGCATCAAGAAGCTCCTGAGGATTTTCCTTATGCTGTGAATAGTCTTTACGGAATACAAAATAAAGAAGCTTGCCGTCTTTATCGATAATGGGAAGAGAATTGAGTTTGTTTTCCCAAATAATGTCATTTGCTTCCTTAAGAGTTGTTGTTTCGGGAGCTGTAACAAGCTTTTCAAAAGGAGTCATAAAATCGGAAACGAGAGTGTCGGCACTCATTCTGCTGACTCTGTAATCTCTGCCGGTAACAACACCGAGAAGCTTGCCGTTTGAAGTGCCGTCTTCAGTAACAGCCATTGTGCTGTGACCTGTCTGCTCATAAAGCTCCAGAACTTCTGCAAGAGTTGATTCAGGCTTAAGATTTGAATCGCTTACAACAAAACCTGCTTTATAGCCCTTAACTTTAGCAACCATTGCCGCTTCATCTTCAATACTCTGTGAACCGTAGATAAATGATATGCCGCCTTCCTTTGCAAGCGCAATAGCCATTGTATCGTTGGAAACAGACTGCATGATAGCGGATACAAGGGGGATGTTAAGACTGATAGGGCATTCTTCCTCGCCCTTTCTGTACTTAACAAGGGGGGTTTTAAGGTTTACGTTTGCGGGGATGCATTCCCTTGATGTGTAGCCCGGAATAAGAAGATATTCACTGAATGTTCTTGAGGGCTCCTGACAATAAATTGCCATCGTTATCACTCCTTATATAATAATAGTCAATGTTAAACAATTTTTAAATTACATTATTTTATAACACAAATATAAAAAAGTCAATAATTATCGGCAAAATTCCGTAATATAATTGCTGATGCTCTTTTCTATTATCTCAATCGCCTTTTCACGGTTTTGAACCTCATCAACAACGGTTTCCTTATCCTCAAGATTTTTATATACCTTAAAGAAGTGCTTCATTTCATCAAAAATATGCTTCGGAAGCTCGGAAATGTCATTATATCCGTTATAATTCGGGTCATTAAACGGAATGGAAATAATCTTTTCATCAAGCTTTCCGCTGTCCTTCATGGTTATAACACCTATCGGATAACAGCGCACAAGAGTCATAGGGTCGATTTTTTCGCTGCAGATTACAACAACATCAAGAGGGTCACCGTCATCGCCGTATGTTCTGGGAATAAAACCATAGTTGGCGGGATAGTGAGTTGAGGTGTAAAGAATACGGTCAAGCATAAGAACTCCCGTTTCCTTGTCAAGCTCATATTTTTTCTTGCTGCCCTTTGTAATTTCAATAACCGCCATAAAATCCTCGGGGGTTATTCTTTTGGGACTTATGTCATGCCATATATTGCCCATATTAAACTCCTTATGTTTTAAAATTTTCTGCCTGCACCGCTGTGCCTTACTCCGCCTGACGAACGGTGAACGGATACTCCGCCTCCCCCGCCGCCGGGTCTGTTGCGGTTATTATTTCTCGGGATCTTAGTCGTTATTACATTTCTGCTTATAACATTGTCATTTGAAGCCGTAAGTTCAAGAGAAATATCATCCGCATTAAATTCATCACCCTTACCGGTATTTTTATATGAGTTTTTAACAGAAAATACCGTTATGCCGCCTACAGCAAGACCGATAAGAATATAAATGAAAATATGAGAAAAATTAAATGAATCCGGCTGTGGGTCATAATAATCATTTTTATAATAATAATCATCCTCGGTATAATAACCGTCATCAACAGGCACCCATTCTCCGTCTTCAAAATAATAAGTATCTGAATCAGAAGAACCGAGTGCAAGTTTTTCCGCTTCTTCAATCATGGCAACTATACAATCAGCATAATCGCCGTTGACAACATATGAATAGCCGCTGTCTATAATTGAATTAAGCTCATAATCGGTATATTCATCAATACACAAGCCTGCACATGAAACGTACACCTCACGGTTATCCATATCAATCAGAAAAAGCATTCCGTCTTCCGACCATCCGCCGTTAAAGATAAGATCATCATAATAATCATCGGCATATTCAGATGCTGTCTTTCCCATAGCATCATCAGTAGTTACAACAGCTACAGAAAAATTATTTGATTCTGCAAATCCGTTTGCAAAAGAAATAATTTCAGCCGATTCATCTTCGGTAAACAGAAAAGCCGAGTCATCAATCATAATATTGAAGCTTGCAAATGCATTTATACCCAAAAGAAACAGAATAAACAAAGAAAGAATCACGGACAAAATCTTCTTCATAAGAAAATCACCTCCGCAAGAGTGAGAAGAACAGCTGATGCTGCGGCAACAACCGCAAACAAACCACCGAGCTTCTTTTTGCACACGGGCAATTCACCATAAGCAGAGCCTGTCTGACCGTTGAGAGCATATATGTAATTCTTTCCGCCATGCTTATAGTTGAGCACCCATACGGGCAGAAGATTGTATCTCCACTTAAGCTCACCTACATTTATCTGCGAATCCTTAACGGTAACTCCAGCATAATTTATTGTCGATTTGAGTCTTTCGGCGGAATAGCCTTTTACTTTATTCACCGCCTGCTGATATATTTCACTTGATTCAACATCTCTTTTTTCAGCAAAATAGCCGGAAAGATATGACATTGAAAAAGGAACAAAGTCTGCACAGTTAAACGGGCACACATATTGAAGCAAATCCCTGTCCTTACTCTTGAGAGCAGCTTCGGGCATATTGATTACATTCATTTTACCCTGCCTGAAATGACCCATAACCGTTGTTTCGGTATATTTGATATCACCGACAATCCACGATTTAACCTGCCTTGAGGTTGCATTTAGTGTTCCGTTTGCATCGCAATCAATATACCAGTAAGGAAAATAAACACCCTTTATTTCTTCAAGCCGTGAATCGGCAACAAAGTTCTTCGGAAGGAATTTCTTTTTCCCACAAAGCTCTTTGAATTTTTGAATCGCACCATTCTTATCAATTTTAAAAGGAATAATATAATCAGGCTTCAATTCACCGCTGAGCCTGCCTGAAAGTACCACGGGATTTGAGCAATAATAGCAGGTTGTTGCAGCTGTTGTTTCATCCGTAACAATCTGCGCTCCGCAGCTCGGGCAAGAATAAAGAAGAGCATTTTCAAACTCTTCCTTGTTTTTTTTCGTTTCAGGTGACGGATTTTCGAGTTCTTCATCCTTTTTGAAAAAATCTTCCTCTTTAAACACAGAGTCGCAGTATTCACATATAAAATCCTGCTTATCGGCATCGAATTTCAAGCCTGCTCCGCAGGCGGGACATTTATACTGAACAGCCTCCAATTATGTCACTCCCTTTCAAATTTGAATTAATTTGTTTTACTACTTTCTGTATGTAGTAAATCTGAATTCAACACCGTTATGCTCGAGCACTTCGCCGCTGTCGGTAAGTGACCAGCCTTCGGTTTCGTCAAGATTCGGGAAAAATCTGTCCGCAGGCTTATCGGTATTAACCTTTGTTACATATGCGGTGTCGCAGTACGGAAGAAGCTGCTCATATACCTTTGAACCGCCTATAATATAAACGGTATTTGTATCATATCTCTTAAGCTGCAGAAACAGTTCATCGAGGGAATGGCATACGATTACATTCTCCGCAGTCCATTCGGGATCTGTTGTAAGAACAATATTCACTCTGTTCGGAAGAGCTTTCTGACCCGGAAAAGTAAGAAATGTTGTTTTACCCATAACAACAACATTTCCGGTTGTTTTTTCCTTAAAAAATTTCATATCGGCAGGAATATGGTTCAAAAGCTTGTCGCCGATACCTATCCCCCAGTTTTTATCAACATTAACAATAGTTTTCATAATACCCTCTTAATCAGATTGCAACGGGAATCTTCTCGCTGAAATCATGGAATTTATAATTCTCAAATGAGAAGCTGTCCTTTGTGAATTTATAGAAATCGGTTATGCTTTTATCCATCACAAATTCAGGAGCATCATAAGGCTCACGGCTGATAAGCTCTTCAATAATGGGAATGTGTCTGTCGTAAATATGAGCATCGGCAATAACATGAACAAACTCACCGACTTCAAGCCCGCTGACCTGCGCAAACATATGAACAAGAGCAGCATACTGCGCAACATTCCATGCATTTGCAGCAAGCATATCCTGTGAGCGCTGGTTGAGAATCGCATTAAGCTTGTTACCCGAGGTATTGAAGGTCATTGAATAAGCACAAGGATACAGAGCCATCTCGTTCAAATCCTGATGAACGTAAATATTTGTCAGTATTCTCCTGCTCTGCGGATTATGCTTAAGATCGTAAAGCACTCTGTCAACCTGATCCATATCGCCCTCTTTATAATGATGCTTAACACCGAGCTGATAGCCGTAAGCTTTGCCGATTGAACCGTTTTTATCCGCCCATGAATCCCATACATGGCTGCCTAAATCAGCAATATTGTTGGATTTTTTCTGCCATATCCAAAGAATTTCGTCAACCGCACTTTTAATAAAAGTTTTTCTTATTGTCTGTGCGGGAAATTCCTTGCTTAAATCATATCTGTTGACAACACCGAATTTTTTTACGGTGTGAGCGGGAGTACCATCCTCCCATCTGGGTCGCACATCAAGCTCCGTATCCCAAAAGCCGTTTTGGATTATATCCTTACAAGTGTTAATAAATACTTTATCTGCAAAACTCATTTTAAAATCCTCCCAAAGCCTTTATATAATCTGAGATGCCTTGCTCAAAATTCACTCCGAGCCTTGTATCGGTTCCCGCCTCATATGTTCGTTTAATTGCGGAACAGGTAAAACCAAGTGCAATTTCGGCACTTTCAAAAATTGATTTACCCCGCATATATGCACCGGTGAGTGCAGATGCAAACAAATCACCCGTACCGTAATATGTTCCTGGATAATTGCTTGAAAAGCTGTAAAAAATCTCATTGTTTTCACGTCTGTAAACTGCACAGCCGATTTCATTTTTATCAAAAGAAACACCGGTCAGAACAACCATTGAAGGACCAAGCAAAGAAAGACGTTTAAGAATGCTTTCAATATATTCTTCGTTGTAGGGCGGCTCAACATATTCCTCACCGAGAAGAAAAGCAGCCTCTGTTAAATTCGGAACAATTATATCGGCTTTTTTACAAAGAAGTACCATTTCCTTGGCAAAAGCTTTGTCAAAGGTAGCATACATCTTTCCGCCGTCCGCCATTGCAGGATCGACTATAACAACGGTATCATCCGTTTTAAACATATCAATAAAATCGCAAACAATATCAACCTGCTCGATTGACCCTAAAAAGCCGCTGTAAATACCATCAAAGGTTATTCCGAGGCTTTTCCAATGTTCTGCCATGGGGGTCAGGTCACTTGTCAAATCGCGGTAAGTGTAACCCGTTATGTTACCCGTATGGGTTGAAAGAACGGCGGTAGGCATTGCGGCTGCCTCAATTCCGGCTGCGGAAATAACCGGAACAGCTGCGGTAAGAGAGCATTTACCTATGCCTGAAATATCATGAATTGCCGCAACCCTTTTTTGCTTTTCCGTTATAACCACCACCTTATTTTTCAAACAGATTATATATAATTGATTATACTCCATTATATTGGTGTTTTCAACCTAAAATTAAATTTTAGTGTTTACGCAAAAAAATGCTTTACTTTATGTTTAAAAAATGGTAACATATGATAAATAGTTTTAATTTTTTCAGAAGGAGAAATCATCATGAAAAAAATCGGCATGAAAATTGTCAGCATAATCCTCGCATTTTCGCTCATTTTCGGCGGCTCATCAGTAACAAGCTATGCTGCCGCAGATTTCACAAAAACGCTTGAAAACTTCGGTCTTTCAATCGTTGAAACAATCTTCACCACACTCGTCGGTGCAATCAATTTCATTGTTCCCGACAGCAAAGATTTTGTTAAGGTTAAGGACAGAGTGGTTGAAAACTTCTACGAAGGCACCGAAACCTGGGAAAAAGAAACCAAAGAAGGTGCACAGTGGAAGCTCGGCCATGCAAAGGCTTCACTTGTTCCCGATGATTGGCAGACAAAGAACTATTATCTCGGCGGTTTCATCGATCCCAACAACGGCATGGTTAACAAGGTTGAAGAAATCATCGACGATATGCAGGTAAGAGTTATCGCTGTTGAAGACGGCTCAGGCAGAGGTGTTGCACTCTTTGCAAACATTGACTGCATCGGTTTCTCAAACGGCGATATCAAGGAAATCCGTAAACGCGTTGAAGCAATGGATCTCGGTGTTGAATTTAACAGCATCAACGTTTCATCAACACATACTCACAGCTGCATTGATACACAGGGTCTTTGGACAAACCTTTTCCCCAAGCTTTTCAAAAACATGGCTCTCTCTTATATCCCCTTTGTTGAGAAGGAAAGAGGCGCAGATGCAGAATTCATGGAGTTTGTTTATGACACAACAGCAAATGCCATGAAGGAAGCTGTTAAAGACATGGTTCCCGGCACAATGACATATGCAGTTAAGGAAATCGGCGACGAAGAAAACTCATATTTCAACAACAAAAACAGAAGCCAGTCAACATCACTTATTGACGAGCTTGCAAGATTTATTTTCACCCCCGATGACAAATCTCTCACTCCCACAATGATCGTTAATATCGCTGCACATCCCGACGTTGCAGGTCTTCCCGTTGACGATGTTGATAACGGAAGAGATCTTTCCGGTGACTATATTTACTATCTTGGCGAAAGAATCGAAGAAAAAGGCTATAACTTCATGTTCTTCAACGGTGCTATTGCAGGTATCTACGAAGGCAGAGGTCCTGCAGGCGACGGTGTTCCCACGGAACGCAGATACGAAGAAACACTCCGTTACGGTCATGAAATCGCTAACATGGCTCTTAATCTCACAAACACCGTTGAGCAAATTGAAGCAAACATGACCCCCGAAGAGAAGGCAATCATTGAAGAAGAAAAGAAAATCGGCGGCGACAACTACACTCTTTGGTATGAAGGCTGGAAAGAAGTTGAAGAAAAGGTTCTTGAACCCAACCTCAACATCATCATCAAGGAAGTTAAGATTAAGGTTACAAATCCCCTTATCCAGCTTGTAGGCAAACTCAATCTTGTTAACTACACAGTTTGCAAGGAAGGCTTCAATTACTACATTTTCGCAGAAATCGGTTACATGGAAATGGGCGGTGTTAAGGTTGCATTCATGCCCGGTGAAATCGTTCAGGACCTCATCTGCGGCGGCGGTTCACTCACTGCAGAAGGCTCATTCACAGGCAAGGACTTCGGTTACAAGACCGTTTATGAGCTCTTCGGCGAAGACACAATCTGCTTCGGTCTTATGAATGATGCTATCGGTTATGTTGTTCCCGATAATGACTATTCAATGGCTCTCCTCGGTGACCACTATCAGGAAATGATTTCTCTCGGTGAATACGCAGGCTCAACAATCCTGAAGGGCATGGCTGAAATCGCAGAAGAAATTAAATAATTAAGCAATATTTTACGGCTGTCTGAAAAAGGCAGCCGTAATTTTTTAATTCACTATTGACTTTATTAAGGTAAAGTGATAAAATATCCTTCAAATCAATACAAGGGATGTTAAAAATGCAAAAACCGTTTGTAAAGGGTCTTTCGCACGGAATACCGATTTGTCTCGGATATTTTTCCGTTTCCTTCGGCTTCGGCATTCTTGCCGTTAAATCGGGACTTCAGGCGATCGACGCGATTCTTATATCATTAACTAACCTTACCTCTGCCGGTCAGGCTGCGGGGGTCGGAATAATTGCCGCAGCAGGCACCTTGCTTGAAATGGCTGTTACGCAGTTTGTCATAAATCTCAGATATTCGCTCATGGGGCTGACTCTTTCTCAGAAGCTTTCAGATAAATTCACAACCGTCCACAGGCTCATTGCTTCATTCGGAATTACTGACGAAATATTTGCCGTTGCGGTTTCGCAAAAAGATAAGCTTGTGCCGTCTTATATGTACGGACTTATCATGATTTCGGCAACCGGATGGGTTTCGGGCACAGCTTTAGGTGCTGTTGCAGGCCTTGCGCTGCCCGCTTCCCTCACAGCAGCCATGGGTATCCTTCTTTACGGAATGTTCATTGCAATTATTGTTCCGGCAGCAAAAAAATGCAAAAAAGACTTAATTGTTATTCTTCTTGCCGCAGCATTCAGTGCAATATTCAAATATCTTCTCCCCGATGTTTCGTTCGGCTTTGCGATTATCATCAGCGCAATTCTCGCTGCCGTTATCGGTGCGCTTCTTTTCCCGATTAACCTTGCGGAAACGGAGGGAGAAAAAGAATGACAATGTTTTTATATATAGCTGTTATGGCAGGAGTTACATATCTTATCCGCATGATTCCCTTTACTCTTTTCAGGAAGAAAATCAAATCAAGATTTATTCAAAGTGTTCTTTACTATATCCCCTATGCGGTACTCAGCGCCATGACATTTCCCGCTATTTTCTATTCAACAGATAATACAACCACGGCAATTGTCGGTACGGTTATCGCAATTATCCTTGCATATTTCAAATTACCGCTTACGGTTGTTGCAATTGCGGCTTGTGCAGCGGCATATATAACAGGACTTATAGTTTAACAAAGAAGCACGGATATTGAGCAATCAATGTCCGTGCTTCTTTGTTTTATACAAGTGACCATTCAGCCATTTTTCCGACCTTTTTCCATGCAGCCTCGGCTTCTTTCACCCATTCATCAAATCCGTCGGGGGTTTCAGGGAAACGTTCATAGAGAGATGTCATCATACCGCTGTTTATAACTGCATTGACAACACTCTTAAGCTCCCATATTTTGATATTACCCGTAACAAGACCGATAAGAACAAAAATAAGGGTTTTGAGATAATCGGTAATGCTCAGGTCAAGACCGCCATCACCCATTGAGCCGAGAATCTTACGGCTGAAAATAACATCATTTTTGAAAAGGAACTCGTTTGCCTTAGGTGTATGTCTGATAATAGAAGTAAGAAGTGCCATCAAGCTTGCAAATTCCTTGCCCTGAGTATCGTTATATTTCTTATTGATGCACCAGAGAGCCTCTCTTGTGGGATATGCGCCATCCGCCATAGCTGCGGCAGCTGCATCAACTGCGATATCTTCAAGAACAAGAGAAGCCGTGCAACCTTCGCCACAGTTGGGTTTTGTAATACAAGCGGCATCACCCATTGCAATAAATCCGTCAGCTACAAATGAATACGGTGCTCTGTGATAGGGTGTTCTGCCTCTTTCTGTCCATTTTACGGTATGAGCAGGAATCTTAACATTCCTTGTGAAAAGCTCATACATTTTTTCAGCCTGCTCAAATCCTGAGCACGAACCGATACCGATAAGCGCATCCGTCATTCCGCTCGGTGCAATCCACGATTTATACATCAGCCAGAAATCGGAATGAAGCCAATCGCTTCTCTTTTCCTTGAAATCAATATAGCGGAGAATTACATAAAACATATCATCGGGGGTAAGCTCAAATTTCTCAACACCATAGTTATCGGGAAGGCTTGTTCTGACAACTGCGGGGATACCCGAACAGTCACAAACAAGACGGCAGTTAACAGCGATTTTATCACCGTCTTTTTCATATTCAACACCGTTGATTCTGCCGTTTTCATCAAAAAGAAGATCCGAGAACGTTGCCTTATAAACAATTTCTGCACCGGCTTTGATTGCCCAGTCGTTCATATAAACTATGTAGTCGTGCTTATGCATACCGATAACGGGAGAACATGAGGGCTTGGGGTGATTGCCGAATGCGGAATACATATTCTGATCCTCAAACATAAAGGCGAAAATTCCGTCACCCTTTTTGACCTCGGGCAGACCGAAGCGCTCCATTTCTGCTTTACCCATATGGAAAATATCATAATCGGGGCTGATGGTTTCTCTCGCACTTCTGTCAATAACAAGAACGGAAAAACCTCTTTCCGCCATTCTTCTTGCATAATAGCTGCCTGCGGTTGAAGCACCGACAATTACTATATCATAATTCATCGTTCTTTCCCCTTTCAAGAATATATTTCAATTATATATTTTAAAGAAAAATAATGCAATAAGAATTTACATCCAGAAAAGCTTCTCGCCGTCGGTTTCGGAAAGATGTGAAACATCGTTCTGCACAGCAAGCTTAACAGGTGCTTCATCGCAGAAATTTATCTTTGTTACGGAAGCATTATAAACCGAAAGCCGCATTGCTTCGCAAGGGATATTTAATGCAGCTTTGATTAGCTGATTGAGAAACATACCGTGAGCAACAACAATAACATTCTCGTGATCTCTGTGTTTCGCAGTTATTTTTTCAACAACCTTTTTCGCTCTTTCATAACATTCTTCGGAAGACTCATAGTAATCTTCAAAACCGTTTTCGGTTGCCCTCACTCCGTTTTCAAGCAAGTCATAATCAATAATCATGCTGTCGCTTATGTATGAAGCAGTATCTCTTGCTCTCTGCAAAGGACTTGAATAGAGTGTGAAATTTCCAAGAGAAGAAAACCTTTCTCCGAGTGCCCTTGCCTGATTAATGCCGTGAGAAGTCAGCGGAGGATTTGTTCTGTCAAAATTCTCGGTTGTTTCGATATTCCCCATGCTTTCTCCGTGACGAATCAGATAAAGCTGCAGATACATTTCATCATTTCTCATTCGGTTTCCTCCATATCAGGAAATGCAACAACATGCAGTGTTGTTATTGTAAAGGGCTCATAACCTATCAAATCCGTGGAATACTGTCCTCTGTCAGGCGGATTTCTCATTGATGTAAAAGGAAGAGTTCTGTGATAAAGCCTGAACATAAGGTTCTGATACATAGTATCACCGCTCGCACGATAAGTTGTTCCGTAATAGATAAGAAGGTTTTCCTTCGCTTCAAATTTCACACCGCTTATGCTGTCAACTATATAATCGGGGTCGGTATAAACCGCTAAAGGCTTATGACGGATAAGCTTGCCGTTTTCTTCGGAAAGAATCAGAAACAAATCGCCGTTATACTGCTCATCATAATATGGCGGAAACAGATTTGGTATAGTATCCATGGTAAAATAATCGCTGTACTTACAGTCGGAACTTCCTGAATATTCAATCCATGTCATATATCTTACCATAATGGAGTTATATTCGTCAACACATCCGACTGCGCAGGTATAAACAGTAAATATAAAATCATCATGTTTATAAACATTTTCCTGAAACAAATCATAGTCAAGATGACCTTTTTCCAGGTTTTCAAACGGAACACAGCCTTTTATTTTTTCAATCTCGCTTTCAGGCAAAGAATAAACAAACCTTTCAGGTATACCGTATGAGAGAAGATTACTGCAAATCCCGATATACTCCGCCTCGGGAATATCGCTGTCATCAATACTGTAGACTTCCGTTTCAGCATTTTCCGTTGACACGAACAAATCGACTGCAAGCATCGGCACTATTGCAACGGCAACCGCAAGAACAGCCGCAACTGCCTTTTTACCGGATGAAGTTTCTATCTGATACTCATGGTCATTCTGCCACAAGCATTTTGATACCCTTGAAAAAACGACAAGTGTAAGAATAATATCAATCAAAACAAACGGTATAAAAACAAACGCAAATTCACCGTCAATGTTAAGGCTTGTTGCCTCTGTAACAATCATAACAATATAAATCAAAACAAAAAGTGCAGGCGGAAGAAGACTAAAAAGAATTGCAGAGTTAAACGGTATTTTTTTAGGATATTCCGCGATATAAGGCTTCGCAAGGTCACGCAGACCATTTAAAACAAAACACCATTTTGCCATACCTGCGAAGCAGGAAAGAATAGATGCCAAAAAAACAACCCAATAAAACTCTGTCGGAATAAGCGGCACAGCTGCAACAACAAGTTTTTCAATTACAAACTCTGCAAAACCAAAAGCAAACGCTCTTTTAAGCATGCTATTCGCTTTACTCAAACAAAACATCGCAACAAGCATTACAACCTGACCGATAAATTTTGTTATTTCACCTGTGTTGATGATTATGTTAATCTGAAAACTTATCAGGCAAAAGCCGAGTATCAACAGATTCATCGCTTTTTTCATTGAAAGATTGGGATAATAAGAATGAACCTGCGAAAGCTTGAATTTAAGTGTGTTTTTATCTCCCAAATCATTTATTGCGCTTTCAACGGCATTTTCTTCGTCCATGCCGATTGCAAGATTTGTTTCGTATTTGCACATCAGATGGTCGAAAAGCTCGTCACGCACATTTTGCCTTTCCTTTTTGGACATTATGCCCGAGCAAAGGAAATCGAGAATATTATCAAAATTATGCTCCTGCAAGCTTAGCACCTCCCAAAACCTTGCCCACAGCGGTTGAAAAGGTTTTCCACTCCTGTTCTCTGCCTGCAAGCTCTTCAAGACCTTTGGCAGTTATTTTGTAATATTTGCGCTTTCTGCCCTCCGCCTCACACCAATAGGATTCAAGGCTTTTTTCCGCTTCAAGCGAATGAAGAATGGGATAAAGAGTACCCTCGTTGAGAGTGAATACCTCTTCACTTTCCATCTCAATCGTTTTAATTATCTGATAGCCGTACATATCTCGCTTGGAAATAACACTCAACACCAACAAAGCGGTGCTTCCCTTTGCGAGCTCCTTACTGATTTTCATACAAAAACTCCTATACATAGATTTTCGATACATCGAGTATCTATGTATAGGATAACATGAACATATTAAATTGTCAAGGCTTTATTTTTTTAAAATGCAGCCGTGTGTTTAACAGTGATCACTTCACCAATTTCATTGTCGGCGACTGCTTCTCCCGAAATTTCATCTCCGTAGTTATTTGGAACCGCTTTGATAATGATATAGTCCTCAACAGCCGTTAAATCGGCATTGGGATTCATAATAACATAATAACGTGTTGTAGTTAAGGCCTCGCCCTTATCATTAAACTTCAAGGCAACGGCAACATCGTTTGAAATATCAACTATCGAATAAATCTCTGCACGAAGATTTTCTGTAGGTACGGTTTCGGTGAGGTTTGTGCCGACCCAGGTTTCCCAACCTGCAGTTACGGAAACATCGGCAATTTTTTCTCCGATTTTATCTTCAGAAATAACTCTTCCTCCGATATATGTCGAAAAATCTCCTTCATCAACTTTATAGAAATAACGTTTTACATACCCGAATGCTTCATGAACTGTGAGAGTGGTATTTTCATTTTCAACTGTACTTTCAACATATGGACGGGAAGCTGTGTAGTGGTGTTCACCGTTTAATGAAGAGTTTGTGCTTTCGCTGTTAACGGACGGATCGGTTTTTTCAGCTGCAGAAGGTATATTATTAATTTCGTTATTGATATCCGGAACTGTAATTTCGTTTTTTTTGGTATGTGCAGTATCTTCAATATCAACAAAAGGAGCTATGTTACCGTCCCCTGACAGCATCGGACCCGCAACTGCGGCCGCTATCAACAGCACAGCAAAGCAAGCCGCAAGAGAAACCCATTTAATTCCGATACTTTTCCTTGATGATTTTGTGCTTTTTATCGCATCAGTTATAAGGTCATCATCAATATAACCTACAGCATTTACAAATCTTGATTTTTTCACATTTCAACACCTTCCTTAATCAGGTATTCTTTCAGCTTATTCCGAGTATAGAACAACATATTTTTCACTTTGCTCTCGGAAAAGGAGTAGAGCTTCGCAATTTCTCCAATGGAATCAAAAAAATAGTATTTACGAATAAACACATTTCTTACATCTTCTTTTTGACTACGCAGAAATGTGCTGATAAGCCTGCCGATATCTTCATCGGTTACATTTGGAGCATAACGTTCATCCGGCAAAATTTCTTCAAGCTCTTCTACAGATACAATCACACCAGATGAACGTTTTTCACGTTTTAAGTACTCTAAGCGCTTCAATGCAAGATTTCTGGCAATTCTGCAAACAAAAGCCATAAAGTTGTTCGGTCTGGCAGGCGGAACAGCATTCCATACCCCTGCATATGTATCGTTGACGCATTCTTCAGAATCCTCACGGTTTTTAAGAATATTGAATGCGATACTGTAGCATAGCTTACCGTATTTCGCATCGGTTTCTTTGATTGCCTGTTCATTTCTTTTAAAGAAAAGCTCTATGATTTTCAAATCATCCATGTTGTTCACCTCCCGTTTCAATTTAAAAGTGCTTTCACCTGTTAAGTACGTTTTGGGTCGGTATCGGTCTTAAAATTTTTATATTTTTGTAAAATCTATAGACAAAGTATAGTATAAATTTAACGGCTATAAAAGCCGCAATTACACAAAAAATAATTTCGGTGATAAATATGCAAAAGAAAAAAAGCTTTAAATTACTGATGCTGATAACTGTTAATCTCGCAATACTTATACTGCTTTCCGATTTTTCTGCTCTGAGTTCATATGCATTTAACCTTGGCGCAAGCGGAGAAAGAATTGCTGCAATACAAAAATGCCTTAAGGAAGCGGGATATTACGGCGGAGAAATAAACGGAATATTTGATTTTACTACACGGAGAGCGGTAAAAAAATACAGCGCTGACAACAATATTGACAGTGAAAAAGATTTTGAAGTCATTTCCGCTCTCGGAATAGAATCAAAGATATACAAATGCTATTCGTCCGAAGTTGAGCTTCTTGCAAAGCACCTGAAAGCAAACGGAATTATCGAATATCACGAGATGGTTGAATATTGCGAAGATATCCTTGAAAAAGCAAAAAGCTCTTCACTATGCAGATATATAATCGAAAATAGCGATCGTGTTGACATTTTGATTAATGCTGCTCCAAATTCAGAGCAGTATAATGCGGCATATGAAGTCATAAAAAGAGCCGAACTGTATTAACCCCGCATATTTTGAATCATCAAAATACACGGGGTTAGTATTACTTAAAATATATAAACTCTTGTTTCGTAGGGTCTTGTTGTGAATCCGTTGTTTGTTACGGGATTATCCTTATAGTTGCAAAGAACAGCCTTACCCTTTGAAAGGTCATAGCCTGCGGGAGCTTTGAAATTAACAGCCTTTTCCGAATACGAGCAGATAACAAGCATTTTTTTGCCCTCGTATGTACGTTCGTAAACATAAAGCTCTTTGCTTGACTTATTATATTCTTTATATGAACCATGAACGGCAACGGGATTTTCCTTACGGAATTTAATGAGTGCCTTATAATGGTTATAAATTGAATCGGGATTTTCCATTTCAGCCTTCGCATTTATCCCCTGCTCATAATTAGGGTTAACAGGCATCCAGGGAGTACCGGTTGTAAAACCTGCATTAGCCGTGTCATCCCACTGAACGGGAGTTCTTGCATTGCCTCGGCTCGAAGTCTTAAGACGTTTGATTGTATTTTCTTCGGAGAAGCCGAAAAGGCGAAGGGTTTTATAGTTATTAACAGCAAAAACGTCCTGATAATCTTCAACCTTCGGAAGGTCGATATTAACCATACCGATTTCCTGACCCTGATAAATAAACGGTGTTCCGCATTGAAGCATATAGGAGTTGGCGATTGTTTTTGCGCTTTCGGTTCTGTACTTAACACTTCCGAAACGATTGATAATTCTGGGATGGTCATGGTTTTCCATATAAAGAGCATTCCAGCTCTTTCCGTAAAGACCCTTCTGCCATGTTGAAAATGCTTTCTTGAGTCTTTTAAGGCTGAATCCGATGCAAAGGCAATCCATGAAGATACAGTCAGCTTCCATGTGCTTGAAATGGAACATCATATCAAGCTCCTGATCAGGACCTTCCTTGATATACTTAAGAGCCTTTCTGACCGTCATCATAGGTGCTTCACCGACTACAAAGCAATCATACTTATTAAGAACCTGACGAAATTCGGTAAGATATTCATGAATGTGCGGACCGTCCGCGTAATGCTCCATACCGCAAGCCTGAGGAATAGGGAAGCCTGCGGGCAATCCCTCTCTTTTTGATGTAAATGTAATTACATCCTCGCGGAAGCCGTCAACACCCATATCAAGCCAGAATTTCATGATATCCTTGACTTCGTTGCGCACTTCGGGGTTATCCATATTGAGATCAGGCTGCTTTTTGGAGAAAAGATGCAGATAATACTGACCGTTTTCCTCATTGTATTCCCATGCCTTGCCCTCAAAAAGCGATGACCAGTTATTGGGAAGCTTCTTTCCCTTACCGTCGCGCCAGAAATAATAATCATGATATTTGCTGTTTTTATCAATACCCTTCTTAAACCACTCATGTTCATCAGAGGTATGATTAACAACAAGGTCCATTATAACCTTAATTCCCCTTGCGTGAGCTTCATCCAGAACCTTCTTGAAAAGCTCGTTGTTGCCGTAGTCGGGAGAAATATTTTTATAGTCGGAAATATCGTAGCCAAAATCAGCATTGGGCGAACAGTAGAGAGGAGAAAACCAAATACAGGTAATACCGAGATCTTTAAGATAATCAAGCTTCGAGAGTACACCCTCAAGGTCGCCTATTCCGTCGCCGTTACCGTCACAGAACGAACGGGGCCAAATCTGATAGCATACCGCATCCTTATACCATTGTGTTTTTTTCATATCAAAGCTCCTTTCGGCTTTTTCTTCCAAAATATTATAACAAATAAAATTAAATTAGACAATAGCTTTTTATATACAATATAAATTCATATCCCAGCATGGAATATAGGGATGACGCCGCAAATGAAATTTATATTCTGAATTAATTTCAGCTATTCGCAAAGGAATCAAAAACAAATCCTCACTTCGGTGATAAAGAGCAATATTCAACTTGGGTTTCTGATTTTCAAGAGTGGCTTTTGCACCTTCAATTGCTTCTTTTTCCACACCTTCAACATCCATTTTTATGTAAGAAACTTTTCTGTCATGGTAAAGGCTGTCAACACAAACAGCCTCAATCTCCTCCCCTTTTTCGGATATGGATGACTGTCTTCCCGCTTTACTGCTGAAAACAAGTGTTTTGTTTTCACTGTAAACAGCCTTCCGATAAGCTGTTGATTTCGCAACATTCTCAAGATAAGCTTCAAGCTTTTTAAAGGTTCTTCTGTCAGGCTCAAGAGCAACAATATCAGAATACTCGCCGCCGCAATAGTGAAGAAATTCCTCCACGGTATCTCCTCTGTAAGCTCCCAAATCAAGAAAACTCTCATCATCTCCGAGTTTCAAAATTTTTTCATATGCTTCGTTTTTTTCGCTCGTTATGCTTCGGAGTACTTCGAGTTCCCCGCCGAACATAAAATCAACACATCCCGCAAAAATTTTCTTTGAATCCTCTTCAAAAAGATTATATGCAGCTTTAATTTCAGTTTTATGTTTTTCGATAAATTCACGGTTAAATATTTCATCGCCGAAAACAGGCACACAAGGCACAAGCACCCTGTATTTTTCCGTCAATGAATATATGTGGTTCATGACCTCAGGCAGACAGCTTGCAAATGCAACTGCTATTATAAAATCGCCGTCAAATTCAGAGAGCCTTTTCACAGTAAATCCGCGGAATTTCTGTCCCCTAACGAAATCATCGCTTGCCGTGATTCCGGCAACAGTAATTCCAAGACGGTTTAATTCATCAATAACCTTATCCGCACCGTTACCCATACCGTAAATAAGAGCGGGTTTTCCACTCTCTTTAATTTTCTCCCACGAGGATTTTCCTTCTTTCATAAATTCAAGCATACTATCACCGAAAAAAGATTTTACTACAAGATAAATTATATGTCAAATATGTTGAATTTTAATATTATCTATGATAATATTTCAGTATATTGCATCGAAAGGAGCAAGAAAATGAAATATGAAAACAACTGGGAATCACTTAACAAAAGAGAGGTTCCTTCATGGTTTGAGGATGCTAAATTCGGAATTTTTATCCATTGGGGTCTTTACAGTGTTCCCGCATATGCTCCCAAGGGAAAATACGCAGAATGGTACGGCTATCATTGCGACGAAATAAATGAAAGAAGCGCTAACGACAGCGATTATTACTATTATCATCAAAAAACATACGGCGAGAACTTCAAATACAACGATTTTGTTGATAAATTCAAAGCCGAAAACTTTGATGCCGAGCAATGGGTAAAGCTCTTTGAGGATGCGGGTGCAAAGTATATGAACCTTGTTTCAAAACACCATGACGGCTTCTGCCTTTTCAAATCAAAATATGCATGGAACTGGAACAGTGTGGATGTAGGTCCTCACAGAGATTTCTGCCGTGAGCTTAAGGATGCCTGCGATAAGAGCGATGTCAGATTCGGTGTTTATCATTCCGTTTATGAATGGTTCCATCCTCTTTATCTCAAGGACCCTGAAGAATATGCGGTTAAGCATCTTATTCCAATGCTCAAGGAGCTTATTGAAGAATACAAGCCCGCTACCCTTTTCACCGACGGTGAGTGGGAGCATCCCAGCTCGGTATGGCACAGCACGGACTTCCTGCAATGGCTTTACAACGAATCGAGTGTTAAGGATTATATAGTACCCAACGACCGTTGGGGCAAAGAAACAAGAGGCAGACTCGGAGGAAACCTTACCACGGAATACGGTCTTATCAATGAATTTCACGATTCAATTGAGGTTATTGACAGAGTTTCCGAGGAATGCAGAGGTATAGGCGCATCATTCGGTTGGAACAGATTTGAAACAGTCGAGGATTATCTTTCCGAGGAAGAGCTTATCAAATTGCTTGTTGACCTTGTTTCAAAGGGCAGCAATTTCCTTCTTAACGTCGGACCAACAGACGACGGCAGAATACCCGTAATAATGGAAGAAAGACTCCGTCAGCTCGGTCAGTGGCTCAAGGTTAACGGCGAAGGTATTTACTGCAGCAGAAAATACTGCACCGAGCCTTCCGATGATAACATCAAATACACAAAACATAAAGATAACGGCTCCGTATTCGCGTTCCTTCACAAATACCCCTTCGGCAAGGTTGTTTTGAGCGACATCGAATACCGAGAAGGCATAAAGGCAACTCTTCTCGGCTGCAGCAAAGAGCTTACCGCACAGAACGAAAACGGCAAGCTTGCGATTGATTTCGGCTTTATTTCTCCCGACGAAATCAATTCAAAATATGTTTATACCGTAAAAATCAACTGATAACAAGACGGCAGTAACAATATGTTACCGCCGTCTTACTTTTACAATCTTTTTTCATCCTCTTTGCGTTGTTTGTTTGAACGGATTGCGTGTGGGATTCCGAAGCCGAGTGCGCCGCCGATGATTGTACCGATGAGCATAAACAGCCACCAGAGAGGATTTTTCTTTTCTTTCTCTTCTTCGTTATCTGCTTTGATTACTTTTTCTTCAATAACGGTTGAAACATCGACTGTTTCGGTATAGGTTTCACCGAAATCATCTTCATAACTTATTGTGACTGTACCTTCAACCTTGCCGAGAATTTCATTAATGACACGAAGATTAACGCTTCCTGTTTTGCTTTCGCTCTGAAGAATTTCACCGACAAGAACTGTGCCGCCGCTGTCAAGCCCTTTGACATCAACATCAATCATTGCGTTATGAATCGTGCTTTTTCCTGTGTTCATAAGATTTATGCTGACGGTTACAGTTTCACCCTGAATTGATTTTGAAGGCAATCTTGCGGAATCATATTTCAGCATAACACTTTGTTTAATGTTAACTCTGATAGTATCACTTGCGGAATAACCCGAATGATTTGAGTCCTCATATTCCATTGAGAGAGTCAGAGGATGTTCACCTGTTTTTGCGGTGTGAACGGCGGTTAATCCGACAGTCCACACATAAGTGCCGTTTGCGGAAATGCTCTTGACATAAGCGGTACCCATACCGTCCGTTTTAAGTTCACCGCTTTCGTCGGAAAGAGAAAGCTTTATGTTGCTTACTGCCTTTGACGGACTTGTGTTTTTGATTGTGATATTTACTTTTCTGCTTTCGCCAGGAATAACACTGCCGTTTTCAACGGTATATTCCGTAACCATAAGTCGGGGTTGAGAAGTGTCCTGCGGTGCGGTTGTGGTTTCAACCTCTTTTTTACCGATTACATTGAGGTTGATTACATCAGATGATAAACCGCTGCCCGATTCACTTTCAAATTCGCACATTATGTTAACTGAATGATTGCCGTCTTTTGCAAGTTCTGAAATTTTAACTTCAATATCCCAGGTCACGGATTTTTTTGCGTTAAGTCTGTCAACAAAACCCGAAGTAACTCCGACAGGAACAATATCTCCGCTTGAATCGGAGAAGGTCAGCTTCATATTTCTGACATAATCGGTTTTGCTTTTGTTCGTGAGAGTAATTGATATTTTTGCCGTGTTACCCGCTTTGAGTTCACCGTCAGTTTTGTAATCCGTAACCATAACTTTCGGCTGTGAGGGTATTTCCTCTGCAAAAGCTGCGGTCAGCGGTGCAAAGCAAAACAGCAAGCACATCATTAGACTGAATATTTTTTTCATAGCTATTATAACTCCCTGATATTTTCAACAATGCTGTATTTCATATGTTTTTTGATTTTCAAATAAAGGTTTAGCGAGCAAACCGCAAACAGCACAAGGCATATTTCCGCCGCTGTAAGAATGCGAAATTCAAACGGGAACATAATGTGAACGGCATATTTGCAAATAAGCTTTGCCGCGAAAAACACAATCGCATAAATTCCGAATCCGAGTCCGCAGCCCGTTCCGAACATTGAAAGAAGCTGATGAATATAAACCATTGTAAGTTCTTTAGCACTTGCACCGACGGCGCGGAGTGTTCCGATTTCACGCTTGCTTTCACGGATTTTGGATGTAAGAGCATTGTTGACAAGACTTGCCGCAATGCAGAAAAGAAGAAGAATGATTGACGAAACACCTGCAACAAGAGTTTTCATCTCGGTTTTCTGAAGCTCCTGCATACGGTAATTTGAATCATATTCATAATCCGCCGCACGGAAAAAGGCTTCGATTTCTTCTTCAATTTCCGGGGTCATTTCTTCAACCGTGTTTACATCAATGAATTCATAACGAAGCGGACAACCAAACTCTGAAATTCCCTGATTTGTGGTTAAAAACATCGGCAATCTGTTCCAGAAACCGTTATTTGTGTTTTGAGAGATAATTGCACCGATTTTCACCTCTCGGTCATATCTTTCATATTCATAGTCGTAGGCTTTTTCGTGCTCAAGAATTTTGTTTTCTTTTTCATCGAAATTAAACAGCATACTGAGCTTTACCGTGTCACCTGCTTTGAACGGCATTGCTTCACGGAGTATTTCCGTATATCCCGAGCTGTAGTTTGCGTAATATCCGTCGGTTATATAATCAAGACCGTAGCTTGCATATGAGCCGTCGGGATTATATTTTATGCTGAAGGCAATTTCTTCCGGTGCAACAAGAATAACCTCTTCGCCCGAATTCAGCTTTTCGATATTGATTTTGCCGTCAAGAAGATATTTGTTAAGAGAAAGAAGTGACTCTTCGCTCTGGGTCTGAATACGTGTTCCGAAAGGCTCGGCTTCATAATTCACCGTCTCTTTAAATTCAAGATATTCATTGGAATATTCAAGATTGTTATTGTAGTATTCAACAATTTCTTGGGGCTTCAGATTTTCACCTTCACCGAAACCGTATTCATATTTATCGTAGTTTACGGCTCTGTTAAATTCTGCAAGTTTGAGAAATCCGGGATATTCTCCGTCAACAAGCCAGTTGACTGCATATTCAAGCCTTCCCGTTGCTTTTATAACATGACGGTTTGACGAAATATCATCAACATCGTTTTCCTTCAGCATTAAATCAAAATCATAGAAGAAATTGGCAAAAGCATATTCAGGAACACCGTATGAATAAACCCTGTAGTCATATTCATACTCGGTTTTTTCCGTGTAAAATTCAAGAAGCGAAACGCAGAAACAGCTGACGATGATTGTTGCAATCAGAATAAGGCTCACGCTCACCTGCCTGAAGCGGTGGAAAACAAGGCTTCTTTTGGCAATGAGCTTTTGTGAGTTGAAGTCCTTTACGGACTTTATTTTTTTATTTTTCATTTTTCTGCCGAGCTCGGTATTTCTGATAGCCTGCATGGGAGTTACTCTTGCGGCATAGAAAAGAGGAACAAGAGCCGCTGCCATGACAAAGCAGATTCCGAGAGCACCGATACCGATTACCACATACCACTCGGGATTGAAAATGTATATTTCACCCATTAAATACGAGAAAATCCAGACTGTTAAATAGCCGAGAGCAACGCTTAAGGGTGCACAAATAAGGCTGATTAAAAGCGCTTCTCTGCCGAAAACTCTGATTATCTGCAGCTTTGTTGCGCCGACTGCACGGAGCATGCCGATTTGCTTTCTTCTCTCCTGAAGATTTGTGTTGAATGCGTTGATAACACCGAAGCAAGACGCAACCGCAAGAACGGCAGCAAGCACCGTGCCGAGAGAGGTTATCTGCTTCATATCAGCCAAAGCCCAGTCATTAATACTTTGTTCTCCGGAGGTATTTATAAAATATCCGCCTTCAAAATATTCATCATAATTAACTGAGTTCTGATTTGAAAGTATCTGTGACTGATAGGTTTTTAAACCGCTTTGCCTGATATATTCTTTATAGCTGTCATAAAGAGGTGTAATGCTTGTTTTCCCGTCAATGTTAAAATCAACAAGACCTGTTATCCAAGGTCTGCCGCCGATTTCAACCTCTGCGCCGTCATATACTATTGCGGCGGGATATTCGGGACACTCTTGACTGAAATTCAGCATATACCATTGCTCATAGGTATATCTTCTGTCTTTAAGAATACCGACAAGGGTATATGTTTTCCGAGTTTCTTTTTCGAGAAATCCGTCGCCGTTTGCAGCACGGAGATTGAGTGTTATTTCATCGCCGATTTTTGCGTCATATAAATTCATTCGGTAAAGCGCGTCGCTCTCGATTGCGATTTCATTTTCGGCTTCGGGATATCTGCCGTCAAGAAAATAAAAATACGAAAGCTCTCTTGATTTATCGTTATGCACAGCAATACCCATGCCGTCGTCAAAATCGTCATCGGGCGAATAGCCGTAGGCAATAACCTCGAATGTTGCATAGTCAATAACAGAGCCGTCCTGCTTGAATCGTTCAAGGTCAAAGCCGTCGCATTTTTTGAGAATAAAATCCTGCTTACCGAGAGAAATCCATTTTCTTTCTTGTCTTGAATCTTCATTACATACCGCAAAAAACATTGCGGCACTTGTAAAAATCATTGCAAGAATAATGCCGATTATCATTAATGTATACTGCTTTTTTCTTGCTCTCAGATTTCCGAATGCTAATTTATTTACAGTTAATTTCTTTCGTTTCATTTTATCCTCCTTTCATCGGAGTAAAAATTATAATTCCCTGATATTCTCAACAATGCTGTATTTCATCTGCTTTTTGACTTTGGAATAAAGATTAACAAAGCAGATTGCAAGAAGCAGAAGGCATATCAGGACCGCCTCCCAAATCTGATACGGATAGTATCTTGAACTTCCGTTAATAAATTTATCAACAAGATACATTACAAACCAAACAGCCGTATACAGTCCGAAGCCGATACCGCAGCCCCATCCGAACATTGAAAGAAGCTCTCTGAAATATGACTGCGTAAGCTCCTTTGCACTTGCACCGACTGCACGCAGAGTTCCGATTTCACGCTTATTCTCTCTGATTTGTGCGGTAAGCTGATTATTGATTATGCTTGCACAAATGCAGAAGAAAAGAATCGCAATTGAAAGAATTGCAACAAGAACGCCTGCAACGGTTTTACGGTTTTCTTCATTGGTCGCAAACTTTGAATGGAAATATCCGCTGCCGTCATTTCCTGCGTTGAAGCTTTTGAGAAATGCCGTCATTTCTTCGTCAATTTCGTGAGTACATTCCACATTAAGATTAACATCAAATGACCAATACCGATAATCGGGAACAATTTTGTCAAAGCCTTCAAGTGTTGTGAATAAGCCAAGATAATTTCCGCGGTAAAATCCGCCGCTTCCATCAAGATAATCCGTAATAATTGCTGCAATTTTAACTTCACGGTCATATCTTTCCGTGTCTATAGGGGGGTGATTATCATCCTCGGGATAAGTGTTACTTATAAGAGTGCTGATTTTTATTGTATCTCCAACTTTATAATCACGCTCTGCGGTTGCTTTAATATCTTCAGGTTCAACGTCATGAAGAACTATTTCACCTTTTTCATATTTATCCATATCAAGCAAGCCACGGACATTTTCGCTTTTATGAAAGCCGATTTTTTCAGGTGCATACAGAACAATTTCTTCGCCCGAATTCAGTTTATCAATATTGATTTCACCCTCATAGACCGTATTTTCTATACCTTGTAAAAAATCGCTGAGTTCAAACGAACTGATTTCTGTCGGGAAAAGATGCTCACTGTATCTGAGTTCTTTACGGATATTGGAGTAAAACTCATATTCGGTTTTGCCGTATATATTCAGATATTCCTCAAAGCTGCGGTTGTATAAACCGCCGTCAGTTGCGAATCTTTGGGAGTCTCCATAGTCAATTACACGCATATAATCCGTATATTCATCGGTAAGAATACTGACCGTCGCTTCTTTTCTGCCGATAATTTCCGAAACATAAGGGTGCGAAATAATTTCTTGTCTGTCGTTTTCGCTGAAGCCCTTGCTTGAACAGATATTAACGGAACGAAAATCATCTGTAAGATCCTGAATATGATAATCACCGGGCTGATGAGGTTCCATATCATATTTCAGTGTATATGAAACAAGAGAAAATCCGAGACTTGTGAAAACGATGGTTGCAATAAGTATAATGCTGACCGCAGCCTGCTTCTTCTTGTAAAAAACAAGGTTTCGTCTTGCTATAAGTTTCGGTGCATTGAATTCTTTTTTTGAATGTATGCGTTTGTTTTTCATTTTTCGCATAAGCTCGGTGTTGCGTATAGCTTGCATGGGCGAAACCCTTGAAGCGATATAAAGCGGAATAAATGCTGCCGCCATAACGCAGAAAATACCGAACAATCCGCAAACAATAAGAACCCACCATTCGGGGATAAACACAAAGCTGTCACCCATTGCGCCGATTATTGCTTTTACCGCAAAATACGAAACCGCAAGGCTTACGGGAGTAGTCACCGCCGCAATCAGAAATGCCTCTCTGCCGAAAATCTTTATTATCTGTCGTTTCGTTGCACCGACGGCACGAAGCATACCAATCTGCTTTTTTCTTTCAAGGAGATTTGTGTTGAATGCGTTGACAATTCCTGTGCATGAAGCAATCATAAGCACAGCAGAAAGAATAACCGCTAAAATAATGGGTAACTGAATATTACTTTTTTCATTGAAATACCAACGGTTTGAAGTGGTAAGTATACAGTTAAAATTATCAAAATAGCCTTCGTCACCAGCTTTGATTCCTGCAGCAACCCCTGCTTCCATAAAGCCGTCAAGCGGAAGATTTGCATTTTTTATAGTAAGAAAGCAAAGAATGTTTTCTTTTCCGCCGAGGTCAACAGTTTCCTCATCGCTGACAACGGCAGAGGGATAAAAGCTTCTGTCGCCGTAGTTATATTCAATATTCGGTCTTTTGTCCCACAACTTTCCGACAAGGGTGTAGGTTTTTTCAGTTTCTTCGGGAAGATAATTGTCTCCGTCTGCAATTTTAAATTTAAGGGTTATTTCGTCGCCGATTTCGGAATAAAAAAGACCGAGTCTGTTGAGTGCATCGTATTCAATGGCTATTTCACCCTTTTTCTCGGGCATTCTGCCTTCTTTTGCTTTGATATAGGATATTTCCTCTGCTTTTTCATCGAGCCTTGCAACCGATGTTCCCTGCTCGGGTGAATTTTCGTCGGTATAGCCGTAGCCGATAACATAGGCAAAGCCGTGGTCTTTAACGGTTTTGCTTTCAAAAAGATAATCCATGTCATAATTCTGCGAAGCATTGAGAAGTGCATCCTGTTTTCCCATCTTTTTATCGTTCAGTTCCTGAATTGACGAACTCAGGCTGAAAAGGAAAAACATAACTCCCGACGAAAAAATCATCGCAAGAACAATGCCGATTATCATTAAGGTGTACTGCTTTTTTCTTGCTTTGAGATTACCCATCGCAAGACGGTTGACGGTAAGTTTTTTCTTGTTCATTACTTAAACTCCCGCCTTTGTGTCACGAACGATTTTTCCGTCTTCGATTGAGATAATTCTCTCAGCCTGTTCGGCAACATTGAGATCGTGTGTAACGAGAATAAGAGTGATTCCGAATTCTTTACTGACATATTTAAGAAGTGAAAGAACCTCACGTCCGCTTTTGCCGTCAAGATTACCCGTAGGCTCATCGGCAAAAAGGATTGACGGCTTGTTTGCAAGTGCACGGGCAATGGCTATTCTCTGCTGCTGACCACCCGAAAGTGCTGACGGAAGATGTTCAAGTCTGTCCCCGATTCCGAGAACTTCAATAACCTTATTGATATAAGCTTCGTCAACCTTTTTCTTGTCAAGCATTACGGGCAGAACTATGTTTTCATATCCCGTCAATTCTTGAACGAGGTTATATGCCTGAAATACAAATCCGAAGCGTCTGCGGCGAAGAACGGAAAGCTGGTTATCGTTATAACCCGAAAGCTTTTTGCCGTTATAGATAACATCGCCGCTTGTGGGGTTTTCAAGACTGCTCAGAACATGGAGAAGTGTTGATTTACCCGAGCCGCTCGGTCCCGTTATCGCACAAAACTCACCCTGCTCAAAGGCAACGGTTATTCCGTCAACGGCATTAACAATATTTTCACCGCTTAAATATTCTTTTCTTAAATCTACGCATTCAATGATATTCATAAAATCGCTCCTTATTGCTTTGTTGAGTTCATTATAAACCCCGATTCTTTCAAATTCATGACAATAACCTTACAATTTCGTAAGATAACTGTTTCTTACTGCACAAAAAAGCCTCCCTCTGATGAGGGAGGTGGATTTTGCGAAGCAAAATACGGAAGGAGAGAACAGTTCAAAGCCGGCTGCTTTTATATGTTCACTCAAAACGCTCTCTCCTTCAGTCCTACGGACAGCTTCCTCGTTAGAGGAAGCCTGAACAGAAATCAACATTATAATTTTAAATTTGCATTTATCAACGGAAAACACGCAGTAATTTTCAGTCCGTATTTGCCATTTTCGGCAGTAACGGTTGCGTGATGTTTTTCAAAAATTGCCTTTGAAATCGCAAGACCTATACCTGCACTTTCTGCTGCGGCATTATCCGCACGGTAAAAACGATTAAACAAAAGCGGAAGCTGTTCTTTCGGCACTCCTCCGCCGTTATCCTCAATTATAAATGTTACCGAACTTTCATTTTGTGAAACGGAAACGATAATTTCGCCGTCAGAATCTGTATGCTCACAAGCATTTTTAATGATATTTCCGATTGATTCAATCATCCATTCCTTGTCAAAACGGAATACCGCTGTGCCATTGATAACAAATTTCTTTTCGGGGAACATTGGTTTAAAGTTGCCGACAACTTCACCGATGATTTCATCAAAATTATGTTCGACAAATTCCATTGCATAAGCATCGCTTTTTATTTTCTCGAGTTTTAAAAGATTGAAAACAAGGCTCTCCATTTTCGCAATCAGCTGAAGCTCTTTTTCCGTGTAAGCGGTCGGTGTTGAACTCTGCTCCATTTCACAGTAAAGACGAAGTCCTGCAAGCGGAGTTTTAAGCTGATGTGAAATATCCGCAACAAAATCAGTGTTGCTTTTTGCCTGCGATGCCGAGTTGCTTTTCTCGAGAAGCAACAGATTTTCAAGCTCAGCAACGGCATTCTGAAGACGTGCAAAGTTACTGTCAGCAGTGCTGTATTCAGCCTTTTCACCGCCTTCAATAAAGCTCTCGATATTCTCTTTGAGATTATTTATCTGCTTGTTTTTTCTTGCGTTCAATATGATAAAAATGGTTGTTGCAACAATTAAAATAACAGTCAAACAAATTAAGAAAGGAATCATTTTGAATCCTCCCATCTGTAACCGATGCCTCTTACAGTAACGATATGGCCGCTTCCGATTTTATCACGCAAACGGCTAACGTGAACTGACAATGTGTTGTCATCAATATAATTTCCGTCGCTGTCCCAAATATTTTGTAAAAGCTGTGAACGGGTAACGATAATTCCGCTGTTGCGGATAAGCACGGAAAGAATCTGAAATTCCGTGGGAGTCACAAAAATATTTTCTCCGTTTTTTCTGACAGACATATTCAAAGTATCAATTGAAATATCGCTGCTGTTATAAACGGTAACTGTTGATGTTCTGCGAAGCAATGCGCGGATTCTTGAAAGCAGCTCACGAAGCTTGAACGGCTTTGTGACATAATCATCCGCACCTGCATCAAGACCACGAACAATCTGAATTTCATCATCGCAGGCTGTCAGAAACAAAACAGGGACATTATTGCCCGCCGCACGAAGCTCGGTACAAAGCTCAAGACCGTTGCCGTCAGGCAGCATAACATCAAACATAATTAAATTGAAAGAAAAGAATTTTATAAGTTCACGTGACTTCATGCAGTTATCTGCGCTGATAACCTCATATCCCTCGCCCTGCAAAACCTCCGTCAAGCCGTCACGCAAAAACAAATCATCTTCAACGAGTAATATTCTCTGTTTCATAATTTCACCTGCCTATAACAATAAAATAGCAAAGCGGAAAGAAAAAATCAAGACCTGAACTTAAATCGTAAAAACCCGCCTTGCATAATTGCAAAACGGGTTTAATGTTACTGTTCTGATAATATTTCCGCCATATTTCTTAATTGTTCTTCCGTGGGGCTGTAGTCAGTATTTGAACAACAAGGAATGTTCGGTTTGCTTCCGTCAGTTCCGAAAAAAGGAGTCTGTCGGTCATTTTCATATTCTTTGCGGCATTCCTCTCGATGAAAATCGGGAATATCGTAAGCTGCACCGCCGCTGAGTATTGAGCGGTGGGCAAGAATTGCCACGGAAGACATTGCAACTGCCGAATGAATATCAAACGGATGCTCAGGCTGTTTTCCATCTTTGACACAGTCAAGGAACATTCTCGCTATTATGTAATCACCGCCGCCGTGACCGCTTTGGTTGATAAAACTCTCATCTCTATCATTCCACGACGGTTCATATAAATTAATCTCCTCTTTGCCATCGGGAACTGCCCATTCACTGTATCGGAGCATAACTTTGTTTCCCATTCCTCTGAGGTTTTCGATCTGTCCGTTCTCGCCACATATACGGTATGCGTTATGATGTGCTCCAAATGCAGCACAGCCTGTGACTTTAAAAACAGAATCATCGTCATTTACGGTAGTAATAACAGCTGCTCTGTCCCCTACACGTCTTGCCGTTACTTCTTCTTTAATCGGAGAAAAAACAGGCACGGCAACAACCTTTTTAGGGGTTGCACCCGTTGACCACATAAGAGGCGAAAGAGAATGTGTTATGTAATAGGAACGGGGAAGAAAATTTCTCCAATGCTCAATGTTATAAACAAAACCTTTGCTGAATTCATAATCATCAGGTTTATAAGGATGATTATACTCACCTTCGGCATAAATAATCTTGCCAAGAGTTCCACCGTCACAGATTTTTTTCATTTCACGGTTAAATATCATCTGCGGGTAGTTTTCGGCAAGCATATATATCGAATCAGTCTTTTCATATGCACGAATAAGCTCAACTCCCTCAGCCATTGTTCCGTTGCTTATACATTCGGAAAAAACATGAATCCCCCTTTCAAAGCATTTTATTGCATAGGGAGTATGCTCATGAAAATAGTTTGCGAGAACAACCGCATCCATTTCATGCTCAATAAAATCCTCAAAATTCTCATAAGCTGCAACATTGTCGCCAAGCTCTTTGAGTCCCTTATTTCTTCTTTTTTCGTTAAAATCACAAAGTGCAACGATTTCACAATCAAGAAGCATAAAATTTTTAGCGATATCAATTCCTCTGCCAGCGCCAAATATACCGATTTTTATTTTTTCCAAATCAAAACCTCCTGTGCATTATGAGTTCCATTTGCAAAAAAAGATATCCAAACTAAACCGTTTTTATAGATTAGTTCGGATATCAGGTGTTTGGTGATCCATCGGAGATTCGAACTCCGGACACCTTGATTAAAAGTCAAATTCGCGACAAGCCACAAGTGGCTATATTGTTAGAAAAATGCCGTTTTGCTGGTACTCATTTGGTACACTTTTTTACGGTTTCACACCGATTTTGACGGCTTGATGATTATAAAATATTTTTTGAAAAAAGTCAAGATTTTTTTAAAAAAGTATTGAGAGAGGTTCATTCTCTCTCTTTTTTTATGCTTCAGCAAGTTACCAGCAAGTTAAAATTAACGGGCGAGACTATTGCCCCGCCCGGTGTGACTATTATTTTTATATAGCGAATTCTTTCGGATTGCAAAGAAAGCTTCGGTATCTTTTATTGACTTAAAAGTCTTTCTATATACTGTTCAAAAGCCGAAGAATAGATTATCGCCAGCTTGAGCAAATACTGCGAGTAATCGACTATGTTACCCAGAGTGAGCGGAGGAAGCCCCTCAATGGCAATTACTTCGCAGATTTTTATGATGTGTGTAATAAACATGATAATGTATTCCATCGCTCTTTCTCCTTTTTAGGGCTTCACAAGCTTGCCCTGCTTGAGCAAGTTGAGCATCTTGATATTCTGTGAAGAAAGTCCAAGATAATCGCTTATACCATTTGCCGCCGCAATCTTTTTGCGATAAGCAAATGTTGATGATGCACCGATTGCTTTCAGTGAATCAACAATACTCTTGGATGTACCCGTGTACTTTTTGAAATATGTCACACTTGTATTCGTTGAAGGTTTAACAACTGAAGCAGTTTCTGCAGAATAATCAATCCACGGACATTTGCCCCAGCTTGTCCATCCTCTTGAAGAAAGTTTCGTTTCGACAACGCCGTATGCAAACCCACGGGCTTCAATAACCTTTCCGTTACCGATGTAAACGCCTACATGACCAGGCATAAAAACAAGAACACCGGGAATTTCGGGAATTGTTGAAATGTTGCCCTTCTCTTTACATTTTGAAAGCATACCGTTTGCGGATACATCCTGTGATGCATTGTATTTTGGAGTTGAGGTTGCATTTTCACTCCACAGATAGCCTTTGATGAGACCTACACAGTCATGCACTCTCTGTCCGATCTGCGACTTGTATTTTGCCGTTCTGTCCGATGTGTAATGTGCCGGATACTGTTTTGTTTTTGATGTCAGAAGGCTCTGCGTTGCCTTATTTCCGAATGTACCGTACCAATAAGGCTTGCCGAGCTGTGCCTTTGCGTATGCGACAAGACCCGCCGCTGTTTTGTTAGCCATTATTTACACCTCCGAATGATTCATTGATTTCTTCCTCAGAAAGTTCGCCGTCATCCTTTATGTTGTTCCAAAGGTTGATTGCAACATTCATCACGGCCGTTCCCGCCGCTATGGCTGCAGTAAGAAGCGCGTTGTATAAAAGAACCTGAAGCTCATTCAAATCAGTTATAACAATAACCGACACCGTGCCGATGAGCGAAGCAAGAGCAGCACTGATTGCTGTTTTCAGTGTGCGAATGCCGATATCCTTCAGCTGACTTTTAGTAATTTTGAGTTTTTTTATCTTCTCAAGCATTCAATCATCCTTTCTGTTTAATTCCGAATAGTATTCTGCATACCAATCCGGGTGAAGTTTCTTTTGCCGCTCGACAAGCTCCCGCTCTTTTTCCGGAGACATCATCTTCATATTAAGAACGGGAAGCGTGCCGTATTCATCGGT
>JAZPYI010000082.1:0-91941 GCA_045544115.1 Acutalibacteraceae bacterium | reverse complement strand
CACTGAAGTTGCAGGCATCTACCCCATCACTCCGTCAAGCCCCATGGCAGACTATGTTGACCAGTGGTCAGCACAGGGTATGAAGAACATTTTCGGCACAACAGTTAAGGTTGCCGAAATGCAGTCCGAAGCAGGTGCAGCAGGTACCGTTCACGGTTCACTCGCAGCAGGTGCTCTTACCACCACCTACACCGCTTCTCAGGGTCTTCTTCTTATGATTCCCAATATGTACAAAATCGCAGGTGAGCTTCTCCCCAGCGTTTTCCATGTTTCAGCACGCTGCGTTGCTTCACATGCTCTTAACATTTTCGGCGACCATACAAACGTTTATGCTTGCCGTCAGACAGGCTTCGCAATGCTCGCTGAAACAAATACTCAGGAAGTTATGGACCTCGGTGCAGTTGCACACCTTGCATCAATCAAGGGCAGAGTTCCCTTCATCAACTTCTTTGACGGCTTCCGTACATCCCACGAGCTTCAGAAGATTGCTGTATGGGATTTCGAGGACCTCAAGGAAATGTGCGATATGGATGCTGTTGAAGCTTTCAGAAAGAGAGCTCTCAACCCCGAAAGACCCGTTATGCGCGGCTCACACGAAAACGGCGACATCTTCTTCCAGCACAGAGAAGCTTGCAACTCCTACTATGATGCTCTTCCCGCTATCGTAGAAGAATACATGGATAAGGTTAATGCAAAGCTTGGCACAAACTACAAGCTCTTCAACTACTACGGCGCTCCCGATGCAGAGAGAGTTATCATCGCTATGGGTTCAGTTTGCGACGTAGCAGAAGAAGTTATCGACTATCTTACCGCTAAGGGTGAGAAGGTTGGTCTTGTTAAGGTTCGTCTTTACAGACCCTTCTCAGCTGAAAAGCTCGTTGAAGCTATCCCCGCAACAGCAAAGAAGATTGCTGTTCTTGACAGAACAAAGGAACCCGGCTCACTCGGCGAACCTCTTTACCTTGACGTTGTTGCCGCTCTTGCAGCTACAGGCAGAACAGGCGCTCAGGTAATCGGCGGCAGATACGGCCTCGGTTCAAAGGATACTCCTCCCTCAAGCATCTTCGCAGTATATGAAGAGCTTGCAAAGGATGCTCCCAAGGCTCAGTTCACAATGGGTATCACCGACGACGTTACAAACCTTTCTCTTGAAGAGAAGGAAGCTCCCAACACCGCAGCAGAAGGCACAATCGAGTGCAAGTTCTGGGGTCTCGGCGGGGGCGGTACAGTTGGTGCTAACAAAAACTCAATCAAGATCATCGGCGACCATACAGACAAGTACGTTCAGGCTTACTTCCAGTATGACTCAAAGAAGACCGGCGGTATCACAATTTCTCACCTTCGTTTCGGCGACAGCCCCATCAAGTCCCCCTACTACATCAACAAGGCTGACTTCGTAGCCTGCCACAACCCCTCATATGTTGAAAAGGGCTACAAGATGGTTAACGATGTTAAGCCCGGCGGGGTATTCCTCATCAACTGCCAGTGGGATGAAGCAGAGCTTGCTGCAAAGCTTCCCGCAGAAGCAAAGAGATACATTGCAAAGAACAACGTTCAGCTTTACACAGTTAATGCTATCGACCTTGCTGCTCAGATCGGTCTCGGCAAGAGAACAAACACCGTTCTTCAGTCTGCATTCTTCTCACTTTCCAAGGTTCTTCCCGCTGAGGAAGCAATCGGCTACATGAAGGAAAAGGCTCAGAAGTTCATGAAGAAGGGTAAGGAAATCGTTGAAATGAACGAAAAGGCTATTGACGCAGGTGCAACAGCTTACGTTAAGATCAACGTTCCCGCAGAATGGGCAGATGCAGCTGACGATGCAGCACCCGCAGCATCAAAAGGCGCAGAAAAGCTTGTCAAGATGGTTGACGGCATCATGAAGCCCGTTGGTCTTATGAACGGTGACTCACTTCCCGTTTCCGCTTTTGTTGACCATGCTGACGGTACATTCGAGCAGGGTGCTTCCGCTTACGAAAAGAGAGGCGTTGCAGTTATGGTTCCCGCATGGGACGGCGCAACCTGCGCACAGTGCAACAAGTGCTCCTATGTTTGCCCCCACGCAACAATCAGACCCTATGCTCTCACAGCTGAAGAAGCAGCTGCAGCTCCCTCCAACGCAATCATCGTTGACAAGAAGGGTAAGGGCAAGGATTCATATAAGTACTCACTCGCAGTTTCACCCCTCGATTGTATGGGATGCGGTGTTTGCGTAGGCGTATGCCCCACAAACTCACTCAAGATGGTTTCAAGAGAGAGCCAGGACGAAATGCAGCCCGTATTCGACTACATGGTTGAAAACGTAACAGTTAAGGCTGACCTTGCTGACAACACCGTTATCGGCAGCCAGTACAAGACTCCTCTCCTTGAGTTCTCAGGCTCCTGCGCAGGCTGTGCTGAAACAGCTTATGCACGTCTTATCACTCAGATGTTCGGTGACAGAATGTACATCTCCAATGCAACAGGCTGTTCATCAATCTGGGGCGGTCCCGCAGCAACATCACCCTACACAGTTAACAAGAAGGGCTACGGTCCCGCATGGGCTAACTCCCTCTTTGAAGATAACGCAGAACACGGCTTCGGTATGTACCTCGGTCAGAATGCTATCCGCAACAGCCTCATCGCTAAGGTTAAGGCAATTGCAGAAGCAGAATGCGCAACAGAAGAAATCAAGGCTGCAGCCAATGCTTACCTTGAAACAGTTAACGACGGTGCAAAGAACGGCGCTGCAACAGAAGCTCTCGTAGCAGCTCTTGAAGCTTGCGGCTGTGACGCAGGCAAGGAAATCCTTGCAAGCAAGGAATATCTTGCTAAGAAGTCAGTTTGGATCTTCGGCGGCGACGGCTGGGCATACGACATCGGCTTCGGTGGTGTTGGCCATGTTCTTGCAGCAGGCGAAGACGTAAACATCATGGTATTTGATACCGAAGTTTACTCCAACACCGGCGGTCAGGCTTCCAAGGCTTCCAACATCGGTCAGGTTGCACAGTTTGCAGCAGCAGGTAAGGGTATTGCTAAGAAGTCACTTGCTGAAATCGCAATGAGCTACGGCTATGTTTACGTTGCTCAGATTGCTATGGGCGCTGATGCTAACCAGACAATCAAGGCTATTGCAGAAGCAGAAGCTTACAACGGTCCTTCAATCATCATCGCTTACGCACCCTGCGAAATGCACTCAATCAAGGGCGGCATGATCAACTGCCAGAACGAAATGAAGAAGGCTGTTGACTGCGGTTACTGGAATATGTTCCGCTACAATCCCGCACTCAAGGCTGAAGGCAAGAATCCCTTCACCATCGACAGCAAGCCTGCAACAGGCAGCTACAGAGAATTCCTTCTCAACGAAGCTCGTTATTCATCACTCACACGTTCATTCCCCGAAAGAGCAGAAGAACTCTTCACTCTTGCAGAGAAGACATCAGTTGAGAGATATGAGCATCTCCTTCGTCTTAAGGATCTCTATGCTCCCAAGGCTGACTGATTAAAGAGTTGCCTCACGAAGCGGAGATCAAAAGAAACTGAATAAATAAAATAATGGCTTGCATGGGAACTAACCTGTGCAAGCCATTATAATATCAATTTATCTTTAATGTTTTTATATAATGTTTCTTTTTAGCTCTTTTCCCTGAACTCGACGTATAGCACATATGCCTGTCATTCGGCGAAAAGAGCTTCTTCATCTCCGTGAAACAACCCTTTTTAATAATCAACGGCGCAGTTCTTCGGAACTGTGCCGTTTTTCTGATTGCAACAAAAAAAGCCGTGTCATGTGACACAGCTTTTAATTTTTTATTCGCCACTGCTTTTTGTTACGGGTGCTTTGTTGAGAAACATATATGCCGTTATCGAAAGAATAAGCATAAGCACGGTTACTGCAAGCGGAGATTCGATGCCGTAAAACGGAGCGCAGATAAGCTCAAAAACGACCTCAAACATTTCCGAAATACCGATTGCTCTCGTCATCATGGTTATAACACTTACTGCAAGTCCGACCATCGAATATATGTTGACTATCTTTATCCAGAGCATTTCACCCAGCTTATAAGCCACGGCAACCGATGCAATAACGAGAATTGCATAGCCTGCTGCCGCAAGAATTTCAGCCGCATTTTCAAGCTCATCAAGAACCTCGGGAATTATTTTGATTATTTTCCATATGTACGGCGCACCGAGAAGAAGTCCGCAGACAACATAAAAAGTGAGCCTTATGTTTTTGTTTTTATCCATTTTCAACTGCCTCCTTAAGTGCCTTTGCAAGCTGGTCGGGGCATGAGGTTGTTTTAAAGCCGCAGCGGATGCCTTCAAGCTTTTCGATAATATCCTTTGCCTTCATACCCTCAACAATTGAGCCGATACCCTTGAGGTTGCCGTTGCAGCCGCCGTCAAAACGCACGTTTTTTACAATCTCGCCGTCAAGCTCAAACTCAATCATTCTTGCACACGTTCCGCGGGTCTTATATCTGTAAACCATTTTAATCACTCCTTGTTCATTTATTTTACATTATAACAAAGAATTTTTCAACAGTTTTCTTAAATCAGTATATAAATCAGCGCAAATATCAACGAGAAATCCGCTTTTTCCGCAAGGAGCAATATCGCAATCGGAAGAACGATTTTGCTGTCAGAATCCGTTGTTATTGTTATCACCGCCCATAAGATTCGTTATCATTGGTAAAAGCTCGAAAAGCTTCATCATCTGCATTGCTTCATCCGCCTTGCGCCGTCTGTTTTCGGATAAAAGAGGTTTAAGTGCCTCAATAAGCCTTGTACGGCTGTCGGTTTTGTTCATCGCACCCATTATTGCACTGATACTTGACATCATGCGTGCATTTCCGAGTATGTTTGATAAATCGGGTATGCCGCCAAAGCCGCAGCCGTTATTCTTTTCGCTTTTTTCATCGGAAGAAAAAAGATTTTCGGCTGCAGCACGGAGATTTTCCATATCCTCGTCGGTAAGCGACGATAAAATTTCGTTTATATTATCCATGTTTATATCCATATTATTTTTTACCGAACTGCTTCATTATTTTCTGCGCCTGTTCGCTTTTAAGAAGCTCCTCAAGGGCTTTTTTATCGCCGAGTATTCGCTTGATTTCGTTCACTCCGTTTTCGGGAAGCTTACCCTGAATTGCGGAAAGCATATCCTCGGGACGGCTGCTTTTTGCCGATTTTGCAAGTCTTAAAAGCTCTTCGGGAGAAATATTTGAGTTATTTATTGCAATCACCGCCTTTATCCAATATAATTATTATGTTAAACAGTCAACTTGTAGAACGGAGATGAAATATTGAGAATACTTGTTTTTTCCGATTCACACGGCTCAACATACCGTATGCGTGAGGCAATATCCAAGCACGTTGAAGCGGATATGATTATCCATCTCGGTGACGGTGAAAGGGATATCGACCTGCTTAAGGAAGAAATCGGCAGCAGAAAAGTTGTTCAGGTATGCGGAAACTGCGATTTGTATTCATTACTGCCGTATAACGAGCTGATTTCCGTTTCGGGTGTCAAAATTTTCTTATCTCACGGTCACAATGAGTTTGTGAAGCACGGCACAACGCATTTTATTGAAAAAGCAAGGTCAACTGGCGCCCGTATTGCATTATACGGTCATACACACGAAAGTGTTACCGCATACGAAGACGGACTTTATATTATGAATCCGGGAAGTATTGCCAAGGGAGAATACGGCGCAATTGATATAACTCCGCAAGGAATAATGCTTATAAAAATGAAGGAATAATATTTTTTGCCGCCTCATATATATTAGACAGGCGGTGAGATAAATGTTTGTATTTTCAGTTAAAACTTCAAAAACAAAAATTGCGGCTCTTGTTATTGCGATAATTGCGCTTGCCGCGGCGCTTTTCATGGTTATAGGCAGAGGAAAACAGCCTGCAACAAACGATTCGGTGATAAACTTTAAAGCGGAAACAGCTGCAGAAAGAAAAGCCTTCCTTTCGCAGTTCGGATGGAAAATTTCCGAGGACCCCGTTGAGGTAAGTGAGGTAATCATTCCCGAAAATTTTGATGACGGCTACACGGAATATGCACAAATGAACAAAGCACAAGGTCTTGACCTTGAACCGTTCAAGGGTATGCGTGCAAAAAGGTGGACATATGCCGTTCTGAATTATCCCGGACTTGAAAATACCGAAACCGTTCAGGCTAACCTGCTTGTTTTTGACGGCAGAGTTATCGGCGGTGATATATGCTCACTTGAGCAGAGCGGATTCATAAGAGGCTTTGATTTCCCCGTAAACGAGCCTCCTGCAACAACCGCAGCTCCTCAGAGTGCGGTAATAATCGAAACAACAGCTGAGGAAACAACATCATAAAGTATAAATAAGGAAGTATAAAATGAAAAACATAGTTTTAATCGGAATGCCCGGTGCAGGAAAAAGCACAATCGGTGTTCTTCTTGCAAAAACCATGCTCATGGATTTCTGCGATACGGATTTGATTATCCAGAAAAAAGAGGGTAAGGCTCTTTGTGAAATAATAAACGAAAAAGGCACCGAAAAATTCATCGCCATTGAGGATGAAATCATTGGTGCGCAGGAATTTGATAACTGCGTTGTTGCAACGGGCGGCAGTGCCGTTTACGGAGAAAATGCCATGAGGAATCTTAAGAAAAACGGTATTACCGTCTATCTTAAGGTTAATGCAGACGAGCTTGAAAAGCGAATTTGCAATATTCACACCAGAGGCATCGCCATGAAGGAAGGCACAACCATTGCCGAGCTGTACGCAGAGCGCGCACCGCTCTATGAAAAATATGCGGATATTACCGTAGATTGCTCAAACAGCACTCCCGAACAATGCGTGGATACAATTACCGAAAAAGTGAATAAATAATAAAGAGGGGCAGTTCATATGAACTGCCCCATTGCATTATACATTCGTTAAGCTGTCAACATATCCTGTTCGTTTAAGGAGAGTTGTGGAGGAAATCTGGGAGATATACACCTTTTCGTTGCCGTTTTTATCGCGGCACACAATAAAAGATTTCGGAATATCATAGCAGACATTTTCAACAATCCCCGCCTTTTCTGCCTTTGCGAGATAATCTCTTGTGCGCTTTGAAACGGTGGTTGTGTCCAAATCAAAAATTCCGATTATTTCATCAAAGGTAATAACCTTATCCATTCCGAGGTGTAAATACATTTTTTACTCCATTTCCTTTATTTCGCCGCCGATAACCTCAAATGCCTTGCCTTTTTTTGAACGCAGAAGCTGTGACGGGTCGCAGCAAGTGATGAAAACCTGCCAATTATCAAGATAATTCAAAATGAAGGTCTGCCTGCCTTCGTCAAGCTCGCTCATAACATCATCAAGCAGCACAACGGGACTTTCACCCGTTATTTCTTCAATAATTGATGCCTCGCCGAGCTTCATTGCAAGAGCGCATGACCTTTGTTGTCCCTGCGAGCCGAAAACTCTTGCATCCCTGCCGTTTAAATTCAAAACAAGGTCATGGGTATGCGGCCCCGCATTTGTATAGAGTCTTTTGAGGTCTGCCTCACGGCATTTTTCTATATCTGCAATAAGCTTTTGTTTTATTTCTTCTTCGCTTATGTTTTCAGGTGAAAAATCATAGTGAAAAGTAAACTCCTCACGACCCGAGCTGATTCCCCTGTAAATTTCACCCGATAATTCGGATAATTTTTCGATATAATCGAGGCGGTATTTTATAATTTTTGTGCCGAGCGAAACAAGCTCGTTATCCCACGGCTCAATATAGCCGTTTTCAAAGCATCTTTCGCCCATTTTTTTCAAAAGTGCATTTCTCTGGTCAAGCACACGCAGATAACGTGACATAACCACCGCATAATTCGGCTTTATAAGGCTCAATGCGATATCAAGAAGCTTTCTCCTTTCAGAGGGTCCGTCCTGAACGATTCCGAGAGTTGCGGGCGAAAAGACCACGGCAAAATATTTGCCCATCATCACCCTCGGCGATTCCTCCTTGATGCCGTTTAAAACAAGCTCCTTGCGCTTATTTATCTTCATTTCGGCAGTTTGTTCACGCATATGTGAATAAAATCTGTTGCCGATTTCGGCTTCTTCATGACCCTGCGCAATAAGCTGATTATTTTTTCTTGCGCGGAAGCTGTAAAAACCTGTCAGAAGCCATATACTTTCAATAATATTTGTTTTTCCCTGACCGTTTTCGCCGTAAATAATATTCATTTCGGGATGCGGCTCAAAGGAAACAAAATCAATATTTCGGAAATTTTTAGCGGAATGGTATTTAATTATCAAATTATACCATCCCTTTCCGATTACTCTACTATATAAATTACTCTGTCAAACTCCGCTTTATCGCCGCTGCGGAGTTTTTTTCCTCTCTGGGTACAGATTTCTCCGTTTACCCTGACCTCGCCCTCCTGAATAACGATTTTTGCGTGTCCGCCGGTCTGAACGGCATCGCACATTTTCAGGAAAGCATCAAGTCTTATAAAATCGGTATCAATTTTTTTTGATACCTGTTTTTTTTCAACAATTTTCGCTTTAATTCTCATTTTTCAGCCTCACGGGAAGAATAAGGAATATAAATTCATCGCCCTCATTGGGAACGATAAGGATGGGTGCAACTGCGCCGTTGAGCATAATTCTGACCTCATCGCTGTCACAGGCACGAAGTGCATCAAGCATATATTTATTATTAAATCCGATAGTGCAGGTTTCGCCCTCAATATTTGCCATAAGTCTGTCGTTTGCGGTACCGAGTGAGGTAATGCTTGACATCTTAATCATATTTTCATCAAATACGCACTTAATCGGACTCTTAATTTTTTCGGTGATTATAAGAGAGGTTCTGTCGATACTCTCGATAAAGTTTCTTGTGTTTACGCGGATAACGGTTTTTGTTGCCGAAGGAATTGCAGCTTTATAGTTAAGAAATTCACCGTCAAGGAGTCTTGAAATAATATTGTATCCGCCGACCTCAAAAATAATGTGACGTTTGCCGACTCCGAGATTTACCATTGCTTCATCATCGTTCATGAGCTTTACAACCTCGGAAAGAGTTTTTGCGGGAACAACAAACGAGAGTACCTCGCCGCTGTAATTGATTGCCTCATTTCTTATTGCAAGGCGTACACCGTCAACGGCGATAAGTCTGATATGATTTTCTTCAATTTCAAATTTTATGCCGGTGTGAACAATTTTGCTGTCCTTAACCGCTGCGGAAAAAATGGTTTTTCTTACCATATCCTTAAGTACACCCTGAGGCACGGAAATGGGATAACCTCCCGAAACCGAAGGAAGGTCGGGATATTCCTCTGCGGAAATACCGATAAGAGTTGATTCAAAATCACCGCAGGAAATTGCAGCGATATTTCTTTTATCGCTGAAGATACTTACAGTTTCCTCGGGCAGCTTTCTTAAGGTTTCGCTGAGCATATGAGCATTGAGAACAAGCTCGCCCGCCTCTTCAATTTTAGCGGGAATGGAAGTAGTTATTCCCATTTCAAGGTCATAGCCCGTGAGAGTGAGTGTTCCGTTTTCCGCAACCATGAGAATACCTTCGATTGCAGGAATTGCGGTTTTTGTTGAAGCCGCTCTCTGAACGTTCTGGCAAGCCTCGCAAAGCTCGACTGTGCTGCATATAATTTTCATGTAAATATCCTCCCTTTAGTTATCCACGCACATTTTAAAACCTTAACTGCAAATTTAATATTCAGGTAAATCTTTCTCAAAAAATAAATATAATAATATATATATTTATAGTAGTAGTAGTAGGGGGCGTGAAAATATGGTATAACTCCGAAAAGCCTTGAAAATAAAGGAAATTTCGGCAAAATTTATCAACATCGGAATGTGGATAAGCATGAGTTATTCACTTCCCTTTTTTTGACAAAGTGAATATGTGGAAAACCCATGTGTGGAAAAGTATAAAAAAGTGGAAAACTTATTGATTAAAATCAAAGCTCTTTTCTTCCTTCAAGAGCACGGATAAGGGTAAATTCATCCGCATATTCGAGGTCTGCACCAACGGGTACACCGTAAGCAAGTCTGCTGACATTTACCCCGAGCGGCTTTATCAGCCTTGAAATATACATAGATGTTGCTTCGCCCTCAACGGTTGGATTAGTTGCCATGATTACCTCTTTTACGGTATCATCGCCCAGGCGCATAAGCAGCTCCTTTATGCAGATATCCTCAGGATTTATATCATTCATGGGTGAAATTACACCGTGAAGAACATGATATAAGCCGTTAAACTCATGAGTGCGCTCAATTGCAATAACATCTCTTGGGTCCTCAACAACGCAGATTGTTGATTTGTCCCTTGTTTGAGAGCTGCAGATGTGACACACCTCGCCGTCTGTAAGATTACAGCAGACGGTGCATTTTTTTATGGACTCACGGGCATTGTTAATTGCATCTGTAAATTTTTTTGCCTCTTCCGGTGACATATTCAGAACGTGGAAGGCAAGCCTTTGTGCGCTCTTTTTACCTACGGACGGAAGGCGGGCAAACTGCTCGATAAGTCTTTCAAGAGAAGGTGTAAATCCGCTCATCAGAAAAGTCCGGGGATTGAAAGGCCGCCTTTAGCCTTTTCCATTCCCTGCTCCATGGCATCGTTTGCCTTGCGGATGCTTTCGTTAAATGCAGAAATAATGAGATCCTGAAGCATTTCGATATCATCGGGGTCAACAACCTCGGGCTTAAGATTAACGGCAGTTACCTCATGAGCGCCTGTAACGACAACTTCAACTGCGCCGCCGCCTACTGTTGAGGAAAACTCGGTTGCTTCAACCTCCTGCTGAATTTTGGTCATGTTTTCCTGCATTTCCTGAATTTTTTTCATCATGTTGCCGCCCTGAGGAGCGCCGGGGATTCTTGCTTTCATATTTATATCCTCCAAATCAGTTATTGTTGAATTTATTTATTTTTGATTTCAAATCCTCCAACGGACTTTTTTCCGTTTTTGCTTTTTCGGGAGTTGAAACTGCAATTTTCATTCTTCTGCCCATTACTTCAAATACGGCTCTTGCAAGCTCCTTTGAATGTGTATCTGTGCAGATAAAATCAAAAAGAGTTGTATTTTCCGAGCAGATAAGCACTCTGCCGTTTTTGATTATCGCCGAGGAATTTGCCAATATTCCGAAAAGCGGAGCATCATAAAGCTTGATTTTTTCAAGCACGTCAACCCAGTTGATAAACGGACCGTCGGGAATATTATTCTCCTGCACGGGAGGTTTGGGAAGCGGAGCAGGCTCGGGAGCCTTTTCGGGTTCTCTGATTTCAGGCTTCGGTTCTTCCTTAACCGGTTCACTCTTCGGCTCCGGTTTTGCAGGAGCGGGAGTCGGAGCAGGTGCAGAAATGGGCATTGCCGCAGGTTTTACACCGTTTTTAATCATTTCTTCTAATTTGAAAATTCGCTCTTCAAGTCCCTCGGGAATTGATGCACCTGCAGAAGCAGAGGGTGCACACATTTTTATAACAGCCGCTTCAAGCTGAATTTTCTTATTAGCGGCATTTTTTATATTTTTGGCTGTCTGTTCAAGAATTTCAATGCATTCAAGAATTTTTGAAAGCTTGAGGCTTGCCGCTCTTTCCTTAAGGCTTGCAAGCTCATCCTTTGAGCAGACTATTAAGCCTTCGCATTCCGAAACGGTTTTTGCAACCATAAGATTGCGGAAATGAAGGGTAAGCTCCGTGCAAAGGCTGTCAATATCGCAGCTTTCGCTGTGAAGCTTTGAAACAAGCTTTAAAGAGCTTGTGAAATCACCGTTTGCAACATATTCCGAAAAAGAAAAAAGGTGGATTGTTCCTGCAATTCCTGCCGCATCGCTGACTGCGTTTTCGTCAATATCCGTACCCATTGCAAAGCAGCGGTCAAGCAGAGAAAGCGCATCACGCATTCCGCCGTCAGCAATTCGTGCTATAAGGTTGGCGGCATTTTCTGTAAGCTTAACATTTTCCTTTTCCGCAACATAGAGAAGCCTCGAGGTTATATCCTCAGGAGCTATTCTCTTGAAATCAAATCTCTGACATCTTGAAAGAATAGTTGACGGCAGCTTGTGAATTTCCGTTGTTGCAAGGATAAAAATAACGTGTGAGGGAGGCTCTTCAAGAGTTTTAAGCAGCGCATTGAAAGCGCCGATTGAAAGCATATGAACCTCGTCAATTATATAAACTCTGTATTTTGCATTGGCAGGAGTAAAGTTTGCCTCTTCACGCAAATCACGGATATTGTCAACACCGTTGTTGCTTGCTGCGTCAATTTCGATAACGTCAAGAATTGAGCCATTGTCTATTCCGCGGCAGATTTCGCATTCATTGCAGGGATTTCCGTCAACGGGTGAAAGGCAGTTAACCGCTTTTGAAAGAATTTTTGCGCAGGTGGTTTTTCCCGTACCTCTTGAACCCGTGAAAAGATAAGCATGTGAAATTCTTCCGCTGCAGAGCTGATTCTGCAGGGTTTTTGTTACATGAGGCTGACCGTAAACATCATTGAAATTTTGAGGTCGCCATTTTCTGTACAGTGCCTGATACATCTTTTCACTCTCCTTCGGTTTTCTGTTTCTGCGTAAGCGGATTAAAAAAGCATTTCCTTAGTCATATGGCGGCAGGCAGACTGTGGCGCACAAGACTGTCCGCTTAATGCTGCTCGGTTCACCCGCCTGACATGGTTCACGGTGCCCTGTCGCACAGGACCCACACGCCACATGACTAAAGAAATGCCTTACCTATTCAAATACCTTTATATTATATATTATAATTAAAATAATATCAAGAGAAATTTTTGTTTTTTGAAGCGATATTTTCATTTTGAGTGAAAAAAATAAAAAAGAGAATGAATTTAACAGAGATTTTTCACAAATTCCGAATTTTTGAATAAGTTGATAATAAAAACAGTTGGGGGTCAGAATATGAATCAAGGCTATTTTTTGGGTTCAAGCGGCAAAAACGGATTTTTCTCCTGCTTTTCACAGCTTACTCCTAAAATCGAAGGTCAGTATACATTTATTATAAAGGGCGGTCCCGGAACGGGAAAATCCTCAATGATGAGAAAAATTGCCGATGAAATTGAAAAAAAAGATATTGAATGCGAAAGAATATTTTGTTCATCCGACCCTGCATCACTTGACGGAGTTATTTTTCCGTCGCTTCGGGTAAGTATTGCCGACGGAACCGCACCGCACACCATTGACCCCGATTATCCTGGCGCAACGGGTGAGATTGTTAATCTCGGCGATTGCTGGAATAAGCAGCTTCTTTTTGATAATAAAGAAAAAATAATTGACCTTACCGACAGAAATAAAGCCTGCCACAAACGCAGCAGACGATTTATCGAATCTGCATTTTCAATTTTCGGCGACGGCGAAAAAATCTGCCGTGAATGCCTCGATAACGGAAGAATTATCCGTTATGCATCAAGGCTTTCAAACCGTCATTTTAAAAAGCCGAGCGGAAAAATAGGTCTTGAAAAAATCAGACTTTTAGATGCCGTAACACCGAAAGGTTATTTGTTTTTAGCCGATACAGTAAATGAGCTGTGTGATACTACAGTGGTTTTTGAGGATGATTTCGGAGTTGCTGCGGGGGTTTTAATTGAACAGCTCCGTACCTATGCGCTTGCAAGCGGATATTCGGTTATTTCGAGTCCGTCAGTCAGCAGAGAAGGTAAAATCCGTCATATTATTATTAAAGAATTGTCGCTCGGATTTTTTACAGCCGATAAATTATGTGATTTAAGAATTATTCCGACCAAAGCAGTATCATTGCGCCGTTTTTATTCTTCCGATGAATTATCTGCCCACCGTGCAAGGCTTGCATTTTCACGCAAGGCTGCAAAGGAGCTTCTTGATGAGGCGGTATGTGCCTTGAAAATGGCAAAGGATATCCACGATGACCTTGAAGAATGCTATATTGCGGCAATGGATTACGGAAAAATTGCAGAAATAACAAAAGCCCTGACAGAACGAATCTGGCAGAGCGAATGGTATACGGATTAATTATAATTTTTTATTCTTCTGCAAACCTCGGCAACGGGCAGACCGACTATGTTGAAATAGTCACCCTCTATGCGTTCAACCAAGGTACAGCCCAAACCCTGAATGCCGTAAGCACCGGCTTTATCCATGGGTTCCTTTGTTGCAACATAGGCTGAAATATCGTCATCGGTGAGATTATAAAATTTAACCTTGCTTATCTGCGCAAAGGAATCCGAAATGCCGCCGTTTATGATGCAAACTCCCGTTATAACCTCATGTTCAATGCCTGAAAGCATCTTAAGCATGGCTTTTGCATCGGCTTCATCCTTAGGTTTACCAAGAATTTTTCCGTTTGCAACAACTATCGTATCAGCTCCGATTACTATGCTGTCGCCGTAATCCTTTGCAACGGCATCAGCTTTTTTGGCGGCTGTCATTTTTGCGGCATCGGCGGGCGGAGTGCCTTCGGGAACGGTTTCGTCAACTTCTTTAACATGGATTTCAAATTCCATGCCTGCTGTTGTCAGAAGCTCTTTTCTTCTCGGGGAAGAGGAAGCAAGAATTATTTTTTTCATGCTTTGCCTCCCTCTATCATTCCTCTGCGGAGCATTTCCGCAACACGCATAACAAGTGTTTGTGTTTTTCCGTCACGGATTTCACCGTTAAGAACCATATCAACCGCTTTTTCAATATGGATTTTTTCAACCTCAAGAAATTCATCCTCATCGGGGTTCATAGAAGTTGACTTAAGCTGCGAGGCGGCATAAAGATGAATGATTTCGCCGCAGTAACCGGGTGTAGGATAGAATTTACCCAAATCGTAATATTTTTCGGCAACTGTACCCGTTTCTTCTTCAAGCTCTCTTTTACCTGCCTCAAACGGATCTTCTCCGATTTCAAGCTTGCCTGCGGGAAGCTCAAGAATCACTTCCATATAAGGATATCTGAACTGGCGAACAAAAATAAGCTCATTTTCATCCGTAAGTGCCGCAACGCAAACTCCGCCGTTGTGTTCGACAACCTCACGGGTGCAGGGCTTTCCGTTATGAAGCTCCGCCTTGTCACAGCGCACGTTGATTATTTTACCTTTATAAACATAATTTTTTTCAATTGTTTTTTCAAATATTTCCATAATGCAGCCTCCGTAAGCATATATTTAAGCGAGGTGTTATGAATGAATTATATCACATATCCTGCCGTAATGACAGCCGAAAATCAAAGAAAAATGATTTTTTCTTTGAAAAAGGCATATCCGTTTCTTGGAGTTAACATAATCGGCAAATCTTTGTGCCAAAGAGAGATTTTTTCGCTGACAGTCGGTAAAAGCAGAAATCCGCTGATTATTGCGGCAGGATTTCATGCGCAGGAATGGCTCACAAGCCTTCTTGCACTTCGTTTTGCCGAGATACTTCTTTATTCTAAATATGAAAAAATACCGATATGGGGAATTGAACCCTCATGCATAACCCGCGGTGTTGTAATTGTGCCGTGCGTTAATCCCGACGGTATACAGCTTGCCTTAAACGGCTTTGAATCGGCAGGAAGGTATGCCGAAACGTGCAGAAAAATTGCCTCTGTTTCCGAGGAAAAGTGGAATGCCAACGCAAGAGGTGTTGACATCAATCATAATTTCAATGCAGGCTGGAATGAGCTTCGCAGAATTGAAACCGAAAGCGGAATTTTAGGTCCTTCGCCGAGAAGATACGGGGGATATTCCCCTGAAAGCGAACCGGAAACAAAGACTCTCGTTAATCTTTGCAGGCAGATAAATCCTCGCATGGCAATTGCTCTGCACAGTCAGGGCGAAGAGATTTTTTGGGAATACGGCAATAAAAAACCGCCCCGCAGCGAGGAGATTGCAAAAATCTTTTCAGCCGTGAGCGGTTATGAGCTTGTTCAAAATTCGGGTCTTGCCTCGCACGGAGGCTTCAAGGATTGGTTTATTGAATTTTTTAACAAACCTGCATATACAATCGAAACAGGCAAAGGAGAAAATCCACTGCCGATAAGCGATTTTGACGGTATAGTCAAAAAATGCATTCCAATGCTTACCCTTGCGGCGGTGCTGTGATTTTATTCAAGTGCCGAGAGAATTGATGCGATGCGTGCAAGGTCGTCCTTATCATAAAAAGCGATTTCGAGAGTACCCGACTCCTTGCCGCTCTTTGTAACAACCCTTGCTTTTCTGCCGAGAGAATTATTGAGCGAAAGCTCCACCTCGTCAAAGAAGGTTGCACGGGAGGGGGTTTTTTTTGCCGTTTCTTTCTTTTCGGCGGTGAGAGTTTTAACGAGCTTTTCAACAGCTCTTACCGAAAGACCTTTTTCAATGATTAATTCTGCTGTGGAAATAAGAACCTTTTCATCCTCAATAGCTGCCAATGCTCTGGCATGACCTGCGGAAAGCTTGTTTTCACGCACCATGTCAAGCACCTTTTCGGGGAGCTTCAGAAGTCGGAGTGCATTTGCAACTGCAGGACGTGATTTGCCGACCTTCTGAGCTGCTTCTTCCTGAGTAAGATTGAAGTCCTTCATAAGGCTTGCAAAGCCGAGAGCCTCTTCAACGGGATTAAGATCCTCGCGCTGTAAATTTTCTATTAAAGAAATAACAGCTGCTTCGGTATCTGTCAGCTCTTTTATAACAACGGGTACCTGCGTAAGTCCTGCAATACGGCTTGCTCTCCAACGTCTTTCACCTGCAACGAGCTGATATCCTCCGCCGATAATCGGACGAACAAGCAACGGCTGCAAAACACCGTGCTGTGCGATTGAATCGGCAAGCTCTGAAAGAGCAGCTTCATCAAACTGCTTTCTTGCCTGCTCCTTATTGGGTTCTATATCCATTAAATTCAGCTTTACGGGCTGAGCTGCACTTGTTTCTTCTAAAGAATTATCTGCAAGCAGAGAGGTAAGTCCTCTGCCAAGACCGCCTTTTTTCGGTGCCATAATTTTTCTCCTTATTTATTATTTAACTTCAAAAATTCATCCGCAAGGTCGCTGTAAGCATGCGCACCCTTTGATGCCTTATCGTAATACATAACAGGCTGACCGTAGCTGGGAGCCTCGGAAAGTCTTACGTTTCTCGGAATAACGGTTGCATAAACCTTTTTCGGGAAGCAGCGCTTTACTTCCTCAACAACCTGCTGAGTAAGATTAAGCTGACCGTTATACATTGTGAGAAGTACTCCTTCAATTTCTATGTAAGGATTATAAAGTCGCTTTACGGTTCTGACGGTTGAAATGAGCTGTGAAAGTCCTTCAAGCGCGTAAAATTCGCATTGAATGGGGACAATCAATGTATCAGCTGCGCAAAGACCGTTGAGGGTAATAAGTCCGAGCGAGGGGGGACAGTCAAGAAAAATAAAATCATAATCGTTGACTATTCCTGCAAGCGCATTTTTAAGCTTTGACTCTCTTTTTTCAAATTCAATAAGTTCAAGCTCTGCACCTGCAAGGTCCATGCTGGAGGGCATAACATAAACATTATCATAGGGTGTTTTTACAACGGCATCCGCTGCGGGTGAACCGCCGATAAGTACACTGTAAGAGGTTTTTTCAAGTCCTTTTTTATTAATTCCCAACCCGCTTGTTGAGTTACCCTGCGGGTCGATGTCAATAAGAAGGGTTTTATATCCCTTGCTGCCGAGTGCGGCGGTAAGGTTAACGGCGGATGTTGTTTTTCCGACACCGCCTTTTTGGTTAACAATAGCAATAATCTTTCCCAAAATAATCGCTCCCGATATATTATAATGTAATTAATTATATATTTACAGGGCGGGGTATTCTCCCGCCGTTTTATTTGAATATACACAGTATATCATATATAAGATGAAATTTAAAGATTAAAATAAAATTTTTATGTTTCACGTGAAACATGAAATGCAGAAAGGGCAGACCGAAGCCTGCCCCTTCCGCTGGATGTGGGTGTGAAAGAGAAAGATATGGTAAGTTAGAAGTGGTCAAAATTATGCTGATGCCGAGGTTTTCTTTGCTTTGATATAGCAATTTCGGCTTTTGGGAATACGGACAATATATTCAATATACTCATCCGTTTCGCTTTTGGCTGAATCCGCTTCAATTCCCGCGCGGCGCATGGTGTCAACAGCATGGTTAAGAGTGTTTACAAAAATTCTTACATCCTTAAATAGCTTCACTGTCGGCTGTCTGTGACGGCTGTCATTGGTAAGTATCTGCGAAACAAGTCTTTCCGTTTCTGCAACATTCAGCCTTTTTTCGGCGATTATGGACATCGCACGTTCCATTTGACTGATTGAAGTCAGCTTCAGCATTGCTCTTGCATGGCGTTCAGTTAGATTTTCCTGCGTTATGCGCAGACGTATTTCCTCGGGCAGACGCAGAAGGCGGAGCTTGTTGGAAATTGTAGGGGGTGCTTTGCCTAGCTTTTTGCATATTTCATCACGGCTCATTCCGTAATCGGTAAGCAGTTTTTCGATTGCAACCGCTTCTTCAAAAAAATCGAGGTCGCATCGTTGTACGTTTTCAAGCAAAGCAAAAAGTGCGGATTTTTCATCGTTGGCTTCCATTATTATGCATGGAACCTGCGTTACTCCTACAAGTCTTGATGCACGGAGTCTTCTTTCACCGGATATCAGCTCATATTCGCCGCGGCTGTTAACCCTTACGGCGATGGGTTGAATTATTCCGTTTTGACGTATGCTCTGTGCCAGACCTTCAAGCTCATCAAAGTCAAATCTGCGGCGTGGCTGATTCGGATTCGGAAAGATTTCCTCCTGAGGAATCAGAATTATCTGACCGCCGATTTTATATTTTCCGCTTTTCAAAAGTTAATCCCTCCGTTCGGTTCGTTGAGTTAATGATAGCACCGAAAGAAGGGATTGTCCAGCATATTCGATTTTCAAAAAACTGCTCTAATCGACAGTAAACCATAAATTAAAGAGGCTTTTTCGCAATTTGTGCGGATACTCTCGGGTATTTTGGCGGAACGTGCGATATCTTTTTGATAACAACTATTGTTCTTTCTCCGCCGTCTGAGAGTTTGAAGCTTATTTCATCAGTAATCTTACCGCCGAGAAGCTTGATTGCATCAGCAGCACCGTCAATTTCTTCCTTTGCTTTTGCACCCTTCATGGCAAGAAATACACCTTCGACCTTGACAAAAGGCAGGCAGTATTCGCATAAAACATTAAGTGCAGCAACCGCTCGGGAGCAGACTATATCAAATTTTTCTCTGTACTCCTTGTTTTGACCCGCTTCTTCGGCTCTTGTATGAACAACGTCGGCATTAAGCCCGAGAGCTTCAACCGTTGAAGCAACATATTTGAGCTTCTTTGCCGTGGAATCAATCATTGTCATTTCAAGGTCAGGTCTTACGATAAGCAAGGGAATTGAGGGAAATCCTGCACCCGTACCTACATCGAGTACCCTTGCATTCGGTGCAAATTCCGCTGCCTTGAGAACGGAAATGCTGTCTGCAAAATGCTTGACGGCTATTCCGTCGGGGTCGGTTATTGCGGTGAGATTCATTGTTTCGTTTTGCTCAACAAGAAGCTCCGAAAGCTTTTCAAAACGTTTTATTTGCACATCGGTAAGTGATATTCCGAGTTTTTCGGCATCGGATATTAAAAGATTGGTGTTAACCATTTATATTATTCCTCTCAAGATAGATAAGTAGAACCGAAATATCGGCAGGTGAAACACCTGAAATTCTCGATGCCTGACCGACAGTTTCGGGGCGGATTTTGCAGAGCTTTTCAATAGCTTCAAGGCGCAGACCCGTTATCAGGTTGTAGTCAAGGTCTTGCGGAAGCCGTTTTACTTCAAGGCGGCGAAGCTCATTTATCTGCATCTGCTGGCGCTTGATATAGCCCTCATATTTTATATCAATTTCAACCTGCTCAAAGATTTCATAGGGCAAATCGGGTCGTGTTTTGTCAAACGGAGTGAGAGCTTCATAATTTATCTGCGGTCTGCGAAGGAGTTCAATCATTTTAACCCCTTTTTCAAGGGCTGATGTTTCACGTGAAACAAGCATTTCATCAAGCTCAGGGGTTTTTGGAATCGAAAGATTTTCAATTCTTTCTCTCTCTTGGGCAATCAAATCGAGCTTTTTAAGAAATGCCTGATATCTTTCCTCAGAAATAAGACCTGCCTTGTAGCCGATTTCGGTAAGTCTGCGGTCCGCATTGTCCTGACGGAGGATGAGTCTGTATTCGGAGCGGGAGGTCATCATTCTGTAGGGGTCGGAACAGCCTTTTGTTACAAGGTCATCAATAAGAGTTCCGATATATGAAGTTGTGCGGTCAAGAATAACCGGCTCTCTGCCCTTGATTTTCAGGGCGGCATTCATGCCTGCAACAAGTCCCTGAGCAGCAGCTTCCTCATACCCGCTTGAACCGTTAAACTGTCCCGCACCGTAAAGATTCGGGAAATCCTTAAATTCGAGTGTTTGACGAAGTGAAAGAGGGTCAACGCAGTCATATTCTATAGCATAAGCGGTGCGGAGAAACTCCGCTTTTTCAAGACCGGGTATGCTGTGAACGATTTTGAGCTGAACATCCTCGGGAAGAGATGACGAAAGACCCTGCAGATACATTTCATCCGTATTGCCACCGCACGGCTCAACAAATATCTGATGACGTTCTTTTTCGGAGAAACGCACAATTTTATCCTCAATGCTCGGGCAGTAACGGGGTCCAACACCGTCGATTTTGCCTGAATAGAGGGGCGAACGGTGAAGATTTTCAAGAATAATTCGCTTTGTTTCTTCACCCGTGTATGTAATATAGCATTTTTCGGTGTTACGGATTTCAATATCATTATTGAAAGAGAAGGAAATGATATTTTCGTCACCGTACTGAGGCTCAAGATTATCAATATCAACACTTCTGCGGTTGACACGGGGCGGTGTACCCGTTTTAAAGCGGCGGGTCATAACACCAAGCTCTTTGAGCGATTTTGCAAGCTCAACAGCAGGAAACATACCATCGGGACCGCTTTCATACGAAATGTCACCGATAAAAATACGTCCTGCAAGGAATGTACCCGTTGCAATTATAACAGCCTTTGCTCTGTGAATTGCCTCAAGGCGGGTTTTAAGGAGCCACTCATCGCCGTCACGTTTTAAATCTATGATTTCTGCCTGACGGAGAAAAAGATTATCCTGCTTTTCAAGCACATATTTCATGTAGTCGCAGTAGCCTCTGCGGTCAATCTGCGCGCGAAGGCTGTGTACGGCAGGACCTTTGCCGAGGTTGAGCATACGGCTTTGAAGAGTGTTGCGGTCTGCCGCAATACCCATTTCGCCGCCGAGAGCATCAATTTCACGGACAAGATGTCCCTTTGATGTGCCGCCGATGGACGGATTGCACGGCATATTGCCGACCCAGTCCAGATTCACCGTGAAAACAGCGGTCTTGCAGCCAAGACGTGCAGCAGCAAGCCCTGCCTCAATTCCGGCATGACCTGCGCCGATAACGGCAACATCAAAATTTTCAGAAAAGTATTCCATAGTAACACCACTTTGCAATGAGTAATTCGGAGTTATTTTTATTGGAGGGGTTTGGAACCCGATGACCTGTTACACCGTCCGATATGCGTGTGCGGTTTTGCGCAACAGCCATTTTGCTGTCGCTCCACACTGTCGATTCACCAATTTAAAGTGTGAAACAATTTCGGGGGAGTGCCGGTCTGTGAAAATGAAAAAAGCTCAGAAAATGAAAATAAATAATATTTATAAAAAATAAAAATAAACCTCTCGTTTACAGACGATTGCGTGAATCGGATTTAATAACGCATCGTTTCAAAAATTTCCATTGGCTGTAATCGAAAATCGCTGTCTTAGTGCTTAAAAAGCATTAAAAACAGCGGTTATATTGCAAAATAAGAACAATAAACTGCTTTTTATTTACCCACACAGAATCTGGAGAAAACCTCATCGACAACGGCAGAGGTTGCTTTATCGCCCGTAAGCTCAAGCAGCGCATCAATGGCGCAGTCGGCACAAACGTTGACTGCGTCAAGAGTGACTCCCATATTGAGTGCGGAAATTGCTTCATCAATATGATTCAGCGCATTAACGCAACAGAGTCTTTGACGTTCGCTTGTGAGGCAGGCGGAGTTGGGGTCAAACTCATTGGTTCTGAATACCGAACGCACCGCCTTTTCAAGCTCATCTCTCCCCTCACCCGTTGAGGCTGAAAGCTCAACGGTATAAGAGAAATTTTCGTCGATAATTTTTCTGTCAGCCGTCAAGGGCAGGTCAGATTTATTGAGAAGAGCAATTGCTTTTTTGTCACGGCATTGCTCGATAATATCAAGGTCATCGTTATTTAAAGGCTCGCTGCCGTCGAAAACAGCAAGAACAAGCTCGGCTCTCTCAAGCCTGCGTTTTGCAAGATTAACACCGATGTTTTCAACAACATTCTCTGTTTCACGGATTCCTGCCGTATCGGCAACACGCATTATAATTTCCCCGAGGACAATTTTTTCCTCAACAACATCACGGGTTGTACCGGCTATATCGGTAACGATTGAACGTTCAAAGCCCGTAAGCATATTCATGAGTGTGGATTTTCCTACATTGGGTTTGCCGACTATAACGGCATCAATTCCGTCGGTAACAGCTCGTCCGCAATCATAACGGCGGATAATATCGGCAAGAGCGGATTTTGTTTTCTCAAAAATCGGAAGCATATCCGCTGCACCTGTTTCCTCAATATCCTCATCGGGATAATCGACCCATGCAGCAAGAGAAGCGCATACTCCGATAATATCATCGGCACATTTCCTGATTTCACGGCTTAAATTGCCGTCAAGAGTGTTGAGAGCGGCAGTTGCCGCCTGTTTTCCCGACGCACCGATTAACGACATTACACTTTCGGCGGCGGCAAGGTCAAGCTTACCGTTGAGGAAAGCGCGTTTTGTAAACTCCCCTGCCTCGGCGGGAATGGCTCCTGCATCAAGTGCGGCACGCAGAACACGTTTTGTAATATACAGACCGCCGTGGCATGAAATCTCAGCGGTATCCTCGCCCGTGTAGCTTTTGGGCGCACGAAAAACGAGGCAAACTGCCTCGTCAATTTTCTCGTTATTATCGTAAACATCTCCGAAATGGGCGCAGTAACCCTTGCTTTCACAAAGCGGCTTACCGCTTACGGGTCTGAATATTTTTGCGGCAATTTCAACGGCATTTTCGCCTGAAATCCTCACAATTCCGATACCGCCCGGAGCATTCGGAGTTGCAATGGCGGCAATTGTACGGTTTTCCATATTATAACCTCTATTCACAAACAAGGGGTATACGCATACCTGTAATGCGTTTTGCAATTCGCTTATACGCAAGGGTTGACGGTGAAAATTCACCCGGTGCTTCGCCGGTTACGGAGCTGAAGCCGACATTTATATCTCTGGGAACAATACCCAAAAGCTGAACTCCGGTTTCATCAATGCATTGGTCTATGTTCAGAAGCTTTTTTTTGCAAACGGGCTTTACCTCAAACATATTGATAACAAGTCTTGCATCCTCTATACCAAGTCTGCGAAGCTCGTCAAATGCTCTTGCGCAGCTTCTTACGCAGATATTATCGGGAGTTGTAACAACAACCGCCTTGTCCGCACCGCTTGCGGAAATACGGAATCCCCTGTCAATTCCCGCGGGAGAATCGAGCAGAATATAATCGTAATTTTCCGAAAAGGATTTGAAAAGCTTTGCGGTGGCTTCGGGTGTAAACTCGCTGCTGAAATTACGGGGAGCGGCAAGAAGGTCAATTTCCGATTTAATGAGAGCCTGCTCAACGGTGCATCTGTCATGCAGAAGGTCGCCCCAGTCAAAAACCACGTTTTCGGAAACACCGAAAAGAAGGTCGAGGGAGCGCAGACCGATATCGCAGTCAATGGCGAGGACTTTTTTGCCGAGCTTTGCAAGTGCCCTGCCGACACCCGCAACAAAAGATGATTTGCCCGAGCCACCTTTACCCGAAGCAATAACTATAATTTCAGCCATAGCTGTAATCTCCTTACGGAATTAATATATTTTCCTGCTGGTTACTTTGCATACTGTCACTCTGTCCGAAATAGTATTCAACAATATCGGCAACGACGGAAGAAAGCCTTGAACCTGCCCTGAAGCCTTCACCGACAACGGCAACGGCGATTTCGGGGTTTTCATAGGGTGCGAAGGCAATGAGGAAACCGTTGTTTACCTTGACGGATTGACCGTTAAGATTACGGATTTCCTGAGAAGTACCCGTTTTTGCAGCAATCTGAACGGGGCTGTTTTTGAAATATGATGACCTTGTGCCGACTGCGAGCATACCGCTCTGTACGGTTTTAAGAGTTTCGTCGGAAATATCCATTTGTGAAAGAATTTCGGGCTTTGTTTCAACAATAGTCTGCGAGTAGTCATAGCTCTTTATGCTTTTCACAAAGTGGGTTCTGTATCTTGTGCCGCCGTTTGCAATAACGGCGCAGTAATTTGCAAGCTGAATCGGAGTGAAAAGATTACCCGCCTGACCGATTGCCGACTGAATCGTGAAGCCGGGAAGCCAGGTTTGACCGAGTGAAGAACGGTATTCGGGGCTGTCAAGAACACCAGTTGCTTCGCCAAGCTCACAGCCTGTTTTTGAGCCAAGACCGAAAAGAGTTCTGTATTCATTCATTTTTTCGATGCCGAGATTCTTGCCGACTTCATAAAAGAAGGTGTTGCAGGATTCGTCAATTGCATTAACGACATCAACAAAACGTGTCTTATGGCTTTGCTCGCATTTGAAATCCTGACCGAGGTAGGTGTACATTCCCGAGCAATAAACGGTATAATCCTTGTCGATAAGACCCTCTTCAAGCGCAGCGATTGCAACGGAGGGCTTCATGGTTGAGCCGGTTGCATAGGTTGAAAGCAAAGCTCTGTTCCAAAGCGGAGCAGAGGGGTCCTCATTAAGAGCCTTTGCGTTATCGCTGTAGGTTGAAATATCGTAGGTCGGGTATGAAGCGCAGGCTAAAATAGCGCCGGTTTTGCAGTTTAAAACCACAACGGCACCCGCATCGTCAACGAGATTTCCGCGGTCGCTTCCGGCAAAATCCAGAAGAGTTTCACGCAGCGAATCCTGCGCAACCTTCTGAACACCTGCGTCGATTGTGAGAACAACGGTGTTGCCCTGAACAGGCTTAACGGTTACAGCGCTGGATTTGTTGCCGTCGCCGTCCCAATAAATGGTTTCCTCGCCGTCGGTACCCTTAAGATATTCCTCCATTGCGGCTTCAATTCCGCTTTTACCTAAGAAATCAGTGATTTTATAGCCCTCAGACTTAAGCTTTTTATATTCATCGGCATCAATTGCACCCGTTCTTCCCAAAACATGGGGGGCAAGAGTTCCGTCCGCATATTTTCTTACGGGAACAACCTGAACATCAACACCCTGATAAATTCCGCTGTTTTCCTTAATATATGAAAAAATTTCCTCGGGAACATCGGTAGCGAAGGTATAGGGATAGCCTATGCTGAAGAAAAGGCGCTTCATTTCGTAACAAACCGAAGCGATTTTTCTTGCTTTTTCTGCGGGATACTGCTCAAGCTTGTATCTTGAAATGAGAGCATCAAAGCAGTTTTGTGCGGTTGCGTAATCATTGAGATTGAGCATATCCTCGCTCTTCATCTCTTTGATAAGATTTTCGCTGTCTTCTTTATATACTATATCGCCGTTTTCATTAAAAACAAGCGGAAGATTGTCAATCCATTCAAGAGAATTTTTTTCAAAAAGGTCAATGAGATTTGCGATTATTATATTTCTTTGTTCCTGCTCGGCAGGAAAATAGGCATGGTCAAAAATTATCGAATAACCTTGGTCATTATATACAAGCTCCTGACCGTTGCAGTCAACAATTTCTCCTCTTGCGGCGGTTATTACAGCCGTCCTTTCCGAAACGGCATTGCTTGCGGCGGCATATTCGTCACCGTCAATAATCTGAATTTTAACAAGGTCAAAAATAAAGAATGCAAAAAAGGCAAGAAGCACACAAAGGGACACAATGCGTCTTGTTCCCGTTATTTTAACGTGCATATAAATCCCTGCCTTTCCTTAAAAATTTTGTTATTCCTCCGTAAACTTCTTTTCAACATTACGGACGAATATAAAAATTATCGGCACGAAAACCGTTGTGTAAACGATACTCGGCAGATAATAGCGCCAGAGCATAAAGCCTGCGGAATCCAGCCCCGCAAAAACAAAATTGAAAAGCCAATAAAAAATATTATAAATTGCGGAAAAAATAAAGGTCAGAATCGAAGCTGTAACTACGTTGTTACGCATTATCGTGTTGATGAGAGTGCCGCAAAGGAAGCCTGCCGTAAGCAGAAAAAGCGCATTGAAGCTTGCGCCCGATGCGAAAACATCCCATAATGCACCTGCAAAAAGACCGAGGAGCATTCCGTAGATATCACGTTCAAACATCGCAACACACACAACTGCGGGTATAAGAAGCAAAGCCCTGATGCCGAAAATCTGCGGAAAAAAGCCGTTTGTGTTTTGCAAAACGGATATAAGCAGAAGTATCAGAGCAAGGCTGAGTCTACGGAATATCAGATTTTTCTTTTGCGTTTCAATAGTCATTGCTGGTTCTGTCCGTCAAAGTCTGTAATAATGAAAACATCGGTGATTTCACCAAAGTCAACACCCGGTTCAATAACCGCGCTTGCGGAAATATCAACCGTGCCGTCAACGATGTCAACAACCGTTCCTACAATCAGGTCACGGGGATAAATTCCGCCTACACCCGAGGTGCAGATGATTCCGCCTGCGGTAATGGCTGTTGAGTCCGAAAGTCCCGGCATATGGCAGTGACCCTCCTGGGCAAGAGCGACCGTTGAGGTTACAAAGCCGAGGTCACGGGTGCGCACCTCGTATGCGCTGACATTTACATCGGGATTAAGTATTGTGCTGACCGTGCAGCGGGTGGGAGTAACGGAAGAAACAATGCCCACAAGGTAATCGCCGTAGATAACGGGGTCGTTTACACTGATATCGCTTGCCGAGCCTTTGTTCAGAGTGAAGGAGCCGAGATGATTTGCCGAATCTCTGCCGATAATTGCAGCCTCGGCAAAAACATAATCGCTGTGTTCTTCCTTGATTTCAAGAAATTCCTGATAAAAGGCATTCTTGCTTTTCGCCTGCTCATAGTCAACAAGCTGGCGGGTAAGTCTGTCAATTTCCTTTTCAAGGTCGTCTATCTCCTTGGCAAGAGCGGAGGAGGAACGGAAGGAAATCGGGAGATTTGAAAACTCCGAGGCAACAAACGATGCGGCACGGGAAACGGGGCCGAAAACAACACTCGTTATACTTGTGAGCGGCGAGGAACCGCTTCTTGAGGCAAGTGCAAAGACCGAGCCTGCAAGCAGAGCTGCGGCTATGACTGCAAATATTTTAAATGCAGAGCTTTTCAAAAAGCGGATCATCGGTTATTGCTCCTTTAGATATATTTCTTATTGCCTGTTACGTTGAGAGTATTGTTTTCAAGGCAGATGCCTGTGCCGTCTGCAACGCAGTCAAGAGGATTGGTTGCAATAAGAACGGGAATTTTTGTTTCTGCAGCGATAAGCTTGTCAAGACCTCTGAGAAGTGCGCCGCCGCCTGTGAGCATAATGCCGTGGTCAATGATATCGGCAGCAAGCTCGGGGGGAGTTTTTTCAAGAGTAGATTTAACGGCATCAACAATCTGGGAAACGGTATCAGCCATAGCCTCACGGATTTCCTCGCTTGTGATGTCAACATTCTTGGGAAGTCCGTCCATAAGGTTTCTGCCCTTGATGTTGATGGTGCCTTCGCCCTCATAGGGATATGCCGAACCGATTTTGATTTTGATATCCTCAGCGGTTCTTTCACCGATAAGAAGGTTATATTTTTTCTTGATATAGGAAATAATTGCTTCGTCAAAGTTATCGCCTGCAACTCTTGCGGAGTTTGCAGTAACAACATCGCCGAGTGAGATAACGGCAACCTCAGATGTTCCGCCGCCGATATCAACAACCATGCTGCCCGTTGCTTCGCTTACGGGAAGACCTGCGCCGATAGCTGCTGCCATGGGTTCTTCAATAAGGCTTACATATTTTGCGCCCGCACTCTTTGCGGCATCATAAACAGCCTTTCTTTCAACCTCGGTAACACCTGAGGGAATGCAGATAAGAACTCTGATTCTTGCAAAGGGCGACCTTTTGGTGGTTCTCTTAATGAAAGAGGCTATCATCTCTGCGGTAATTTCAAAATCGGCAATAACACCGTCCTTAAGAGGACGCACAGCCGTGATTGAACCGGGGGTTCTGCCTATCATTTCCTTTGCTTCCATACCGACGGCAACAACTCTGGGAGGGTTGCTCTTCTGGTCAACGGCAACAACGGAGGGTTCACGAATAACTATTCCCTTGCCCTTAACGAATACAAGGGTGTTGGCGGTACCTAAATCTATACCGATATCCTGAGTAAAAAGCATAGTAATTATCTCCTTTAAAAAGAATTATCAGCGGAAGTTGATGGATGAAAGAATCTTTGTAAATTCGTCGAGGGTTTCGCTGAGATTGCGGCGACCTTCGATTTTGCAGGTGTAGGTGTGTCCTGCTTCTTCAAAGAAGAAATAAGCAAAATATGTGGCGGTGGGGTTTCCGTTTTCGTCTGTCTTTCCGATATCGGGAACATAAACCGACATAAAGCTTGCGGTGATATCATCATTGATTTCAACTGACTTGTTTTCGGAAACGGCATTTGCATACATTGTTTTTGCAGCCTCGAAAAGAGGAGAAACCTCTTCAATTGCCTGAGAAACGGAGCAATCCTTTTCTTTGATAACAAGGGATTCGCTTGTTCCGTCCTTCTTAATCTGAAGGTCGTTGAGAGTTACGGCATCCGACCAACCGTCGGGAATTTCAACTGAGTAATTCTGGGTTTCAACACGTCTGCCGATAATGATTGCATGATCCAGAGCAACGGCATTTGTTTTATATTCGCCGTTTTCGTCCTTAACATTCTTGCCGTTTGCATCGGTAACAAGAACGATGAGGTTGCCTGCATCATCTCTTACAATACCGCCGTCGGGTGAAGTAACGATTGCGATTTGCTCGCCTGCGCCGTTTTCAACAACAGCACCGTTCTTGATTTTGGGCTTGCAAGCGGTAAAGCAGGTAAGAATCACGATAACCGTAATAATAAGAGCAAAATATTTTTTCATGGTAATATGTCCTTTCATGCGAATTTTTCTCAGCCGTTGAGAGCCTTGAAAGCTTCTTTGTTATTTTTATAAAGAGTTTTATAAACAGCATAGTTGCGGTCATAAACCTCTTTGTTTGCGGGATTGGGTTTGAAGGTTTTCTTTGCGGGGATGAGCTTCTTTGCCTGAGAAACATCGTCAAGCACTCCGAGACCGACAGCCATAACAACCGCTGCGCCTACTGCGCCAACGTTCTGCGGGGAATCTACGGTTTCAACCGTTCTGCCCGTAACGTCTGCAAGAATCTGGCAGGTAACATCGCTGAGCGCACCGCCTCCTACAAAGCGGACTGTTTTTGATGTTTTGATTTTCTTATCCTGAGTTTCGAGGAACCAACGCATATGCATGCAAACACCCTCAAGAACCGAGCGGATAAGCTCTGTTTTGCCGACCTCAAGGCTGATATTGAAGAACATTCCTCTTGAGTTGGGGTCCTCAAACGGGCAGCGGTTTCCGTGAAGCCACGGAGTAAAGATAACACCCTGACTGCCTGCGGGAATTTCATCAACAACCTTTGAAAGATAATCGTAAAGACTGGTGTAAACAGTTTCCTCGGATTCCGCAACATCGGTTTTATTAAGGAAAATGCCGATTTCGTCAAGTGCAAGGTGATCCCTGACCCATTCAAGGCACTTGCCTGCGGTTTCAAGCTCTGCAAAATAGTTGAAATTATTTTTATCCGCACCGACTATGGCTGCAATCATTGCAGAGGCATCAACAACACTCTTGTCAACAACGGTCGAAACCCAGCCGGAGGTGCCGTTATAAATATGTGTTTCGCCAAGCTCAACACTGCCTGCACCGACACCGATGAGAGAAGCATCGCCGCCGCCGCCGAAAACAGGAGTGCCTTCCTTAAGACCAAGCTCTGCAGCTGCCTTTGCGGTAAGACCGCCTGCTTTATCGGAGCATTTTATGATTTCGGGCATATGGTCGGGGTTAACACCGAGGAGCTTGCAGATTGTTTTGCTGAAGCCCTCCTTGCCCTTTCTGATATCGTAAAGAAGAGTGCCGAAGGCGGAGTCGGGGGTCATAACAAATTTATCCGTCATGCGGCAGATTATGTATTCTTTAACATCAAGCCACTTGTGAACACGTTTGAAGTTTTCGGGTTCATTTTCCTTGACCCAGTTATATTTCCATACGGGGTCCTTAACACTTGCGGAAACAGCGCCCGTAATAATGAGCGAAGGAATGAGCTTGAAGATGTTTGCACCTGCAATCTGAATACCGTTTGCAATGCCGTCTTTAATCTGCTTCCTTGCACGCTGGTCCATGTAGCTGAATGCTCTGTGAACGGGTTTTCCGTTTTTGTCAACAAGCACAAGCCCCTGCATCTGTGAGCAGAAGGAAATGCCCTCAACCTGCTCCGGCTTGATGTCGCAGTTTTCAAAAATGGTTTTTGTGGTCGAACAGATGGCAGCCCACCATTCATCGGGGTCCTGCTCTGCACCGCCGTCGGGCATGATGTAGAGCTTATAGCCCTCCATTGCTGCGCTGATAAGAGTTATCTCTTTGTCAATTTCAAAAAGACAGCTTTTAACGCCGGTTGTTCCTATGTCGTAGGAAATAACATATTTCTTGCCCATTTCTTCCTCCTGAATCCAGATGCAATGCATCATTTTGATTATAGTATTCCGATGCGCCGAATTAATTAAGAAACTGTGACAAAAGGGTAACAATTTTTGTAAAAGGGCATAACTATACACTATTACCCTATTATATCACTATTATAATTATTTTAGATATGAATTACAAGAGAAATTTATAATTTTATTTATATTTTATTATAAAAATAAAAGCTGTGCCGAAGCACAGCTTTTAATTACTTAAATGCATTTATAACGGGCATGAAGGGTGCTTTAATAAAATCCGCAATTCTTTCAAGCATAAGCATGATTTTATCTTTAAACGACAGCTTTTTGCTCTCCGCAGCTCCGTTTTCTGTTTCGGGTACGGAATTTTCAGCCGTTTCCGCTGCATAGTCGAAGGGTCTTATGAAGAAATGCGAGGGATTGGTAACTCCGTTTTTATCAACAAATTTTTCAACCTGATTGATAATAACACCCTTTTTGGGATTCATCGCCGAGATGCAATCGCCGTCGCCGAGATAAACCGCCGCATGGCTTCCCCACACAACGATATCGCCTTTTCTTGCATTCTTGATATCGTTTATAACGGTGCCGAAGGACTTTGCTTTCTCCTTGGTGTTATATTCCGAGGTGCTGTTGCCGAAGGTGATTCCGAAATTTTTGAGAACATAATATACAAGACCCGAGCAGTCAAACTTATCGGGACCCTTGCTTGAATACTGATAGCCGCAGCCTTCAAATTTAACGGCAAATTCCGCAACCTCGCTGCCCTTTACGGAAGCTGCACCGAGAGCGCTGAACGAAAATGCACTTATTATAACTGCCGATATAATTAACATTGCTGTAAGCTTTTTTATAATACTCATTTTAACCTCCTGTGTGCGTTCGGGACACACAACAGTTCCCCATTATACACAATAAGAGGTTAGCTGTCAAGCTTTTTTCCTTGACAAAATTCACAACGGAGTGCCTATAATTTTGTGCAATGCTTCTAAATTAGAATAATTATACATTACTTTGTATAAAAATAGGCTGCCCTGCATTAACAGGACAGCCCATGATGTGTTTTTTATTTGTAAAGGGGACCGTAGTTTTCGCAAGCTCTGAAATCAGCGCCTTCAAGATCCTTTGTTCCGAATGCGCCCCAGCAAGCAGGACGGAAAATCTTTTCATCGGGAACATTGTGAAGAGCTACGGGGATACGGAGCATTGATGCCATTGTGATGATATCGGCACCGATGTGACCGTAGGAAATAGCGCCGTGGTTTGCGCCCCAGTTATTCATGAGGTCGTAAGCCGACTTGAATGCGCCTTCGCCTGTGCATCTGGGTGCGAACCATGTGCAGGGCCATGTGTAGTCTGTTCTCTTCCAGATAATGTCGGAAACCTCGTCGGGAAGTGCAACTGTCCAGCCTTCAACAATCTGAAGAACGGGACCGAGACCCTTAACAAGGTTAAGACGAATCATTGTTGCGGGCATTTCAGCTCTGGTAAGGAATCTTGAAGAATATCCGCCGCCTCTGAAATAGCCGTTATCGGCTGCATTCCATGTGGTAGCTTCGAGAATCTTGTCGGCATCCTCTTCGGTAACATTGTACCACTCTTTGATGATACCGTTGCCGTTTTCGTCCTTAACCTCGCCGCAGGCATCAAGGCAGCAAGCACCGGAGTTGATAAGGTGGATAAATCCGCCTGCTTCCTTTGCCTTGCCTTCGATGTCATAACCCGTAACTCTCTTAACTGCGTCTGCACTCCAGTGAGTACGAACGTCTGCGAACATCTGAGGTCTGTTGGTAAGTAATTTCATAAAGAGCATACCGATGCCGTTGAGAACGTCGTTCTCAGTTGCAAGGATATAAGGCTCTCTTGTGCCTTCCCAGTCAAATGAAGTGTTGAGAAGAGCTTCTGCAAAGTCTGCGTTGGGGTAGAAGTCTGTCCACTGGCGCTGACCCTGGAAGCCTGCTGCGATAGCATTGTGGCCAACCATTTCTTCTTCTCTGCCTTCGGGAAGGTTGGGATTGCCGTTCATGAGGTCCTTGATGATGCACATCATCTTAACAACAAATTCCCAGTCCTTTTCCTTCTGTTCGTCGCTCTTTCTTACAAATTCGGGGTTCTTATCGAAGCCTTCCTTGCACTTTGCCTTTGTCCATGCAAGAGCCTTCTGATATTCAGCCTCGTCATAGATGCCTTCGCTCATTCGGCGGATGATTTCAACCTCGTCAACGGATTCAACTCTCATGCCGAGATATTCTTCAATAAAGTCGGGGTCGATAACCGAGCCAGCGATACCCATGCAGGTAGAGCCGATCTGGAGATAGCTCTTGCCTCTCATGGTTGCAACAGCAACAGCTGCCTTACCGAAGCGGAGAAGCTTTTCCTTAACATCGTCGGGCATTGTTGTGTCATCAGCGTCCTGAACATCCTTGCCGTAGATACCGAATGCGGGAAGACCCTTCTGTGCATGAGCAGCAAGAACTGCTGCAAGGTAAACTGCGCCGGGTCTTTCTGTTGCGTTGAAGCCCCAAACACCCTTAATTGTTGTGGGGTCCATGTCCATTGTTTCGGAGCCGTAGCACCAGCAGGGAGTAACGGAAAGAGTGATGTCAACACCCTCCTTCTTGAACTTTGCTGCGCAGGCTGCTGCTTCTGCAACTCTGCCGATTGTTGTGTCAGCGATAACAACCTTTACGGGATCGCCGTTTGAATAGCGGAGATTTTCCTCAAAGAGAGCCTTTGCTGCCTTTGCCATGTTCATGGTCTGGTCTTCAAGTGATTCTCTTACCTTGAGGGGGCCTCTTCTGCCGTCGATGATGGGGCGAATACCGATTACGGGATAATCGCCGATAAGTCTGTTCTTTGCCATAATAGCATCTTCCTTTCTGTATGTGTATGTATGTTTATTTTATTTAATAACCTTCTTAAATCTCTCATATGCCTCTGCCCATGCTTCGGCATTTTCGGGAGAATATTCAACTGTCTTTTCGCTTGCTTTGACAATTTTTCTTGCTTCTGCAACATTTTTGATTGCACCGCAAGCCATGAGCTGAACGGCAATATTGCCGAGAACGGTTGCCTCAATGGGTCCTGCGATAACTGTTCTGCCGCATGAGGAAGCGGTCATCTGACAAAGGAGTGTATCCTTTGTGCCGCCGCCGATAACGTGAATGACGGGGTAAGCTTTGCCTGTGCAGTCCTCAAGATTATCAATGGTGAGGCGATATTTCATGGCAAGGCTTTCGTAGATACAGCGCATAACCTCGCCCACACTTTCGGGTACGGGCTGGTTGGTTTTGCGGCAGTATTCACGAACTCTTTCGGGGATATTTCCGTGGGGAACAAACTCGGGTGCATCGGGGTCGATGAAGCACTTGAACGGCTCGGCTGCAAGAGCAAGCTTTTCAAGGTCTGCATATGAATAATCGCTGCCGTGTCTGTTCCAATGTCTGCGGCTTTCCTGAATGAGCCAAAGACCGATTATGTTTTTAAGGAAGCCGACGGATGAATCGCAGCCGCCCTCGTTTGTGACATTCATTGCAAGCGAAGTTTCGTTGACGATGGGCTCTTTAAGTTCTGTTCCGAAAAGCGACCATGTGCCGCTTGAAAGGAAGGCAAAATCTTCGCTTTCGGCAGGAACGGCGGTTATGGCACTCTGTGTATCATGACCGCAGACACTGATAACGTCAACGTCCTTAATTCCGCATTCCTCGCAGATATCGTCCGTCACCTTGCCGAGAACCGTTCCCGAGGGTACGATTTCGCCGAGAAGTCTTGAAGGAATGCCGAGCTTTTCAATATAGTCGGTTGCCCATGACTTTGTTTCAAGGTCTATCATCTGTGAGGTGGTTGCGATTGAATATTCGGTTGTCATTTTGCCCGTGAGCATATAACCGAAAAGGTCAGGCATAAAAAGAAGTCTGTCCGCTCTTTCGAGAAGATGCGGGCGGTATTTTTTGAGCGCATAGAGCTGATAAATTGTATTAAGCTCCATGAACTGAATGCCTGTTTTGAAATAAAAATCCTTATTGGGAATTATTTCGGCGCATTCCTCGATAAGACCGACTGTGCGCTCGTCACGGTAATGAACGGGATTTTCAAGCAGACATCCGAATTTGTCTATAAGACCGAAGTCAACACCCCAGGTGTCAATGCCGATGCTGTCAAAGCCGCCTGCGTTTTTGGCATTGATTATGCCCTGCTTGATGTTATAGAAAAGGCGCAGAACGTCCCAGTACATGGTCTTGCCGACCTTAACGGGGTCGTTTGAAAAGCGGTGAACCTCTTCAAGAGTGATTTTCTCGCCGTCGAATTTGCCGAGAATGGCTCTGCCGCTTGATGCGCCGAAGTCAATGGCTAATACACGTTTTTCCATAATTGCTCCTTACTGAATAACTACACCTTTTTTGAGAATTATATTGGCATAAATAGCTGTTTCGCCTGTTGCGATAACTGCGTATGCCTTCTTTGCTCTGTCATAGAATGCAAAGCGCTCAACAAGCTCAATATTCTTCTCGCCTTCCTCGGCAAGGATAGTCTTTTTATAGTCTTCCCAGATGGGAGGAGGATTTGAGGGGTCTGCGTTATCCATAAGAGCAACGGGTGCCTCAACATATGTATCAAGGGGCATGAGCTTAAGGATGGCAGAGAGAATTTCGTCAACTCCGTGACCGTCAAGGCGCACAAGGCGCTGTGCAATTGATGCTGCGGGGAAGTTGCCGTCGCCGATAACGATTTCGTCACCGTGACCCATTTCCATGAGAATTTTAAGAAGCTCGGGGGAGATGATGGGGGAGATATTTTTGAGCATTTTTGTTACCTGCTTTCTTTATTTTTTGCACGTTAAGATAATTCCGAATTACGCATTCCGAATTACATCACTGCATACATACTGTACATATTGCTGTAGATGCCGCCTTTTTGCATAAGCTCGGAATGTGAGCCGTGCTCTGTGATGCCGTCCTCGGTGAGAACGATGATTTCGTCGGCATTACGGATGGTTGTGAGTCTGTGCGCTATGGTGAGAGTGGTTCTGCCCTCTGCAAGTCTTTCGAGTGACTCCTGAACAAGCTTTTCGCTCTCGTTATCAAGTGCGCTTGTTGCCTCGTCGAGAAGCAGCACGGGAGGATTTTTAAGAAAAACTCTTGCAATTGAGATTCTTTGCTTCTGACCGCCCGAGAGCTTGACTCCTCTCTCGCCTATATATGTATCAAAGCCGTCGGGAAGTGCGCTGATGAAGTCATAAGCACCTGCCTTTTTGGTTGCTTCGATAATTTCTTCTTCCGTTGCATCGGGCTTGCCGTAGATAAGATTATCGCGTATGGTACCCGAGAAAAGATAGACATCCTGTGCAACAACACCGATATTTGAGCGAAGCGAACGCAGGGTTATATCCTTTATGTTTTTGCCGTCAAGGAAAATACTTCCGCTTTCAGCTTCGTAAAATCTCGGAATAAGATTACAAAGAGTGGTTTTGCCGCCGCCGCTTGGTCCTACGAGCGCAACGTTTGAACCGCTCGGAATATGCAAATCAAGGTGATTAAGAATGGTCTTTTCGCCTTTTACATAACTGAAAGAAACGTCCTTGAACACGATATCACCCTTGACATCGGTAATTTCAACCGCATTCGGACTGTCGGTAATATCGGGTTCTTCGTCCATGATATCCGCAAAACGTTCAATTCCCGTGATGCCTCTGCTGAACTGCTCGCTGAAATCAACAATCGAACGGATTGAGCCGAGAAGTGTTGAAACAAGAAGAAGGCTTGCGCTGAAGTCGCCCGGAGTGGTAATGCCTGCGTGCATAAAATATGCGCCTACTCCGACAACCGCAATATACATCGTTCCGTCAAGCAAGGTAACGGTTGCATGGAATTTGGACATATATTTGTAGCTCTTGTTCTTTATGCGGACATATTCTTTGTTGCCTCTTGAGAATTTTTCCTTTTCGGTTTTCTCATTGGTGAAGGAACGGACAACTCTTACTCCGAGAAGGCTGTCCTCAATTCTTGCATTGATTTCGCCTACCTGATGGCGGCTCTGGCGGAACGTATCACGCATTTTTGTGCGGGTTTTCTTTGTGAGAATTATCATGAACGGCATCATTGCAAAAACACACAGTGCAAGGCGCCAGTCCATTGAAGCAAAAATAAAGAAGCTTGCAAGGAATTTGACAACGGTGCTGAATACCATTTCGGGGAAATGATGCGCCCATTCGGCAACATCGAAAAGGTCAGAGGTCATGCGGCTCATGAGCTGACCGACCTTTGTGTTATCAAAAAACGTAAAGGAGAGCTTCTGGAGATGGTCGAACATATCCTCACGCATTTTGTTTTCAATTTTTATGCCCATTATGTGACCGTAATATGACTGGCAGTAGCTTGCGAGGCAGGCGATTGCCTTGAAGCCGACATAAAACAGGCATATTCCGAGGATTTTTTTAACGGTTAGCGATGCAATATCCTCAACACCCGCATTGGTGATTTCACGGACAATGAGCGGAAGAGTGATATCGCAGGCAGCAGTTACGGCAACGCAGCAAAGCACAAGCGCTTCAGTACCCAGATGCTTTTTCAAATACGGAAAAAATCTTTTTACAAGCGAAAAGCTCTTTTTCATTGAGTTTTTCTTTGGTTGCTCCGCAGGGGATTCGGGCGGTTTTCCTTTCATTTTCTGTTCCTCTTTCTCTGTATAATTATACATAGTATATTATGTAACAAATTTTATAAATTGTAAAGGGGTTAATTGAATAAATATCTGCAAAAAGAAAAAGCCGAGGCCTTTCAGCCTCGGATTTTTCTCGTATAAAACGGGGGGGACAAAAGATGGTAGTGGTTAAAGTTATTTTTCCGCCTGCTTGGAGTATTTGAGAGTATAGACTATTCTCATAAGCCAAGCCTCAACGGGGTTGATTGCCTTCGTCTTGCCGAAAACCTTTGAGGTGAGCAAGGTAAGGCTGCTTTTGCTCATAATCATGTCAACTGCCTGAGCATCGCCTTCGTTGGCTCCGCAGCAAAGAGCACCCATATCCTTGATAAGAACCGCATTTTTATTTTTTATCTTCTTTGCAGCTTTATCGGGTGTTTTTGCACATTTAACGGTGGGACCGCAAATCTGAGCAAAGTCGTCAAGCAGAGGCTTCATTGTTTTGCCGAGTCTTGAAACGGAAACAACCTCGCTTGATGTGTTATGAATAATATTGTTGAATTTAGGGCAGGAATTATAAATATCCTTGTGAGCAACCGCAACCTTTGCAAGGTCGCCGACAGCGGAAGATGCGCCGTTAAGCTCCATTGAAATCTCAGAGCCGTCGCCCTTGTTGGTGAATATTATTTCGCCGCTTTCTCTGTTGCATGTACTATTATACAGCATTGAATTATCAATTTCAACAGTTTTTTCGGATTTTGTGAGCTTATCGGCAATCTCTGCACAAAAATCATCAAGATTGTCCGACTTTAAACCGAGCTTTGACTTTGCAGCATCGAGAATATAGTCAGTGCAAACCTTTTCAAGGGAGCTTGCAACCTGAAAAGCCTCTTCGCTGTCCTTACCGAAGCAGAGAGCGCCGTGGTGAGCCATGATTACAGCCTTTGAAGGGCTGAGCTTGAGAGCGGTTGTAACACCCTTCCTGAGCTTCTTTGTGCCGGGAAGACCGTAGCCGCCGAGATGGATTACGTTTCCGATAAGGCTTGCAGCTTCGCCCGCAACCTTTTCAATGCCCGTTGAAAGAGCGCTTATTGCGGAAGCAACCTTCTGGTGGGTATGGATAACAAAATTAGCTTCGGGATATTCCTTATAAACCTCAGCATGAATGCCCTTTTCGGATGAGGGCTTAACGTTGCCGCCCCATTCGAGAGTGTTGATTGCAACCTCAACGATATCGTCGGGAGTCAGTCCGATATAAGGCTTTCCGCTGGGAGTTATAACAAATGTTTTATCGTCAACACGGCAGCTTACGTTGCCCCATGTTCTTGCGATAAGACCGTTTTCAACAAGTCTTTCGCCTGCTTCTATAACAAGCTTTTTAGCGGTTAAAACATCCATGATTTAATTCCTTTCGGATTATTTAAAATAAGGCGGGATATCGGGTATCCCGCCGTTATCGTTAATTATTTCTTGTCAATGATAGTGATATTTTCAAATACTCTGTCAAATCTTGCAACTGCATCGTCAATCATTTCCTCTGTGTAAGCAGCGCTGGTGTAAAGACGGCTGCCTGCAAGAGTAACAAGACCTTCTGCCATGTAAGCTGCACCCATGTGAGTCATTTCCTTCTTGCGTGCCGATGTTGCATCGAGAACGCCGGGGATGCCCCAAGGCTTCTTCCAGTTGATGGAGAAGTTAAGAGTACCAACGGTTTCGAGGTGGCAGATTGAGCCCTGGTTGAATGCTACGAAGGGAAGGTTTCTCTTCTTGATGATTTCCTGAAGACCTGCTGTGAGTCTGTTACCCATAAGGGCTGCCTTGTAGCAAGCATCAGCCTTTTCCATTTCCTCAAGCATTGTATAGCCTGCGATACAGCTGAGGGGGTTAGCTGACATTGTGCCGCCGCAGAATGCCTTCTTGATCTTCTTGCCTGTATCGTCAAGACCTGCGCCGAGATACTTCATGTATTCCTTCTTGCCGCCGAGACCGCCTGCGCCGGGGTAACCGCCTGCCATAACCTTACCGAATACGGTGAGGTCGGGTGAGCAGCCGAAGTAGCCCTGAGCACCGCTCATGCTTACGCGGAATGCTGTAACAACTTCATCGAAGATGAGGAGTGCACCGTACTTACGGCAGAGCTGTTCAACACCCTTGCAGAAGTTCTTATCAACGGGTCTTGTACCGCTTTCGGGACCAACGGGCTCGAGCATAACTGCTGCTGTGCCGCCCTTAAGTCTGTTAGCCTTAAGCTTTCTTTCAAGGTCATTGAGGTCGCCGGGGAAAAATTCTTCCGTATCTCTGAAGCAGAACAGAGGAACACCTGTTGCCTGAGTCCACTTTGAGCCGGGAACACGGATGCCGTAGCCGAGCTGATCTGACCAGCCGTGGTATGCGCCGCCCATCTTGAGAATCTTCTTCTTACCTGTTGCAAGACGTGCAACACGGATAGCTGTGATACAAGCTTCGGTACCTGAACCGAGCATACGGAACATATCAACATTGGGGATAAGCTCTGCAATCTTCTTGCCGAGTTTATATTCATATTCGTGGAAAAGACCTGTTGAAGGACCGCAGTCATTGAGAAGCTCAATAACCTTTTCGCGAACTGCGGGAGGATTGCTTCCGAGAACGGTGGGACCGCCTGCCTGAAGGAAGTCATAATATTTGTTGCCGTCGATATCGTAAAGATATGCGCCCTCAGCCTTTGTGAAAACGAGGGGGAACGGATAGTTGAAAGCAAGGTTGTGCTGAACGCCGCCGGGGATGATTGTCTTTGCTTCCTCAATCATAGCCTTTGACTTTGCACACTTCTTGTCAAAATATTCTGTTTCATAATTCTTAAGAGCCTCGGGGCTGATTGAATAAATCGGCTTTTTGATAAGCTCATCAAGCTGCTTCTGCACAGCCTGCGCATCGGGGTAATTGATAATGCCGTGGTTTGACATAATGAATCCTCCTTGTTTTCGGCAACTCTCTTATATTGCCTCATAATTTTACCATTTTATTATATCATGCAATTTTTCAATAATCAAGGGGCATAATTGCCCGAATGTGTTAATTTTATTGCTCCAGACCGAGCTTTTTCGCCATTTCTGCGGTTTTGAGCTCAAGAAGCTTTGAAACTCCCTTTTCCTGCATGGTTACGCCGTAGAGCATATCAGCCTCGTCCATGGTGCCTCGTCTGTGAGTGATGAGGATAAACTGCGTACGGTCGGTCATGTTTCTTACATACTGTGCATAGCGGGAAACGTTGATATCGTCAAGCGCCGCTTCAACCTCGTCAAAGATGCAGAAGGGTGCGGGAGTAACCTTAAGAATTGCAAAGAGAAGCGCAATGGCGGCAAGTCCCTTTTCACCGCCCGAAAGAAGGTCGATATTCTGAACATTCTTTCCGGGAGGCTGAACCCTGATGTTGATGTTGCATTCAAGAACATCCTGCGGGTCGTCAAGCACCAGCTCGGCGCGTCCGCCGTCGAACAAATCCTTGAAGGTTTCGGTGAAGTTATTGTTGATTCGTCTGAACTGCTCTCTGAATCTCTCCGCCATTTTGCCCGTAAGCTCTTCAATGAGCTTTGTAAGCTCTTCCTTGGATTTTTCAATATCGCCAATCTGAGCGCTCATGTATTCGTATCGCTCGGAAACCTCTTTATATTCCTCAACAGCACCTACGTTTACACTGCCGAGAGCGCGGATTTTATTCTTGATTTCCTGCAATGTGCGCTGAGCCTTCGGGATATCTTCAAGCACGATATCCATTTCAGCCGCTTCACGCAGAGTGAGCTGATATTCGTCATAGAGCTTATTCTGCGCCGTTTCAAGCTCTCGCTGCATAGAATCACGGCGCTCCTCGAGCCTTGCAAGCTCTGCGGTGAGCTTTTCTCTCTCGGAGGTCTTTTCACGTTCCTTTGAACGAAGCTCCGTGCTTTTTGCTTCGCCCTGAGTACGTTTTTCGATAAGCTGTTCGATTTTTTCACGGGTCTTGACCGAATTTTCCTTTGCAGCCGTGATTTTTTCTTCAAGCTCTGCAATAAGTGCTTCTGTCTGCTCGTTTTCCTGTTTTATAAGACTGATTTCCTCGCCGAGCTTGCCTGCACGCATTTCAAATGCCTGCTTGCGTTCAAGACAACCTGCGATGATTTCGTTATCCGCCTCAATATCCTTTGAAAGGGCAACTATTTCAAGGTTAAGAGCATTCTGAACCTGAGCCGACTCTTCGCGGAGCTTATCGAGAGATTCCCTCTGCTCATTGAGCTTTTCAAGCTCTGCGTTAAGCTTTTCGGAGTCCGACGTAACGGCTTCGATTTCGGCATCCGCTTTCTTTTCCGTTGCATCGGATTCTTCAATTCTTGCCGCCGCTCTCACCTTTTCGGCTTCAAGCTCATCAATGTGACCCTTTGCGGCTGAATATCTGTCTTTTATGAGGTTAAGAGCGCTTTCGGCTCTGATAATGTCTTCCTGCGTTTTAATAAGCTCGGCTTCGCTTGCTTCAAGCTCTGCCTGAACAAGTGCAAGCTCCTCGGAAAGGGTTTTGAAGCCTGCCTGCTTTTCATCAAGCTTATTTTCAAGAGCTGCAACCTTTTCCTTAAGGCTTTCAATCTCGGTGGCTCTGCTTAAAAATCCTGCACCCGAGCCTCTCGAGCCGCCCGTCATCGAGCCGCCTGCGTTGAGTACCTGACCGTCAAGGGTAACAATTTTGAAGCGGTATGAATACTTCTTTGCCATTTCGATGCCGTTATCAATGTTATCAACAACAGCCGTTCTTGCAAGAAGCGAGCTTATAATTCCCGAATACTTCGGGTCAAATTCAAGCAGCTTATCCGCCATATCAACGAAGCCTTCGCATTTTTCAAGACCCTTTTCGTTAAACGGTCTTGACTGCACAGAGGTGAGCGGAAGGAAGGTTGCACGGCCGGCTCTGTTGTTTTTAAGGAAGTTAATTGCAATTTTAGCGGTGTTTTCGTTATCTGTTACTATGTTCTGGATTGCCGCACCGAGAGCCGTTTCAATTGCAACGGCATATTCGGCAGGTGCGGTAATGAGCTGCGAAAGAGTTCCGTGAATGCCCCTTATTGCACCTCTTTTTGCCTCCTTGATAACCTTCTGAACACTTCCTGCATAGCCGTCAAGGTTCTTTTCAAGGTCGTCAAGCATTTTGATTCTTGCGTTTTTCTGGTAAATATCAAGAGTTATTTCGTCAAGCTCCTTGCGGAATCTTTCAACCTTATCCGCTCTTGTGCCGATAATCATTTTATAGCCGTCAAGGGCATTTTCATGCTCTGCAGCCTCGGCATTAAGGCGGTCAAGCTCCTTCTGAGCGGCGGCTTTTTCGTTTTCGAGAGTAACGATAACTCCGCCTCTTGTTTCGATAACCTCATTGATGTTGTCTATTCTAGCGGCAAGCTCTCTGCGTGCCGACTCTGCGGTTGATTTTTCAACCCTCAAATCTGCAAGCTTTAAAGCGGCAGCGGTTAATTTTTCGCTGATTTCACGGGCTTTTTCACTGTTTTCACTGTTCTGACCGAGAAGAGAATTAAGCCTTCCGATTTCGTCCGCAAGCTCTTTTTTCTTGCCGTCAACAGCCTTTTCTTTTTCGGAAATATCCGTCTTTGCCTGCTCAATCTGCTCATCAATTTCGGCTTTGGAGCTTTCGCTGTCACCCATATCGTTCATAATTCGCTCAATGGTCTGATTATTATGCTCAATGGTGTTCTTTTTAACGGCAATTTCACCGCTGATAACAGCCGCAGCCTCCTCGCCGTCGGCAATGCTCTGCCTTAAGCGCTCGATTTCAAGAGTCAGCTCCTGACCCTCTTTGATGGCAAGCTCTATATTTTCGATAAGCTCTACAAGCTCGTTTTCGGTCTGCTCATACTGCGATGAAGCAAGCGAGAGCTTATGCTCCTGCTCGCGCAGACCGTTTTTGGATTTTTCTATTGTATGAAGCCACAAGCCGATTTCGAGAGTTTTCTTTTCGTCGGCAAGGGCAAGGAATTTCATTGCCTTTTCGCTCTGTGTTTTGAGCGGTCCTATTCTCGATTCAAGCTCTGCGAGGATATCACGCAGTCTTACAAGATTTTCCTCTGCCTGATCAAGACGGCGGTTTGCATCGGCACGTCTGTAGCGGAATGCGGAAATACCCGAAGCCTCTTCGAGCATATCACGGCGCTGTGTTGAACGTGCGGAAACAAGGTCGGCAATTCTTCCCTGACCGACCATTGAATAGCCGTCCCTGCCGAGACCCGTATCCATGAAAAGCTCATGAATATCACGCAGACGGCATACCTCGCCGTTGATTTTATATTCACTCTCGCCTGAGCGGTAGTAGCGGCGGGTTACGGCAACATCGTCCTTATCGTAGTTGTTCAGGCTTCTGTCCGAGTTATCAAGGCGCAGAGTAACCTCGGCATAGCCGAGAGCCTTTCTCTGGCTTGTACCGCCGAAAATAACGTCCTCCATTTTTGCACCTCTGAGGGTTTTGGTCGACTGTTCGCCCAGTACCCAGCGCACGGCATCGGAGATATTGCTTTTGCCCGAGCCGTTGGGACCGACAACCGCGGTTATGCCTTTCCCAAATTCGAGCACAGTCTTATCGGGAAAGGATTTGAAGCCCTGCATTTCAAGTGATTTTAATATCATTTGATTACCTAACCTTTATGTATTTCAACCTCGTATTTTGAAAGACCGTCAGCACCCTTTACGGTGCAGCAGTAGCCTTTTTCACGAAGCTTTAACAGATTTTCTTTTTTCTGACCCGTCATTTTGGATATTTCACGGGAGTTTACTGTTAATATATAACTTCCGCCGCCGAGCTTTTCGAGCAGCGAGAGTGCATTGTTATAATAAATTCTGCCCTCACAAAGCTCACGCAGAGCGGGGTGATAGGCACCGCCTGCATATCCGTCCTCAACATCTCCGCCCGAGTGCAGACCGACTCTGATAACCTTTATGCCCGCATTCTCAAACATCGGAATGAGCTTTGCGCATAAATCAACGGTTTCGGAGATACCCTTCGGAATAAATTCTCCGCTTTTCATCAGCTCATAAAGCCTTGTGCCTTTTATGACCACAGTGGGATAAATCCTGACGGTATCGGGTTTGAGAGCAACGATTTTTGCGGCGGTTTCAAGGCTGTCCGAATCCTCTGAGCCGTAAAGCCCCGTCATCATCTGCAAGCCAACCTCAAGGTCGTATTCCTTGAGCATCAGGGTTGCATCCTCAACCTGCTTTGCGGAGTGACCTCTTTCATTCATTTGCAGAACTCTGTCATCAAGGCTCTGTGCGCCGAGTTCAACCGCCGTAACTCCGTATTTTTTGAGGATATCGCAGATTTCAGGTGTTATTCCGTCGGGGCGGGTGGAAATTCTTATGCCTTTGAAGGTTCCGTTTCGGATATATTCATGTGCCGCTTCAAGCAGAGATATCATGTATTCATGCTCTACCATGGTAAAGCTGCCGCCGAAGAAAGCGATTTCACCGCCTGCCGCAGCCTGTGCGGAAAGCGATTTGATTGCCGTCTGAGCCGCCGCATGAACATCCTGCGCGGTTATATCCTTGTTACTGCCTGAGATGCTTCTCTGATTGCAGAAGGAACACATATGCGGGCAGCCCTTATGCACCACAAAAAGCGCAATGTTTATATGCTTCATTTTATTCCCATAAGCGCAAGGGCTTCCTTTGCCGCCTGCTGCTCGGCAAGCTTCTTGCTCTTGCCCGTACCCTTGCCTATAACGTTGCTGTTGAGATGCACTTCAACGGTAAAGGTTTTGTCATGGTCGGGACCCGAGGAATCAACAAGCACATATTCAAGCTTCTCCTCACGGTTGCGCTGAATGACCTCCTGCAGGGTGGTTTTGTAGTCCTTGTTGGTTTCAAGTGTGTCCTTTCTGGGGATAAAGCGGGTAACTATTTTGTTTGCTTCATTCAATCCGCCGTCAAGATAAACAGCCGCAAGCACCGCCTCAAAGGCATCGGCAAGAATGGAGGGCTTTTCTCTGCCGCCCATTCTGATTTCACCCTTTCCGAGAAGGAGTGCGGGTCCGATTTCAAGCTCCTTGGCAAATGAGCAGAGAGCGCTTTCGCATACTCTTGCCGCTCTGTGCTTTGTAAGCTCGCCTTCGGTGCCGGTGAAATGTCTGTAAAAATAGTTTGCCGAGAGAAAACCGAGAATCGAGTCGCCGAGAAATTCAAGGCGCTCATTGCTTCGGAAATTCTCACCCTTTTCGTTTGCGTACGAAGAATGGGTAAGGGCATTTTCTATAAGAAGCGGACTTTTAAATTTATAACCGAGATTTTTCTCGAGCTTCTCAATTTCTTTGGTCATAATAATTTTCCTTTATGAATTAATGTTGTAAGCAGCGGGAACAAGCACCGCCTTTTATTTTTCAAGCATGGATTTAAGGTCCGCAAGACCTCTTTCGGCGAGTGCCTCATAACGGAGCTTTTTGTCCCTGATTTTTTCGCCGAGGGGCGGCAGAAGTCCGAAGGATGCGCCCATGGGCTGAAAATTCTTAATGCTGCCGTCGCTGATATATCGGGCAAGCGCACCCGTCATTGTAAGCTCGGAGGGAAGGAATGCTTCCTTTCCGAGGATTTTATTTGCCGCATTTATGCCTGCAAGAATACCCGAAGCCGCGGATTCCATATATCCCTCAACACCGGTTATCTGCCCCGCAAAATAAAGTCCTTCTTTTGCCTTGAAGCCAAAATCGCTTCCGAGATGTCCGGGTGAATCAATGAAGGTGTTGCGGTGCATTACTCCGTAGCGAACAAATTCCGCATTTTTAAGAGCGGGTATCATTGAAAATACTCTCTTCTGCTCGGGAAATTTGAGATTTGTCTGAAAACCGACAAGATTATACATTGTTCCTGCCGTGTTTTCCTTGCGGAGCTGAAGATTTGCCCACGGTCTGTGACCCGTTCTCGGGTCAAGAAGTCCCGACGGCTTCATCGGTCCGAAGCGGATGGTGTCGTGACCTCTCGATGCCATAACCTCAATGGGCATACAGCCCTCATAAACACCCTTGCGCTTATCAAAATCATGCGTCGGCGCACATTCGGCATTGATGAGTGCCTCATAGAAGGCTTCATATTCCTCTTTGTTCATCGGGCAGTTGATATAGTCATCGGGGTCGCCTCTGTCATATCTCGACTGCATGAATGCTCTTTCGAGGTCGATGCTTTCTGCCGTAATTATCGGTGCAGCCGCATCGAAGAAGCTTAAATTTCCGCCGCAAAGCTCCTTTATTTTTTCGGAAAGAGCCTCGGAGGCAAGGGGACCTGCCGCAATAATGGTAACTCCCTCGGGGATTTCGGTGATTTCTTCCCTGATAAGCTCAATTTCGGGGCGGGAAAGTATTTTTTCGGTTACAAGAGCGGAAAACTTATCTCTGTCAACCGCAAGAGCGCCGCCTGCAGGCACTGCCGTTGCCTTTGCGCATTCAACGCAGAGTGAACCCATAAGCTCCATTTCGGCTTTGAGCATACCTGCCGCGCAGCCCAAGCGCATCGCCTTGAAGGAATTTGAGCATACAAGCTCTGCAAGACCCTCACCCGTATGAGCGGGCGAAAATTTAACGGGCTTCATTTCGTAAAGCTTAACGTTTATCCCTCTGTTTGCGAGCTGCCATGCCGCTTCAACGCCTGCAAAGCCGCCGCCTATTACAATAGCTTTATTCATCTTTCTTTTTCTTTCCTGCGGATTTTTCATAGCCGCAGCCGTTTGTCATGCAAACAACTTTGCCTGTCTTTTTCTTGAAAAGAGCCTTGCCGCATTCGGGGCAGTTTTCGCCCGCGGGAGCATCCCAGCTCATAAAGTTGCACTTGGGCCAGTTGCCGCAGCCATAGAATACATGACCTTTTTTGGATTTTCTTTCAATAATTTCGCCGCCGCACTCGGGACATCTTGCGCCCGTGTTGACTATAAGCGGTTTTGCATTTTTGCATTCGGGATATCCGGGGCAGGCAAGGAATCTGCCGTATCTGCCCGTTTTGATAACCATCATTCTTCCGCACTTGTCGCAGGGGATATCGGTTGTATCCTCTTCAAGCTGGATTTTGACGTTTTTCATTTCGGATTTTGCCTTATCGAGTGATTTTTCCAAATCGGTATAGAACTCGTCAAGCATTTTTATATAGTCAAATTCGCCGCAGCCGACCTTATCGAGGTTGGTTTCCATCTGTGCGGTGAACTTTGTATTTACAATCTTGGGGAATTTATCCTTGAGAAGTCCGGTAATCGCAACACCAAGCTCGGTGGGGATAAGCTGCTTTGATTTTCTCTGAACATAGCCCCTCTTGATAATGGTTGAAAGTATGGTCGCATAGGTGCTGGGTCTGCCTACTCCGTTTTCCTCAAGCTCCTTGATAAGAGATGCCTCGGTGTAACGTGCGGGAGGCTGTGTAAAGTGCTGGTTGGGGAGCATTTCACGCAGCTTAAGCTTTTCTTCGGTTTTAAATTCGGGAAGAACACCTTTTTCGGCATCCTCCTCGGGAAGCTCATAGAGTCTTGTAAAGCCGTCAAACTTAATTGAGTAGCCTGCTGCAGTGAAAATGCAGAACTCCTTATCGCTTTCATCCTTCGCTGCAAGGATTTCAGCCTTCACGGTGTTCTGAACACAGCCTGCCATAAGGCTTGCCATGAAGCGCTTCCATATAAGATTATAGAGCTTATACTGGTCGCTTGTAAGGCTGCCCTTAACTTCTTCGGGCGTAAGTGACGGGATTGAAGGTCTGATAGCTTCGTGACCGTCCTGAGCATTTGCTCTTGATTTATAATATACGGGCTTTTCGGGAAGGTACTCCGAGCCGTATGTCTTTGTAATAAATTCGTTTGCAGCTGCCCTTGCTTCCTCTGAGATACGGAGCGAGTCTGTTCTCATGTAGGTGATAAGACCCGTCATGCCCATACCCTTTACGTTAACACCTTCGTAAAGCTCCTGAGCAGCTCTCATTGTTCTTTCAGCCTGAAAACCGAGCTTTCTCGAAGCCTCCTGCTGCAGGGTTGAGGTAATAAACGGAGGAGCGGGATTTCTCTTTCTTGTACCCTTTTTAACGGATTTTACGGAATAATCCGCGCCGTCAAGGCGGTCAAGATATTTCTTTGCCTGAGCCTCGTCGGAAATCTTTACCTTGCCGTTCTCGTCGGAATAAAGAGTGGCGGTAAAGGTTCTTCTCTGCGAGGTTGCAAGCTTTGCCTCGATAATCCAGTATTCCTCGGGATTAAAGGCATTGATTTCTTCCTCACGGTCAACAATGATTTTCAGCGCAACGCTCTGTACTCTGCCTGCGGAAAGACCTCTTCTGATTTTCTGCGAAACGAAGGGGCTGAGTCTGTAGCCCACAAGGCGGTCAAGGATTCTTCTTGCCTGCTGCGCATTAACGAGGTCGGTGTTGACCTTCTTGGGATTTGCCATGCCGTTGGCAATACCCGTCTTTGTGATTTCATTGAAGGTAACACGGTTTGCCGTATTCAAATCCAGACCGAGAACTGTTGCAAGATGCCATGAAATTGCTTCTCCCTCACGGTCGGGGTCGGCTGCGAGATAAACTGCTTCGCTGATATCTACTTTATCCTTAAGCTCTTTTACAAGCTTTTCTTTTCCCTTTATAAGAGCATATTTCGGCGCAAAGTTGTTCTTTACGTCAACACTGAGCTTTGCCGCGGGCAAATCCCTGATATGACCCTTTGATGCAACAACATCAAAATCCTTGCCGAGATACTTCTTGATTGTGTTCGCCTTTGCGGGCGACTCAACTATAATAAGCTTTGACATTTATCTGACTCCTAATTTAGTTTAAAATATATTTCTTGCTTTCCGTTTCCTTTACATACCCTGCAAGCTCAAGCTGCATGAGTGCGGTAACAACTCCTGAACGGCTCATGCCGCAGGAAGCAACGATATCGTCAATATGAAGCGCACCGCCGCCGAGAATATTATAAACCGCTGTCATGTCGGGGTCAAGTCCTGCGGGGGCTTCATTTTTATTTATGCTTTCTCCGTATTTTATCGTGCCGATTAAGCTCAGGTTCAGCCTGTCGGGATACATTATCGAATAGGGTTCAAGGATTTCCCTCGCACCGGCTGCAGCCTTTGCACCGTCCGATAAAAGCTTGTTTGCTCCGGTATAGGCACTTGAAAGCACACTTCCCGGAATTGCGAAAACCTCTCTGCATTGCTCCATGGCGCTTTTTGCGGTTATGAGCGAGCCGCTTTTTTCGCCTGCTTCAACAACAAGCACCGCATGGCTCATTCCCGAAATAATTCTGTTTCTGACAGGAAAGGTTGTTCTTGATGCGGGGGTGTTCGGAGGAAATTCCGTAACAAGCGCACCGCTTCGGCTTATTTCTCTGCGCATCGCCTCATTATCCATGAGATACCTCACACCGAAGCCGCAGCCGAGTACGCAGACCGTTTTTCCGCCTGCATAAAGCGCACTTTCATGCGCTGCACTGTCTATTCCGAGAGCACCGCCGCTCACGATTACCGCACCCGCTGCAGAAAGGTCTGTGCATACTTCATGGGTGATTGCTACACCCTCAACTCCCGGCTTCCTTGTGCCGACAACACCAATCATTACCTTTCCTCTTACGCAGGTAATATCTCCGTCAACATAAAGGGCAAGCGGCATATCGCGCAGCTTGCGAAGTCCTGCGGGATATTCTCTGTCCTCGGGGGTTACAACCTGCCAGCCGTTGCGCTCGCACAGACCAAGGATTTTCTCTGCTTTTTCAAGTGTTTCCGTCGAAAATCTTTCGGTCTGTTTTTTGGTGAAAACACCCGCAAGCTGACGTTCGGTGGGAGAAGCATTATAAATCTCAAGCGGTGAACCGAATGCCGCAAAAACCTCCTCGGTTTTTGCACCTGCTCCGAGTACCGAAGCAAGCCATACCCAATATTTTTTGCCTATACTCATCTTTTCAGCTCCCATGCGAGAATCGCCGCAGCCGCAGACGCATTGAACGATTCGGCTCTTCCGCTCATCGGAATTGTTACAAGAGTTTTGCAGACGTTTATTACCTCATCGGAAAGTCCGGAGCCTTCGTTGCCTACGCAGCAGATAACTCCGCCATCCATTGAAATTTTGCGGATATCCGTTGCCGTGCTGCGGGGTACGGATGCAAGAGTCTGCATACCCGATTTGTTTGCGTCCTCGAGAAGCCCGGAGAGGTTATCAACCGTTATAACGGGCATTCTCAGCGATGAACCCATCGCCGCTCTGAGAGCCTTCGGATTATAAATATCACAGCCGCCGCTGACGATAAGTCCGTCAAGACCGAGTGCCTCGGCACTTCTGCATACCGCTCCGAGATTGGAGGGATCCTGAAGATTTTCGAGCGCGATATATTTGCCTGCGGGGTTAAGCTGCGCCGAGGAGTTGCTTCTGACTGAACATATGCAGAAAACTCCCTGCGGATTTTCCGTGCCCGAGAGCTTTTGCGAAACCTCTGCACTTATTTCATAGCATATGCCGCTTTCGGCGATTATGCTCTCTGTATACTCTGAATATTTCCAGAGTGCCTTTGCGGTAAAAAATGCCTGCTTTATTTCAATACCTGTCTGAACGGCATCGAAGCAAAGCCGTGCGCCCTCGAGAAAAAATTCCCCTGCCTCTTTTCGGAGTGAAGCACTTTCTCCAAGACGAACAGCATGTTTTATTTTATCGTTGGTTCGTGCGGTTATCTTTTCCATTATCATTTTATTTGATACCTTTATATAGTATAAAAACAAACAATCAGAGATGTAACATAGAGCCACATCTCTGATACCGATTGCTATGATTAGTTGAGAGCTGCCTTTGCCTTTTCGGTAAGAGCAGTAAATGCTGCGGGGTCAGCAACAGCGATTTCAGCAAGCATCTTGCGGTTGAGGCTGATGTCAGCCTTCTTAAGACCGTTGATGAATGTTGAATAGTTCATGCCGTTTGCCTGGCAAGCAGCTGAAATACGGGTGATCCAAAGACGACGGAAGTCGCGCTTCTTCTGCTTTCTGCCGATGTAAGCATAGTTGCCGCTCTTCATTACAGCCTGCTTTGCAGTCTTGAAGAGTGTGCTCTTTGAGCCGTAGTAGCCCTTAGCCATCTTGAGTACTTTATTTCTTCTCTTGCGAGTCATTATAGCGCCTTTAATACGAGCCATTTTTTATATCCTCCGTTAATTGTGTTAGTTGTTGTCCAAAGTTCCGATATTATTTGTAAGGAACAAGACGCTTGATCTGCTTGCAGTTTGTAACGTCAGCAACAGTTGTCTTGCGAAGATTTCTCTTGCGCTTTGTGCTCTTCTTGTTGAGAATGTGTGACTTGTAAGCATGTGCACGCATGGGCTTGCCGTTCTTTGAAAGTTTGAAGCGCTTCTTTGCGCCGCTGTGTGTCTTAATTTTAGGCATGGTTGTTTCCTCCTTAATAATTTACATTATAATTCGTGCTTTTTTATTTTCCGCTTTTCGGAGCCAGGAACATCAGCATCTGTCTGCCCTCAAGCTTTGCGGGCTTTTCAACCGAAGCACACTCCGCACAGGCTTCCGCACAGCGGTTCATGATGACCTGACCAAGCTCGGGATGAGCCATTTCGCGGCCTCTGAAACGAATTGAAACCTTAACCTTGTTACCCGATGCAAGGAATTTCTTTGCATGGTTAATCTTTGTGTCGAAATCGTGTGTGTCGATATTGAGAGAAAGTCTGATTTCTTTAATCTCAATGGTTTTCTGATTCTTTTTTGCTTCTTTCTCTTTCTTTGCCTTTTCAAATCGGAATTTGCCGTAGTCCATAACCTTGCATACGGGGGGCTTTGCCATGGGAGCAATCTTAACAAGGTCAAGATTTCTGCTTTCGGCAATTTTGAGAGCCTCCGCTGCGGACATGATGCCGAGCTGCTCGCCGTCATCGGAAATAACTCTTATTTCCTTATCACGGATTTCCTCATTGATTTGCTGCTCTTGCTTGCTGATGTTGAAGCACCTCCTGAAAATTAAATAAAAAAGCGAGGGCAGGAAAACCCCGACCTCGCATAAAATCAATGCTTTTTACGGGCATGAAAGCCCGATTAAACAGAAGCTATTGACCGACGCGGGACTTCCCCGGAAGGTGAGAGCAAAACCTGCTCTGCTTTATTGTGCAAGTCATTCTAATACATAATATCGGATTTGTCAAGCATTTTTTGTAAAAATTATTTTATTTTGCTCAAAAACATTGCTCCTGCGGAGATTGCAAGACCCGCTCCGATGAAAAGCGATGCCGTAATTCCGTTGAGGAGTGCGCCTGCGGAAGTGCAGTAAAGAGCCATGCAGGCAACAAATCCGAGTGCGCTGAGTATTATCTGGATAACGGAGCCGAGCTTCATGCCTGAGCCGATACCGCAGGCTGCCGCAACGGATTTGAGCATGGAATATGCCGTGCCGTCATGGACTATAGCCGAGGGAAGTCTGTCACACACAGCCTCTCTTCTTCTCTTGAAAAGTCTGCCCGCAACGGATGAAAGAATTTTGAAATTCTCCTGCGGCATACCGAAGCTCTTTGAAATAAGCTCCTCCGTTACGTTAACATCGTTTGTGCGTACAAGCACCTGAATGCCGTTGTTTTCAAGGGCTTTGAAATAGCTTGTAAGGTTTTTGTCAACCGCATAGCTGACAACGAAAAGTGCGGCGATTTTTCCTGCAACGGCAAGGTAAATAACCTTTCTGCCGCTGTGGGAATATCTTTCCTCAAGTGATTTCTCGGGAACGTCAATGTTATGGTGAACAAGCATATTTCTGTTGCCGAGAAGAACCTTCTGACCGTGAATCCTTGCCGCAATTCCGAGCTTATCCTCATAAACAAGCTCCTTGACGGGAGGAAGCAAATCCTGCCTGCCGTCAACAACCTGCTCAAAGCTTTCGCGCATAGGTCCGCCCGACTTGATAACCATAGCCGCCGCATAAAGAAGAACATCGTCAATGCGAATATTCTTAAAATCCTTCATGCCGTGCATTACACAGCGCGAACGGTCAAAAATATCAGCCGAATCCATTACTACCGCATTGGCGCAGGCGGTTTTTTCCGCCGCATCAAGGCTGACTATCATAGTTCCCTCGGAGTTGAGGGATGCATTGGTAATTCTCATTATGAATGCGGGGATAAATGCCGAAAATATCGGCGTGCATACGCAGAAGGTTCCTGTGAAGGCGGAGAATGCGGTCATGACGCTCTGAGTGGTTATACCTGCCGTTACCGCAACGATTGCCGCCGCCGCAAGGGCTGCGGGGATAAGAATTTTCATAAGCTTCTTTTCGCCCGAATCGGATTTTGAATTTTTGATGAAATCCGAGGGGAAGGAGAGCTTTGAAGAATAGAGAAGCTCTGCATTTCCCATCATAAGACCTCTGCCGAGTTCAAAAATCTCGGACTCATTTTCGATGGGATGCACCGCATACATATTATGCTCATATTTATATGCGCATACCTCAAAGTTGCCGAGGATTCTCTGCGCATCCGTTTTGTCAGCAATTTTTCCGATAAGCACGGCTGCTATTGCCGCAGCGGAAAATACCGCTGTCTGAGGTCCTTCGCTGCCGATTACCGCCGCAAGAGTGCATTGGAGAAGAGAAATAACTATTGTAAGGCTGATTGCGGTATCGCCTGTTATTCTGTGCTTAAATATGCCCGTTATTCCGTCAAAGAATTTAACACTGTCTATTGCTGCCGCCGCTATGATAAGCACGGCATTGATAATATTCATGGCGGATGAGCCGGCAACAAAGATTTCCGTTTCAATGGAAAGCTTTTCGGCAAGGAACGGAAGAAGGTTAAGTACAATCGCAACAAGCTCAACTATTCCCGTCAGCAGCAGGCTAACACCTGCTTTTCTGCTGTTTTCGCTGAGCATTGTATGTATTGCGGCACGTTCTGCAGGTGAGGAATATTCGTTTGCAACGGGTTTTGCTTCCTCCTGCTCCTGTTCCATGCGTTTTTCCTTTTTTCTGCGAGCCTTTTCTTCTTTGGCTCGTTCCTCGGGAGGCGCTTCAAAATCTCCGCTGAATTCGGAATCGAGGTCAATCGCATTGATGAGCTTAAAGTTTTTTGCCTTTTGCTTGCGCTTTTCCCAAAGATTTTCTTCAACATTGATATCTGTATCCTGCTCGGGTGACTCTTCGTCATCATCGTCAAAGCCCGTGAGAACTATCTGTCCCTCAACATCATCATTTGCGGATTCGTTCTTTTTACCGGAAGAACCGACCTTTCCCATAATTCGGGTCTTTTCGTCAACCGCATCCTTGATATCTTCGGCGGCATGAATTTTCGGCATGGCTTCGAGTCCGTTTTCGGCTTCTCCGCCCGCTTTTTCGATTACTATTCCCGACCTGTCAACCGGACCGTCCTCGGGAAGCTCAACCTCTGCCGTATTTTCAAGCACCAGCTTTGAGAAAAAACGAGTTTTGTAATCGGCTTCCCCGATATGCTCCTCTTTTTCCTCGGCTGTGCCGAAAAATTCCGAAGCGGAGATTTCCTCCTCATAGAAGGCTTTGCTTTCCTCTTCCTTCTTTTCCTCTTTTCTTTCAGGCTCCTGCCATGCAAACATCGGCGGAGGCGGGGCGGGAATATCCTCGGGTACGATTACGGTTTCAAGCTCAAAAAGCTCGCTGTCAAAATCGTCAATTACCTCTTCAGGCTCAAAAAAAGTTTCCTGACCGTCCATTTCAAGGTCTGTTGATGAGGATGAAATATCCTGCATCTCTTCCTTTTCGGGTTTTATTTCGTTAAGAGGCTTGAGTGTGAACATTCCCGTATCAAATTCACGGCTGAGTATTCTTTCAAAATCCTCGTCGGGAGTCGGCTCTTTTTTCGGCTTCGGAACATATTCCTCGCCGTTCGACTGAGCAATCAGTCTGTCGATATCGTCAAGCGACCAGGTTTTTGACGGCTCGTCGTCTGTCGGAGCTTCCTGTGCCGCCTTTGATTTTTTGACCTCGGCAAGTATCGCATCAAGCTCGCTGTCACCCGATTTATTGCTCAAATAATCGCTCAATTCATTCACCTACCTGTGTTTTGCAATTTCATACATTAAAATTCCCGCTGCCACGGAGGCATTGAGAGAGTTGATTTTTCCTTTCATCGGAAGGGAAACTATAAAGTCGCATTTATCCTTGACGAGTCTGCCCATTCCCTTTCCTTCGGAGCCTACAATAAGCGCAACACTGCCCGAATAATCCTGCTTATCCCAGCTTGTTCCGTCCATGTCCGCACCGTAAATCCAGAAGCCTTTTTCCTTAAGCTCGTCAATGGCGGAGGGCAGGTTTGAAACTCTTGCAACGGGAACGTATTCAACTGCACCCGCAGAAACCTTGCCTACAGCATATGTCAGCGCAACTCCGCGTCTTTTCGGAATGATTATTCCGTGAGCGCCGCAGGCATCGGCTGTTCTGATTATTGCACCGAGATTGTGAGGGTCCTCGATTTCATCACAGATAATGACAAAAGGAGCCTCACCCTTTGATTTTGCGTTTTCAAGTATATCGTCAATCGAGGAATACTCATGCACCGCTGCCCATGCAGCAACACCCTGATGATTTTCACCCTCGCAGATTTTATCAAGCTTTCTTTTATCCGTTTCCTTTACGACAATGCCTCGCTCACGGCACTGACCGATGATTTTGCCCACGGAACCGCCTCTTTCTCCCTTTGCGACCATAAGGCAGTCAATTGCTCTCCCGCTTTTGAGAGCTTCAGCAACGGCATTTCGTCCGATTATAAGCCCCTGACGCTCATTCTGCATTTCCATAGAGCAAACTCCTCCTATTTTCAACTATAATCACTTTATTATATCACAAAATTATTCGGTTGAACAGTATTATTGTTAATTTTACAAAAATTTTTTTACTTTTATAAGAATTTGCAATTATAAAATGACAGTTTTTGCCAAAACGGAAGTGTAGTATTAGATAAAAGCCGTTTATAGGCGGAATTAATCCGAACATATTCATTTTTAATTCTGAGGAAGGAAGTTTAATATGGAAAGAACAAAGGTTTATCATGAGCAGGATACGGCGGACAGGCTGTGGGAAAAAGGGATAAAAATTCTGACGATGACGGGATATTTTATCAGCGGATTTATCCTTTCGGGTGCGGGACTGTTATCGCTTAAAACACCGCTTAACATAGGACTTGCCGCCGCCTGCACGGGCTATGAGCTTATTTTTGCCGCACTCGGCGGAATTATCGGTGCCGTGCTTCGTCTTGACGGCGGAGATATGCTTAACGCAATTATTCCGCAGGCAGGAATATGTGCCGTGATTTTTGCGCTCGATAAGCTCGGAATAAACAAAAAGCGCCGCACTGTGCTGACGGTAAGTGTTTTTCTTCTTTGTTTTGCCTGCGGCACGGCGGTTATGTTTTCGGAATATCCGTCGATAAACGGGCTTGTGCTTGTTGTTTGTTCAAGCCTCTTATGTGCCGCTTCCGTAACTTTTTATTCGGGTACGGTCAACTGCATAAAGAAAAAAAGAAGCCCTTATATGCTTGATAACCGCAGCCTTGTATGCATTGTGGCAAGCCTTTGCACCCTTCTTCTCGGTTCTTCGGAGATAAGTCTTCTCGGATTCAGACCCGCAAGATTTTTCGGCTGCTTTATTATCCTGACAGCCTCATATCTTTTCAGCCGTTCGGGGGGGAGCATTGCGGGCATTGCGATAGGCGGCTGTATAGCCGTTTCGGGTACGAGTGTTGCATTGAGCATCTGCTACGGAATATGCGGGCTTCTCTCGGGAATTTTTTCAAGATTCGGACAGATAGTCTGTGCGCTTGTTTTTTCCGTTACGGCGGGAATTGCGGCGCTTATAGACGGCTCGGGTGAGGGAATAGCCGTTTTTGCGGAGGCGGCATCGGCGGCGGTTATTTTTGCGGCGATACCTTCCTCAAAGCTCTCAAAAGTAAGGGGGAATATTCTTAACCCGAGGGCGAGAAGAATAAGCTCCGAATTTGGTGCCGCAGGTGACAGACTGCTTGAAGCATCCCGTGCAATAGGCTCCGTTTCGGAGTGTGTGGAAAAGGTATCAAAGGGTATAGAAAGCCTTGCTCCCGCAAATGACGAGCTTATCTGCATGAGGGTCAGAGAGCGGGTATGTGCAGCCTGTCCTCTGAAAAATACTTTCTGTCCGGAGGAGGGCGAATTTTCCGAAATACTAAAAAAGCTTTCAAACGGAGAAACCGTTACAGCTCAGGATTTTTCCGTCAATTTCAATGCAAAATGTCCGAGTGTGCCGAGGGTTGCGGAGAGCTTTAATAAGGCATATGCCGGCACAAACGCACTCAATGCCATGCAGGCAAATTCAGCCAGAAGCAGAGAACTTGCCTGTGGTCAGTTTGACTGGATTTCAAAGCTTCTTAGTGAGCTTTCAACAGAAATAGGTCAGGGCGCACAGGTGCTTTTCGGCAAGGAAAAAAGCGCAGCTGCCGTGCTTTCCGATAACGGCTTTGAGGTTATTTCCGTAAGCTGCATATCGCCGCCTTCGGGAGCTCTTCGCCTGACAGCCGTGGTTGCGGAAATTCCCGCCTCAACAAGTCTTTCGCGTCTTACGGCTGAGCTTTCAAGGGAGCTTGAAGCTGAGCTTATTTCTCCGAGAATCAGGGAGCATAAGGACGGAAAGGAGCTTGTTTTTCTGCGGAAGGAGCTTTACAGAATCAGGCTCGGGTCTGCGGCGGCAAGCTGTGCGGGGAAAAAGCTTTGCGGCGACTATTTTGAATGCTTTCAAACCGAATCAAAGGCATATATCATTTTAAGTGACGGCATGGGTACGGGCGGCAGAGCGGCAATAGATTCCGCCATGACCGTTGAGCTTTTTTCAAGGCTCATAAGAGCGGGGATAAGTCTTGATACCGCATTGAGCATCACCAATTCCGCGCTTTCCGTCAAATCGGATGACGAATCGCTTTCAACTCTTGATGTTGCCGAAATAGACCTTTTCACGGGTAACACGGTTTTGCTTAAGGCAGGTGCCGCACCGTCGTTTTATACCGCCTCGGGCAGAGTGAAAAGTGTTGAAATACCTTCTTCGCCGCTCGGGATTTTATGCAAGGTAAAATTCAGCAGATATGCTCTTCGTCTGCGTGCGGGAGATACCCTTGTTATGGTCAGCGACGGCATTCTGGGTTGCGGCAGCGCATGGGTAAAGGAAGAAATCCGTTCTTTTTCGGGAGGCCCCGATGCAAGCGCTTTTTCGGAAAATCTGCTAGATTCCGCAAAGCTGAAATGCGGCGAAAACTTTGACGATATGACCGTTGTTACCGTTGTTGCGGAAGAAGTATAAAAAAGGGGCTGTAAAATATCCGATTTAAACCCCGTGACCTTTTTTGATGATAACATCAACAATGCTGTCAACGCATTCGAGGCACAGCTCCTTTGTTGCCGCCTCTGCCATAACTCTTATAACAGGCTCGGTACCCGATTCGCGGACAAGTATTCTGCCCGAGGTACCGAGCTTTTTTTCTGCCGCTTCAACGGCAGCGCATACATCGGTGTCTTTTCTTGCGGCGGGTTTATCCTTGACTCTGATGTTTTTAAGCACCTGCGGATAAACCTCAAAGCCTTCGCAGAGCTTGCTCATTGGCTGTTTTTTCGCCATCATGACCTCCATCATTTTAAGGGAAGTCAGTATACCGTCGCCTGTTGAGGCATACTTTGAAAAAATTATGTGACCCGATTCCTCGCCGCCCAGACGGTTATTGTTTTTCATCATATAATCATAAACATACTTGTCTCCCACGTCGGTTTTTGCATAGTCAATTCCGATTTCGTCAAATGCCTTGTAAAGCCCGAAATTCGACATGACCGTTGTAACAACCGTATTGTTGAGAAGCTCACCTTTTTCTTTAAGGTACTTTCCGCAGATATAGAGAATATGGTCGCCCGTGAGTACCCTTCCCATTTCGTCAACGCACAGGCATCTGTCTGCATCGCCGTCATAGGCAAAGCCCGCATCGAGTGAGTTTTCAACAACATATTTTTGCAGACCTTCAATATGGGTTGAACCCGCATTTTTGTTGATGTTCAGGCCGTCAGGGTCGGCATTGATAACAAAGGTCTGCGCTCCGAGTGCATCGAAAACCGCCTTTGCGATGTTCCACGAGCTGCCGTTTGCGCAGTCAAGACCGATTTTTTTGCCCCTGAACGAATAAAGACCGAGTGAAATAAGATAGCCGATATATCTGTTTCTGCCTGAGATATAGTCCACCGTTCTGCCGATTTTTTCACCCTTTGCAAACGGAATTTCTGGCAGACTTCCGTCAATGTAATTCTCAATCATATCAATGATTTTGCCGTCAAGCTTCTCGCCGCTGCCGTTAATAAGCTTAATTCCGTTATCGCAATAAGGATTATGACTTGCCGATATCATTATGCCGCAGTCGAAGCCGTCAACCTTTGCAATATAGGCAACCGACGGCGTGGTGGTAACATGGAGCATATATGCGTCCGCACCCGAGGCGGTAAGACCCGCAATAAGCGCATATTCAAACATATAGCTCGACCTTCTTGTGTCCTTTCCGATAACGATTTTCGGCGTTTCGCCGTTTTTGATTTTACCGTAATGCCAACCGAGAAATCTTCCGACTTTATATGCATGGTCTGCCGTAAGATTTACGTTTGCCTCTCCCCTGAAGCCGTCGGTTCCGAAATATCTGCCCATGTTATGCCCTTCTTTCTTGTTTGTTTACAATAATGCCGCCTGATTTGTATATGCTGTTTTCGGGTACAAAGCCTCTGACTGATGACAGCGGATAAATATTTGTGTTTCTGCCGATAACCGACCCCGGATTGAGAACGGTTCCGCAGCCTGTTTCAACGAAATCACCGAGCATCGCTCCGAACTTTTTAAGTCCGGTTTCGGTTATTTCCGAGCCGTTTTTAACGGCAACGGGAGTTTTGTCGCTTTTGACATTTGAAGTAATCGACCCTGCGCCCATGTGAGATTTATAGCCGAGAATGCTGTCGCCGACATAGTTATAATGCGGCACCTGAACATTATCGAAAAGAATAACATTCTTAAGCTCCGTGGAGTTGCCGACAACGCAGTTTTCTCCGATAAGCGCAGAGCCTCTTATAAAAGCGCAATGGCGCACCTCTGAATTTCTGCCGATAATGCACGGCGCTCCGATATATGCCGTCGGCGCAACGGATGCTGTTTTGTGAATCCAGATATTTTCGTTCCGATACTCATATTCGGTCAGGTCAAGAGAGCTGCCGAGTGAGATTATCAGCTCTTTTATGCCCGCAAGAGCTTGCCACGGGTATTCAAAGCCGCCGAGGTATTCGCCTGCCGAGGTGTGTGACAAATCAAACAAATCTTTGGTTTTAAGCATAAAAAAATCCTTTCAGCAAATATCATTATATGATATGCGCCAAAAGGATTTTTAATCATATTATATCAGTTATTACTTAAAAAATACTGCATAACCTTATTTGAAACCGTTGAGGCAACACCCGAGCCCTGACCCGCATGCTCCGCAACGCAGACTATTGCAAGGGGCAAATCCTCCCTTTGCGAATAGCCGACAAACCATGAATGACTCTTTGCGTTATCAATCTGCGCCGTGCCTGTTTTGCCGCACATCTGAAGATTTTCAAATTTCCAATCGCCGTACTTATCCTCAACATTGGAACGCAGAAGTGCATTGAGCTTTGCGGCGGTTTCGGGGTTGATTTTCACGCATTCCTGCGGCATTCTGCCCATGATTTGGGAAACCGTACCTGTGGAACGGATTCTGTCGGGTGCATAGCCTGTGCCGCCGTTTGCGATTGCACCCATAACCGCAAGATAATGAGCGGGATTTACATAGGTTGTTGACTGACCGATACCTGCCCAGCCAAGCTCTGATTTGCTTGTTGCCGAGGGATCGAATCTGCTTTTTGTAAGGCGGATTTCCTTTGCATAAAGCTGATTGTTAAAGCCGATCGATTCGGCATATGCCTTCAGCTTTGCAGCTCCGAGTTCAATTGAAATCTCTGCAAATGCGCAGTTGCAGGAGTTGTTCATCGCCTTTTGGAAATCCTGCTTTCCGTGTTCGCCGTTGCAGATAACCGTGCCGTCGTCTGTTTTGTATTCACCGTAGCATTCAAAGGTGCGTGAGTAAATATCGGGGATGTTTTCTATCGCGCAGCCCGCAGTCACGATTTTCATTATTGAGCCGGGGGTGTAGATTCCCGAAATAACCTTGTCGAGGAAAACTCCCGAATATTTTTCATCTGTAAGAAGATCCTCAGGCTTGTTTTTTATATCGTATGTCGGCTTTGAAACACTGCATAAAAGCTGACCCGTTTTATAGTTATAAACCGCAACCGCTCCGTTGTAATCGCCGAGTGCTTTGTATGCGATTTTGTTCGCTTCGCTGTCGATATTAAGGGTTATATCCGTACCTGTACCGTTTCGTTTGAGGTTATAAATGCCCTCGATTTTGCTGTAGCCCGAAAGCACGTCACGGTACAGATAATGAGTGCCTGTTGAAATATATCCCGCAGTATCGCCGATTACATGAAGCACGGATTTTCTTACCGTTGAATCGTCGGAAAAAACTCTCTCGTTATCCGAGCTTTTTGCAAGAACAATGCCGTTTATATCGTAAATCGTGCCTGCGTTTACTATTGTTCCGCCCGTGTAAATATGGCGGTTTGCTTTGTTGGAAGCCCATTCCGAGCCGTTCAGGACAAGGCTTACAACAAATATGCAGACTCCTGCAAGAAAGGCGGCAATAAGCGCATAAACTATCGCTGCACGTTTTGCTGTAATCCTCATGCCGCACCTCCTTTGGTGCTTTTTACCGTTTTTTTGACTGCCACATCGGGCTTCGGAGGCTCAAAGGGTGCGCCTGCCGCTCTTATGTATGCAAGCAGACCCCATGAGCATATCATGCTTGAGCCGCCTCGGCTTACAAAAGGCAGGGTTACTCCCGTCAGAGGCAGCAAATCGGTGATGCCGAAAACGTTGAGCGAAAGCTGGAAAAGCAGCATTCCCGCCGCGGCAACGGCAGCAATTGCATAGAAGGTTGAAGCTGCGGATTTTGCGGAACGTATTGCAAAAAAAGCGATTCCCGCAAAGCTCAAAAGTACTGCGATGCCGATAAGCAGACCCATTTCCTCGCAGATAAGACCGAAAACAAGGTCGGTTGATGCCGCATAAACGTCACGCAGCTTGCCTTCGCCTATACCGAGTCCGAAAAGTCCTCCGCTCGCCGAATAAATCAGAACTCTTGTCTGCTGATAGCCTGTTGTATCCATAAAATCCCATACGTGGCGGTATGCCGCAAAGCGGTTTGCAACATATGGCTTGAAATATATAATCAGCGCCGCACCCATGAGTGCAACGGTGCAGATAAGTGCAATCGTTCTTATGTCACCCGAGCGCATAAAGGCTATTAGAATAAAGGTGAAAAAGAATATCAGCGCCGTGCCGAAATCCTTCATGAGGAAAAGTGCGCCGACACAGCCGAGTGAAAAGATAATGTATTTGGTAAGGCTGACACTCGAAAGCAGCTTTTCAAGTGATACCGCGCCCACAAGAACAAACGCAACCTTGACAAATTCAGAGGGCTGAACGGAGAAAAAGCCGAGGTCAATCCAGTTGAGAGTGCCGTTGATATTCTGCGCCATAAGAAGATTAACCGCAAGCAGACCTACAGCTCCTATGGCGGCGGGATAACGCAGAATGCTTGCAACCTGAACATCCTTTATAAGCAAAAGCATAATCAGGTATACCGCAAGTCCCAGACCTATGGCGATAATCTGCTTGAGCGCAAAATCCTCGCTGAAGCTTGCACAAACCGTAAGACCTATTCCTGAAAGGAAAAAGGCAATTGCTTCAAGCTCGAAATAGTCATTGCCCGTAATGAGGGTGCCGATGAGCATATAAATCCACTCGGCGGCAATATATCCGAAGAAAATATAGACCATTTTCAGGCTTAATTCCTCCTGCCTGCAAAGAACGCAGGCAGCGCATACAAGCTGAAAAGCCGTCATAAGCAGCATTACCGTTACCTGCTGAAAATGCGATTGCTTTTTAACTGCTGTTTCCGCCATGATTTCCCTCCTTTTGAAAGAATTATCCGAAAACATCATATCACATATGCAGAAATTTTTCAATTCCGATTATATTCTAAAACTGTTAACAATTTATACCCTAAAATATTAATTATCTTTTTGTAAACTTTGAAATATCACTTTGTCCCTGAAAAAATTTTTTCGCATATAATGTTGTTGTGGGGAAGAGGCACACTACAGCTTGCGTTTTTCTCTCTCATAGTCTTTCCGTCTTATTATATATAATAAATTTTTATTGCAAATGAGGGAAAAGTAGTGTATAATGTTTTAAATATGATTATAATGGGCATAGTGCCGACAGAGGTGAACAGAGGATAATGGAAGCTTATTTTGACAACAGCGCAACTACCGCGCCGTGCTGTGAGGCGGTGAAAGCCGTTTCCGAAGCGATGACGCAATGCTGGGGAAACCCCTCCTCTCTTCATGCTGTGGGCAACAGAGCGAATGCCCTGCTTGAAGGCTCAAGAAATGATATTGCCTCCCGCCTTTCCTGCTCCCCCGAGGAAATTTTCTTCACATCGGGCGGCACGGAAAGCAATAATCTTGCCGTAATGGGTGCCGCATATCAGATGCGCCGCATGGGCAGAAGAATTGTTTCAACGGCTGTTGAGCATTCAAGCATTGACGATACCCTTAACCGCCTTGAAGCAGAGGGCTTTGAGGTGATAAAGCTTAAGGTTGACAGCTACGGCAGAATAAACGAAAAAGACCTTTTTGCCGCAGTTAATTCTAACACGATTCTGATAACGATGATGCTCGTTAATAACGAAATCGGAACAATAATGCCCGTTCAGGCTGCAAAACGTGCCGCAATGATGGCTCGCTCGCCTGCGCTTATCCATTGCGATGCGGTTCAGGCATTCGGAAAAATGCCCGTAAAGCCTGCCGCACTCGGAGTTGACCTTATGACGGTAAGCTCCCATAAAATCCACGGACCGAAGGGTGTAGGCGCTCTTTATATCCGCAAGGGTGTTAAAATCAAGCCGAGAACCTTCGGCGGTGAGCAGGAAAAGAAAATCCGTCCCGGCACGGAAGCGATGCCCGCAATTGCAGGCTTTGCCGCCGCCGCAAGAGCCTTGCCTGACCCGCAGAGAGAGCTTGAGCATATAACGATGCTGCGTGACTACATGGTATCGAAGCTCACGGAAATTGACGGTGTTGTTATCAACTCTCCGCCCGATGCTCTGCCGTATGTAACCAATGTTTCTCTTATCGGAATAAAATCCGAGCCGATGCTTAATTTCCTTTCGGACAGAGGAATATGCGTTTCAAGCGGTTCGGCATGCTCAAAGGGAAAAAAGAGCCATGTACTCATGCAGATGAATCTTGACCGCAGCAGGCTTGACGGACCGTTGAGAATCAGCTTTTCAAGGTTTACCACAATTCAGGAAATAGATGCTCTTATCCTCGGAATCGTTGAAGGAAAGAAAGTTATAAGAGCATTAAGATAAACGGAAGCTTTAATATCAAGCATAAATAACTCGGAGATGTATCATGAAAGAAATTATCTTAATCAAAAACGGAGAGCTTGCCCTTAAGGGTCTTAACAGAAGAACCTTTGAGGATATGCTCATTAAAAATATGCGCCGCAGACTTGATTCGGCAGGCAAGTTCAAATTCACGATTGCCCAGTCAACAATTGTTGCAGAACCCGAAGAGGGTGCCGACCTTGAAGAAGCGGTTGAACGCATCAAAAAGATTTTCGGTATTGCCGCATTTTCAAGAGCGGCGGCTGTAGAAAAGGATATGGAGGTTATTCTGAGAAGCGCAGAAGAATATCTGGCTCCCCAGCTTCTCGGAGTGCGTACCTTTAAGGTTGAAGCAAAGCGATCGGATAAAAAATTCCCCCTCGGTTCTCCCGAAATCTGCAGGGAAACGGGCGGATACCTTCTGCGCAAGTTTCCTCATTTAGAGGTTGATGTTCATAATCCCGATATGGTTGTTACCGTTGAAATAAGAGATACTCATGCCTATATCCACGGCAAGCAGATTAAGGGTGCAGGCGGTATGCCCACAGGCTCCGCAGGCAGATCTGCAATACTTATTTCAGGCGGTATAGACAGCCCCGTTGCCGCATATATGATGGCAAAAAGAGGTCTGGAGCTTATCGCAATTCACTTTGCATCACCCCCCTACACAAGCGAAAGAGCCGAACAGAAGGTTCATTCGCTCTTAAAGCAGGTAAGCAAATATTCGGGCAGAATAACTCTTTTTGTTGTTCCGTTTACCGAAACACAGGAGCAGATTAAGGATAATTGCCCCGAGGATATCTTCACCGTTGTCATGCGCCGCATGATGATGAGAGTTTCACAGATTATCGCACAGAAAGAGCATGCAGGTGCACTCATCACGGGTGAAAGTGTCGGTCAGGTTGCAAGCCAGACCATGCCTGCGATTGCCTGCACGGACGCAGTTTGCGAAATGCCCGTTTTCCGTCCTCTTATCGGCATGGATAAGGACGAGGTTGTTGCGATTTCAAGAAAAATCGAAACATTCGATATTTCAATTCTTCCCTATGAGGATTGCTGCACGGTATTTACTCCGAAGCATCCCAAAACCCGCCCGACCGTTGAGTATGTCGAAGAGTGCGAAAAGGCTCTTGATGTAGACAGGCTCGTTAACGAAGCGGTTGAAGGAACAAGATTTATTCACATTAATGCTTATTAATTAAGGAGAACGTTATGTCAGTTTGCGAAATTCTTTCCGTCGGCACGGAAATACTGCTCGGCGATATACTCAACACAAATTCAAAATATCTCTCCGTGCAGCTTGCAAAGCTCGGCATATCTGTTCTTCGTCACACAACCGTCGGCGATAACCCCGAAAGACTTGCCGCCGCGCTCAGAACCGCGCTTGAAAGAAGCGATATAGTTATTGCAACGGGCGGTCTCGGTCCCACGGCTGACGACATAACAAGAGATGTCTGCTGTGAGGTTATGGGCTTTGAAATGAATCAGGATAACCGTATCGCTGAAAAAATAAAAAGCTATTTTAATTCAAAGGGGCTTGAAATGCCCGAAACAAATCTTCGTCAGGCATATGTACCCGTCGGCGGCGATGTGTTTGAAAACAATCACGGTACCGCACCCGGTCTGGGTCTTAAGAAAAACGGCAAATGTGTTGTTATGCTCCCCGGGCCTCCCTATGAAATGGCGCCTATGTATCACGAAAGTGTTGTTGATTATCTCTCGGAATATGCCGAGGGCGCAATAGTTTCCCATACGGTCAGGACCATGGGAATCGGCGAGAGTGCAATGGCGGAGGCGGTTGCCGATTTGCTTGATAATGAGAATCCTACCGTTGCTCCCTATGCCAAAAAGGGCGAGGCGCTTCTGCGTGTTACCGCAAAAGCCGAAACGCAGGAGGAAGCCGAAAAGCTCTGCAAGCCCGTTATTGACGAGGTATGTGAAAGACTCGGCGGATATGTTTACGGTATTGACAGCGAGAGCATAGAGCAGAGAGTGGTTGAGCTTCTCAAAGAAAAGAATCTTACTCTTGCAACGGCGGAAAGCTGTACGGCGGGATATATCCCGAAAAGAATTACCGATATTCCCGGTGCAAGCAGTGTTTTTGAATTTGGTGCAATCACATACTCAAATGAGATGAAAAATAAAATTCTCGGTGTGCGTGAGGAAACTCTCAGGGCTTATGGTGCCGTGAGTGAACAGACAGCAAGAGAAATGGCGGCGGGAATACGCCGTGTTTCGGGCGCGGATATCGGAATTTCCGTTACGGGAATTGCAGGTCCCGGAAGTGACGGCACGGATAAGCCCGTGGGGCTTTGCTATATCGCAATAGATACGGAAGATTATAATGCTTTTGAAAAAATCGAAACAGGAAAGAATGACAGGGAGTATAACCGCTATGTAACGGCATCCCGTGCGCTCAATCTTGCAAGAAAATACATGGAGGAAAGAGAACAGAATGGAATCTAAAAAGATATACTCAATACTCTGCGCCGTTTTTGCGGCGGTTTCGGTAATATTCATTGCTCTTTCGGTTATGAATTTTGCCAAAAAGCCCGATGAGCAGACAGAGCTTGAAACCAAAGCCGCGGAATATGTTATGAACGGCGGTGAAAAGCTTGATGCACTTGCGGAAACTCTTTCGGGTGTTGTTTCAAACAATATGAAAAAGCAGACAAGCTTCCCCGACGGCATTCGTGAGGAGCTGAAGCAGCCCTATTCAATCAATAATAATCTTGTCGGTTGGCTTTCGATTCCGGGTACGGAGCTTGATACTGCCGTTTTGCAGAGTGACGATAACAGCAGATATCTCAAAAAGGACTTCTATGAAAGAAGCACCACCTCCACCACCTCCACCAATTACGGCAACCTTTATCTTGACTACCGCTGTGTTAACGAGGGTATCTCCGAAAATATGGTAATCCACGGTCATACAACGAGCAGAATGGGTTCTGATGTACCGAAGCAGGCATTCCGTTCTCTTTATGATTATAAGGACAAGCAGAATTTTATTGACAGTCCGATAATAAAATACTCCACTCTTTATGAGGAATACACTTATAAAATCTGCGCCGTTTTTCTTTCAACAACCCAGCCTTCTCAGGATAACGGCTATTTCTTCAATTATATCTATCCCGATATGAGCGACAGCAATATGGTCGGATATATCGAGCAGGTAAAGCAGAGAATGCTCTATGAAACGGGTGTTTCGCTTGAACCGACGGATAAAATCATAACCCTCTCCACCTGCATTTATGACTACGGCAAGAATGTTGATACAAGATTTGTTGTTGTCGGCAGACTTCTCCATGAGGGCGAGAGCGAGGATATTGATGCCTCTCTCGTTAAGGATAACCCCGATTACCGCAGACCTCAGGTATGGTACAACAGCAAGGGAAAAACAAATCCCTATAAAAATGCGGAAAAATGGCAGCCCAGTGCTTATTAATTTGCGGAGGACAAAAAGATGTCAAAAGATAACATGAACGAAAACAAGAAGCCTTCATCACTTCCTGAGGGACTCAGCTCGATTGCGGATGATGAAGCGATAACCGAAATTGATTTTAACGATTTCCTTATTGAAAATTCCAAGTCGTCATCGCTTTTTGACGGCTACCGTGAGGATATCGAAAAAACAGAAAAAAGCCTTGAAAACGAGCTTCAGAGCCTTTATGACGATATTATGGGAAGCGGACCCGAAACCATCGTGCCCAAGCCCCTTTCCATGCTTACCGAGAGTGAAGCGGAGCCTAAAAAGGTTGTTCTTTCCGACCCTGAGCCGCTCCCCGATGATGAAAGCAGCACTCTCGAGGATCTCTGGATGAACCCCGATGATTATTTCGATGCGGATATTCCCGTTGTATCGCTCGATGAAGAGGAGGCACCTGAGGACGCGGAGATTTTTGAACCTGCTCCCGCTGAGGAAGCCGATAATTCCGAACCCGACGATGCAAAGAGCAGCATTTTCAGCATGATTGATATGCTCAAAAAGGAAACCGATACCGAAACCGGCTTTGATGAGATTCTTTCCGAAATTGAAGCAAATCCCGAAATCGCCCCCGTTGATACCGAGCTTTCCGCTGCGGCTCAGCTTGTTTCAAATCTTTCTGAGCAGGAAGAAGAAATTGCCGACGAGGAGGAGCTTGATTTCAGCGAAGAGGATTTTGATTGGGATGAGGCTCTTGAGGAAATGTCCGAAGCTCCCGAAATCTCCGAAGAGCTTCCCGAAATACCTGTTATGCCCGTGATTACCGAGGCTGAGGAAATTCCCGCAACAGAGGAAATCATTGAAGAAGCTGCCGAAGATACGGCTGAAGAAGCGATTGATACCTCGTCCGATGATTTTGAAGCAGAGCTTGCCGCCCTTCTCGGCGATGATGCTCCCGAAGCGGAAGAATCCGAAAAAAAAGGCTTTGTGATTACCGTGCCCGATGACGGCAACGATTACGAAAAGGCAGCTGCAGCCCCCGAAAAGCTCTATCAGGCGGCTCCCATGAGTACCGCTTCCCTTGAGGATGACCCCGAATTAAGCGAGGAAGTCCCCGAAGAGGGTAAAAAGAGCAAAAAGAAGAATAAAAAAGCAAAGGAAACCGAGGAAAAGCCCGCAGGCGGTGTGGGCGAGGTTATCAGAAAGATAGTTCTTTCAATCTCGATTATCACGATTATCGTGAGCCTCGGAATACTTGTTAACACATATTTTATTGAGCCTTACCGCTTCAAGGCGGATGCAGATAAAATCGCCAGCGAAATGAGCGAGAACATCAATGCTCACAGCGATGCAACCGTCAATGATACGCAGACTGCAGATCCCGAGATTGATTATCCCGAGGGAATGCTTGCAAAGTATGCAAGTCTTTATGCCGCAAACGATGACCTTCGCGGCTGGATTTCGATTCCCGGCTTTGAGATAAATCTCCCGATTGCGCAGGGTAAGGATAACAACTATTATCTCAAAAAGGATATTTACGGCAAATATACCCGCTACGGTGTACCCTTCTTTGATTACAGAATCGAAAATTTCGACACTCTTCACAGAAATACGGTTATTTACGGTCACAATATGCGCCATGACGATTTGATTTTCGGTATGCTTGAAAATTACCGCAGCATCAGCGGCTTCCGTCAGGCACCCGTTATCGAATGTAACACAATTTACGGTGACCACACATGGTTTGTTTATGCCGTATTTATCTCCAATTCCGATAAGGAAGACGATAACGGATATGTATTCCCCTATAACTTCATTGATGTAGGTGACGGAAAGTTTGAGGCATACATTGAAGAAATCGACAAGAGAAAGCTCTATACAACGGGTGTTGATATCAATGTAACCGATAAGATTCTCACTCTTTCAACCTGCGCTTATGACTTTGACGATGCAAGACTCGTTGTTGTTGCAAGAGAAAGAAGAGAGGGAGAAAGCATTGCCGTTGATACCTCAAAGGCATATGAAAACAATGACCCCAAATATCCGCAGGCATGGTATGATGCATACGGAAAAACCAATACCCACGCAAACGATTCGCGTTGGTAACAGTGATTGATTAAGGAACGGTGATTATTATGGAAAGAAAGGTGACCTGCTTTATGCTTTGTGCCTCCTCGGCGCAGGGCTCGGCGGATTATCTTAAGCAACGGTTAAACTGCGAAACCAAGGATTTCGGCGAGGCTTCCGCTTTTGCGGCAGAGGCTGTCGCCTGCGCTGCACAGGGCGGCTTTGCCGTTGCTGCGGCTCCCGTTGATATTTTCCTTAATGCAAAATTCCGTTTGCTCAAATCACTTTCCTTAAAAATCGTAAGAAGCAGTCTGATTACAGCCGCCATGGGCGAAAATGCTCCCGAAAACCAAAAAGAATGTGACCTTCAGTCTGCAATTGCCGAAAAATCCAAGGTTTACCTTACGAAAGACGGCTTGTTCTCCGCATTTTCGGTTAATATCGGAGAGGGAATGCTTGCTTTTGTTCCCCTTGATGCATCTAGGCTTGAATTTATCTTTGCCGCGGGTCTTGAAAGGCTCATTCCCGTGCCGAAGAAAACAAAAATGCAGGAGCTTCGTGAGAGAGTAGAAAACGTTATTGCGAGCGGTAAAACCGTTGCGGTTTCTCCCTGCGGCAGCGGAAAAATGCTTCTTTCCGCAATTTCCGCCGTGCCGGATTGCGATGCTGCTTTCATAGTTGATAACTCCATGATGGACAAGGCTGACGGCGAATCCGAGTCAGGTTATATTGCACAATGCGCAAAATTATCCAAGGAAAATTCTTCGGCTGACCTCGGAATTGCAATTTCAAATATTTATAATGAGGGCTCGGGCGATGCCGTTACGGTGTGCGTTGCCGATTCTGAAAGGGCAAAGGCGGCAAGGGTTTATGCAAATCCCGGTGAGGACAGAAAGCAGCTCATTGTTGCCGCAATAATCAAGCTTTGTCAGATGCTTGATGAGCTTTCCGCAATGCCCGTTCTTGTTAACCCCGATATGCCCAAGGCTGCACCGAAAAAATGGGCAAAAAATTCCAAAACACCGCTGATTATCGCCGTTATCGGCATAGCGGTTGCAATAATCGCATGTGTGATTCTGGCAATTGTTTCTTCTTCAAAGGAAAACAAGGATTCACAGACCTATGCGGCAGGCGATTATATTCAGCAGGAAGATGCCTATTTTAATAATGATTATATATATGAGGACTACGGCGGAATTGCTCTTGAAGGCGCCGATGACGAAGCGGTTGCCATCGTTCCCGAAAGCACCTATTCCTACATAACATCCGCTCCGACAACAAGAATGTTTACAACACAGGCAAGAACAACAGTCGGGCAGACGGTAACAAAAGCCGTAACCACCGTGTTAAAAACAACCAAAAAGGCGATAACCACCACCGCCAAGGTAATTACCACTGTTGCAACAACCAAGGCAACAACTACCGCAAAGCCGACTACCACTACAACAAAGCCGACTACCGCAACGACCACGACTGCGCCCACTACGGTTAAAACCACGGCTGCAACAACCGTGAAGCCTACTGAGGGAGCAACAACCGCAGCAACCGTTTCTGAAGCAAAGGGTACATTTATATTTAAAGTATACGGCTACGGTCACGGTGTAGGAATGAGTCAGCACGGTGCAATGGCGATGGCAAAAAGCGGCAGCGGCTACGAAGAAATTCTCACCCATTATTTCCCGAACACAACCGTTAAAACCGATTCTTCAACTCCCGCAACGATTAATTACGGCGGTGTTGATATTCCCATTGTTGAATATCTTTGCAAGACAACCAAGAAAGAAATGGGCTACAGCAGCGCAGGCAGAGAAGCCGTAAAGGCGCAGATGGCGGCGATTTATTCTTATGCAAAGCATATTAATTTTGTTGTCAAGAGAAGCCAGCATGCGTATGCGGACAATTTTGAATTTGAAGGCACGGATATCCATAAGGCATGCCTTGAATATCTCGGAATGGCATCCGCCTCGGATACACCCGTTGCAAAGTATGTTGATTATAACGGAAAAGCGGCGAATACGGTTTATTTTGCCTCCTCCGCAGGCAAAACCGCATCAGCTGTAAGTGTATGGTCGGCTGATACATATCCTTATCTGCGCGGCGGTGTTTCAAGCCCCGAAACCGTTGATGCAACAACTGTTGAAATAAGTGCAGCCGATATGAAAAAATATATTGAAAGCTATGCCAAGGATAACGGCAAAACCATAGTTCTTTCCGAGAATCCTGCCGAATGGCTTGAAATCCTTTCGCATGACAGCGCATATAGTTCAAGCACGGGTTATGTTACCGAAATCAGGGTCGGTGACCATAAGCTCAAGGGGAATGCCTTCAGATGCTATGTGCTTGATTTTAAAATTCGTTCCCATTGCTTCACGTTTGAATATAAAGCTGCATAATAAAAAAGCTGTGTCGTCCGACACAGCTTTTCTCTTTGAAATATGCTATTCATCATCCTCGTTATATACCGACTCCGAATTTCCGCCTTTAACGCAGGCAATACTTAATGCTATGATTAAAACCAAAATTATGGATATGAAAAAAATCATTGTTTTGTCCCCTTTTTCACCGTGCTGCATATCTCTGTATATTAAGTGTGTAAAAAGGCGGATTTTGTTGCATATAATTTTAAAAAATTAAGGGTCGGTGTTGTACCGACCCATTTGACTGTTATTCTTCTATTCTGTGACCGTCTTTGAACTTAACCTTGCCGATGAAGGGGATTTTAAGAAAGCCGTCAAATTCGTCGCCGTCAAAGGTTATGTTCAGCTCAACATCCTTGCCGGGAAGAAGCGAGGTTCCTGCAACGGCATAAATCGAGTCATTGTCCTCTTCAATGCTTTTAATTTCGATATCGGGAATATCAATTCCGGGAATATCGAGGTCAAAGCCGTATTCGCCGTTATTGTCAAAAACATTTATCTTAACTTCGCCTGAAAAAAACATCGTGTTAACATTGCATGCCCATTTGCCGAGACCTATCATAATTATTTCTCCTTTCGATTATTAAAAGCATTTTACCATATTTTATTAAAAATAGCAAGCATATTCGCTTCGGTTTATTTTAGAGGTTTGTGCAACTCCTTAATTCTGTTTATATTAATTTTATCCTTACGCAGTTTTATTTGGAGAATAATTTGTGATTGCCGTAATATGCATACACATCATCTTGTGGTGTTCGATATATATTATATATACATTTTATATATGTGCATTTACGGCAAATATCGGTTCATTGCGTTAAAGCGGCAAAACCCTTGATATACTTAGGTTTTTGGGCAAAAAAATTTCAAAAAAATTGCAAAAAAAGTATTGACATTGTTGACATATGATGTTATTATAACAAAGCACGGTTTCTGGAAAAGGGGTTAGTATGCCCGAAAGCAACAGAAAACCGCGCAGATATGCGTTGATGCAGGAGGTGGCCGCTCATCGAAGCGGGAAATTTCTGCGGAGTATGTCCGATTTTAAACCGGGCGATTTGTGTCCTTGCTTAAGGTCTGCCGTTCCCGGGCAGCCTTGTTGCGGGGATAACTATGTGCAAAATGAGCGAAAGCTACCCGGAAATATGTTTTTCCGGTTTTTAAATCGGACGGGTTGAAACACCCGGGTCGGTTTTCACGAATTTGCAGCCCGCCAAATTTTAAGGAGGCGTTCCACATGGCAGTTAAGGGAAAAATCAGAATCAGACTCAAGGGCTATGACCACAGCCTTGTTGACAAGGCAGCGGAAAAGATAGTTGAGACAGCTAAGAGAACAGGCGCTCAGGTATCAGGTCCCGTTCCTCTTCCCACAGAGAAGGAAGTCGTAACCATCCTTCGTGCTGTTCACAAGTATAAGGACAGCCGCGAACAGTTTGAGCAGAGAACACACAAAAGGCTTATCGACATTATCAGACCCTCAGCTAAGACAGTTGAAGCTCTGACAGGTCTTGAGCTTCCCGCAGGTGTTGAAATCGAAATTAAGCTTTAATTTCAACATATGCAGGTCATGTTGGCTTGAAAGAGTCAACCAATAACCTAACAGGAGGAAAGCAATATGCAGAAAGCACTCATCGGCAAGAAGATCGGTATGACACAGATCTTCGACGAAAAGGGAAATGTAGTTCCCGTAACAGTAGTTGAAGCAGGTCCCTGCACAGTCGTTATGAAGAAGACAATCGAAAACGACGGTTATGAAGCAGTTCAGCTCGGCTTCGGCGACGTAAAGGTTCAGCGCGTGAATAAACCCATGATGGGCCACTTCAAGAAGGCTGACGTTGCTCCCAAGAAGACTCTTAAAGAGTTCAAGCTCGAAGGTGAGCTTAATGTGGGCGACACAATCAAGGCAGACATCTTTGCAGCAGGCGACAAGGTTGACGTTGCAGGCACAAGCAAGGGTAAGGGTACTGCCGGTGCAATCAAGAGATGGAACTTCTCCAGACTCAAGGAATCCCACGGTACAGGTCCTGTTGCAAGACATGCAGGCTCCCTGGGCGCTTGCTCCGATCCCTCAAGAGTTTATAAGGGAAAGAAGCTTGCAGGTCACCTTGGCTGCGAAAAGGTAACCATTCAGAATCTTGACGTAGTTAAAGTAGACGCAGAAAACAACCTCATCGCTATCAAGGGCGCCATCCCCGGCCCCAAGGGCGGCATCGTTGTTATCCGCAACTCAGTTAAAGCATAAGGAAAGGAGTAGAAAATAATGGCTAAAGTTAAAGTTTTTGACATGGCAGGCAAGGCTCTCGCCGATATGGAACTTGCTGACAGCATTTTCGGTATCGAGCCCAGCATCCCCGCTATGCATCTCTGCGTAGTCAGCTACCTTGCAAATCAGCGTCAGGGTACACAGTCTACTCTTACCAGAGCAGAAGTAAGCGGCGGCGGAAAGAAGCCCTGGCGTCAGAAGGGCACAGGCCGTGCAAGACAGGGTTCAACAAGAGCTCCCCAGTGGTATCACGGCGGTATCGCTCACGGACCCAAGCCTCGTGATTATCACAAGGACGTAAACAAGAAAGTAAGAAGACTTGCTATGAAGTCAGCTCTCTCTGCAAAGCTTGCAGATAACGAGCTTATCGTTCTTGACAGCCTTAATCTTGAAGCTATCAAGACAAAGGAAATGGTCAAGGTTATCAACGCACTTGAAACAGGCAAGAAGGTTCTTTTCGTTCTTCCCGAGAAGAATGACATCATTTATCGTTCAGCTCGCAACATTGCAGGCGTTAAGACAACTCTTGTCGGAACACTCAACGTTTATGACCTCCTTAACTGCGACACAGTTGTAGTTCTTAAGGATGCCGTAAGCAAGATCGAGGAGGTTTACGCATGAGCAGATTAGCACAGGATATCATCCTCCGTCCCATCATCACAGAAAACAGCATGGACGGCATTGCAGACCGCAAGTATACCTTCGAGGTTGCCAAGGATGCAAACAAGATTGAGATTGCAAAGGCAGTTGAAGAGCTTTTCGGCGTTAAGGTTGCTAAGGTTAACACCATCAACGTTGACGGCAAGCTCAGAAGATACGGTCGCTTCGAGGGCTTCACAGCTTCCAAGAAGAAGGCAATCGTTACTCTTACCGAAGACTCCAAGACAATTGAGTTCTTCGACGGTATGATGTAATCAACCACCACATAAAGTAACCAAAATCCGGCGGTAAAGTATGGAGAATGACATTGCTCCGCAAAGCCGCTATAAGGAGAGTGTAGAAAAATGTCTATTAAGGTTTATAAGTCGACCACTAACGCAAGACGTAATATGTCGACTACAGATTATTCCGAGCTCTCAAAGGTTGCTCCCGAAAGAAGCCTTCTTGTTTCACTCAAGAAGAACAGCGGACGTAACAGCTACGGAAGAATCACCGTTCGTCATCGCGGCGGCGGAATGAGAAGAAAGTATCGTATTATCGACTTCAAGAGAGATAAGTTCGATATTCCCGCAACGGTTGCAAGTGTTGAATACGATCCCAACCGTTCAGCTTTCATCGCACTTCTTCAGTATGAAGATGGCGAGAAGAGATATATCCTTCAGCCCGCAGGCTTGAAGGTAGGCGATACCGTTGTTGCCGGCACAGGCGCCGACATCAAGCCCGGTAACGCACTCCCCCTCACCAACATCCCCGTTGGTACAGTTGTTCACAACGTTGAGCTCTATCCCGGCAGAGGCGGCCAGCTTGCAAGAGCAGCAGGTAACTCCGCTCAGCTTATGGCTAAGGAAGGCGTTTACGCTCTTCTCAGACTTCCCTCGGGCGAGCTTCGCAATGTTCCTGCAAACTGCATGGCTACTATCGGCCAGGTTGGTAACGTTGACCACGAAAACGTTAAGATCGGTAAGGCAGGACGTAAGCGTCACATGGGCTGGAGACCTACAGTTCGCGGTTCAGTTATGAACCCCTGCGACCATCCTCACGGTGGTGGTGAAGGTAAATCACCCATCGGTCGTCCCGGCCCTGTTACACCTTGGGGCAAGCCTGCTCTTGGCTACAAGACTCGTGCTAAGAAGAATCGTTCAGACAAGCTTATTGTTAAGCGTCGTAACGACAAATAAGGTCGATGAAAGGAGCTAAGAATAATGAGCAGAAGCACTAAAAAAGGACCTTTCGTGCAAGAAAAGCTTTACGAAAGAGTCGTTAAGATGAATGAAAAGGGCGAGAAAATCGTTCTTAAAACATGGAGCCGCAGCAGCACAATCTTCCCTGATTTTGTTGGACACACCTTCGCAGTACATGACGGCCGTAAGCACGTACCCGTATATGTAACAGAAGATATGGTAGGTCACAAGCTCGGCGAATTTGCTCCGACAAGAACCTACAGAGGTCATGCCGGTTCAAAAACCTCAAACAACGGTAAATAAGTCGAAAGGAGTGTATTTAAATGGAAGCAACAGCAAAAGTTACTTTTGTGCGTATTGCACCGCGTAAGGTTAAGATTGTTCTCGACCTTATCAGAAATCAGCCTGCTGAAAAAGCAATGGCAATTCTCAAATACACGCCTAAGGCTGCGTGTGAGGTTGTTGCAAAGCTTTTAAAGTCAGCAATGGCTAATGCAGAAAACAAGGATATGGACGTTTCAAGACTCTATGTAGCAGAGTGCTACGTAGGTCAGGGCCCCACACTCAAGAGAATCAGACCCAGAGCACAGGGCAGAGCATTCCGTATCAACAAAAAGACATCTCATATCACCCTTGTACTCAAGGAAATGGAATAAGTTAGGAGGAGGTAAAACATGGGCCAGAAAATTAATCCCACCGGTCTGAGAATCGGCGTAATTAAAGATTGGGAATCTCGCTGGTACGCTAAGAAGAGCGATTTCGGCGATACCCTTGTAGAAGACTATGAACTTCGTGAATATCTCCTTGAAACACTTGCTCCTGCAGGAGTACCCAAGGTTGAGATCGAACGTACAGCAAAGCGCGTTCGCGTAAATATTCACGTTGCAAAGCCCGGTATGGTAATCGGCCGCGGCGGCGCAGAAATCGAGAAGCTTAAGGCTACAATCGAAAAGAAGCTTGGCAAAGAAGTTTCTCTCAACATTATCGAAGTTAAGAACCCTGACGTAAATGCTCAGCTCGTAGCTGAAAGCATTGCATCACAGCTTGAAAGAAGAATTTCTTTCCGTCGTGCTCTCAAGCAGGCCATCGGCCGTGCAATGAAGCTTGGCGCAAAGGGTATCAAGTGTCAGGTATCAGGCCGTCTCGGCGGTGCTGAAATCGCAAGAAGCGAAACTTACAAAGAGGGTACAATTCCCCTTCAGACAATCCGTGCTGACATTGACTACGGTTTCGCAGAAGCAAAAACAACTTACGGCCGTATCGGCGTAAAAGTATGGATCTACACAGGCGAAGTTCTTCAGGTTTCCAATAACGAGAGACGTGAAAGACCCGCTCGTCGCAGACCCCGCAGAGATAACAGAGAAGGAGGAGCTAAATAATGTTATTACCTAAGCGTGTTAAAAGACGTAAGGTTCAGCGTGGCCGTCTTAAGGGCACAGCTCATAAGGGCAACAAAGTAACCTACGGTGATTTCGGTCTTGTGGCTCTCGAACCTTCTTGGATTACTTCAAGACAAATCGAAGCAGCCCGTATTGCTATGACTCGTTACATTAAGCGTGGCGGTCAGGTTTGGATCAAGATTTTCCCCGACAAGCCTATCACAGCAAAGCCTGCTGAAACCCGAATGGGTTCCGGTAAAGGTTCACCCGAATATTGGGTAGCTGTTGTTAAGCCGGGCAGAGTTATGTTCGAAATTAAGGGCGTTGATGAGGAAGTTGCTCGTGAGGCTATGCGTCTTGCAGCTAACAAGCTCCCCATCAAGTGCAAATTCGTTACTAAAGCAGAACAGGAAAAGGACGGTGTACAGTAATGAAAGCAAGTGAAATCAGAAAACTGTCCGCCGCAGAGATGGACGCTAAGCTCGCTGAGCTCAAGAAGGAACTTTTCAACCTTCGTTTCCAGCAGGCTGTCAATCAGCTTGACAACCCCATGAGAATCAGCGCTGTTAAAAAGGATATCGCAAGAATCAAGACTGTTCAGCGTGATATCGAGCTTCACGGCGCAAATTCTTAAGAAAGGGAGGACTGAATAATGGAAAGAAATCTCAGAAAGACTCAGGTCGGCATCGTATCCAGCGATAAGATGGACAAGACAGTAGTCGTTACAATTAAGGATAAGGTAAGACATCCTCTTTACAAGAAGATCGTTAACCGTACCGTTAAAGTAAAGGCACACGACGAAAAGAATGAGTGCGGCATCGGTGACCGTGTTCTCATTATGGAAACCCGCCCTCTTTCAAAGGATAAGAGATGGCGTGTAGTAGAAATTATCGAAAAAGCCAAATAATTGGTGCAGCTAAAGGAGGCCAAACACAATGATTCAGCAGCAGACTTATCTTAAAGTTGCTGATAACACAGGTGCTAAAGAAATTATGTGCATTCGTGTTCTCGGCGGCACAGGTAGAAGATATGCTAATATCGGTGACGTCATTGTTGCTTCTGTTAAGAAAGCAGCACCGGGCGGAATCGTTAAGAAGGGCGACGTTGTTAAGGCAGTAGTTGTACGTACTGCAACAGGCGTTCGCCGTGATGACGGCACATACATTCGTTTCGACGAAAACGCAGCTGTTATCATCAAAGAAGATAAAAACCCCAGAGGTACACGTATCTTTGGACCGGTAGCAAGAGAACTTCGTGATAAGGATTATCTTAAGATTCTTTCACTTGCTCCCGAAGTACTTTAAGGAGGTGTCACGATGAGTAAAGTTCATGTTAAAACAGGCGACACAGTCGTTGTTATCAACGGTAAAGATCGTGGCGCAAGAGGTAAGGTATTAGAAGTAAGCCCCTCAGAAGGCAAGGTAATTGTTGAGAAGATTAACGTTGTTAAGAAGCACGTTAAGCCTCGTAAGATGGGCGAAGCAGGCGGCATTATCGAAGCAGAAAGCGCACTTTACGCATGTAAAGTTCAGCTCGTTTGCCCCAAGTGTGGCAGACCTACAAGAGTAAGCCACGTAGTAAACGCTAAGGGTAAGAAGGTTCGTGCTTGTAAGCACAGCGACTGCCTTGCTCAGTTTGAATAATAAGGGAGGAACATGACAATGGCAAGATTAAAAGAACTCTATGTCAATGAGGTTGCACCTCAGATGATGAAAAAGTTCGGTTACAAGAGCGTTATGCAAATCCCTAAGCTTGACAAAGTTGTTATCAACGTAGCTTGCGGTGAAGCAATTGCAAACTCAAAGGTTCTTGACGCTGTAGTTTCCGATCTCAGACAGATCACAGGTCAGCAGCCTGTACTTTGCAAAGCAAAGAAATCAGTAGCTAACTTCAAACTCCGTGAAGGTATGATTATCGGTGCCAAGGTTACACTCAGAGGCGAAAAGATGTATGAATTTATCGACAGATTCTTCAATCTCGCACTCCCCAGAGTTCGTGACTTCAGAGGTATCAACCCCAACGCTTTTGACGGCAGAGGTAACTACTCAGTCGGCATCAAGGAACAGCTTATTTTCCCTGAAATCGACTACGATAAGATCGACAAGGTTCGTGGTATGGATATCTGCTTCGTTACCACAGCTAATACAGACGAAGAAGCAAGAGAGCTCCTCACACTTATGGGCGCTCCCTTCGAGAAATAATTAAGGAGGTAAGTTAAAATGGCAAAGACTTCAATGAAAGTTAAGCAGCAGAGAAAAGCTAAGTACTCAACAAGAGCATACAACAGATGCAAAATCTGCGGCAGACCTCATGCTTATCTCCGCAAGTACGGTGTATGCCGTATCTGCTTCAGAGAATTAGCACACGCAGGTCAGATTCCCGGCGTTAAGAAAGCAAGCTGGTAAGCAATTGCAAATTTTAAGGAGGTAAAGGAATAATGCAAGTAACAGACGCTATCGCTGATATGCTTACAAGAATTCGTAATGGTAGCTCAGCAAAACACGATTCAGTTAAAATTCCTGCATCCAACATGAAGAAGGCAATTGCTCAGATTCTTGTTGATGAAGGTTATATCAAGAGCTTCACCGTTGAAGAAGACGGTAAGCAGGGTATTATGGAAGTACAGCTTAAGTACGGTCCCAACAAGTCACCGGTTATCTCAGGTCTCAGAAGAGTATCTAAGCCCGGTTTAAGAATTTACACAAACTGTGAAGACATGCCTAAGGTAATGAAGGGTCTCGGTATCGCTATCCTTTCAACACCCAAGGGTGTTATGACAGACAAGGACGCTCGCAAGGCTAACGTAGGCGGCGAAGTTCTTGCATTCGTTTGGTAAGGAGGTGCTGATATGTCAAGAATAGGTAGAGCTCCCATTACAATTCCCGCAGGAGTTGAAGTTAAGGTTGACGGCAGCACAGTTACAGCTAAGGGCCCCAAGGGCACACTTACCAAGACTATGCACAGCAACATGACAATCGCTATGGAAGGTAACGTAATCACTGTTGCCCGTCCTAACGATGACAAAGAAAACAGATCACTTCACGGTCTTACTCGTACACTTATCGCCAACATGGTTGAAGGTGTTGCTAACGGTTACAAGAAAGAGCTTGAAATCAACGGTATCGGTTACCGTGCTGAAAAGAAGGGCAAGGACCTTGTAATGAAGATCGGTTACTCACATGACGTTATCATGACTGAGCCCGAAGGCGTTACAGTTGAAGTTCCCTCTCCCAACAAGGTCATTGTTACCGGTGCAGACAAAGAAACAGTTGGTCAGTTTGCAGCAGAAATTCGTGAAAAGAGACTTCCTGAACCCTACAAGGGCAAGGGCATCAAGTACGTTGACGAATATATCCGCCGCAAAGAAGGTAAAGCCGGTAAGGGTAAATAAGATTGGTAAAGGAGTGACAATTCAATGGTCAATAGACAAGACAGCAATAAAGCAAGACAGAAGAGACAGAAGAGAGTACGTGCTAAGATCAGCGGTACTGCAGCATGTCCCCGTCTTAATGTTTACCGTTCACTCAGCCACATCTACGCTCAGTTAATCGATGACGTTAACGGTGTTACACTTGCGTCAGCTTCAACTGTAGAAAAGGAATTTACAGAGTACGGCGGTAACAAAGAAGCAGCTCACAAGGTGGGCGAAACATTAGCAAAACGCGCTTTAGAGAAGGGCATTGAAGAATGCGTATTCGACAGAGGCGGTTACATCTATCACGGTCGTGTACAAGAGCTTGCAGAAGGCGCTCGTGCCGGCGGCCTGAAGTTCTAAGCAAGGAGGAAATTAATTATGACTAAAATTGACGCATCAGCTTATGAACTTACAGAACGTGTTGTAGCCATCAACCGTGTATCAAAGACTGTTAAGGGTGGTAGAATTTTCAAGTTCGCAGCTCTTGTAGTTGTCGGTGACGGTAATGGCATCATCGGATTCGGTCTTGGCAAGTCAGGTGAAGTTCCTGACGCTATCCGTAAGGGTATCGACGACGCTAAGAAGAATCTTATTAAGGTTTCTCTTAAGGGCACAACAATCCCTCATGAGATTATCGGTAAGTTCGGTGCAGGCGTAGTTCTTCTTAAGCCTGCTGCTCCCGGTACCGGTGTTATCGCAGGCGGCCCCGTTCGTGCCGTTGTTGAAACAGTTGGTATTAAGGATATTCGTACAAAGGCTCTCCGTTCAAACAATCCCTGTAACGTTGTAAGAGCTACAATTGACGGTCTTTCAAAGCTTCGCAATGCTGAAGAGGTTGCAGAAGTTCGCGGTAAGACTGCAAAAGAAATCTTAGGTTAAGGAGGACTTTGACAATGGCAGACATTAAGATTACTCTCAAAAGAAGCCTCATCGGTTGCAAGAAAGATCAGATTGCAACAGTTAAGTCTCTCGGCCTTAAGAAAATCGGGGATGTTGCGGTACAGCCCAACAATCCTCAGACTCAGGGTAAGGTGAAGAAAATCGCACACCTTATCGAGACCACCGAAGCTTAATAGAGGAGGTGCGCAGACATGAAATTACATGAACTTTCACCTGTTGCAGGTTCAACTAAAGAGCGCAAGCGTATCGGTCGTGGTCCTGCTTCCGGTCAGGGTAAAACCGCCGGTAAGGGTCACAAGGGCCAGAAGGCTCGTGCAGGCAGAGGCATGCGTGCAGGTTTTGAAGGCGGTCAGATGCCCCTTCAGAGAAGATTACCCAAAAGAGGTTTCGTAAACATCTTTGGTACAGAGATGGCAATTGTTAACATTGCTGCACTTGATAAGGCTTACGAAGCAGGTGAGACAGTAACAATTGAATCACTTATCGAAAAGGGCCTCGTTAAGAAGGTTCTTGACGGTGTAAAGGTTCTCGGTCACGGTGAGCTTTCAAAGGCTCTCACAGTTCAGGCTAACGCATTCAGCGAATCTGCAAAGCAGAAGATTGAGGCAGCAGGCGGAAAGACCGAGGTGATCTGACATGATTAGTACTTTTATAAATGCATGGAAGGTTGCTGAACTTCGTAAGAAGATTCTCTTCACTGCACTTATTGTACTGATTTTCAGAATCGGTGCTGCAATCCCGGTACCGTTTACAAACATTACCGGCGACGGTATCGTTGATCCCACAGGCGAAACATTTATGAACTATCTGAGTATGATGACAGGTGAAGCTTTTGCTTACGGTACAATCTTTGCACTGTCCATCACACCCTATATCAACAGTTCAATTATCATTCAGCTCCTTTCTGTTGCTATTCCCTACCTTGAGAAGCTCTCAAAGGAAGGCGAAGAAGGCAGAAAGAAGATTGCAACAATTACAAGATATACAACTATCGCACTTGCTCTTTTACAGAGTACTGCATACTTTATCTACCTCAGAGCTCAGGGCTATGTAGTAACAGACGCTAACGGCGAGCTGTTCACAGGTATCTCAGCTGTTCTTCAGGGCTTAGTAGTTATCCTTTGCCTTACAGCAGGCTCCTCATTTGTTATGTGGCTCGGTGAACAGGTTAATGATAAGGGTATCGGCAACGGTATCTCAATCATCCTCTTCGCAGGTATCGTTTCAAGAATGCCTACTCTCATTTATATGATGTATGCTTACATCCTTCAGGGTGGCGCATATTATGCACTTGTTCCCATTATGGTTGTTTGCCTTCTTGCTATGATCGCATTCATCGTATGGATGGACAATGCAGAGAGAAGAATTCCTGTACAGTATGCAAAAAGAGTTGTAGGCCGTAAGATGTACGGCGGCCAGAGCACACATATTCCCATCAAGGTTAATATGTCAGGTGTTCTTCCCGTTATCTTCGCTTCTTCAATTCTTTCACTTCCGCCCACAGTTGAAATGTTCCTTGATACTGAAAATCTCAGCAAGGGCTGGCAGACATTCTTCGGAATGTTCTCCACAAGCCACTGGTTCTATTCAATTCTCTATTTCTTCCTCATTCTCTTCTTTGCTTACTTCTATGCAAGCATTCAGTACAATCCGGTTGAAATGGCTAACAACATCAGAAAGAACAGCGGTATGATCCCCGGACTTCGTCCCGGTAAGCCCACAGCTGATTATATCAAGAAGATTCTCGGCAGAATTACACTTCTCGGCGCATTACTCCTTTCAGTAGTTGCTCTTTTCCCGAACGTTGTAACTCTGTTCACAAACCTCATCGGTTCACCGATGACACTTTCACTCGGCGGTACTTCACTTATCATCGTTGTTGGTGTTGCTCTTGAAACAGTTAAGCAGCTCGAAAGCCAGATGATGATGAGACACTACAAAGGCTTCCTTGACTAATTAAACAAAAAAGGAGAGATACATCATGAAGTTAATTCTTTTAGGTGCTCCCGGTGCAGGTAAGGGTACACAGGCAGAATTTATCTGCGGTAAGCTTGCCATACCGACAATCTCAACAGGAAACATCATCCGTGCAGCTCTCAAGGCTCAGACGGAGATGGGTTTAAAAGCCAAGGAATTCATAGACAACGGTCAGCTCGTTCCCGATGATGTTGTAATAGGCATCATTAAGGAACGTCTCGCCGAGGACGATTGCAAAAACGGCTTCATCCTCGACGGCTTCCCCAGAACAATTCCCCAGGCAGAAGCACTCGATGAAATGGGTATAGAAATTGATAAGGTTATTGATATTGAAGTACCCGATGAAAAAATCGTGGCAAGAATGTCCGGCAGAAGAGTATGTCCTAAATGCGGTAACTCATATCACCTCATTTATAAGAAGCCTTCTAAGGAAAACACTTGTGATGCTTGCGGTGAAGAGCTGGTGTTAAGAGCTGACGACCATCCTGATACGGTCAAGGAAAGACTTGATGTATATCACAGTCAGACCGAACCCTTAAAGGATTTCTATGAAAAGAAGAACAAGCTTTTCATAGTTGAGGGCCAGGAAGAAGTGGCTGACACTTCTGCACTTGTTCTCAAAGCTCTGGAGGAATAAGCATGATAGTGCTCAAGACCACTCGTGAGCTTGCTCTTATGAGAGAGGCCTGCAGAATTTCGGCAGGAGCACTGAGAGTGGCCGGTGAGGCAGTCAGACCCGGTATCAGTACGGGGGAGATTGACAAGATAGCCTATGACTACATTATCAGTCAGGGTGCGGAGCCTAATTTCCTGCACCTCTACGGTTTTCCGGCTACTGCGTGCATTTCCATAAATGATGAGGTCATTCATGGAATACCAAGCGACAAGCGCATCCTTAAGGACGGAGATATAGTCTCCATTGACTTAGGTGCGAAAAAAGACGGCTATAACGGCGACAATGCCGCAACTTTTGCCTGCGGAACAGTAAGTGAAGAGGCAAAGCGGCTGATGGATACAACGAGAGAGAGTCTTTACGAGGCAATCAAATTCGCTGTACCCGGCGGCAAACTCGGCGATATAAGCTCAGCCGTTCAGCGATATTGCGAGGAACGGGGATACGGTGTTGTCCGTGAATACACGGGACACGGTATCGGCAAGGCATTACATGAAGATCCCAGTGTGCCGAACTATGGCACAGCCGGCCGAGGCGTACGCCTGTTACCGGGCATGACAATCGCTATTGAGCCGATGATTAACCAAGGAACTGCAAGAGTCAAAGTCCTTCCTGACGGATGGACAGTAAAAACCCTTGACTCAAAGCTGTCCGCCCATTTTGAACATACGGTGGCTATCACCAAGGACGGCCCCGTAATTCTCACAAGAGAGTAAGGTTACAATATGGAACTTAAAGAAGGACAGGTAGTCCGTTCGCTGAGAGGTCACGATAAAGGTGAGCTTTTTGCGGTGGCGGGCATTGCAAACAAAAAAGTCTTTCTGTGTGACGGTAAAAGCCGTAAGCTTGAAAAGCCCAAGGAAAAGAATGTTAAACACGTTGCTTTAACAGAGGTCACACTTGACAAGGACTCAATGGCAACAAATCGAAAGCTTAGAAAAACACTGAACAAAATAGCGAACCCAGGGGGGTAAGGTTATGTCAAAACAGGATATGATTGAAATCGAAGGTACTGTTGTTGAGGCTCTGCCTAATGCAACATTCCAAGTCGAACTCGAAAACGGTCATAAAATTTTAGCACACATTTCCGGTAAGCTCAGAATGAATTACATTCGTATCCTTCCCGGTGATAAGGTTACAGTCGAAATGTCTCCATACGACTTAACCCGTGGACGTATAACATGGAGAAGCAAATAAACCTGACATTTTTGAATTTAAAGGAGGCAATCCTATGAAAGTCAGACCTTCTGTAAAGAAAATATGTGAAAAGTGCAAGGTAATCAAGCGTAACGGCAAAATTATGGTTATCTGCGAAAATCCCAAACACAAACAGCGTCAAGGTTAATTGACGTAAACAATTTTAGGAGGTGCAACTGAAACATGGCTCGTATTTCAGGTGTTGACCTGCCAAGAGATAAGAGAGTAGAAATCGCTCTCACTTATATCTATGGTATCGGTCGTAAAACCGCAAGCGACATCATCGCTGCAACAGGTATCAATCCCGACACAAGAGTTAAGGATCTTACCGAAGACGACGTTTCAAAACTTCGTGAGTACATTGACCACAACGTAAAGGTTGAAGGTGACCTCAGAAGAGAAACAGCATTTGATATTAAAAGACTTATTGAAATTGGTTGCTATCGTGGCATTCGTCACAGAAAGGGCCTTCCCGTAAGAGGTCAGCGTTCAAAGACAAACGCTCGTACTCGTAAGGGTCCCAAGAAGACCATCGCAAATAAGAAAAAGTAATCTTAGGAGGATAAATTTATGGCAAAGGTTGCAAAGAAAGCTACCAACGTTCGCCGTCGCCGTGACAAGAAGAACATTGACCGCGGTGCGGCCCATATTCAATCCACCTTCAACAACACAATCGTTACCATCACTGACTTACAGGGTAACGCAGTGTCATGGGCAAGTGCCGGTGAAATGGGCTTCAGAGGCTCAAGAAAATCAACACCGTTTGCTGCACAGACAGCTGCTGAAACAGCTGCTAAGGCTGCAATCGAACACGGCATGAAAACCGTTGAAGTATATGTTAAGGGACCCGGTCAGGGACGTGAAGCTGCTATCAGAGCTTTACAGACAGCCGGTCTCGATGTAACTCTTATCAAGGACGTAACTCCCATTCCTCACAATGGCTGCCGTCCCCCCAAGAGAAGACGCGTATAACGGAGGTACAAACGTATGGCAAGATATACAGGTGCGGTATGTAAGATGTGCCGCCGTGAGGGTAAGAAGCTCTTTTTAAAGGGCGACAGATGCTACACAGGCAAATGTGCTATTGAGCGTCGTTCTTATGCTCCCGGTCAGCATGGCCAGAGCCGCAAAAAGAATTCTGACTATGGTCTCCAGCTTCGTGCTAAGCAGCAGGCCAGACGTTACTACGGTATTCAGGAAGGTCAGTTCCACAAGTATTTCATTATGGCTGAAAAGAAAGCCGGCGTTACCGGTGACAACCTTCTCAGAATCTGTGAGAGCCGTCTCGACAACGTAGTATATACACTTGGCTGGGCTTCTTCACGTGCTGAAGCAAGACAGCTCGTTACACATGCACACTTCACCGTTAACGGCAAGAAGGTAGACATTCCTTCATATCTCCTTAAGGCCGGTGATGTTGTTGCAATCAAAGCAAAGAGCCGTGAAAGCGTAAAGATCAAGGCTGTTCTTGAAGCTAACGCATCAAGACCTGTTCCCACATGGCTCGACCTTAACCGTGACAATTACGAAGCTAAGGTTGTTAATCTTCCCGAGCGTGAGCAGATCAGCACACCCGTTGAAGAACATCTTATCGTCGAATTCTATTCTAAGTAATAGACGGTTATTAGCGTAAAACACATCCACAAATAAGTAAGGAGGGTTTTGCATGATAGGCATTGAAAAGCCCAGAATCGAAACTGCAGAATTAGCAGCTGACGGTACCTACGGCAAGATTGTAGTTGAACCGTTAGAGCGTGGCTACGGCGTTACATTAGGTAACAGCTTAAGAAGAATTCTTCTTTCTTCTCTTCCCGGCTACGCAATCACCAGTGTAAAAATTGACGGCGTTCTTCATGAATTCTCAACAATTCAGGGCGTTAAAGAGGATGTTACAGAAATTATCCTCAACCTTAAGAACGTTATTCTCAAGATTCACGGTGAAGGACCCAAAACAGTGTACATTGATGCAAGCGGCGAAGGCGAAGTGGTTGCCGGCGACATCAAGTGCGATTCAGAAGTTGAAATCATTAATCCCGATTACCACATCTGCACACTTGACAAAGATGCTCACATCAATATGGAACTCACTGCAAGCAAGGGTCGTGGATATGTATCGGCTGAGCAGAACAAAAAGCTCATGCAGCCTGTAATCGGCGTAATTGCTATTGACTCAATTTACACACCGATTTTAAAGGCAAATTACACAATTGACGACATCCGTGTCGGCCAGGAAATTGGTTTTGATAAGCTCACACTTGAAGTGTGGACTAACGGTACAATATCAGCTGTTGAAGCTGTTTCACTCGGTGCCAAGTTTCTCAACGAACATCTCGCTTTGTTCGGCGACCTCTCAGGCGAAGCATACGATACTGAGATAATGGTTGACAAAGACGAAGATGCTAACCAGAAGGTACTCGAGATGACTATTGAGGAACTTGACTTGTCAGTACGCTCATTCAACTGCTTGAAGCGTGCAGGCATCAACACAGTGGAAGATTTAACAAACAAGACTGAAGACGATATGATGAAGGTTCGTAACCTTGGTAAGAAGTCACTTGATGAAGTTATCAATAAGCTTCATTCATTCGGTCTTGACCTTCGCAGTGAAGACGACTAAGAAACAAATATTCTACACAACGGTAAAGGAGTGATTTCTAATGGCAGGTTCCAGAAAGCTTGGTAGACCTACTGATCACAGAAACGCTATGCTCAGAGGTATGGTAACATATCTTTTAGAGAAAGGTAGCATTGAAACCACCGTTACAAGGGCAAAGGAAGTTCGTTCCATGACTGAGAAAATGATTACTCTCGGTAAGGAAGCTACACTTCACAACAAGCGTCAGGCTCTTGCATACATCACAAAGGAAGATGTAGTCAAGAAGCTCTTCGATGAAATCAGCCCCAAGTATAAGGAAGTAAACGGCGGTTATTGCCGTATTATTAAGACAGGTCCCCGTCGTGGTGATGCTGCAGAAATGTGCATTATTGAACTTGTTTGATAGTACAAAATAAAAATTTAGCCCTTCGAATTATCGGAGGGCTTTTTATTATATTTTCTCTGTACTTTATAATTAATTTATGTTATAATTCTATCAGTAAATAAAGGAGGAATTATTATGTTGTTTTTTAAATCAATTTTACCGGCATTTATAGCTTTTATTATGGCGATTCTGCCCCTCGGTGGTGCCGTGGCACCCGAGAGCAAGACAGAGCCTTTTTTTAACGGAACCTTCCTTCAGTCGTGGCTCAGCAGCAGTTGGGACGAAGAGAGATGGGCTGACGAGGTTGAAGCTATGGAAGAAGACGGAGTTAAGTATCTTATTCTTCAGGACCTTGCCAACAAGGATGCTGAAGGAAACTGGGATGTTTATTATAACAGCAAGCTTGACGCTTTCAAGGATGCTGATTTTGGCTCAGATGTGCTCGCTGCAGCTCTTGAAGCTGTCAAAGGCACTGATATCCAGCTTTTCGTGGGTCTGACAGCCTTTGACAATCTCTGGTCAACAGGTACACTTACCAAGGAATACGGCGAGGTTTGTGCAATTACGGCTGATATGATGGAAGAAATCTACAATACATATTACGAGGGCGGCAAGGACAATTTCTATGCCTGGTATTTCACTATGGAGTACAGCAACAACGTTCTTATGCAGCTTGCAATGTCCAACATTATCCGTGGACTTAATGTAGTTCTCGATAAGGCAACGGAAATTGACAGCTCAATTCCTCTTATGATGAGTCCCTTTACATCAAATTATGTTTCTGTGGGTAAGGGTGCTGCATTCGTTCAGTGGCTCAGACTTTTCACTGAAGGTCATTGGCGTGACGGCGATATAGTTGCTCCTCAGGATGCCGTAGGTGCAGGCTGGATGGAAATGGATGACCTTGAAACTGTATGGAAAATGTATTCTATAGCTGCAGAGTATGCTTCGGCTGATGTGAAGCTGTGGGCAAACTGTGAGAATTTCACAAGTGCTGTTGCTCCCTCATTCGGTGAAGGTATTATTAATCCGCCTGCTACGGAAAACGTGGTATCTGTTCCCGTAACTCTCGACAGATTTACAAAGCAGATGGATATTGCATCAAAGTACTGTGAAAACATTATTACATTCTCATACAGTCATTATTACTGTCCTAATCAGGTGTCATCAGTTTATATTGATACTTATAAGGATTATATTGCAAAGGGCTACGGTCTTGAAAAAGAAGCTCCCGTAATGTCTGAAAGCTTCAAAAAGGCAGAGACAGAAGAGGGCATAGAGCTCAGCTGGACAGAGGCAGAGGATAACATAGGCATATCCCATTACCGTATTCTTAAGAACGGCGAATTCCTTTGCCGAGCAGAGACCTTTGACGGTTATCACAGAGTAAGCTATACTGATGAGGCAGGCAAAATCAGCGATGTTTATACAATCATTGCTTATGACGGCGCAGGCAATGCATCGGCAGAAATCACAGCGAAATAAATGAAAAAGGGGACTGCACAGACAGTCTCCTTTAATTTTGGCAAAATTAACAAAGAAAGAGAAAATATTTTTAAAAATCGTTTATGAGCAAATGCTATAAAAATCGAAGAAAATCGAAGAAAAACAGAGATATTAAAATGTAAATTAAAAAATTACAAAAAAGGTGTTGACAAAGAAAACCACTTATGTTATTATATCGGAGCATTAAAAATAAACTATCGGAGGAAAAAGTTATGTCAACTTATATGCCCAAAGCAGGCGACATCACTCGCCAGTGGTATGTTATTGATGCTGAAGGTAAGCATCTCGGCCACGTAGCTGCAAAGGCTGCTGATCTTCTCAGAGGCAAGCACAAGGCTACATTCGCACCCCACGCTGACTGCGGTGACCACGTTATCATCATCAACGCTGATAAGGTTGTTCTCACAGGTAAGAAGCTCGATCAGAAAATGTACTACCATCACACAGGTTACATCGGTAACATGAAGAAGGTTAAGTACTCAACACTCATGAAGACAAAGCCTGAATTCGCAATGACAAAGGCAATCAAGGGTATGATTCCCGACACAGTAATCGGCCGTCAGGCACTCACAAGACTTCGCGTATACGCAGGTGCAGAGCACGCTCATGCAGCTCAGAAGCCCGAAGTAGTTGAATTTTAATAGAAAGGGAGGAAACATAAATGTACGAAACAACACCGTTCTTCTATGGTACAGGCCGTAGAAAGAAGTCAATCGCAAGAGTACGTGTTTATGCAGGTACAGGTAAAATCACAATCAACGACAGAGATATCGACGATTATTTCGGTCTTGAAACACTTAAGCTTATTGTTCGTCAGCCTCTCAATCTTACAGAAACAACAGAGAAGTTTGACATCGTTTGCCGCGTAACAGGCGGTGGCGTTACAGGCCAGGCAGGTGCTATCCGTCACGGTCTTTCAAGAGCTCTTCTTCAGTATGACGAAGAACTTCGTCCTGCTCTTAAGAAGGC
>JAZPYI010000081.1:0-21621 GCA_045544115.1 Acutalibacteraceae bacterium | reverse complement strand
ATCTGTTTTTCCTTTCCGACAATACATCTATTGAACAGTTGAAACAATCGACTATGTTGGCTATTGTCTGTAAGGTCGGAATAACGGAACTGTTTTCTATGTTACTAACAGTTCTTGTATATATATGAATTATTTTGGCAAATGTTTTTTAATACTTTTTCTCGAAAAGTCTGATTGCCTCTATTCTGTTTCCAATATCTTTTGTATCCAGCCTCACCGAGCAAAGATGCTTTATCCTTGCTCGGTGATTTTGAAAATGTTCAGTTAAACAATAACTTTATATTCATTAATATTCGATTGAAAAATGATATTATAGCCTTAATAAAACGGATAAACCAACATTCTTTTTTGAGATTATTAACAGCATTATCGATTTGTTTGACATATTCATCAACTTTTTCTTGCTGGGTGATGTCAAGTGAATAATCAATACTGTCTATCACTTTTTGAAGTGCGAAAACGCTTTCTTCTGTATAGATTGAAAGGTCTGACGGAACTGTTGCAAGAGCTTTTTTAAGTTCAGAGTAATCCGCAGGCTTTAACACAAGTTTTTCTACGGCTGCAGGTATTGCTCCTGCCCATTTATCCACCTGTTCTTGATTAGTGATATCAAGATTTTTGTTAATTTCAGCAAGGATTGTTTTCAGCTCTGCTGAGCTAGCGTCTGTGTAAATTGATAAATCGTTAGGAACAGTTTTCAGTACTTCTTCAAGTTCGGCATAATCGGCGGATTTAAGCTCTAAAGCGGCAATTGCATTTGTTATTGCAATCACATATTCGCCAATCTTCTCTTGCTTAGTAATATCCAAGCTTTTATCAATACTGTTTATAACATCATACAATGCTACAACAGTTTCATCTGTGTAGATTGATAGGTTTGTAGGAACTGTTGTAAGAACAGCATTAAGAACAGAATAATCCGCAGGCTTAACTTCAAGAGAATCAATCGCGTTTCTTATCGCCTCAACATATTCCGAAATTTTTTCTTGATTAGTTATATCAAGATTCCTGTCAATACTTTCTTCAACCGCTTTTAGATTTGCAACTGATTCCTCTGTATAAATTGTCAAATCTTCGGGAATTTTGGAAATCACTTCATCAAGAGTAGTGTAGTCTGCAAGTTCCTTTTCAGGTTCTTCATCCGGAATGTATGACTTGTTTTCTGTTACTCCTGTTCTGATTTCAATCGGCTCATAGCCGACATCTGTACTTGTTACGACACAAAAATAATATTTATACTGTTTATATTTATTGGGGTCAAATTTTCTTTCGGTTGCGCCGTTGATTATTATGGCATCTGTATTGTCATCAGAATTTGCCCCGTACCACTGATATGTTCTGTTAAATCCAGCTACATCAGCTTCAAGCGGTCGCATATATGAATAGTAGGATTCGGGTAATTTGGTTATTATAGCAGCTTCTTTATTTTCTTCGCTAATAGCAATAAATTCAAAACCATTTTCTTTTGCCCACTTCTCGGCGTATGTACCTTCAGTACCGTAAACAATGTACCAATCAGAGGTTGCGTTGGTTATTTCATTTGCGGAGCAGTTTTGTAATGTTGAGGGAAGTACAAGTCTTACTGAAACATTGTACAATGAACATAAACCTATTGGAAGTGATTTTAATTCTTTAACATTTGAAAATTCCAATTTGGACAAGTATGAATATTCACTAAATGGAATAGTTGAACGGCTGTTATGAAAAGTTCCTAATCCTATTTCTTCTACACAAGGCAAATCCAGACCGTTAAATAACTCGCAAGCGGCAAATTGACCGCCAAATTTATTTGCCCAATAAGTAAACTCATTCAAATTTGGAACATATACATCTGATAACATCGAACATCCGTTAAAACAATCATAGCCCATAATATTTAGTGAAGGGAAGTATGCTCTTCTAAGACAAGAATCTCCCATAAAAGCCCTATTGCCAATTTCTCTACAGTTGTAAAATTCTGCTTGAGAAAGGGAAACCGTGCAATAAAAAGCCTGGTTTCCGATTGTTTCAGTAAGAGGAAAATCTACACTATATAAACTTGGACAATTATAGAAAGCCGCAGATTCAATAGTTGTTACATTTGCTCCTTCTGCAAACATCAGAGTTTGATTTCCTAAAAATGAACCACTAGGAACATTTTTTAAACAATTTGGAAGTGAAACACCGAGAAAATTTGCTTCCGAAAAAGTTTCTGATTGAATGTCGGACACGGTAATGCCGTTGATGGTCTCAGGAATAATCAAATCTACTATTCCATCATCTGTGTAACTGAGTATTTTTCCTTCTTCACTTATTGTAAATGAATTGTCAACACCAACAGTCTGAAGTCTATAAAAACGTTTTACACATTCGCTTTTCAATAAATTCTCGCTATATGCTATTGCTTTAAAATATAAAATATCATTTGAAAGGTTGATTGGTTCAGTATATAAAGTTCCATTGTTTTTTGTGGGGTACGAACCATCAATGGTATAGTAAACTTCACAATCAATATCCGCAGAGATTTCAACTTGTATTTCTCCAATATATTTACCGGAATCATAGTTAACTATCGGAGTATCAGTTCGTTTAAATCCGCAAGCGGAAATTGCATCAATAACACCATATCCAAACAAATCTGAATCTGCAATAAGGTCTGTTGGATTTGCAGTGCTTTCAATCTTCATTTCAATTTCATTTGTACTGCAATTAGGATAAACTGTTTTGAGCATTGCAACCAGTGCTGAAACCAATGGAGCAGAAAAAGATGTTCCGTTATTAACACAGTAAGCATTTTTTCCATAAGCTGTGTTAATATTTTCTCCCGGGGCAATTAAGTCAACACACCTGCTGTATGCTGTCCATGAAGTTGGTAACCAATTTTCAGAAAGTGCTGCGACAGTTATAACTTTTTCATCAGCAGCTGGAAGACAAGAAGAAAAAGTTTCGATATACCAGCTATCATTACCAGCACCCGCAATAACGGGAATACTTGCTTTGTGAGCTTCATTCAAAGCATCCTGAATAATCCCCGACTCATCTTCAACCAAAAAGCTTGCATTGATAATATCAACCTTATCATCAATTGCGGCAAGTATTGCTGAAACAGTTGCAGTAACCGTTGACTGGTCTTGTGCGTTGATAAACCTGTAATTCGCTACCTTAACGTTTTTGGGAGTGCTATCCACTATGACACTGCTAACGGAAGTTCCATGCCAAAAAGAAGAAATATCAGTTTCATTACTTTCCTCACCATCACTTGCAGAATTAAAAAGTGTTCTTACTATTCTATCTTTAAAAAATTCGTGATTAAGATCAATACCTGAATCAAGAACACCAACAACTATTTCATCAAGAGAAAAATTGTTCAACTCAATATAGTGTTTCACATCGTAAAGACCGGTTACCTTGCTACCCCATGATTCAAGTGTTTGAGGCGGGTTGTTTTTATAGGTAATCATACCGTTATAATCAACCTCATAATCACAGGTTGCATTATATATTTTATCAGGTATTACAGAAATTATATTTTCGTCGGATAAATATATATTATAAGCATTTTCTGTATCTTCCTCTGTTGCAAACTGAACAATATGATAATTCTGAAAGCCGCTTGCTACACCAATTGAATTAAGTTTATCAATGTCTTTGTCGGATTTAACAATCAATCGGCAAGTTTGAAATGTTGTATTACTCGGTTCTTCTTCGACGGCTGCAAGCGTTACACCCTGAGATTCTTCTGTCTCCTCAATAATAAAATTTTTACCAACATCATTTTCACGAATCAATTCAACTGTATCATTAATAAATGAATTAACTTTAGTTTCTTCTGCTTTCGCGATAATAGGCTCTTGAATGCCAAGAATTACGGTTAAACCAACAATTATTATTGCAAGAAATATACTTAAAAACTTTTTCATAGTAACACCTCCATGAAACGCCTTTAGCCAAGCGGCTAAAATCGCCGCTTACGGATGAATTTTAATATAGTATTCTTTTAAAATCATCAATGAATTGCTTTGTATCAACCTTGCTGAGCATATGACCGTCCGAGCCCATATTAAAAAAAACACCGATTTCCTTGCCGATTTTGAAATAACGGTGAAAAAAATCCGGATCGCCGAAAACAGCAGGGACATTTAATTCCCACGCAATTTCATGCTTGTTTGCTTTTTCCATTATATCACCGATTTCGTTATCGGTAAAAGCTCTTGTTACGTCATGAAAATCATCAAATGCATGAATATAGCCCGCCATAAAGGGATGTGCAAAGCAGTCTGCTCTGCCGCTGTCGATAACCTTATCCATTATTGCAAGCATATGCTCGGCATAATTACGGGGAGTTTTGATTTCGGGATGCTCCCAATAATCCTGATGATAATGGTTTGTCGTATATAATCTGTAATCAAGCGCATTATCGATTTCAATATCATCGGCAAACTTTCCTATGCCATAAGAGGAAAGCTCAGCACCTATCAGCACCTTTACATTATGTTCAAAGCCCTCAAGCTGCTTTTCAAGCTCAAGCTTTTGCAAAGCAAGCTGATTCTTTTTATGCGGATAATTATGGTCGGTAAGAGCAATCATTTCCAGACCCGCTTCATCTGCTGCCCTGACTATATCTCTTGCATTCATTTCTTGCTTTGCGCAACGGGAAAAATTCGTATGAAGATGAAGATTCCATCTTGCAAGCTCATCTATATCATAGGTTTTTTCGTGAAAAAACATTTTAAAGCTCCAATCCGAAAAGCATATTCGCATTTCTGCGTGTTATATCAAGAATTTTCTGCGCCGTTTCTCCCCTGACCTCGGCAATAACCTCAGCTGTATAAGGAATAAATGAAGAATCACAGCGCTGACCTCTGTAAGGCACAGGAGTCATATACGGGCAGTCTGTTTCAATAAGAAGCTTGTCCTCAGGCACAACTTCGGCAACCTCTCGAGGCTTTCGGGCATTTTTGAATGTTACCGCACCGCCGAGTCCGATATACATACCGAGCTTAACAATCTCCTTTGCCATTTCGGCAGAGCCTGAAAAACAATGTACAACACCTTTGGGCTTGTACCTTTTAAGAAGGGTCATGGTATCCTCATGAGCTTCTCTGTCATGAACAATTATCGGCAAATCAAGCTCTTTTGCAAGAACTATCTGCTGTTCAAAAACCGTTTTTTGAATTTCACGGGGAGAAAAATCATAGTGATAATCAAGACCGATTTCACCAACTGCAACGCATTTTTCCTCCATGCACAATTTTTTCAGCACTGACAGATAACCTTGTTTACAGCCTTCTGCTTCGTGCGGATGAACACCGCAGGCTGCATACACAAACGGAAATTCATCAGCAAGCTCAAGACTTGTAAGACTTGATGTCATATCGCTCGCACAATTTATGATACCGCAAACGCCCCGCTCGGGCAGGGCGCTTACAAGCTCTTTGCGGTCAGCATCAAATGCATCGCTGTCATAATGTGCATGACTGTCAAAGATATTATTCATTTTATCTTACCTTACTTCCCGCAGGGATTCCGTCAACAAAGATAACCTTGACATCATTCTCACCCGCATCAGCCGCAAGAATCATTCCGCAGCTTTCAACACCGCAGAGAACAGCGGGTTTAAGATTTGAAACAAGAATTATGCTCTTTCCGATAAGCTCCTCAGGTTTATAGTAAAGCGCTATACCCGAAGCTACGGTTCTCGGATCACCAGTACCGTCATCAAGAGTAAGCTTAAGAAGCTTCTTTGCCTTCTTTACGGGTTCGCAATCAACTATTTTTGCAACTCTGAGGTCAACCTTTGCAAAATCATCAATGCCGATTTTGGCTATACCCTGAATTTCTTCCTTAAGAGGATTTACGGGATTTGCCGCAGCCTTTGCAGCTTCAAGCTCTGCAAGCTCCTTTTCAAGGTCTATTCTGGGGAAGATTATGCCGCCTTTTGAAACAGTATAAGTTGCTTCCTTACCGAAAGCCCCGCATTCATCCCATTCAAATTCAGCAGAAACACCGATTTGCTTTCTGATTTCTTCAGCTGTATAAGGCATAAAGGGAGCAATGAGAACCGAAATGATTCTTATGCATTCACAAAGATTATACATAACTTCTGCAAGTCTTGCTTTGTTTGCCTCATCCTTTGCAAGTGCCCAGGGAGCGGTTTCGTCAATATATTTATTGGTTCTGGAAACAAGCTTCCAAATATTTGTGAGAGCAATTGAATAATTGAATTTATCAAGCTCCTTTTCCGCATCGCCTTTTGTCTGCAGAGCAAGAGCCTTCAAATCATCATCAAACTCCCCTGCCTCTCTTTCAGCAGGAATTGTTCCGCCGAAATATTTCTCTACCATGGAAACGGTTCTTGAAACAAGGTTGCCAAGGTCATTTGCAAGGTCTGAATTAATTCTGTTGATAAGATTTTCATTTGAGAATGAGCCGTCCGAACCAAAGGTAAATTCACGAAGAAGATAATAGCGGAGTGCATCAACACCGTATCTTTCCGCAAGAATAACAGGGTCAACAACATTACCTACGGATTTACTCATCTTTCCGCCGTCGATAAGCACCCAACCGTGTGCAAAAACCTTTTCGGGAAGAGGCTCGTCAATTGACATAAGGAATGCAGGCCAATAAATCATATGGAAACGGATAATATCCTTACCGATAAGGTGAACATCAACGGGCCAGAATTTTTTATAAAGGGAATCATCCTCGGAGCCGTAGCCGAGAGCGGTTATATAGTTTGTAAGAGCATCAAGCCAGACATAGATAACGTGGTCCTCGTTAACAGGAACGGGAATACCCCACTTAAACGAAGAACGGGAAACACACAAATCCTGAAGACCGGGCTTAATGAAGTTGTTTACCATTTCGTTCTGTCTGCTGACAGGTTCAATAAAGCCGGGATGCTCGTCATAATATTTTGCGAGCTTATCAGCATAAGCCGAAAGCTTGAAGAAATAAGCTTCCTCTCTCTCCTTGGTAACGGGTCTGCCGCAGTCAGGGCATTTGCCGTCAACAGCCTGAGTTTCTGTCCAGAAGGATTCACAGGGCTTGCAGTAAAGACCTTCATAATGACCCTTATAAATATCGCCCTTGTCATACATTTTCTTAAAAATCTTCTGAACAGCCTTTTCATGATAGTCATCCGTTGTTCTGATGAACTTATCATAAGAAATATTCATAAGCTTCCAAAGCTCTTTGATACCGACAACAATATTGTCAACATATTCCTTGGGAGTTATCCCTGCCGCCTTTGCTTTGTCCTCAATCTTCTGTCCGTGTTCATCGGTACCGGTAAGAAAGAATGTATCAAAGCCCTGAAAGCGCTTATAGCGAGCCATTGTATCGGCAGCTACGGTTGAGTAAGTATGACCGATATGAAGCTTATCCGAAGGATAATATATCGGTGTTGAAATATAGAAAGTTTTTTTATCCATTGTTTTTCACCTCTGAATTATGCTGTCAGTCAAGCAGACTTGCGGCAGCTTCATCAAGGAAAATAACGGCATCCTGATGCTGCTGAAGGATTGAGGCGGGAAGCTGAGGAGTAACCTCGCCCTTAATCATGCCCTTAACTGCTTCAGCCTTTGAAGCGCCTGTAGCAATGAGAACGATTTTCTTTGCCTTCATAATAGAACCGATACCCATTGTCATTGCATAACGAGGCATGGGAATATCATCAAAATAAATTGAGTTTGCATCAATGGTACTCTGTGTAAGAGCAATTTTGAAGCTTTCGCCGGTAAATGCATCTGAAGGCTCATTGAAAGCGATATGACCGTTTCTGCCGATACCGAGAAGCTGAACATCAATTCCGCCCTTAGCCGCAATTGCAGCTGCATATCTTGCGCTTTCCGCCTCAGGGTCAGTTGTGTTGCCGTCAAGGAAATTAACATTATCGGCATTTATATCAATCTTTGAAAAAAGATTTTCAAACATAAATGAATAGTAGCTGTTTTTATGCTCCTTGGGAAGGTCGCAATATTCATCAAGATTAAAAGTACTTACATCCTTGAAGGAAACATTGCCTGCCTTATATTCGTCAACCATGTAATTATAGGTAGGAATGGGTGTTGCGCCGGTTGCAAGACCGAGAACGCATGAGGGATTTTCCTTAACGATATCGCAGAAAAGCTGACCTGCAGCCTTACCTATTTCTGCCTCATTTTTAAAAATTCTGATATCCATAATTCAAATTCAACCTTTCTTAAGAAATCTTAATTTCGCAATGATTTTCGGAGGAATCATAAATTGCCTGCATAATTTTTGATGTTTCAACAGCATAGTCGATATTCTGCTGATTCTTATCACCTGTCTTTATGCATCTGATGAAATCATCAATTTCACTTCTGTACATAGGTGTTTCTTTTGCAGAAACCTGTGTTTCGGTAAGCATTCCGTTTTTAACAGACCAGATTTTGAAATCTGAGCAGTACTGAAGTCTTATGCCTGCCTTATCACCCATAAAGTCAATATACATTTCATCAACACCGACATTCTGAGCCCATGCACCGTTAAAGGTAATAACGGGACCCGTGGTTCTGACAATGCCCGTTACGGAATCGTCAACGTCGTATGTACCGTTTTCTTCCTTGGTTTCCTCTGCCCACATACCGGTATATGTATAATTCTTTATATCCTTTCCGAGTTTGCAGAAAGCTTCACCTGAAGCGGTAAGAGGTTTGGGATCGCCACAGCAATACATTATGAGATCAAGGAAATGAACACCCCAGTCAATAAGCACGCCGCCGCCTGACTTTGCCTTTGTTGTGAAATCTCCACCGATACCGGGAATTGAACGGAATTTTCTGAAGGAAGCATAAACGTGATGAACATTGCCGAGTTCACCTTGGTCGATAAGCTCTTTAACCTTCATAACGTAGGTGTTAAAGCGATTGCAGACACCGATATTGAGAACTTTTCCTGTTTCTTTTGCAACCTTCTGCATTTCAAGAGCCTCTGAAAGAATTCTTGCTGCAGGCTTTTCACACATAACATGCTTGCCTGCCCTAAGGAAATCAATTGTTATAATTGAATGAAAATCATTGTGAGTACATACCGATACAGCATCCAACTCAGGGTCGTTAAGGAAATCATGATAATCAACTACCGCAGTACCGCAGCCGTATTTTTCAACTGCCTTTTCGGCTCTTTCGGGTATAATATCACAGAAATACTTAATTTCAACTTCCTCATTTTCCATATATGCAGGGATATGGGATGCATTCGCAATATTTCCGCAGCCGATAACCGCAACCTTAATTTTTGACATTATAAATTCCTCCATAACATTAAGTTATATTTTTATCATTATATAATATACCACAAAAACAAAAATTGTAAAGTTAATTACAAAAAAAACTTGATAAACCATACAATGTTTGTTATTATAAAGCTTAATAAGGCACACAGCCAAAGTAAAGGAGTAATTTATTATGGGCAGATTTCCTATCGGTGTTATTATCGACAGTTTCAGAACAGATATAACCTCAGCAGTTAAAAAAGCTGCAGGAGTAGGTGCACAAGGCATTCAGGTTTATGCAACGCACGGTGAAATGTCTCCCGAAAGCATGAATGCAGCAAAAATCAGCGAATTTAAAAAGCTTGTTGCCGATAACGGTCTTGTTATTTCAGCTCTTTGCGGCGACCTTGGCGGAGGCGGCTTCTGCTTTGCAGACAGAAATCCCGAAAAAATCGAAAAATCCAAGAGAATCATCGACCTTGCAAAAGAGCTTGATACAAATGTTGTTACAACTCATATCGGTGTTGTTCCCGGAGATAAGAATATTGACAGATACAAGGTTATGCAGGAGGCTTGCTTTGAGCTTTCACGTTATGCAGACAGCATCGGCGCTCATTTCGCAATAGAAACAGGTCCCGAAACCTCCGCAATTCTCAAAGAGTTCCTTGATTCACTTGGTTCAACGGGTGTAGGTGTTAACCTTGACCCCGCAAACCTTGTTATGGTTACGGGCGATGACCCCGCAGGCGCAGTTTACAACCTTCAGAAATACATAGTTCACACCCACGCAAAAGACGGTGTACAGAATTTCTTCAAAGACCCCGAAATTGTTTACGGACTCAAAAAAGACGTTATTATCACCGAGGATTCCTTCACTGAAGTTCCTCTCGGCGAGGGTCAGGTTAATTGGGAAAAATATCTTGCAGCGCTTGAGGATATCGGCTATAAGGGCTTCCTCACTATTGAAAGAGAAGTTGGCGATGACCCCGAAAAGGATATCAGAAAAGCCGTTGAATTTCTTAAGAGTCACGGTTGCTGAGGTGATATAGTATGAAAATCGGAGTCAGCAGCTACAGCTTTCAGCAGCTTATTTCATCGGGCAAGGAATCACAGCTGAGTATAATGAAAAAAGCAAAGGAAATGGGCTTTGACGGTATTGAATTCATTGACCTTTCCCCCTCAGACGGAATGAGTGAAGCTGAATATGCCGAAAAAATCAGAGAAGAAAGCGAAAAGCTCTCTCTTCCCGTTATCAGCTACACAATATCGGCAAACCTTCTCAACGAATCGGGTCTTGATGCAGAGGTTGAAAGAATCTGTCGCAAGATTGATGTCGCAGAAATCCTCGGAGTAGACTGTATGAGGCACGATGCGGCATGGAATATGCCGGAAAATATCAAAAAGCATGCAGGCTTTGAGCAGATTCTTCCCACTCTTGTTGATGGCTGCAAAAGAGTTACCGAATATGCAAAGAAAAAAAACATTGTTACCATGATTGAAAACCACGGCTTTTTCTGTCAGGACAGCGAAAGAGTTGAGAAAATCATCACCGGTGTTGCAGACGATAACTTTGGTGTTTTACTTGATATCGGTAATTTCTCATGCGCAGACGAAAACAGTGCAATCGCAACGGGCAGACTTGCTCCGTACATAAAGCATATTCATGCAAAGGACTTCCACATAAAGAACGGAAACGGAATCAATCCCGGAAAAGGCTTCTTTAAGTCAAGAGGCGGAAATTACTTAAGAGGTTCAATAATCGGACACGGCGATATTCCTGTTATTCAGTGCCTTGCAATTGCCAAAAATGCAGGCTATGACGGATATGTAAGTGTTGAGTTTGAAGGACTGGAAAACTGCCTTGACGGCATTGAAATCGGTCTTGAAAATCTCAAAAAGATGATAGAAATAATATAATAATAAGGCTGTTACTTTTTCGGTAACAGCCTTAATTTTATGTATTGATTTCTTCAAGTGCCTGTGCCGAATCGGCAACCATTTTTTCACGGCGGAGTTTAAGCTCCTGCTCAACCTGCTTTCTTTGCTGTTTATCATCTTTTACAAACGCAATAGCAAACAAATAAAGAACAGCACCGACTATAGGTCCGAGAATAAACATGGGCCACTGCCATTTCATAAACACGGGGTTCTGCGCGGTCATAGCAATATTCTGGTTATAGCCTACAAGAGTAAGCAGCTTACCGTTTATAAACAAAGAAATGGCTTCTCCGACTTTGGTTGCAAAATTCTGCATTGAAAAGGTTATTCCCTCTGTACGTTTGCCGGTTGTATATTCAACATAATCAATTGAATCGCTCATAAGAGATCGGTGAGCAATGTTAACCATGTTGGCAGGAATACTCTGCAAGCCCATAATGAGCATAACAATAATGATTCTCCATATGCTCTCAAAGCCTATAAAATAGGAAACAATTCGCAAAACGATCGACGATGCCTGTGCAAGAACGAGCACCTTTTTCATACCGCCGACGGCATCTACAATTTTGGTAGCTGCAAGCATGGCGGCAGTACCGGGAAGACCTGAAACCGCACCGTAAATAACCTGTGCTGTTCCGCCGCCGATTTCAAGACCGCCGACTTTATAGGACACCTGACTTTCAAAGAAATAAGCCCAAGGTACAGAAAGCTTTACGCATTCCAAGATTCTTGCAAGAGAAATGAAAAGCAGAGTTTTGTTGTGTCTGAGAACAAAAATCGCTTCAAAAAGGCTTTCGCCCTTTTTCGGTTCTTCCTTGACGGATTCATCCATTTTTGTTGCCGCCAATGTAATAAGCTGACCGCCTACACTTAAAATAAGAGCCCCTGCAAAGAAAACGGTTTTATCTGCAATGCCGAAGGTGTTAACAGCAATATCCTTTGCCATAGGGAAAACTCCTGCAACAGTACATCCCGCCGTAACACCAAGAGCAGTCCATTGAGCAACCCTTGCTCTTTCTTCGGAGCTCGGCGAACTCAAGGCAAGCATTCCCCAAAGAGCAACATCCTGCATTGAATAAAAAACATCCCATATAAGGTAGCAGACAAGTATGTAAATAACCGGCATATTTCCTGATAAACCGAAATCGGTAAACATCAGAAGACTTAGTACACCGATTATCGCAGGAAGAAAGCGAAGATACGGTCTTAATTTTTCTCCATTTTTGAATCTGTGACGGTCAATAAGTGCACCGATAAGCGGATCATTAACAGAGTCCCACAAACGGCTGATACTTGTTATATAACCGACGGCATCAGCACTTATTTTTAAAATGTTGTTACAAAAATAGAAAAGCCAGCCGTTAATGAAGCTGTAATGCATATTCTGACCGGCAATTCCAGCTGAATAGGCAAACAGCTTTCGGTTAGGAACACGTCCGTCTACGGAGGTTATTTTATTTTCAGTCATATTGTCCCTCCAATGTTTAATTTTCTTTATTATAGCATACGGTATGATTAAAATCAACGAGATATTAATATTTTAGTAATATTACATCTTATACTGTTTTTCTTTCTCCTTGATTGCATTTGTATTTTATCACTTTACGCATCAAAAGCACAAAATGATGTTAATTTTGCAATTAAGTGCACAACATTTGGTTAAACTGTATAGGCGATTATTAACGAAATGTTAAATTAATGATATTAATAAAATCTTAAGAAAATATTGCTTGCTTTTTAAAGGTTTCCATGTTACAATAGTGGCAATTTTGTGACTTGGGGGTGTATATCTTTGACTAAAACATTTTACGATGTCAGAAAAATCAAAGATTTAAGAGATTTAATTTCACAGAGCGCAAAGCTCTATGCAGACAGACCTGCCTACGAAGTTAAAGATACAAAAGGCAGTCACTACGAAATCACATACAAAAAATATTTCAGCCAAATTCAGGCTGTCGGAACAGCTCTTACAGATATGGGACTCAAAGGTGAGAAAATCGCTGTTTCCGGTGACAACAGCTATGAATGGTGCCTTTCATATATGGCAACCGTAACAGGTGTAGGTGTTATTGTACCTATTGATAAAGAGCTTCTTTTTGATGATATCAACAATATTCTCAACACCGCAGATGTCAAGCTTTTCTTCTGCGATAAGAAGATATACAAAAAGCTTATGGCAAGAAAGGACGAGCTTAAGAGCGACCTGACTCTTATTCTTATCCACGGCACAGTTGAAGACACGGTAAACATTACCGATCTTATCGAAAAAGGTGAAAAGCTTCTTGCAAGCGGTGATACACGTTATCTTGATGCCGAAATCGACCCCAACGCAATGTGTTCACTTCTTTTCACATCGGGTACAACCGGAATGTCAAAGGGTGTTATGCTTTGCCACAGGAATTTCTGCTCCGAGGTTATGGCAGCAATGGGTGTTATCAAAATCACTCCCGAGGATTGCGGCATTTCAATGCTTCCCCTTCACCACACATATGAAAGCACAATTATTCTTTTCTTTGCTCCCTACTGCGGTGCAAAAGTTACCTTCTGCGACGGCTTTAAATATGTTCTCAAGAACATGAAGGAATTCAGCCCCTCAGTTTTTGTTGCTGTTCCCCTTCTTCTTGAAACAGTTCACAGACGACTTATGAAAGCTGTCAAATCAAAGCCTCACGGCGAAACACTCTTCAAGGTAGGCAAAGTGCTTGTTAAGGCAGGCGAAAAAATAGGTCTTGACCTTAAGAAGTATTTCTTCAAGGAAATCATTGACACATTTGGCGGTAATATGCGTCTTATTATCTGCGGTGCCGCACCCATCAACCCCCAGATTCTTAAGGACTTTGCAGCATTCGGTATTCAGATAATTTTCGGCTACGGTCTTACCGAGTGCGCTCCCCTTGCAATAATCAATCACGACAGACTTCATCTTGCCGAATCCGTTGGCGAGCCTATCCCCGGAAGCGAAGCAAAAATCATCAATCCCGACCCCGAAACAGGCATAGGTGAAATCTGCGTTAAGGGCGATATGGTAATGCTCGGTTATTATAATAACCCCGAAGAAACTGCAAAGGTTATTGACGAGGAAGGCTGGTTCCACACAGGTGACCTCGGTTATGTTGATAAGAACGGTCATTATTATATTTCGGGCAGAAGCAAGAATGTTATCGTTACAAACAACGGCAAGAATATCTATCCGGAAGAGCTTGAATATCATCTGAGCACAGATATCCGTGTTGGTGAAAGCATTGTTCTTGAGGATGAAAACAGCAAGGGTGAACCCATTGTTGCAGCAAGAATCTTCCCCAACTTTGAAGAGCTTAAGGAAAGATACGGTAAGGATGAAAGCGAATTCAGCGATGAAGAACTTCACGATATCATGGACGAGGTTGTTGAAAACGTTAACAGCAAGCTTCCCTCATACAAAAAGATTGTTGATTTCAAAATCAGAAGAACAGAGTTTGTTAAGAACACAACCTCAAAAATTCTTCGTCATAAAAATAAAGACTGATATAACAGTTAGAGCCTTCGGAAATCCGAAGGCTCATTTTATTGTTTAATTATTATCTGATACCATAATTCTCGATGATATAGTCCATATCCTTATCGCCTCTGCCTGAGAGATTGATAAGAACAGAGCCTTTATCCATGCGCTGTGCAAGCTTCATGCCGTAAGCGACAGCATGGGAGCTTTCGATGGCAGGGATAATACCTTCAAGTCTTGAAAGCTTAAAGAAAGCATCAATTGTTTCTTCGTCGTCAATAACATCATATTTCACTCTGCCGATTTCCTGAAGGAAAGCATGCTCGGGACCCGAGGAAGGATAGTCAAGACCACTCGCAACCGAATATACGGGTGCAGGATCACCGTTTTCGTCTTTAAGCATGATGCTGTTGAAGCCGTGCATGATTCCCTCTTCGCCGTATTTAAGGCTTGCTGCATGGTCCCCGAGCTTGGGACCTCTGCCGAGGGGTTCAATTCCGTAAATATCAACAGGATCATTAAGGAAACCTGCAAAAAGACCTGCTGCATTTGAGCCACCGCCTACACACGCAACGATTGCATCGGGAAGATGACCCGTCATATCAATAAACTGCTCTCTTGATTCAATGCCCACAACACTCTGGAAATCACGAACCATCATAGGGAACGGATGAGGTCCGAGAACCGAACCGATACAGTAAATAGAATCGTTATATTCCTTGCTGTATGCATCGAAAGCGGCATCCACCGCTTCTTTAAGAGTCTGAAGACCGTGTGTAACCTCAACAACATTTGCGCCGAGAATCTTCATTCTTGCAACATTGGGAGCCTGCTTTTTAATATCAACAGCACCCATATAAATATCGCATTCAAGACCGAAATATGCAGCGGCGGTTGCAAGAGCTACACCGTGCTGACCTGCACCTGTTTCGGCAATTACCTTTTTCTTGCCCATATACTTTGCAAGAAGAGCCTCACCCATGCAATGGTTAAGCTTATGTGCACCGGAATGGTTCAGATCCTCACGCTTTGCATAAAGCTGAACCTTGCCGCCGAGCGCATCCGACAGTCTTTCAAGATGAGTAACGGGAGTGGGTCTGCCCTGAAATTCCTTACGAATTCTGCGAAGCTCTGCAATAAACTTTCTTGACTGACAAATCGAATAATAGGCTTCTGTAATTTCAGCCATTGCAGCCTTAAGCTTATCATCAATATAAACTCCGCCATATTTGCCGAAATAACCGTTTTTATCGGGATAGTTACTGAAATAGGTATCAAAATCAACATTATTAAATTTCATTGTAATTTCCTCCAAAATCTATAAAAAGTAATTATTTTTTTAAGTGCAAATTAAACTGCGCCATCGTTTTGTAAATAAAAACATAAATACTCCTCTCAAAAAAACAAAAGCCCCTGACAGAAAAAAACTTCTGTCAAGGACGAATAAAATCCGTGGTGCCACCCTGATTCACGGCAATACCGTGCACTTTGCGGGATACTGACATATCCCCGGCAACTAACGTATGCCGTCACGTTGCAGAATACTCTGCGCCCATGCGCATTTGACTGCACCCTCAGCGGTCCATTTGACAACTTGTTTCTTACCCGACTTTCAGCAACGCGGGCTCTCTGTGAAGGCATGATTGCCTTTATCTCCGCTTCAACGGTTTGGAATATTGATTTTTGATAATTATATCACCGAATGATTTTGTTGTCAACAGGAAAATTATCAATAAATATACATCCCGACAGTTTCCGATTGTAACCGTCGGGATATAAGTTTCATATTATTCGGGTTTCTTAATCTTATTAAGCTGTGCGTTAATGCCGAGAAGCTGTTCTTTGGTGAGATTTATACCCATTGTACCTATCATACCGGCAAGACGGATAAAGGTAAAGCCGCCCATCATCTGCATCATTGCTTCGTTCATCTCAAAGCCGCCAGCAACCTTATCGCCTTCCTTGGGAAGGAACTGACCCATAAGACCGCCAAACAGCTGCATTCCTTCGGGAGTTGACATAATATCGCTGAGCTTATCGTTGATTGAAAGATAGCCTTCAACCTCTGTGATATCAAACCAGTTGAGAATTGCACTCTTCTCTCTCAAACGATATTCCTCATTGAATACTTCAACCTTGCGAAGCTTACTTTCATCCTTATACTCTCCTGCAACGGCAATAAGAGTTGTTTCACCGCTGTTGGGAACATCAAAATAGAAGAAATGCTCGGGAGAGGTTTTCTTGCCGAGGCTTACTCCGTTTGCAAAAAGCTCAACCTCCGGAAGATTTGAATAAACGGTAACCTTTGTTACTTCTTCAACTCTGTCAACATATCTCTTGGCGCAGATGTGAACAAACGGATCGTCAGAAAGCCATGCCTTATATGCATAGAAAGAGTCCTTCTTATACTTTCTGTCCATTGTGACAAGACCCTTATGGTTCTGACCGTTTTCACCGCCCTCGCTTCTTGCATCTGCACCAAAATCAAACATATTCCATACATGAGTTGCCCACATATATTTTCTTGAGAAGAACTGCTTGATAAGCTCTTCGTGATAAAATGCCTGATATTCTTCGGTATAGTCACCCTGAATGGGCTTTGAGGTATGCCAATTGAGAGCTTCACAGCCGTATTCGGAGCAACCGATAGGAATATTGGGATGAGTCTTATGGAAATTATCAAACCAAGGTCCGTTCATGGTTGTATCGCCGCCGTACCATCCGAAATAGTGGTTATATGAAACAAGGTCGGGAATCTGAATATAAGGACTGTCAATTGAGCAGGGAGAAACCGCCGCAATTGTTGTGGGACGTGTTTTATCCATCTCATGACAAAGGTCGTTGAGGATATTGTGGTTTTCAAGAAGGTCGGGGTCGTCATCGCCCTTCATGGTGATTTCATTGGAAAGTCCCCAGCACACAATTGAAGGATGGTTATAATTCTGAGTAACAAGTTCCTTCATCTGAGAAATTGTATTTTCTCTGCCTGTAGGCATATGCTGTGAAATATAGGGAATTTCAGCCCAGATAACAAGACCGTATTCATCACAAAGGTCATAAAAATATTGGTCATGCTGATAATGAGCAAGGCGAATTGTTGTTGCACCGACATCGCAGATAAGCTCTATATCTTCCTTGTGATGCTCGGGAAGAAGTGCATTGCCGATACCCCATCTGTCCTGATGACGCGACACACCGCGAAGAGGATATTCTTCTCCGTTAAGTATAAAGCCGTTTTCAGGGTCAACTTTGAAGGTACGGCAGCCGAAGCGGGTTGAAACAGCATCAATTATTTCACCGTTTTCGATAAGCTCTGCCTTCATTGTATAAAGATAAGGGTCTTTTCTTCCGTTCCAGAGATGAACGTTTTCGATATCGAGAACAGCCTTTGTTTCGGCAGCTTCTGCCTTGGCAATTTCGCTGCCCTCTTTATCAGTAATTGTATAACGGATAACCTGACCGTTTTTTGCATTTGTTACCCATACCTCAGTTGTAATTTTTGCATCTGTACCGATAATTTCGGGAGTAACCGCAATACCGGGACCTCCGTTAAACTCAAGGTCAAAATGTGAATTATTAACACAGATAATATTAACATTACGGTAAAGACCGCCGTAGAATGTAAAGTCAGCAACCTGAGGATAAACAGTCTGATTAGGCGAGTTATCAACTGCAATAACAAACAGATTATCTCTTTCAAGAGTATCTGTGATATCTACTCTCCATGTTGAATAGCCGCCGTCATGGTGAGCAAGCTTTTTGCCGTTGAGATAGACATCGGCAGAAGAATTTGCACCGTTTATTTCAAGATAATATCCGTCTGCCTCCGGAAGATCCATTTTATCGAGAGACTTTGCATAGTAACAAATGCCTCTGTAATAATCATTGCCGCCGTCCTGACCGTCAATTGCATTCCATGTATGGGGAAGATTTACCCAGTACCAATCCATGGGAAGCGAAGCGGGAATTTCGGATGTCTGCTTTGTAAATGCCCATTTGGCATTGAAATTAACAATATTTCTCATTCAGTATATTCTCCTTAATATTTAATAAACAGCCGGCAGAAACCACCGGCTGCAATATGCCTGAGATTATTTGGTAACCGCTGCATGTCTTTCTTCAAGCTCCGCAGTCATTTTTTCAAGAGTTTTCTTATCGAGGTTATAAACAACCGCTACTCCGATAAACTGAACAACAGCACTGAACAGATAAAGACCTGCTACAAGCCAGCACATATTATGTGATGTTTCAAAGCTCTGACCTATTGTTCCAAGCTCTGACTGATAACCGAGAACACCCATTATTGCAAGAACAATTGAAGGTCCTATACCCTGTGCAAGCTTACGGAAGAAGGAATGGAGCGAATAGACGGTTCCTTCCTCACGGGTGTTGAATTTCCATTCATTATAATCAATGGCATCCGCCATCATTGCCCATGATACACAAGTATAAACTCCCATACCGATACCGAATGCTATAAGACCTGCAAGATATACAATAAGAGCGGTATCTCTGTTTTCAACCATGGGGAAAATCATCATAATAACTCCGCCGACTATTGAAACGAGAGTGCCTGCAACAGAGGCTTCTTTTTTACCGAATTTGTTTACAAGCTTTTTTATAAACGGAAGGAAAAGAACCATAGGCAGGAAACCGATCATCTGAACGATGCCTGACATGGAGGCTTTATTAAAATAGGTAGCAAACATGATTGTGTTTGCAGTTGTTGCCGACTGCATACCGAGGAACATACCCATTGCCGCAATCGTTGCACCGACAGCGGGACGGTTCTTCATAAAATTGCCGAAAGCTTTTACGATGTTGAACTTTCCTCCGCCCTCATTGGTTTTTACGGTATTTTCGTCAACACGGATTGTAATGCTTTTAATCATAAACATAAATGCAACAAAGCCGAGAACACCCATGATAAGGGCTGCCCAGAACACTCGCTCACCGAGCAGAGTTTCAAACTGCTTACCTGTAAGAGGGTCAAGAACGGGATCGCCGATTTTATATGCTTCGCCGGTCAACGGGTTTGTATGATAATTTCCTGTTCCGTCATAAGTTACCTTCTGCCAGATAAGCATGGGGAGAATAATCATAGGAATAATATTTCCGAACATTGAGCCGATGCTGCGCCAGGTTGAAAGCTGAGCACGTTCACCGCTATCTTCAGTTATAAGCGAGAGCATTGATCCGTAGGGAACATTTGCCACGGTATAGCAAGCATCCCAGATAATATAACCAAGCACAAAAAGAACAGCCTTAACAACAACACTTGCGTTGGGGAAGGGAAGAAATACTGCCGCACCCGCAACAAGCAAGCCGCAAGCACCGACAAATATGTACATCTTAAATTTTCCCATTTTGTACTTTCTCTTGTCATTGTCTATCATGCTGCCGATAAGAGGGTCGTTTATAGCATCCCATGCCTGAACAACCAACAGAAGAACGGATAAAAGACCGGTTTCCATCATCATATAAACCAGCCAGAAGGTCTGAACAGTGCCTTTAAGTGCAAAGCTCATGTTGCATCCGAAATCGCCCGCTGCATACGCAATCTTATCGAGCATACCGAATTTGCGATAACCGTTTGCATCAAGTCTTGAATCTGCAATTGCATCAAGATTTGCCTGTTTTTTCATTGTTTTTCCTCACTTTCATGCGAACATAAAGCAGCAGTTTTCTCCCCTGCCGCTTCAATGCATATATTTCATTTGAATTATATCATATTGATATATAAAGTGTCAATACAGAATAATAATATGTGCAAAAGAAACAAAAACCAATTTTTATTCATAAAAAAAGACTTGCGTTCGCAAGTCTTTTGCACTGATTTTAATTATGTCTTTGCCATTCAATGGTATCAATAAGGGACTGCTTAAGGGGTCTTGGCTCAAAGCCGAGCTGAGCACGTGCCTTTGTGTTGACAAAATTGAAGTTTTCACTGATTTTTCTTATTGAATATTCATTTATCATCGGCGGCAGCTTCGCGATTTCAAAAATCTTCTCACAAAGAGGAATGATTTTGTCAACAAAATCTTTTTTTATAACCATCTTAGGATGCTTTCTTCCGCATGCATCTGCCAGAACTCCAATAAAATCATCAAGGGTGATTACCGAGCCGCAAAGGAGATAGCATTCACCGTTGCCGCCCTTTTCCGCAGCGGCAACCATACCCTTTGCACAGTCACGGACATCAACAAAGTTACATGAACCGAAATCAAATGTCAAAGGGAACATTCCCTTTGCAAAAAGCTTGATAACAGATGCCATGCTTGAAGTGCCGTTATTATCATAAGGTCCTATACAAGTACTCGGATGAACAACGCACACTTTAAGTTTTTCATCCGCATTATCGAGAACATACTGTGTTGCAACTGCCTTTGATTTTGCATATGTACCTTCAAGAACATCGGGGTCAAAATGAGATATTTCGGTGAGTTCATCATTGCCCTCACCCATTGGAATTGCATCAATTGAAGAAACATATACAAGATTTTTAACTCCTGTCTTTTTACAAGCTTCAACAACCTTCTTTGTTCCTTCTACATTAACGTCCCATACCTGCTTATCCTTTGTGCCGCTTATATCAACCACACCGGCAACATGATAAACTGTTTCTGCACCCTCAAAAGCTTTTTCGAGCGACTGTGAATCGCACACATCTCCCATGATTTTTTCACAATCAATTCCGTCAAAAACAGGGCTGTCTGAACGAAGCAGAAGCCTTATCCTTTCGCCTCTGTCCGCAAGCTCCTTTACCAACGCAAATCCTACATGCCCCTTGCCACCTGTTATAACACTGATTTTGCCGCTCATTTCTTTCACCTGCACTTTCATTCTCTTTAATAAAAATTTAACATTTTTTACAAATCAAATCAAGTGATTTTGTAACATCAAATTTATACTTTTAGTCAATTTTGTCCGATTTTGGACATTTGCCGTTTTTTGTTGGATAAATACCTTGCACTTCAAAATTATACAT
>JAZPYI010000080.1:0-3269 GCA_045544115.1 Acutalibacteraceae bacterium | reverse complement strand
ACTTAATGAGCATACGCAGAGAGTCACCGAGATTCTGATATTCACATGCGACAATTTTGTTTATGCTTTCAAGCTTACCCGTCGAAGAAACGAGCATTTTATTTATTTTATCGGTTGAAGCAAGGCGGACTTTTCTTTTTTCAATAAGAGCTTCTTTTGAAAGAATTGCTTTTAACTCTTCGCTGATTTCTTCGGTAAATATTTCAGGATTATCAACGATAAACTGAAACGCTTTTTCGGCTTCGGAGATTGAATAAACGGTCGGCTTTCTGCCCTCAAAAACCTTTTCCTCAAGGCTTTTTGAAATGTTTGCGCCGCCGTAATTCGCGGCACACACAAGGGATTTGAAGCCCTCAAGATAATCGTAAAGCAGCACTTCATTATTGCTGACCCCAGAAGCCTGAATAGCCTTTAAGAGCAAACCGCTTCTGATTATTTCATCGGTAACTGCTGCGGCTTTCGATTTGTAATTCGCAAGAATCTGTGCTTCTTCTGCGGTGGGATAGCTGAAATATATATAGTCCTGATGAGGGCAAAGAGTTTTCTGCATAACAAGCTGCGGAACAAATATTTCTTCATCAATATCGCCGCAGAGGGTCTGGTATCTGTTCCATTCGGCAGGTGCACTGTCATAAGGCGGAGTTGCTGTAAGAGCAATGATTGTTACATCCTTGCCGAGCATTTCAACAAACTTTTCGAGAGCCTTCTGCCATTCACTTTTGAGGTGGTGCGCTTCATCAAGACAGATTGTTTTTATACCTGCCTTTTTAATTTCGGCAAAAATATCAAAATTGCTGAAATCCTGTGTTTCTTCAGTTTCAAATTCATCTTCATCCGCTTCGGCTTCCATAACGGATTTCGTGAAAGCGGCGTGAAGTGCCTGATATGTGATTGAGGTTATCAGCTTGGGAGAAGTGAGCGAATATGAAATATATTCATCGGGGTTTTCCGTTTCGGGCAGATAAGCCTCAATAAATCTTTCGCCCCATTGCTGACGGATAGTAACAGACGGCGACATAACGAGCGCAGGTGCATTTTGTCTGCGGACAAGCTCAAGACCGAGAATTGTTTTACCGCTGCCCGGTGCGGCAACGATATGAATACGCTTATCCTTCAGATGCTTCTGCGAATTATCAAGCACCGCCTGCTGATAATCACGAAAGGTCCATTTGAATTTAACTTTACTGAAATCTTTCATAACATCACACCCATTTGCCGGATTTTTTACAAATATCATTATATCATATATTTTAGATTTTTCATCGTACTTTAGTGCAGAATTAAAAAAAGAACGACGGATTGCTCCGCCGTCTGAGTTGTGGGATTTTAAATCTTACCAGAGATCGCCGAAAACATTGTGGTTCATTTGGCAACCGCAAACCGTATTCATACCAAAAATCTTCTGGAAGAAGAGGACAAATTTAAAGAAGAATCCTTCAATTCCTCCTTTATGGCAATTGCATTCACAATCTTTGTAAACCGCTTCTGCAATAACATTGAAAACACCCATTGTGAATGTTGTTTCGGAATCAAAATAATCTTCGGGGGTTGCGCCTGTGATGTTCCAACAATAAAAAATCTTACCGTCAATCTGATCTGCCGTGATTGTTACAGCATCGCCTACAACAGCACTTGAAGCAGAAGCCTTGCCGTTTATAACGCTGATATCAGTTCCGGGAGTTTCAAAATCACCGAGTCTGATTCTGATAATACACATTGCTTTGCCGTTGGCGCCATGTTTATAAAGATAATATGCACTGTCGCTGGGCAGATATGAATTGAAATTATAATAGGGAATTTCTTTGCCGTCATATACAACCTTGAATTCATCAGCTGCGGGAAGCTCATAGCCGCCGATATAGAATGTTGTGAGCACATAGTATTCCTTTTCGGGGTCAGCTATCTCGCCGTCGCAACTGGGAACCTCTGTTGACATGATTACCGAATAATATGGCTTCTGATTGTAGTCAAGCGAAGAGAAGCAAGGGGTGAGGTTTGAATTTTTGAGAGTTTCTCCGTAATAGATTGAAGGGAACTTGCTGATTTCAATAACCTTTGTTGCGGCTGATGCCGAAGTCATTGATATGCTCATCATTGCAAAAACAGTAATGAGAGCGAGAATGATTGCTGTAATTCTTTTAATCATTGTAAATAATCTCCTTTTTATCCTGCGTAATAAATCTCTTCAAAAAGCTCATATTCGGGTGTTCCGTTGATACAGAGCTGATAATCTGTACGGTTTCTCTCAATATTGATTCTGCATTCTCTTCCGTCACCAAGCTTTGCATCAACAAATGTTTTGCCATCGGTTCGCAGAAGAGTGAACTCTGAACCCGCTTCGACAAGCTCGGTTTTCATATCGGGAAGAATTCTAACGTTGAAAGCTTCTTTTGATGTAAGAACGAACGCAAATCTTTCGTCTATGGTATAGAATTCATCGGTTGATTCGGGCATACCTGTTTCGGAATTCACGGTGTAGGTTTTATAGGCAGCGTATGTTCCGAGAATATCAAAGGTTGTTTCAAGAACAAGCTGCGTGGGATTATTGAAAAGAAGCTTTGCCTGATGGGTATCTTCGTTTTCATCCTCCCAGACCAGACTGCCGAAAGCAGTTCTGTCAAGTTCACCTGCTTCTTTTATCTCATTGCCGTTCAGGTCATAAATAAGAATGTTTGTGTAATCATTATAGCCGTGTGGCACAAGATAAATAAAATATCTGCCGTTTGAATTGACAAGATAATATTCGGCACTGAAAGCATAAACATCTTCAACCGTGAATTCGTCACCGTTGAGATTAAGGCTGATATCTTTATATGAGCCTTCTTCCGTGAAATACGAAAGACCGACACTGACTGTATCTTTTTTACCGTCAGACGGATTAATATCAAACTCAACATCGTTCCATTCGGAAAGTGCTACAGCATATGATTCAGGGGCAACCGTATACTTCTTGTTGAAAAGCTCCGGATATTCGTCAAAATAAACCGTTGCTGTAATAAGACCTGCGGCAAAGGATGCAATTTCAGAGGGACTGAAATAGAAGGTTATCCCCTGATAACCGATTGTCCAGTTAAACTGTTCTGCTGTGTATTCCGAAAGAGTTTCTTCAAGCGCACCGAAAAATCCGTCTGCAAATTTATCTTTTGAATTTATCTTTTCCGAAAGAATTGCAGGAAGAGATGAAATATCGGTCATGACATCGGTTATAATCAGCTCTTTACCCGTTACGGTATCGAAATTATAACCGCTATAGCCGTAGTTGGGATGTG
>JAZPYI010000079.1:0-12187 GCA_045544115.1 Acutalibacteraceae bacterium | reverse complement strand
CTCTGCGTATGCTCATTCTCACCGACTACATCAAAAAGGATATGCTGAAATTGGTCGGTACGGATGAAGAAATCCACGCTCTCGGTACGGTTCCTGTATTTGAATCAATCCGAAGAACTAACCCCGATGCAAAGGTTGCCGTGCTTTCGGGTACGCTTGTAATTCTGCCCGATTCAGCAGTTGAAACTGCGCAGGAAATCGCATATAACGAAGGGGTGCCTTGCAGAATAAAGAAGCTTGAAAACACAAACCACACCGAAATTATTTTCAGCGGCTCAAACAAAAATAAAGTCAGCATTATAACAAAAGCGTTTCAGCTTGGTGTTATTAATGTGCTTATCGGTACAAAATCTCTGCTCGGTGAAGGCTGGGATTCGCCGAATATCAATTCTCTTATTCTTGCAAGCTTTGTGGGCAGCTTTATGCTTTCTAACCAGATGCGAGGCAGAGCAATACGAATTGATAAAAAGAATCCCGAAAAGGTTTCAAATATCTGGCATTTGGTTACAGTTGAGCCTGATTCAAAGGACGAAATCATCAGCGATGATTTTGAAACTATGAAGCGCCGTTTTGCCTGCTTCCAGGCTCCTGCATATAACAGTGATATTATCGAAAGCGGCACGGACAGAATTGATATTCTCAAAGCACCCTATGATACAAACGGACTTGAAAATATTAATAATCAGATGTTGTCACTTGCCGCCGCAAGAAACGTTATGTCAGGCAGATGGAACGCCGCTGTAAAGGGCAAAGCAAGACCTGAAATTGCCGATGTCAGCGAAATTCCTGACGAAGTACAGCCTGCAAAGGCGGTTCATAAAAACAAGATTTATGCAATTGCTCTTGCTGTTGTGGTTGTGCTTGCAATTATAATTATTGCAACATCGGGATTTTTCGGCGGTCTGCTCGGATTTATTATTGCGGCAGTTGCAGCTGTTTTCCTTATTAAATGTGCAAGTGTTGTTACGAAGAATTCCTCGCCCGAAAAAACGGTTTCAAACATTTCGGGGGCAGTTCTCCGCACGCTCAAAGAAATCGGTGAAATCGAGAGCAGGGGAGCAACGGTTTCTGTTAAAAAATCCGAAAAACACAATACAATAAATTGCTCGCTTGAAAAAGCAACGGTGCGTGAAAAGAATGTTTTTGCCAAGGCAATATCCGAGCTTCTTTCTCCGATTGATGACCCGAGATATGTTTTAATCGGCACAAAGGGCATCTCAAAGCTCCAGACAACAAATTATGTTCAGAGCTATGCCTGCCCGTCAATTATCGGAGTTAATAAAGAAACAGCAGAAATTCTTGCAAAGAATCTCAAATCCGCAGGCGGTAAGTTTGACCTTGTATTCACAAGAAGCGAACAGGGGAGAAAAGAGCTTTTTAAATGCCGTAAGTTTTCATATATCAACGCAAACAGTAAGCTTGTAAAAACCAAGAAAATTGTAAAATAGTTTTATCAGAAACACAGCACCAAGGTTTACAGCCTTGGTGCTTCGTTATTTATCGTCAGTTATGTTGTTTTATCAATTTACAATAAAAATGTGGAAAATGCGAGTTCAGAGCACAGTGTACAGAAAGTAAGAATACACAGAAGGTCATAAACAGACATATATGGGAAGAATACATAGAACGAGCAGAAGACATACGACATTCTCCTTTGGGTAAGAAAACGTACTCGATGCGGAGTCAGACAATTGAACGAGTGTTTGCCGATGCCAAAGAAAAACACGGTATGTGGAAGTTCAAAAACAACAATCCTACTGACTTTTATCGCTTTTTCTCCACGTTTTTCAAATGTTCATACCAACACACTAAAAAACCGTGCTTCTCCTAATCCGAGATGCACGGTTTTTTGACAGTATGGGAATGAGTCCGGTACAATACCGAACTCATTCGTTAACAATTTAATATTTATTTTTGTCTAATCTTTGGGGTTCACTTCAAATTCAGGGCTCTTTTTTATGTGAAAAGCTGTTATGGTGCCAATTTCTCTGTAACAGTTTTTAAATTGCCAATGCAGCGAATTTTTTAAAAACATATTGACATTTATTTGCACTCGTGCTAAATTATGCATAGTACGAGTGCAATATATTTTTAAGGAGGCACTATGGCGAAGAAAGAAACAACAAAAGATAAAATAATCCGAGTTTCAACCCGAATGTTTCTTGATTACGGATATTCGGCATCAAGCGTAAAAATGGTATGCGATGAACTCGGAATAAGCAAGGGCAACTACACGTTTTATTTTCACTCTAAAGACGACATTCTTGCGGTGCTCACGGATTTGCTGTGCAAATATCAGTGGAAGATGATAAAGAAAGAAGCAGATGACGGCATAAGTTCGCTGCTTGCTCTTTGCTTTGAGCTGATGACAATGGCGGCGGCTTGCGAAGAAAGCGAGGTTGCGAAAGACTTTTTTATTTCGACCTATCAAAGCCCGAAATGCCTTGAGATTATCCACAACAATGACACCGCCCGTGCAAAAGAGGTTTTTGCTCAATACTGTCCCGATTGGACAGACGAGCAGTTCAGAGAAGCGGAAATTCTTGTGGCTGGCATTGAACACGCAACTCTTAATGCTATTGATAAAACCGTGCCGCTTGAAACACGTATTTCGGGAGCGTTGAATACCATTATGACTATTTACAACGTGCCCGAAGAAATCCGCAGAATAAAAATTGAAAAAGTTCTTGCAATGGATTACCGTTCAATCGGCAAACGCATTTTCAACGAGTTTAAAGAATATGTTGAACAGAAAAGTGAGGTGCTTTGAAATGAATGAGAAAATTAAGAAAATCATTTTCGGAATTGGTGCGGTTGTTCTTATCGCTGTGTGTGGTGTCTGGTTTTTAAGTAGCGACCTTGAGCATATTGAAGACACAAACGGTGCTGATAATTTCAGCTTGCAGACAATTACAGACTCAAACATAATTAACCGTGATATCGGTGCAATGGGACTTGAAAAATCTACTGATTCCGCTTTTAACACAACAACTTATTCTTCAAATAAGTTTACCGGTGTTGAGGAAATCTTCGGTGAAAATATATGGGGTAACCGTTTTGAAATTACTGTTAATCATGCAAGAGTAGACTCGGGCAATTTTAAAATCGTTCTGCTTGAGGATGATAAAATCGTCCATGAATTTACTCTTAATGAGCTTATGCAAACCTATGTTCTTGAAAATCCTAACGGATATATTTCCCTTCGCATTGCAGGCGAAAGTGCAGATTTCATGTTTGACTATCATATCAATTAAACATATTAATTAAATTTTTTAAGGTGAATACAAATGAAAAAATTATTGTCAATTATTCTTGCCGTTATTATGATTTTATCCGTTATGCCAATTGCTTTTGCGGCAGAAGCAGAAACGGTTATTCTTTACACAAACGATGTTCACTGTGCAATTGATGATTATGCTGTGCTTGCCGCTTATAAGGCTCAGCTTGAAGCGGAAGGCAATACGGTTATCACCGTTGATGCGGGCGATGCAATTCATGGAGAGGTTATCGGTTCAATAACCGAAGGCGAAGCTATAGTTGATATTATGAACGCTGTCGGCTATGACTACGCCGTTCCCGGTAACCACGAGTTTGACTACGGCATGGAGGTATTCCTTGACCTTGCACAAAACAAGGCGGAATATGATTATATCAGCTCCAATTTCTATGATCTTACATCCAATTCGCCTGTGCTTAAACCCTATGCTATTGAAGATTTCGGGGCTTATCAGATTGCATTTGTGGGTATTTCAACTCCGGATACGGTCACTTCAACAACTCCCGAATATTTCAAGGATGAAAGCGGTAATTTTATTTACGGTTTTCCTTCTTATCCCGGGGGATTGACAAATGAAGACCTTTATAACAGCATTCAGGAAAGCGTTGACGAAGCGATAAAAGACGGTGCGGATTATGTTGTTGCGGTAGGTCATGCGGGAATTATCGGTTCAAATGACGGTTGGAAATCGAGCGATATTATTGCAAACACCGACGGTATTGACTGTTTCATTGATGCTCATTCCCATGAAATAACGGAAAAAGCAGTCTATAAAAACAAAGATAACGAAGATGTTTTCCTTACATCAACGGGTGCGAAGTTTGCAAATTTCGGTGTGCTCACAATTAGCGGTGATAACAAAAGCTTTGAACTTATAAACCCCGATAATGTTGATATTGAAACGATGTCTGTAGACGCAAAATCGGCTTACACTGCCGTCAAGGAAAAGATTGACGATTACAACGAAGATATAGCTTATTTTTTTGAAGAAATAGGCAAATCTGAAGCAAATCTTATTATCTATGATTCCGATTCGAGCAGAGCTGTAAGAAAGAGAGAAACCAATGCAGGAGACTTTGTTGCCGATGCTTACCGTTCGGTAACTGGCTCTGATATAGCAATAGCCAATGGCGGCGGTATCCGTGCAGAGGTTGAGGCCGGAAGCGTAACAAGAAAGAGCCTTATGGATGTGAATGCATTCAACAACAATATGTGCGTTCTTGAGGTTACGGGTCAGCAGATTATTGACATACTTGAGCACGGTGCACGCAAGTGCCCCGAAGAACTCGGCAGCTTTTTCCAGGTTTCGGGTATGTCATTCGAAATCCACACATACAGAAAAACTCCCGTTATTACCGATCAGCTTGGTAATTTTGTTGGGGTTGACGAAACAATGGAACGCCGCGTTCAGAATGTCTGCATCGGCGACGAGCCTGTTGACCTTGACAAGAAGTATACACTCACAGGCAGCACTTATGTGCTTCTTCAGGGCGGTGACGGACTTACAATGCTTGACGGTGCAAGAGTTCTTCAGCAGGAAGGACTTCCTTGCGATTCCGAAATGCTTATTGAATATTTCGTCGAAATCCTTGAAGGAAGAATAACTGCCGAAAAATACGGCAACCCTGACGGTGAAGGCAGAATCAAAATTATCGACAAGAGTCCTGATGCTCCCGAAAGTGATTATGAGATTGAATACGGTGATACTCTGACAATTGAAACAGAATCCGCCGTTGGCGTTTTTGTTAAGTTTGTACCCGAAAAAACAGGTAAATATATTTTCAGAACCGAATCCGACGGGGTTGACACCGGAGCTTGCCTTTATGATGCCATTGGTGAAGAGCTTTTTGGTGAATATCAGGACGATACAGAAGAAGGTTTTGATTTTAGACTTGAATATGAGTTTGAAGCAGGCGAAGAGTATTATCTCAATATATTTACATATTCCGAAGGCGCAGAAACCTTTAAGCTTATTATCGAATGCGGTCATGATTTTGAGGAAGGCAGTTGCATTATCTGCGGTGAGAGCTGTGACCATACAGAAACAGGTTTTCTCGGTTACTGTTTCTGCGGCGAGAACTTCCTTGGAAAAGATATAAATATCGGCAATGAATATGTGCTTGAAAACGAAGCTGCTTATGAAATTTTCTGGTTCAGATTTACTCCTGAGGTAAGTGGATATTATTCCTTCAAATCCGTATCGGAAAACGCTGACCCTGATTGTTCTCTTTATTATGCAGACGGCGAATGGCTTGCCGACAGCTATGATGTCAGCGGCTTGGATTTTGACCTTGTGTATTACTTTGAAGCAGGCGAAACTTATTATTTCGATTTACATAACTGCTATACCGCAGGTGCTTTCAGTGTTAATCTTAACCGCATAGTTCATACCACTGACGATGGCAGCGAGCATAGCATTGAATTCGTTGAGGGCGTATATTCGAATTGCACGGAGCATGGATATACCGACGGACTATTCTGTAACGATTGTGAAGAATTTATTTACGGTCACGAAGAATTGCCGCTCGATGAAGGTTATCATATTGATGATGACTATGACGAAATCTGCGACCTTTGCGGTGAAGAAAATATCTATGACGAAGAAATGTGCTCACATATATGCCACAGTGACCATTGGTTCTGGAGATTTATCTGGACAATAGGCAACTTTATTCACAGCCTTCTCGGCATCAGTCCCGTTTGCGAATGCGGCGAGGCACATTATTGATTTAACTGAATTGCATTTGAAAAATGGAGGGTTTTATGAACGGCATTACCATTATGATAATCTCTCTTGCCGTTTTGCTTCTTGCATATATTTTATATGGCAGGTGGATTGCAAAAAAGTGGGGTGTAGACCCCAAAAGAAAAACTCCCGCTTATGAACAGCGTGACGGCGTGGATTATGAGCCTGCACCCAAGAGCGTTGTTTTCGGTCATCAGTTCGCTTCAATTGCAGGAGCAGGTCCGATAAACGGTCCGATTCAGGCAGCGATATTCGGATGGGTGCCTGTGCTATTATGGGTGCTTATCGGCGGCGTATTTTTCGGTGCTGTTCAGGACTTCGCAGCAATGTATGCTTCTGTCAGAAACAAAGGCAGAAGTATCGGCTACATAATTGAAAAATATATCGGCAAAACAGGAAAAAAGATGTTCCTTCTTTTCTGCTGGCTTTTCTGCATCCTTGTTGTTGCGGCATTTGCCGATATAGTTGCAGGCACTTTTATGGGCTTTACCGTAACCGACGGTATTCAGAGTGCAAACATAACGGCAAACGGTTCCGTAGCAACCACATCGGTGATGTTTATCATGTTTGCGGTTGTTCTCGGTCTTATTCTCAAATATGCCAAATTGCCGACAGCCGTAAATACCGCCGTTGCAATTGTAATGCTTGTTGCATCTATAATTATCGGTCTGAAATTTCCTATGTTTCTTTCTCTTGATGTATGGCACATTTTTGTTTTTGTTTATATTTTTATTGCATCCGTTGTGCCTGTATGGATTCTTTTGCAGCCGAGAGATTATCTCAACAGCTATCTGCTTGTTGTAATGATAGTTGCGGCAGTTATTGGCGTGTTTGTTGCAAATCCTCAGATTAATCTGCCTGCATTTGTGGGATTTGAGGTTGACGGCAGCTATCTTTTTCCCATCCTTTTTGTTACTATCGCCTGTGGTGCTGTTTCGGGTTTTCATTCATTGGTTTCTTCGGGAACGGCATCAAAGCAGATTAAGAATGAAAAAGATATGCTTCCCGTATCTTTCGGCTCAATGCTTCTTGAAAGTATGCTTGCCGTAATCGCTCTCATTGCGGTTGCTTCTTTTGCAAGCGGTGAAGCGACTGCACAGGGCTGGAATACTCCCGCACAGGTTTTTGCAGGTGCAGTTTCAGGATTCCTTACAACTCTCGGTTTACCCTCTGATATAGTTTATACTCTTATCACTCTTTCAATTTCTGCCTTTGCGCTGACTTCCCTTGACTCTGTTGCCCGTGTCGGCAGACTGTCATTCCAGGAGCTTTTTCTTGACGATTCTATAACCGATGAAAACATGGGTAAGGTCAGAAAGGTGCTTACAAATAAGTATTTTGCGACAATTATTACCCTTGTGCTTGCATACGCTCTTACTCTTGTGGGCTATAAAAACATCTGGGCACTTTTTGGCGCATCAAATCAGCTTTTGTCTGTATTTGCGTTCCTTGCATGTGCGGTGTTCCTCAAGAGGAGTAAAAAGGTAAGATGGTTTATGTATATTCCTCTCGGCGCAATGCTTGCCGTAACCTTCACAGCTTTGGGCATGACGGTTCACAACAAGGCAACGGCACTGATTATGTCTTCAAGCACAGACATTTTCGGCGATGTACTTCAGCTTGTGTTTGCAACGCTGATTATAATTCTTGGTGTCTGCGTTGTGATTGAAGGCTTCAGAAAGCTTTTCAAAAAAGGCGACAGAGAAATAAAAAGTGAGGTAAATGTATGAAAAAAGCGTTATCATTTATTCTCGCAGTGGCAATGCTGTTTACTTTTGCCTCCTGTGACACAAAAGATGCCGATATGGTTGCCGAGCTTGGTTTGAGTGCAGATACAAAAGCGGCTACGGAGCAGACGGTAAAGATTAATTCTGCAATTTATTCCGAGCTTGATTTTGAAGATAAAACGGAATATGAATTTGCTGTAAAGGGACTTATAGATGCGCCTGAAGAACTTGAACTCAAGGATGCTGACGGAAAAGTTATCTGGAGCCAGAAGGCATACAGCTTTGTGGACAATTATGAAGAATGTCCCGATACTGTAAATCCAAGCCTCTGGGAAAACACTAAAAACAACCACGCCTACGGCCTTTTTAAGGTTTGTGAAAACATATATCAGGTCAGAGGTTATGATATGGCAAACCTTACTCTTATCAAAGGTGATACAGGCTGGATAATTTTTGACCCTTTGATGAGCATTGAATGCACTCAGGCAGCAATGCAGCTTGTTGAAAAGAATCTCGGCAAGCTTCCCGTTAAGGCTGTTATTGTTTCTCACCCCCATGTTGACCATTATGGTGGAATCAAAGGCGTTATTAATGATGAACAGGTTGCTGACAGCAATCTTACACTCGAAGAACAGCTTGCAAGCGGCTTGGTCCCGGTTATTGTTCCCGAGCATTTTACCGAACACGCAGTGAGCGAAAATCTCTACGCAGGTAAGGGTATGGGAAGAAGAGCGTCTTATCAGTATGGCGTTTTCCTTGAACAGTCGGAAACAGGTAAAATGGCAATGGGCATCGGAATGGGTCAGTCAACGGGAACGGTCGGCTTTATCAGACCGACATACGAAATCAGAAACACGGGTGAGGTTTACACAATTGATGGCGTCGCAATGGAATTTCAAATGACTCCCGGAACTGAAGCTCCCGCAGAAATGAATATTTGGTTTCCTGAAATGAAAGCGCTTTGGGTTGCCGAAAACTGCACAGCAACTCTTCATAATCTTTATACGTTAAGAGGCGCGCAGATTCGTGACGGAAATGCATGGGCAAAATATATAACCGAAGCAATTGCTCTTTACGGCAATGATGTGCAGCTTACCTTCCAATCGCATAACTGGCCGCATTGGGGCAATGAATTCGTCAATGATTACCTTGCGGATACAGCAGCTGTTTACAAATTTATAAACGACATGACTCTCACATACATAAATCAGGGCTACACCTCTGATGAAATTTCAAATATGATTGAATTGCCCGATGAACTTGCAAAGAATTGGTATACCCGTCAGTATTACGGCACGGTTGCCCACAATTCAAAAGCGGTTTATCAGAAATATATGGGCTGGTACGACGCAAACCCTGTCAATCTTAATCCTTTGGAGCCTTCTGAAAGTGCAAAGAAATGGGTCGAATATCTTGGTGATACGAATGAGGTTCTACGCAAAGCTAAGGCTGATTTTGACAAGGGAGAATACCAATGGGTTGCAGAAGTTACGAATGTTCTTGTTTTTGCCGACCCTGAAAATAAAGCGGCAAGACTTCTATGTGCCGATGCACTCGAACAACTCGGATACCAGGCTGAATCAGGAACGTGGAGAAATGCTTATCTTTCTGCTGCACTTGAACTGCGAAGCGGAAATGCCGCACAAAAGGGTGCAAATACAAAAACAGACGGTAGTCTTATCAGAAACATGACTGCGGAAATGATATTTGACTATGCCGCCATTCTGTTGGATAAAGAAGCAATTTCAAAAGAAAACTTTAAAATAAATATTGTTTTTTCGGATACGCAGGAAAAAATTATGCTTCATTTCAACAACGGAGCATTGTTGCAGTACGCAAACATGAATTCGGATGACGCAGAGCTTACCGTAACCTGTCCTCAGAAGGCAGTTGCGCTTATCCTACAGAAAGATATGAATAAAATAAAAGCTTCAATGAAGCTGGAGGGCGATGCTTCAAAGCTTGAACTCATCGTCAACAACCTCAATCAGTTTGATTCGGCAGGCAACGCCAATTTCAATATAGTTGAGCCTTAATTTAGTTTCTTTAATTCTACCATAGAGGTGCTTTTTCATTGTCCCTTTTTAAAGGAACTATTCATTAATTCAGGGCTCTTTATGTAATATACGTTCCGAACAAATAAGAATTTCTTAGAAGGATGACAAATTATGTTCAGAAAAAGTATAGTTTTTTCACTTGTTTTAACTATGCTGCTTGGCTTGCCGTCAGTCGCATATGCCGAAGAATGTGTTCCCGAAAAGGAAGGTTATGTGCTTGATTTCAGCACAGAATTTAATGATGGTAATTTAAATACAGAGTATTGGTTGCCGCAGTATCTTCCTCACTGCACTGCCAATACAGAAGGCTCCTCTGCAAGATATAAAATCGAGAACGGTTGTCTGAATCTGTATATCACAAAGGATTCGCCTGATTATTTCGGCGGTCAGCCCGGCTCTGTAGACCCTGATAACCTTCTATGGATAGCTAACGGTATTCAAACTTGGGAAAAGAACAATCTTCATCCCGGCGGTGCTCAACAGAACCAGGTTGAGCCTTATGAAGGATACGCAACACAGTATGGCTATTTTGAAATACGGATGAAAATGCCTGATACCGGTGGTGGCGGATACGCTTCATGGTGGCTTATAGGCACACAGGATGATGCAGCTCCTGACGGAACAGGTTCTGCTCAGAATGCCGAAATAGATGTCTTGGAAACCTTTTTTAAATCGCCGGGAGTGTTTGAACCTAAAGTTCACGCTTGGGATGATCCCAATCTTGACGAATGGGCAAGCAGGGTCGAATTGGATGGCAACCCAAGCGACTATGTTAATGAATTTCACACCTATGCTATGGACTGGAGACCCGAAGGAATAACATTTTATGTTGACGGAAAAGAAGTGGCGCAGACGAGGGAATCACCGCAATACAGAATGTGTATGATTTTGTCTATGTATATTAATTCTGATTTCAGCGGTTGGGATGAGCCCGAAAATAATTATCCTATAGAATGGCTGATTGATTATGTACGTGTATATAAAGATAAAAACGGTTATGACGAGAGCAACCGCCTTACTGAGTTTGAGCGTTTTATAAAAGATATGTGCGACTCGCTGACTGTATTCGGGCAGCGTATATTATCATTTTTTCATCACCTCTGTATGCAGTACCGGCAGTTCTTTGAGCGTATATTCAGTATAATTCCTGTTGTGTACAGAACAACAAATTCCAATTTGCTGAGTTGAATATCGGTTCGGTTTTACTGCTTTATATACGCATTACTTATCTAAAACATCAATAGCTTTAATTATCTGTTTCTGTAAATAAATGATATTTAAATTTATTAACTGCATGGGAGTCTGTATTTTGTACAGGCTCCTTTTTCGCTTTTTATCATCATAGAAAAAATTTTTGAAAAATTAGTTTTTTCTAATATTCCTTTAATCTTTGGCGGTTATGATTAAGCCACAGTCAAGGATGACTTAACAAAATAAACATAAAATTAATTTAAGAGGTGACTAAAATGAAAAAAAGATTATTTACAGCATTAGTATCCGCAGGTCTGGTTTTGTCGGTGGCACTGCTTGTCGGTTGCACAGACAATAAACCGCAGGTTGAAGAAAACGTAACAGTAAATCAGGCGCAGGCATCTGCACCCGAAGTAAACAAAGAAGAGCATTCTACAGCAGTTCCCGAAACGGAAAAGGTTGAAGCTCCCGTAACTGAAAAAGCCACAGAAGAGAATAAAGCTCCTGAAAAGACAGAAGCACCTGCAACAAAGGAAAACACAACGAAGAAAAAAGCCGATAATAACGGCAAGGTCAGCGCTGAAGTTGCCAAGCAGAAGGCACTTGAAAACGCAGGCGTAAAAGCTGAAGATGCGGTTTTTGTAAAAGCAGAGTACGATTATGACGACCGTGTTCCTCACTACGACGTAGAGTTCCACGCTAACGGTTATGAGTACGAATACGAAGTCAGGGCTTCTGACGGTGCCGTTCTCGATAAGGATGTCGAAAGAGAAAGAGAACCCGTCAAGACAACAGCCGCAGCTAATAACTACGTATCCGCAGAAAAGGCAAAGACAGCTGCTTTCAACCACGCTAAAGTCAAGGCAGCAGACGTTAAGTTCGCAAAGGCAGAGCTTGACAGAGATGATAGAGTAGTACACTACGACGTAGAGTTTGTTGCCGGTAAGTACGAGTATGAGTACGAAGTAAACGCTGAAAACGGCAAGGTGCTTTCTTACAATAAAGAGTTCAACGATTAAACAGTAACGCAATAAAATTAAGGATGTCGCTTTCGCCCACACCCGACAAGGCAGTATTTCTTTAAAATGTGAATTTTAAGCACAATAATGCGTCAAATCCCGCAGATATGCGTCAGCATTATCTGTGGGATTTTCCTTTTCTTGCATCTTAAAATTTCATTTTAAAGTGC
>JAZPYI010000078.1:0-10561 GCA_045544115.1 Acutalibacteraceae bacterium | reverse complement strand
TGAAAGGCAGGTGGACAAGATGACAATGATGATTAACTCAATGAATCGGAGAGCCGTTTTGTCCGTTTGCGATTGATGTAATTTATATCTTTCTGTGAATTGCAGGCATCTCCGTTTCGGAGGTGCCTTTATTTTTTACAGAAAGAGGATTTAAAATGTACGAAATTAATTTCTGGAAAGCTATGGGGTATTACGATACGGGTATTCATCAAGGCTGGGGACGGCATTTCGTATACATCAAACATATAAAAGAAACCTCTCTTGAAATTGATAATGCAATTTCAGAACTTGTTAAGTCAACGGATTCGATTGGGATAAACCCATATAACAAACCGCAGATAAAAGAGGTTTATGGTGTCTGGAAAGAATACTGCAAAGAAATTCACCGAAAGCCACGTAGAAAAGATATTAAAAATATGGCTTGGAATGCAAGAAAAAACATAAATGTCAGTTTTAAAGCTATGTATTATAAGGGAAAAATAATAGGGTTTACATATAAATCTGATACAGAGATTAATTATGTCTTGTCAGAATATTTAGAAAAGGAAAGTGAAACTAATGATATTTGAAGATAAGAAAGTTATATTAAAAGACGGCACGACTGCCATATTGAAAACTCCTGAAATTGAAGATGCAGAAATGTTACTTAACAGTATCAAAACCGCAAGCAATGAAACAGAATTTCTGTCTCGTATAATTGAAGATTGGGAGACTGTTACTGTAGAAAGCGAAGAGAAATTTATTAATAATGTTCGCGAAAGTCGAAACACATTGTTTATTGCTTGTTATGCAGACGGTGTAATTGCGGGCAACTGTGACATCACTTTTAAAACCGGCAGCAAGACTTCCCATAGAGCAACAGTGGGTATCGCTCTTCAGAAAAAATATTGGAATATCGGTATCGGTTCAGCGATGTTTAAAGAATTGATGAAAGCTGCAGAAGAACATAAGGGCACAGAAATTGTTGACCTTGAAATGATTGAGGGAAACAACCGTGCTAAAGCACTTTACGAGAAATTTGGATTCCAAATCAAATCGGTCAAGCCCAATTTCTTTAAATTAAAAGACGGAACACATCAGAACTTGGTTTATATGCAGAAATATTTATAAAGGATTTGACATTATGAAATTAGTTATAATATTCGGCAATCTTGCTGTCGGCAAAATGACGGTTGGGCAAGAGCTTGCAAAAATCACAGACCTCAAGCTATTTCATAACCATATGACTATTGAGCCTGTTATAGAGATTTTCGGATATTATGAAGGTAAAACGGTACACAGATTACGTAAAGTTTTCTTTGAGGAGTTTTCAAAAAGCAATAACTACGGAATGATATTCACCTATGTCTGGACATTCGACCACCAAAGCGATTGGGACTACATAAATTACGTTTCCGATTTGTTCAAAGAGCAAGGTGCAGAAGTTTATTATGTTGAGCTCGTCGCATCACAGGAGATAAGGCTTGAAAGGAACTCAACAGAAAACCGTCTTAACAATAAACCGTCAAAACGAAATCTTGATTTTGCAAGAAAAGATTTGCTTGATACCGACCAAAAATACCGTACAGAAAGCTATGACGGTGAAATAACATTCCCGAATTATATTAAGATTGACAACTCAAATCTTGCACCCGAAGTTGTTGCGGAAATGATAAAAGATAGATTTGATTTATAAGGTGAGATTATGATTGACTACACTAAAATAAATTCAGAAACTTGGGATTCGTGGGCGGAAGACGGCTGCGAATACACCTTGCCCATAAGTCACGAGGAATACGAGAAAATTACTCCCGATAATTTTGTGGTTATTCTCACACCTTGCATTGCCGTTCCTCACGAATGGTTTGGTGATTTGAAAGGTAAAAAGGTGTTGGGACTTGCAAGCGGCGGCGGTCAGCAAATGCCCGTGCTTTCAAAACTCGGTGCGGAATGTACCGTGTTTGATTATTCCGACAGACAGCTTGAAGCAGAGAAAATGGTGTCCGAAAGAGAAGGATACAGCATTACGATCATCAAAGGTGATATGTCAAAAACGCTTCCTTTTGAAGATGAAAGCTTTGATTTGATTTTTCATCCCGTTTCAAACAACTATGTTGAAGATGTTTATCACGTCTGGAACGAGTGTTACCGTGTTCTCAAAAAGGGCGGCAGACTGCTTTCAGGTCTTGATAACGGAATAGATTATTTGTTTGAAGAAAATGACCCTCTGAAAGTTGTTAATCCTTTGCCGTTCAATCCACTCAAAATGCCAAAGGAACGACTTGACGCAATGATTGCAAACGGCGACGGCGTGCAGTTCAGCCATACATTGGATGAACAAATCGGCGGTCAGCTCAAAGCGGGATTTACACTCAAAGCATTATACGAAGACCGTGACGGAGAAGGCGGAAACATAATCGGCAAATACTATCCGCAATATATTGCTACATTTGCCGTGAAATAAAAACTTCATCTCAAACAAGGAGAAAGCCTATGGAATTATGGGATGCATATTATAAAGACGGTACTTTAGCAAACATAGATTTAATACGGGGCGAAATCATACCTGACGGGCTTTATCATCTTGTTTGTGAGGTACTCGTAAGACATATTGATGGCGATTATCTTCTTATGCAAAGAGATTTCAATAAGAATATTTATCCCGGTTACTTTGAAGCAACAGCCGGCGGTTCTGCTTTGAAAGGCGAAAATAAATTTGAATGCATAAAAAGAGAACTTTTTGAAGAGACAGGCATTGTATGTGATGAATTTACAGAATTTGCTTGCTATGTTTTTGAAGATGGTCAATCTTTGTTTCACTGTTTTTTATGCAATACGGATTGCAATAAGGAAAAAGTAAAACTGCAGCAAGGCGAAACAATATCATTTAAATGGATAAGTGAAAGTGAGTTTATCGAATTTGTTAATTCGGACAAAATGATAGACCGACAAAAGACAAGATATTTAAATTGGCTCAAAGAAAAAGGATACTTAGAATAAAAGGATGGGTGTTTATGTATAAATCCGAATTCTGTGAAGTGCATTACGAAGAAAGCTACAATGTAGTATTTGTAAAATGGAAAAAGTTTTGTTCTCACGAAAACTACCGTGAGCCTCTTTACTATGCACTTGAAATAATCAAAGAGCATAAGTGCGACTATGTTGCCGACACACGCACAGGCTTTGAAAACCATCCCGACGATACAAAATGGGTTGCAGATGTTTTTATGCCGACTGCGGCAGAATACGGATGCAAAACAATATGGTTCATCATTGATAAAGAAAACTCTTTGAAAGAAGAACTCGAAGGTCAGGAAAGCGATTCCTCCGACAAAATTGCATTCAGATATATTTACAGCTTGGATGAGGTTGCAAAATGAAAATCATCAACACTTGCAATAAAATAAAATCACTTTTCTCAGGCAGCTTTGATATGCCCGTATGGAGAAAATATGCAGGCGAAATATCAAAAGAATTGCCGTCAAAATGTGAAAACGATGCAAAAGATTATGATTTCAAAAAGGACGTTCTTCCTGTTCTTGAAACCGCATTGAATGAAGAAAAAACAGATTTTGTGAGTAAGAATTTTCAGGCTGTTGTTGACACTCTGAATGCTAATCTTTCAAAGCTTTTTGACACGGAACCTGATATAAATATCATTCTTTATCTCGGACTTTGCAACGGTGCAGGTTGGGCAACTACGCTTGACGGTAAGAATACCGTTCTTCTCGGAATTGAGAAAATTATTGAGCTTGATTGGGGCGACGAAACAAATATGCGTGCCTTGATTCTGCATGAAATCGGTCATCTGTGGCATAAGATGAACGGTCATTTGTATATCCCCGATTTTACAAAACGCAGAAAAGCCATACAACAGCTTTATCAGGAAGGTGTTGCTATGGTTTGCGAACATATTCTTTGCGGTGATGATGACTTTTATCATCAGGATAAAGACGGTTGGCTTGATTGGTGCCGTGAAAATGAACCCGAAATCAAAAAGGAATATCTCCACCGTCTTGATGCAAGGGAAAGTGTTCAGGACTTTTTCGGAGATTGGTGTTCGTATAACGGATATTCCGATGTCGGATATTATCTTGGTTGTCGGTTTGTTGAGCATCTTATGAAATCGCACCCGTTAAAAGAAATTGCAAACTTTTCGTATAGAAAGATTAACAAGGAATTTAAAGATTACGCCCGACAGAGGTGAGTTATGAAACTGACAAACTACGGTATGCCCACATTGATTGAAACAAGTACGCTTGAAGAATGTGCAAAATTGTGTGCGGAATCGGGACTTGATTTCATCGAACTCAATATGAATATGCCTCAGTATCAGCTTGATAAAATTGACGTGGATTATTTCAAGCGTGTTGCAGACAAATATAGTATTTACTATACCATTCACCTTGACGAAAATCTGAATGTCAGCGATTTCAACCCTTATGTTGCAGAGGCTTATATAAAAACCGTTGCCGACACTATTGGAATTGCAAAACCGCTTGGTGTCAAAGTGATTAATATGCATATGGCAAGAGGCGTTTATTTCACCCTGCCCAACAGAAAGGTTTATCTTTTCTCGGAGTACAAAGAGCAGTATCTCAAAAGTATTACTGCGTTCAGAAATATGTGTGAAAACGCTATCGGAGATGCCGATATAAAAATCTGTATCGAGAACTGCGACGGCTATGAGGAGTTTCAGAAAGAAGCCATTGAACTGCTTTTGGAAAGCAAGGCTTTTGCCCTGACTTTTGATGTGGGACATAATCACGGCATTGGCGGAACGGACGAGAAATTCATTATGAAACACAAAGACCGTCTGTGCCATATTCATCTGCACGATGCAGAGGGTAAGAAAAACCACCTCGCACTCGGTACGGGTGAAATTGATATTGAAAAATATATTAACCTTGCAAATGAACATAATTGCCGTGTGGTTTTGGAAACAAAGACCATTGACGGATTGAAGCAGTCTGTTGAGTGGCTGAAAGGATTTAATAATGCTTGATTTTATATCAAAAGAACCCATAAACAAAGGTTGGTCGTGTGATAAGAAATACTGTGTCACAACTGCTGACGGAACTAAATATCTTTTGCGTGTCACTCCGTTTGATAAAAGTGCGAACCGTGAGAATATGTTTCGTATGCAGCAAGAAGTTGCGAAACTCGGTATTCCTATGTGCAAGTCACTTGAAATGGGCGAATGTGATGAGGGTATTTACATATTTCAGACTTGGATTGACGGCAAAGATGCAAATGAGGTTATACCGTATCTTGCAGATTCAGAACAGTATGCACTCGGTCTTGAAGCTGGCAAAAATCTAAAGAAAATTCATTCTATTCCTGCACCCAAAAAACAGCCGGATTGGGAAACTCGTATCAACGACAAAGCTGATTTGAGAATAAGAAAATATAACGAATGTCCGCTGAAATATGATAACGGTCAGGCTTTTATTGATTTCATCAATGAAAACCGTTATCTGCTTAAAGGCAGACCGCAGGTGTTTCAGCACGGCGATTATCACATCGGCAACATGATGATCGAAAACGGCAAGGTTGTTATTATTGACTTTGACCGCTACGATTTCGGCGACCCGTGGGAAGAATTCAAAAGCATCACTTGGTGTGCACAGGCTTCTCCGCTTTTCGCTTCGGGTATGGTCAACGGATATTTTGACAATGATGTGCCTATGGAGTTTTGGAGGCTTCTTGCATTGTATATAAGCCTTGGTACAATTACTTCTCTGACGTGGGCGATTCCGTATGGTGAAGGCGAAATTAAGACTATGCGAAACCTTGCGAACGAAGTGCTTGAATGGTATGACAATATGCAGAATCCCGTGCCGAGTTGGTACAGAAGAAAGGTGTAATTATGATAAAAAAAGCAACCCCCAATGACACCAGGATATTAGCAGAATTAGCAATACAAATGTGGAGTAATCACACAGTTTCGGGACTTGAAGCAGAGTTTGCCGAGATTGTTTTAAACAAAGATGCTGTTTGTTTTATAAAATATGTTGATGATATCCCCATTGGTTTTGCACAGTGTCAGCTTCGTCACGATTATGTTGAGGGCACACACTCATCTCCCGTCGGTTATCTGGAAGGAATTTTTATTGTTCCCGAATATCAGCATAAAGGATGTGCAAAAGAACTGTTGAACGAATGTGAGTTGTGGGCGAAAGAAAAAGGCTGTACGGAATTCGCAAGCGATTGTGAACTTAACAACATAAACAGTTTTAATTTTCATATGGCAATGGGTTTTGAAGAAGCAAACCGTGTTATATGTTTCAGAAAAGAGTTGAGGTAATTCAATATGGTCAGAAAAGCAACTAATAACGATATACCTGCGATAGCCGAATTATACCGTGAGCAATTCAGAGAAATGGCAAAGCTGATTCCCGATTTTATAAAAGAAGGCGACCAGAGCACAGAGTTTATTGAGAATACAATTGCTAATGAAGAGTCAGATATTCTTGTTTATGAGAACGATGGTATGACTGTCGGTTTTATCCTGCTTCAAGCCAAAACAAGACCCGATTTTTCGTTTATGCTTCCCGGAAAATATTGCTACATAATGGACATAATCGTAACCGAAAACCACCGTGGAAAAAGCTTTGGAACAGCTTTAATGAACGCCGCAAAAGATTGGGCAAAAGAACGGGATTGTATTTTTATAAATCTTGATGTTCTTGTCAATAATCCCGGTGCAATCAAGCTCTATGAAAAACTCGGGTTTATCCCCAAAGCACAGGAAATGTATTGTAAATTATAATCAGGAGAAAATATGACAAACAAAGAAATATTACAAATAGCTTTACAGCAATCGGCGTATGACTGCAACTGTAATGCAGAGGATTTTCTTTCGTCTGAAAACAAAGTTGTTTTATCGCAGAAAAATGAAAAAGCAAGGGTTTATATGCCCTTGCCGCTTGAATGTGATTTAGTATCATACGGAAACAATATTGTGGCGCAAGTCAGTCCGAGAATGAAAGAAACCGTTGAGTGGTACATAGGTAAATATGCCGTTGAGCATTGTTTTGAATCACCCAATGTTATTGCACTTAACGAGAAATTAGCAGAGTTTGGATATAAAGTCTGCTTTATGGCGGAATATTTTCTGCCCGATGTCAACGAACTCAAAGAACTGCCCTGCGATTATGAAATAAGAGTTTTAAAGCCCGAAGAATTTGAGCAGTATTACACCGCCGAGTGGGGCAACGCTTTGTGTAAAAGCCGAAAACATCTTGATAAACTTGCTGTCGGTGCGTTTGATAACGGCAAACTCATAGGACTCGCAGGCTGTTCTGCCGATTGTGAAACGATGTATCAGATTGGTGTTGACGTTCTGCCCGAATACAGAAGAAAAGGTGTTGCATCCGCAATCACAAGCAGACTCGCTCTTGAAACATTGAAACTCGGCAAAGTACCGTTCTACTGTGCTGCATGGTCGAATATCAAATCTGTCCGCAATGCTATCAGAAGCGGATTCAGACCTGCGTGGGTCGAGCTGACGGCAAGAAACAGTGAATTTGTTGATGATATGAATAAGTAAGAAGGTGTTGCTTATGGCAAAAGTCTATTTAATCTGCGGCAAAATCTGCTGCGGTAAAACTACATACGCACAAAAGCTTTGTAAAAAAAAGAATGCTGTACTGCTTTCGGTTGATGAAATAACGCTTGCTCTTTTCGGTCAGCATTGCGGTGATAAACACGATGAATATGTAGAAAGAACAGAGAAATATCTGTTAAATAAATCTTTGGAACTAATCGAGAACAAAATCAATGTTGTTCTTGATTGGGGCTTCTGGACAAAAGAAGAACGAGAGTCTGCAAAAGGATTTTATAAGTCCCGTAATATCGAATGTGAGCTTTGTTACATTGACATCAGCGACGAAGTGTGGAAATTACGCTTACATAAGAGAAACAGCGCCGTGCTTGCAAATGAAACGAGAGCTTATTATGTTGATGATAACCTCGCCGAAAAATTTGCTTCGATATTTGAATTACCGAGCGAAGATGAGATTGATGTTATTTATCAAGGTGACACAGATGGAATTTGATGAGTTTATAAAGATGAGGGACATTAAAATCAGAGATAATGAACATTTGAGGGTTATTAAGTGTTTTTATCCGTTTCTTCGCAGTGTTTCCGGTGATGAACAATTATTGCCGTCACTTATTGGAAGTATTTTAGGTGTTGATTTATCGAATGTTACAGTTGAAACCGCCTGTTTTAACGGCGTAAATGACGGTAGTGACCCGCCTTATGTTAACGTTGACCTATATATCAAATTCAATAACGATATAAAAGTTTTCGTTTACGGCAGAAAACTTGAACATCTTTATGAATTAAAAGATAATGAGTATGTAATATTTTTGCTTGCAAATGAAATTAAAAGCAATGTTATAAAAACAGGAAACAATTATATCTATATCAAATAATTTTGAAAAAAAATCAAGGTAAAATGATAGACAGAAGTATTCCGTATTATAATTTGATTTTAAAATGCAATGAAATTTGCATAACACCAGTTTTGTTACCTGAAGGATACAGCTTTAAGACGTATAATAAAGGTGACGAAAAACATTGGGCAGAACTTGAATATGAAATCGGTGATTTTTCATCCGTTGAAGAAGCTGAAACATATTTCAGAAGAAATTACTGCAAACAAATTGACGAACTGAAAAAGCGTTGTGTTTTTGTTGTGGACGATAAAGGTAATGTTGTAGGCTCCTGTATTGCTTGGCACGATTTAAAAGACAAGGCTACAGTCGCTTCTCTGCACTGGCTCGTTGTTTCACCGAAATATCAAGGCAAACATATAGGTTTGGCGCTTTGCCAAAAGGTAATGGAGATTTTTAAAAAGTCAGAAGAATTTCCCGTATATATTCATACTCAACCGTGGAGTTATAAGGCTATTTTTCTCTACACCAAACTCGGCTTCAAAATTCAGAAAACCGATACTTTCTCACATTATGAAAATCAATATGTACAAGCTTTGGAAACATTAAAAACCATCTTAACAGAAAGTCAGATTACTCAGCTTATTAAATATTCAGAGTGAAACTTTTTGGGACACAAATATGAACATCGTCAGAAAACTCAAAGTATTAGAACTTCCGATACTTACACAGCTTTTCAACTACAAAGATATTGATGATATGATTTTTGAAAACACTCGCAGCATTGAAAACGGTATCGTTGATATTTTTGCTCTGTTTGATAATGACAATCTGATTGGCGAGCTTCATGTGAAATATGATAATGAAGATAAAGACTTCGCCGAAAAAGGGAAACGAGCATATTTGTTTGCCTTCAGAGTTCATAAAGATTATCAGGGTAAAGGATTAGGCTCATATCTTCTTGAAGCTGTAATTGATGAACTTACAAATAGCGGTTATCACGAACTCACCGTTGGTGTTGAAGATGATAATTTCCGAGCAAGATATATGTACGAAAAACTCGGCTTCATTCACCCCATTGCCCGAATAAAAGAAACCTATCAAGGCGACAGTTATGAATATGATTTGTTGTTGAGGAAAGAAACACTTTAAAATGGTGATTATATGAAAACACTTATTCTGAACGGCTCTCCTCGTAAAAACGGAGACACTATCAGTTTAATCAACAAACTAACGGAGCAATTAAATGGCGAATATAAAATAGTTGATGCTTATTACTCAGATATTTCTGCTTGTGTTGATTGCCGTTATTGTTGGAGCAACGATGGTTGTTCAATCAACGATGAAATGACTGAAATATATAATTATGTTTTTGACTGTGATAATGTTGTGATTGCTTCACCTATCTATTTTTCACAACCAACGGGCAAACTACTTGATGTTTGCAGCAGATTCCAAACATATTTTGCAGCAAAACATTTTCGCAACCAAGCACCTTTTATCAAACTAAAGAAAGGTGTGGTTATTCTTGTTGGTGGCGGTGACGGTAATCCTGAAGACGCATACAAAACTTCCTGCTCATTACTTAATCACATCAATGTTACAAAGATTTATCCTTTGGTTGGAAGTTTTAACACTAATGAATTTCCTGCGACGGAAAATGAAACAATAATATCGGAAATTGCAAATATAATAAATTACTTGAACAGTTAATTCTACTAAAAGAAAAAGCCATATAAGTTGATTTAAAAGTCAACTTATATGGCTTTTCTATAAATTATTAAAGTGTAATTGATGTAATGATTTTGATGTTAAAAGGGTTGATATATAACGGTATTTTATTGAATTTTTGTACTGTCAATGATATATCATCAAAACATCAAAAAAGGGATAAAAAGCGTTACAGAATTATTATCTCATATCTGACAACGGTGTGTAATCAGTATTATTTCGCAAATATTCTTCCATTTTACCGCTGAGCAGTAATCTGACATAACTCATCGGCTTGTTGTAGATAAGATAATCAAGTTCGGATGTCTCGTACATATTGTTTGCATATTCGTTTTCAACGGCGATGCAGTCGATTGACACCATAGATCCGTCAATAAGTTTTACTTCAACGCAGGCGGTATCAATATTAAATTCACAAGAAATAATGTTATTAATCATAAGTAAAAAA
>JAZPYI010000077.1:0-35404 GCA_045544115.1 Acutalibacteraceae bacterium | reverse complement strand
TTATTTGCGAGCTCTCCTCTGAGCAGCCTACCCGAACCAATCTTTTGATACATAGGGAGGACGGAGCCTGACCGTTACAGCAGGGCGCGATGTTGGTCGCAGTGAGTGGTCGCCTTTTGGGGCGGCAAGAAGAGTGGTACCGCAAGATTTTTAATTGTTTTGTATTAGAAATCCTGTCTCTTTACTATTTTTAGTTAAGAGATAGGATTTTTTTGTTTTTATTTTATCACGATTGGAGTGTAGTGAAATGTTGACGCTTGACAAGATATTTGAAGCACAGGTGGTGCTTAAGGACATTATAAGGGCAACAAAGGTTGTTCCCTCAAACGGAATTGCGGCGGATTGCCGACTATATTTGAAGCCTGAAAATCTACAGAAAACAGGTTCTTTCAAGCTAAGAGGCTCAGGCTATAAAATCGCTACACTTTCCGATGAAGAGAAGGCAAGAGGAGTTATAGCCTGCTCAGCAGGAAATCATGCTCAGGGTGTTGCCCTTGCGGCGTCAAAGCACGGAATTAAATCGCTGATTTGTTTGCCCGACAGCGCACCGATTTCAAAGGTTGAGGCAACAAAGAGCTACGGTGCGGATGTTTGTCTCGTCAACGGCTGCTATGATGATGCTTATGCAAAGGCACTTCAGCTTAAAGATGAAATGGGTTATACCTTTGTTCATCCGTTTGATGACGAAGCGGTGATTGCGGGTCAGGGCACAATAGGTCTTGAAATCGCAAGCGATCTTGACGATGTTGATGCGGTTATCGTTCCGATTGGCGGCGGCGGTCTTATTTCGGGGGTTGCTTATGCACTCAAGTCAATCCGACCCTCAATCAAGGTTTACGGCGTTCAGGCTGCAGGTGCACCGAGTATGTTCAATTCGCTGAAAAGCGGAAATATTGAATGCCTTGAAAATGTTTCCACCATTGCAGATGGTATCGCCGTCAAACAGCCGGGTGAACACACCTTTGAACTGATTAACAAATATGTTGATGATATCGCACTTGTTACCGAAGATGAAATCGCAGGCGCAATTCTTGAACTTATCGAAAAGCAGAAAATGATTGCCGAAGGTGCGGGAGCTGTTTCTGTTGCGGCGGCGATGTTCAATAAATTCCCGATTCAGGGAAAGAAGGTTGTAAGCCTTGTTTCGGGCGGAAACATAGATGTTACAAGCCTTTCAAGAGTTATCAAACGAGGTCTTATCAAATCGGGCAGAACTTCAAGTATGCTCATTGAACTGATTGATAAACCTGGTCAGCTAAAGGATGTTTCAAGAATTATTGCAGACTGCGGCGGTAATGTTACGGGTGTTCATCACGAGCGTGCAGGCAGCACAGAGAGTGTGAACGGTTGTTATCTGCGAATCACAATGGAAACCCGTAATTATGACCACGTTCTTGAAATCAAAGAAGCACTCAAAAAAGAGGGCTTCAAAATAGTAGAATAAGGAGAATTATTATGAATGTTGTATATACAAAAAATGCACCCGACGCAATCGGTCCCTATTCACAGGCGATTGTTACAAACGGACTTGTTTTCACATCGGGACAGATAGCCATTAACCCCGAAAGCGGTTCGGTTGAAGCGCAGACAATAACGGAGCAGACCGAGCAGGTTTGCAGGAATATTAAAGCTGTTCTCGAAGCATCGAACAGCAGCCTTGAAAATGTTGTCAAAACGGTTTGTTTTCTTAAAGATATGAGCGATTTTGCCGCATTCAACGAGATTTACGGCAAGTATTTTACGGGCAAGCCTGCGCGCTCGTGCGTTGCAGTTAAAGAGCTTCCGAAAAACGTACTTGTTGAAATTGATACCGTTGCGGAGGTAGTAAAATGATGGATTCAACCAAATATCGAGTGGGATATTATCCCGTTGATAAGAAATATAACAAGTGGGTCAATAAAGACCATATTGAAAAAGCTCCGCAGTGGTGCAGCGTTGATATGCGAGACGGAAACCAAAGCCTTGTTATTCCCATGAGTCTTGAAGAAAAGCTTGAGTTTTATAAGCTTTTGCTTGAAGTCGGATTCAAGGAAATTGAGGTCGGATTTCCTGCCGCCTCTGAAACGGAATATGAATTTCTCCGCACTCTTATTGATAACGAGATGATTCCCGACGACGTAACCGTTCAGGTGCTTACTCAATGCAGAGAGCATATTATCAGAAAGACTTTTGATGCCTGTAAGGGTGCGCCGAGTGCGATAATTCATTTTTATAATTCCGTCAGTGTTGCCCAGCGTGAGCAGGTTTTCGGCAAATCAAAGGAAGAGATCAAAAAAATCGCCGTTGACGGTGCAAAGCTTGTCAAGAAGCTTGCAAGTGAATACGAGGGCAATTTCAGATTTGAATATTCACCCGAAAGCTTCACGGGAACCGAACCGGAATATGCACTTGAGGTCTGCAATGCCGTTCTTGATGTGCTTGAGCCGAGTGAAAGAAATAACGTTATTATCAATCTCCCCGTAACGGTCGAAATGAGCGGCCCCCACGTTTACGCAAGTCAGGTTGAGTATATGCATGAAAACCTCAAATACCGTGAGAACGTCACAATTTCGCTTCATCCCCATAACGACAGAGGAACGGGTGTTGCCGATGCAGAGCTTGCAATTCTTGCAGGTGCAGACAGAATTGAAGGAACTCTTTTCGGCAACGGCGAAAGAACAGGCAACGTTGATATCGTTACTCTTGCGATGAATATGTATTCTCACGGTGTTGATCCAAAGCTGGATTTATCGGATATGCCCAAGCTTGTCGAAACCTATGAAAGATGCACAAGAATGCACGTTTATGAGCGTTCACCCTACGCAGGCGCACTTGTTTTTGCTGCTTTTTCGGGCAGCCACCAGGATGCAATCGCAAAGGGCATGAAATACAGAAACAAGAAAAGACTTCACGAATGGAGTGTGCCGTATATTCCCGTTGACCCCCACGATATCAGCCGAACTTATGATGCGGATGTTATCAGAGTTAACTCCCAAAGCGGTAAGGGCGGTATAGGTTATCTTATTGAGCAGAACTACGGATATATTCTTCCGAAGAAGATGAGCGAAGAACTCAGTTATCTTTGCAAGCATATTTCCGACAGCGAACACAGAGAACTTAAAGCTGACGAAGTTTTTGAAATCTTCAAGGCAAATTATCTTTACGAAGAAACTCCGATTTCAATATCTTATTTTGATTTTATGCGTGAAAACGATACCGTAAAAATCGAAATCACATTTTCAAAAGACGACGAAGAAACAGATATGCAGGCAGAGGGCAACGGTTCACTCAATGCCGTCAACAATGCACTCAAAGCCTATACAAATGAAAACTATACTTTGCAGGTTTTCACCCAGCACAGTATGCAAGGTCAGGGTTCGCAGTGTGTTGCGGCTTCATATGTCGGTCTTGAAAGAGAAAACGGCGAAATGTTCTGGGGTGCAGGCACGGATACCGATATTATCAAGGCCAGCACCAACGCACTTCTCAACGCATTTCACAATATGACAAAAGGAGGAAAATAAAATGGGAATGACAATGACGCAAAAAATCCTTGCTGCCCACGCAGGACTTGAAAGCGTAACGGCAGGTCAGCTTATAAATGCGAAGCTTGACATCGTTCTCGGCAACGATATTACAACTCCGGTTGCCGTCAATGAATTCAAAAAAGCAGGCTTCAATAAAGTTTTTGATAAGGACAGAGTGGCTATTGTTCTTGACCATTTTGTTCCCAACAAAGATATAAAGGCTGCCGAGCAGTCAAAGCAATGCCGTGAATTTGCCTGTTCACATTGCGTAAGCCATTTTTACGATGTCGGCAAAATGGGAATTGAGCATGCTCTTCTTCCCGAGCAGGGAGTTGTTACCGCAGGCGACTGCATTATCGGTGCAGACAGCCATACCTGTACATACGGCGCACTCGGAGCATTCTCAACGGGTGTCGGCTCAACGGATATGGCGGCAGGAATGGCAACGGGCACAGCTTGGTTCAAAGTTCCCTCCGCAATAAAATTCAATCTTAAAAATAAACTTCCGTCAAATTGCAGCGGCAAAGACGTAATCCTCACAATCATCGGAATGATAGGTGTTGACGGCGCACTTTACAAAAGCATGGAATTCTGCGGCGACGGAGTTGAATCTCTTTCGATGGATGACCGCCTTTGTATTTGCAATATGGCAATTGAAGCAGGTGCAAAGAACGGAATTTTTTCCGTTGACGAAGTGACAAAAGCATATATGAACGGCAGAAGCGAAAGAAATCCCGTTGTTTACGAAGCGGATTCAGATGCGGAATATGAAAAAATAATTGATATTGACCTTTCAAAAATCGTTCCTACTGTCGCCTGTCCTCATCTTCCTGAAAACACACACCCTGCAAGCGAACTTTCAGATATTAAAATTGATCAGGTTGTTATCGGTTCCTGTACAAACGGCAGAATGGAAGATATGGAAACCGCTTATAAAATCCTTAACGGCAAAAAGGTTGCTGACGGTGTGAGATGTATCATCATTCCCGGCACAATGCAGATTCTGCGTGAGTGCGTTGAAAAGGGTTATTACACCGCTTTCATTGATGCGGGTGCGGTTGTTTCAACCCCGACCTGCGGACCGTGCCTTGGCGGATATATGGGCATTCTTGCGGCAGGCGAAAAATGTGTTGCAACAACAAACCGCAATTTTGTCGGCAGAATGGGTCACACCGAAAGCGAAGTTTATCTTGCAAGCCCCGCAACTGCGGCGGCGAGTGCTCTGACGGGTTATATAACCCATCCGAAGGAGGTCTGATTTATGAATACCAAAGGTAAGGTTTTCAAATATCCCGATAACGTTGACACCGATGTTATCATTCCTGCACGTTATCTCAACACCGCAAATGCGCAGGAGCTTGCTCTTCATTGTATGGAGGATATTGATACCGAATTTGTAAAAAATGTCGAAAAAGGCGACGTTATGGTTGCAGGCTGGAATTTCGGCTGCGGTTCATCGAGAGAACATGCTCCGCTTGTTATCAAAACCTGCGGTACGGGCTGTGTAATCGCCAAAAGCTTTGCAAGAATTTTTTACCGCAATGCCATCAATATCGGACTTCCGATTCTTGAATGTGAGGAAGCGGCGGAAGAAATCAATGCAAACGATGAGGTCAGCGTTGATTTTGACACGGGTTTAATCACAAACCACACAAGCGGTAAAACCTACAAGGCACAGCCTTTTCCGCCGTTTATTCAGAATATAATCAAGTGCGGCGGACTTCTCAAATCTCTGAAAGAAGGCGAAAATGATGACTAAAAATATAGCCGTTATCAGAGGCGACGGAATAGGTCCCGAAATCGTTGAGCAGGCACTTAAAGTTCTTAATAAAATCGCTGATTTATACGGACATACATTTAACTATACCGATGTTGATATGGGCGGATGTGCCATTGATAAATGGGGAAATCCCTTACCCGAAGAAATGCTGAAAAGGTGTGTTGAGAGTGACAGTGTTCTGCTTGGTGCGGTAGGCGGCGAAAAATGGAACAGTGTTCCCGGCGATATGAGGCCCGAAAAAGGACTTCTCCGACTTCGTGCAGGAATGGGTGTTTATTCTAACAACCGTCCTGCGAAAATCTGGAAACAGCTTGCAGACGCTTCACCGCTGAAAAAGGAAATTGTTGATAAGGGTATCGATTTTATCATTGTCCGTGAGCTTATCGGCGGCATTTATTCCGGCGAGCACACAACAACCGAAGAAAACGGCGAAAAAAAAGCTGTTGATGTTTTAAGCTATACCGAAAGCGAGATTGAAAGAATAGGCAGAATCGGTTTTGAAACCGCAAGAAAGAGAGGCAGAAAGCTTTGCTCGGTTGAAAAAAGCAATGTTCTTGATTCAAGCCGCCTGTGGAAAGCCGTTATGCACCGCCTTGCAGAAGAATATCCTGACGTAGAACTTTCGGATATGCTTGTTGATAACTGTGCAATGCAGATTGTAAAAAATCCTTCGCAGTTTGATGTTATCGTAACGGAGAATATGTTTGGTGACATTCTTTCCGATGAGGCTTCAATGATAACGGGTTCAATCGGTATGATTCCCTCGTCAAGTCTCGGAGCTTCTTCTTGCGGACTTTATGAACCGATTCACGGCTCTGCACCCGATATTGCAGGAATGGATATTGCAAACCCAATCGGAACAATTCTTTCAGCGGCAATGATGCTGCGCTACAGCTTCGATATGCCAAAAGAAGCCGATGCAATCGAAAATGCAGTTTCATCTGTTCTTGATGAGGGCTTCAGAACAGCCGATATTATGAGCGACGGCTGCTATAAAGTCGGCTGCTCCGAAATGGGCAATCTTATTATTTCCAAACTTGAGAGGAAGTGATAATGTGAAATTATCAGGTGCGGATATAATCGTGAGAACCCTGATTGAGCAAGGATGCGAAACCGTTTTCGGTTATCCCGGCGGTCAGATTCTGAATGTTTACGATTCGCTTTATAAATATCAGAACGAAATAACGCATATCCTTACCGCCCACGAACAGGGTGCGGCACATGCCGCAGACGGATATGCACGCACAACGGGCAAGGTCGGAGTTGTTATTTCAACATCGGGTCCGGGTGCAACAAATCTTGTGACGGGCATCGCAACCGCTTATCTTGATTCAATCCCGATGGTTGCAATCTGCGGCAACGTTCCCACAACGCAGATAGGCTCGGACAGCTTTCAGGAAATCGACATAACGGGTGTGACCTTGCCGATAACCAAACACAATTATTTTGTGGGCGAGGTTGAAAATCTGGCGGATACAATCCGTGAAGCATTTGTGCTTGCAAAGTCCGGCAGACCGGGTCCCGTTCTCATCGACGTTCCGAAGGATGTTCAGATTGCAATGTGCGAATATGAGCCCAAATTGCCTGTAGAAAAAGAAAAAAGCCATGCCGCAAAGGATATCAGAATTGAAGAAGCGGCAAAACTGATAAACACTGCAAAACGTCCGTTTATCTATTTCGGCGGCGGACTTATAACAGCAGATGCGCAGGAAGAAATGCTCGCTCTCGCAGAAAAAATCGATGCTCCCGTCGGATGCTCTCTTATGGGACTTTCCGCAATTCCGACGGATAACCCGAGATTTCTCGGAATGCAGGGAATGCACGGGCACTATGCATCGTCAATGGCGATGCATAACGCAGACTGCATAATCTCTCTCGGTGTTCGTTTCAACGACCGTGTTACGGGAAATCGTCAGAAATTCGCAACAGGCGCAAAAATCATTCACATTGATGTTGACGGCTCGGAGCTGTGCAAAACGGTCAATGCAGCCTGCGGACTTCGGGGTGACGTGAAGCTTACACTTCAAAAGCTTCTGCCACTGCTTAATAAAGATAAAAAGCCCGAATGGTCGGCAAAAGTGGCTGATTTCCGCAAAGACGAAGAATGCTTTACCGATAACCGTGAGGGTCTGACTCCGAGAAATGCAATTCTGACTCTTAACAAATATCTCGGCGAAAACACCGCCGTTTGCACTGACGTCGGTCAGCATCAGATGTGGTCGGCACAAAACCTTAATTTCAGAACTCCACGCCGTTTTGTTTCAAGCGGAGGACTGGGCACGATGGGCTTCGGAGCGGGTGCGGCAATCGGCGCAGCTTTCGGCACAAAAGAGAGAAGTGTTCTTGTAACGGGTGACGGCAGCTTCGGAATGACACTTCAGGAGCTTGCAACCGCAGTTACATATAACATTCCGCTTGTTATCCTGATTATGAACAACGGAGTTCTCGGGATGGTGCGTCAATGGCAGACCCTTTTCTATGATAAGCATTATTCAAACACCGTTCTTAACCGAAAAACCGATTTTGTTGGGCTCGCAAAAGCTTTCGGTGCAGACGGTTTGGCGGTAACAAACCTTGATGAGCTTGAGAATGCTCTTGAAAAAGCATTTTCATATAACGGAACGTTTGTTATTGACTGCAAGATAGACAAAGATGAATTTGTTCTTCCCATGCTTCCGCCGGGCGGCAGTATGGATGATATTATGACAGAATTGGAGGCGGTAAAATGAACAGATACACTTTGGCTGTGCTTGTGAGAAATCAGTTCGGTGTCCTTAACCGCCTTACGAGTATGTTCAGAAGAAGGCAGTTCAACATAAGCTCTATAACTGCAAGCGAAACCGAATCGGCTGAATTTTCACGAATCACGTTCAGCTTTGACGGCGAAGAAGAAGGCAAGGTTCAGCTTGTGAACCAGCTTTACAAACTGCCCGATGTATGCTCGATAAAAGAACTGACAAATGAAAACTCCTTAAGCTGTGAGCTTATGCTTATTAAACTGAAAAACGACCCTGCCGCAAGGGAAGAAATTCATTCGGCAGCAGAGGCATTCAAAGCGGAAACGATTGATTATTCCCGCGATTCCATTGTTTTGAGGCTTATCGGCAACGGAGCAAAAATGGACGATTTTATTTCTCTTATGAAGGATTTTACAATCCTTGAAATCTGCCGAACGGGAACGGCATCAATAGAAAAAGGCAGTTCAATACTGCGTCAGAATTTGAATCTTTAAATTGGAAAGAGGTAGTTATTATGGCAAGAATATTTTATCAGCAGGATTGCGATCTTCAGAAGTTAAGCGGCAAAACCGTTGCAATTATCGGTTACGGTTCACAGGGTCACGCACACGCACTCAATCTCAAAGACAGCGGAGTTGACGTTATAGTCGGTCTTTATGAAGGCTCAAAGAGCTGGGCAAAGGCTGAAGCACAGGGTCTTAAGGTTATGACAGCTGCAGATGCGGCAAAGAATGCCGACGTTATCATGATTCTCATCAATGACGAAAAGCAGGCAAAGCTCTATAAAGAAAGCATCGAACCCAACCTCACCGAAGGCAAAACCCTCGCATTTGCACACGGCTTCAACATTCATTTCGGCTGTATCAAGCCTCCGAAGAATGTCAATGTTATTATGATTGCACCCAAGGGTCCCGGTCACACCGTCAGAAGCGAATATCAGGCAGGCAAAGGCGTTCCTTGTCTTATTGCTGTTGAGCAGGACGCAACGGGTGATGCGTGGGATATCGGTCTTGCATATGCACTTGGCATCGGTGGCGCAAGAGCAGGTGTTCTTGAAACAAATTTCAGAACAGAAACAGAAACAGACCTTTTCGGTGAGCAGGCTGTTCTCTGCGGAGGTGTATGCGCACTTATGCAGGCCGGTTTTGAAACTCTTGTTGAAGCAGGCTATGACCCCAGAAACGCATATTTTGAATGCATTCATGAAATGAAGCTAATCGTTGACCTTATCTACCAGAGCGGTTTTGCTGGAATGAGATATTCAATCTCCAACACCGCCGAATACGGCGATTATGTAACAGGTCCCAAAATCATAACCGAAGAAACCAAAAAGACTATGAAGAAAATTCTTAAGGATATTCAGGATGGTACTTTTGCAAAGGAATTTCTGCTTGATATGTCCGATGCGGGCAGTCAGGTTCATTTCAATGCAATGCGTAAAATCGCAAGCGAGCATCCTTCCGAAGTTGTCGGAGAGGATATAAGAAAGCTTTACAGCTGGAACGGCGAAGATAAACTCATCAATAACTGATAAGGATTGATTTTTATGAAAAGTGATTCTCTGAAATTCGGAACACAGAACGCTCCCCACAGAGCTTTATATCACGCACTTGGTCTGACCGACGAAGAAATGGAAAGACCGCTTGTCGGAATAGTCAGCTCATATAACGAAATCGTGCCCGGTCATATGAACATAGATAAAATCGTTGATGCTGTTAAGCTCGGCATAGCAATGGCAGGCGGAACACCGATTGTTTTTCCTGCAATAGCTGTTTGCGATGGCATTGCAATGGGTCATACGGGCATGAAATATTCGCTCGTTACCCGTGACCTTATTGCAGATTCAACCGAAGCAATGGCTCTTGCTCACGGCTTTGATGCTCTTGTTATGGTGCCGAACTGCGATAAAAACGTGCCGGGTCTGCTTATGGCAGCGGCAAGGCTGAATATACCGACGGTATTTGTCAGCGGCGGACCGATGCTTGCAGGCAGAGTAAACGGTGCAAAAACAAGCCTTTCTTCGATGTTTGAAGCTGTCGGCGAATACGGTGCAGGAAAAATCACCGAAGAAAAGCTGCGTGAATATGAGTGCAAAACCTGTCCCACCTGCGGCTCCTGTTCAGGTATGTATACCGCAAATTCAATGAACTGCCTTACCGAAGCTCTCGGTATGGGACTCAAAGGCAACGGAACGATTCCTGCCGTTTACTCCGCAAGAATTGAGCTTGCAAAGCACGCAGGCATGGCGGTTATGGATGTCTTGAAGAAAAATATCAGTCCCCGTGACGTTATGACCGAAAAAGCATTTATGAATGCTCTGACGGTTGATATGGCTCTCGGCTGTTCAACAAACAGCATGCTTCATCTTCCTGCAATAGCACACGAATGCGGAATAGAAATCAATCTTGATATTGCAAACAAGATAAGCGAAAAAACACCCAATCTTTGCCACCTTGCGCCTGCAGGCAGAACATATATCGAAGAGCTTGACGAAGCAGGTGGTGTTTATGCCGTTATGAACGAGCTTTCAAAGAAAAATCTTCTGAACCTCGATTGTATCACCGTAACGGGTAAAACCGTCGGTGAAAACATAGAAGGATGTATAAATCTCAACCATGATGTAATAAGACCCGTTGATAATCCTTACAGCGAAACAGGTGGAATCGCTGTGCTCAGGGGAAACCTCGCTCCCGACGGCAGCGTTGTCAAGCGTTCCGCCGTCCTACCCGAAATGCTTGTTCACGAAGGTCCTGCAAGAGTTTTTGACTGTGAAGAAGATGCGCAGGCGGCAATCAATGCAGGCAAAATCAAATCGGGTGACGTTGTTGTAATCAGATATGAAGGTCCCAAAGGCGGACCCGGTATGCGTGAAATGCTCAACCCCACGTCAGCTATTATGGGAATGGGTCTCGGAAGCAGTGTTGCACTTGTCACAGACGGCAGATTCAGCGGTGCAACCAGAGGTGCGTGCATCGGTCACGTTTCACCTGAAGCTGCAAACGGCGGTATGATAGGCATTGTCGAAGAAGGTGACATTATCAGCATCAACATTCCCGAAAACAAGCTTGAACTCAAGGTTGATGAAAAAGTCCTTGAAGAACGAATGAAAAACTTTGTTCCCAAGAAAAAAGAGCTTTCGGGTTATCTCAAAAGATATGCTGCACTTGTTTCAAGCGGAGCGGAGGGTGCAATTCTGAAATGAAGAGTGAAAAATTAAATGAGTTATATTTAAAACTGAATTCCCTCTGCATTTTCAGAGCCTTGCTTTCGGATTCGGTTATTAGCAGGCTGATGAAGTATCTCAAATCTGTTGAAAATGCAGATACAGCCGAAAAAATCAGCCTTTATTCCGAATTTGTTTCTGCATTATATGAAAATAACAAGGTCAGCCTTGCAAGGCACGTACACACCGTTGTCGGAAACAATGAAAATGCTTATGTTAAAATCATCGGCAGCGGAAAAGCAGGCTCGCCCACGATGAAAAAATGTGTTGACGCAGAGATTGAAATTTTGCAATCCGTTGCAGATTTAACTCCCGCAGAGATTCAGAGTGCGATTGAATGGAACGGATTTCTTCCCGTGTTCAAGGCTGAAAAAGTTGATTTGGCAAACGATTACGCAAAGCGAACAAGGAATATCGGCAAATACGGCTACGGCATTTATGCAAAGAATCATATGTTCCGTATTGACGGCGGAAGAATTGTTCCCGTTTTGCACCCTGATGAAATCACACTTTCCGACCTTATCGGATATGAACGTGAAAAGAAAATTATTCTTGATAACACAAAAGCTCTGCTTGAAGGCAGAGCGGCGGCGAATATTCTTCTGACGGGTGATGCTGGCACGGGTAAATCATCAACGGTAAAAGCCGTTGTCAATGAGCTTTACAAAGAGGGGCTGCGGATAATCGAAGTGCGTAAAGAGCAGCTTCATGAAATTCCCGTCATTCTCGACGAACTTTCGGAAAATCCGCTGAAATTCATTCTGTTTATTGATGACTTGTCTTTTCAAAAGGATGATGATAATTTCAGTGCACTCAAAGCAATTCTTGAAGGCTCGGTTTCGGCAAAATCAAAGAACGTTGTGATCTATGCAACAAGCAACCGCCGTCATCTTGTCAAAGAAAAATTCAGCGACCGTGAGGGTGATGACGTTCATTTCAACGATACTGTTCAGGAGATTATCTCCCTCTCGGACAGATTCGGAATTCATATCACTTTCAACAAACCGAACAAAGAAACATATCTTGATATCGTTCGCAGTCTTGCAAATAAAAAAAGCATAAAATGTGATGCGGATGAGCTTGACCTTGCGGCAGAACGATTTGCACTTGAAAAAGGCTCGCGTTCCGCAAGAACGGCAAAGCAGTTTGTTGTAAACGTGATATAAAAAGCAATCTGTTTGGCATTTGACGTACTTTTTGATTTATGTTATGCTGTTTTATCGGAATGTACTATTAAAATTCGAAACTAAAAGGACAGTGCTGTTTGTTTTAACAAAATTCTAACAAACGGACGAAAAATGAGTTTTTTCGTGAATCTAAGCATATCAACACTTGCGGAAATTGGTCTTTTGGTTTCTTGAAACGAACTTTTGTCAGGTGATTCTGCAAGCTTCCAAGAAATGGAATGCAATTCCACTGTCTGAGTGTCCCTGCGAACCAAAAGGTCAGGGGTTTGAATCTCTTGCAGCGCACCAAAATCCCGTTTGCGTTCAGCAAGCGGGATTTTATAATGAAAACAAGCGGTTCACTGAAAATGTGAACCGCTTGTTAATTATTTCAGAATCCGCCGCCGACGGTGATTATATAATCAATTTTTGCATCGGCAGTATGAACCATTATTCCGCTTATATCAAGGTTTTTGATTTCCGGGTCGCAGGTGTATTTCCATGTGCCTTTTTCGATAATACCGTTTTGGTTTATTTTAACCTTTACCGTTGCATCAACATAATGAACAGCGATATCGGCATTTTCAACATCAACATCAAACTGAGGAAATTCCGCAAGAACCTTTGATATGTCACCGAGGACGGTTATTGCGTGACCTACAGAGCCTTCATATGCATCGGCATGAATCGGGTCAGTCTGCTCCTTCATCGTCATTTCAATGACGGTGTATCCGCCGTTTTGGTATGCTTTTATGCTTTTTACGTCGTCTGAAGTGAGATTTTTGAAACCGCCCGTAATGCCGTCAAAATCAAACGCATTCTTTTTTACAACCGATCTGATTGCGGGTTCAAGAATTTTGGTGAAAAATCCGAGAGCTCCGTCACCGTTGTTAATAATCAGCTCGTTGAGAACCATTACCTGATGTGACTTTGCGGCAGGGTGAGATTTTTCGGCAGCCTTCTTATAAAAATCAATAATTTCATCATCCGTCCATTGTGAAGGGACAGGGGAGGCTTGAACGGAAGCCGTTGTTTCTTCGGTTGTTACGGTTGTTGTTACCGATGAATTAATATCGGTTTTTTCGAGAATAGCCGTTTGGGCTGCGTAGTTTGATTTTTCGGTTGTATGGTTATGCGAAGATGTAATTGTTTCATCAGGCACCGTGGTTGTTTCTTCAACGTGTTTGTTACATGAAGAAAGAACAATGAGCATAATCAAAGCTGTTAACAGTGCGATTGTTTTTTTCATAACAATACCCCTTGCTTTATTTAATCAAATCATGCTTTTTGATAAAATCAATTGTTTCGTCAACTGTTGTGAATGCCATGGCAACACTTGTGTCTGCTGCGCCGTAATAGATGGCAATTCTGCCTGTTTCGCTGTCTGAGAGAGCAGCGCAGGGGAATACTACATTCGGAACATCGCCCACGCATTCGTATATCTCGTGAGGTGCAAGCAGGAAGCAGTCTGCTCTGTGAAGAACCTTCCACGGCTCGTTTTTATCGAGAATTGCGGCACCCATCGCATATGTAAAACCGTTGCAGCTTGTGAGAACACCGTGGTAGAACATAAGCCAGCCTTCGTCGGTTTCAATAGGTGTAGGTCCTGCACCGACCTTTGTCATTTCCCAGTTCTTTACGGGTGACATAACAAATCTGTGTTTGCCCCAGTATGTCAAATCCTTGCTGTGGCTGAGGAAAATATCGCCGTAGGGGGTGTGACCTCTGTCGCAGGGACGGATAAGAAGTACGTACTCATCATTGATTTTTCTCGGGAAGAGTACACCGTTTCTTGCAACGGGATAGCAGGCATCCTCAAGCTGTACCCATTCTTTGAAGTCGGTTGTATATGCAATGCCGATTGTTGTGCCGTGCGGAGTAAGATTAACCCATGAAAGGTAGTATTTACCGTCTATAAGGCACAGTCTGGGGTCGTAGCCTCTGAAAATAACTTTTTCTTCAAGCTCCCAGTTGATTGCATCCTTACTGTAGCCTACAACAAGAGTATGGTCACGGCTCATAACATCAACTCTGAAAACACCCGCAAAACCGTCGCCGTAAGGAACAACCGCGGAGTTGAAAATGCTGTTTGCCATAAAAAGATTGTCACGGGTTATAACGGGATTTCCGCTGTAACGCCATACCGGATATTTATATCCTTCGGGTTTATTCTGCCAGGGAATATTCGGAATTTTTTCACCAATGATTTTTGCCATGATTTTTTACCTCTTTTCCGCTTGAGATAATGATTTGTTTAAAATCAATAAAACATTTATATTAATATTATATCAAAGCATTTAAGATAAGGCAATATCCGATTTCTGTCTTTCAGACATTCTTTTCCAGTTTTTGAAGCCGTAAATATCATTGATAAGGAAAATAATGAAGCAAATAATAACGGAAAGATATGAGATATCGGTTATGGCGGCCATAATCCAGAGTATAATCAAAACAATATCGTTGGCGGCATATGCAACGGCAAAATATGCGCTTCTGCGGAACGTAAGGTATACCGCAATAAAGCTTGTTGTTACGGAAAGAGTGCTGAAGAAGAGGTTAACAGTATTGAAATATCTGAGAATATAATAAAAAATTACCGTTACCGCAAGGGTGAGAAGTATCAAAAAAATGACTTCCTTTTTGCTGATATGATTTACCTTAACCTCGGATTTTTTACCCTTATACGGATTTTTCAGCCAAGAAATTAGTGAAAATGCCGCCATCGGACCTGTCATGCCCACATAGGTAATCATTTCACCGTAATAGGCAAAAGAATATGAAATTATGCCGTACAAAATACTGAAAATTACCATAAGAAGCTGACCGAACGGATTGCCCTTTGCGTTGAAAATCAGCGAGGTGACACCAATGAATGAAGCGGCAAGGGTGAGATGGTTTTCTTTGTCAAAAAGAAAAAAAGAAATTAGAATCAGCAAAACAGAGTTTACCCACAAAGCGATTTCACCTTTTGTAAAATAGTTTAAATAGTTTTTCAAAACAGAACCTCCAATAAAAAAACACCCGCAAGCATATCTTCAAAGACCTAACGATATGCTGACGGATGCTGTGTGCATCTTACTACCCGGTGGCAGTTTGTAATATTTTAAATATTATACCGTGATTAAATAATAAAGTCAAGATGAGATTGGTATAACAGCGAAAAACACAATTGCCTTGTTAGTTTTGACTAATCTTTTTGTAAAAACTGACGAAAATAAAATGTGGAGGGATTTTTATCCTTAAAATATGTTGACAAAGACTGAAAAAAGTTTTAATATGTATACAGTTAGAAAGAGCTAACTTGCGAACTCATTTTACGGAATCAAGGTGAATTTTATGACTTTGCTTGACGCACAGGAAGGTAAAGAATATATAATTCTAAGCATTGAAACAGATGATGAGGAATTGGATGCGTTCCTTTTTTCTCTGGGCTGCTACAGCGGTGAGCCGATTACCGTTGTTTCCCGTATCAAGGGAGGCTGCGTTGTTTCAATCAAGGACGGCAGATACACTATCGACAATCAGCTTGCAGAGGCTATTGCGATCTGATGCGATATTAAAAGTAGTCTGCCGATTACTTTAAGGACTGGGTTAGTGAGCGCTAACTCGATTTGAGATCTGTATTTTAACATTATGAGTCTGTATAATTATCCAAGGAGGAACAAAAATGAGAATTGCTTTGGCAGGTAATCCCAACAGCGGTAAAACAACCATGTACAATGCGCTTACCGGCAGAAACGAAAAGGTAGGCAACTGGGCAGGAGTTACTGTTGAAAAGAAAGAACATCCTATTAAAAAAAGTCTTTGCGGCGGATACGATAACATAATTGCTGTTGACCTTCCCGGTGCATATTCAATGTCCCCGTTTACATCGGAAGAGAGTATCACAAGCTCATTCGTAAAGAACGAAAATCCTGATGCGATTATCAATATTGTTGACGCAACAAATCTCAGCAGAAGCCTTTTTTTCACAACGCAGATTCTTGAACTTGGAATCCCTGTTGTTGTTGCACTTAATAAGACAGATATCAATAAGAAAAAAGAAACAAAAATTGATGTTTCCGTTCTTTCAAAGAAGCTTGGCTGTCCTGTAATTGAAACAGTTTCTACTTCGGCAGACGGACTTGCTGAAGTGGTAAGGGCTGCTGTTGCGGCGGTAGGTAAGGGTCAGATCGCACCCTATGTACAGGGCAATATCGACCTTACAGATAAAAAGACTGTTGTTGAGGCAGACAGAAAGCGCTTTGATTTTGTTAATAAAATCGTTAAGGAAGTTGAAACACGCAAAGTTCTTACAAAGGATAAGAATTTTCAGGACAAAATTGATGCTGTTCTTACCAATAAGTGGTTGGGTATTCCCATTTTTGCTGTTGTGATGTTTGCAGTTTTCTGGATTTCACAGGCAGGTCCCGGTGTATGGATTGCAGAGGGATATGAGTTTGAAAACGGAACGGTTATTCCCGGACTTGTAACTCTTCTTGAAGCTTTTCAGGGTTGGGTAGGCAGCTTCTTTGAAAATGCAAATCCGCTTCTCTATTCTCTTCTTATTGACGGTGTAATCGGCGGTGTTATTGCCGTTGTAGGCTTCCTCCCCCTTGTTATGGTTATGTATTTCCTCATTGCTCTTCTCGAAGATTGCGGATATATGGCAAGAGTTTCGGTTGTTCTTGATCCTATATTCAAGAAGGTTGGTTTAAGCGGTAAATCGGTAATCCCCTTTGTTATAGGCGTCGGTTGTGCAATTCCCGGTGTTATGGCAAGCCGTACAATACGCAACGAACGCGAACGCAGAGCAACTGCCATGATTACTCCGTTCATGCCCTGCGGCGCAAAGCTTCCCGTTATCTCACTTTTTGCGGGTGCATTCTTTGAGGATGCAACGTGGGTCGGCCCCCTTATGTATTTTGCAGGTATTATTCTCATTTTTGTAAGCGCACTTATTATAAACAAAATCACTGGCAATAAGAAAAAATCCTTCTTTATTATGGAGCTTCCCGAATATAAGGTTCCCAGCCTCTGGAGAGCAACAAAATCCATGTGCAGCCGTGGTTGGGCTTACATAGTTAAGGCGGCAACAATCATTCTTGTCTGTAACACAGCAGTTCAGATTATGCAGACCTTTGACTGGAGCTTTAAGGCTGCCGAAACGGCAGACAGCTCAATTCTTGCATCAATTGCAGGTCCCTTTGCTTATCTTCTTGTTCCTGTTGTCGGCATTCTTTCATGGCAGCTTGCGGCTGCAGCAATTACAGGCTTTATCGCAAAGGAAAACGTTGTAGGTACTCTTGCGGTTTGCTTTGTAGGACTTGAAAATCTTATTGATACCGAAGAGCTTGCTCTTATGGAAGGTGCAGGCGCAGAGGCTGCAGGAGTTATGGCGATTACAAAGGTTGCGGCTCTTGCTTATCTTATGTTTAATCTTTATACACCTCCCTGCTTTGCCGCTATCGGTGCCATGAACAGCGAAATGAAGAGCGCAAAATGGCTTTGGGCAGGCATTGGTTATCAGCTCGGTACAGGCTTTACAATAGGCTTTCTTGTATATCAGATAGGTACTCTTATTACAACGGGTGCTTTCGGTGCGGGCTTTATTCCCGGACTTGTTGCAGTTCTTGCTTTTGCTGCAATTATTATTGCTCTTTGCATTAACTCAAGCAACAATCTTAAAAAAGAGCAGGCACTTAAAAGCAAAAAAGCACCTGCAATGAGTGTAAAATAATCAGGAGAAATAATATGGAAAATATCATTATATCTGTTGTGATAATTGCAATTGTCGGACTTGCAGCTTTGTATATTTACAGAGCAAAGAAAAAAGGACAAAAGTGCATAGGCTGCCCCGACAGCGGCTCATGTGTCCACGCAAAGAGCGGCAACTGTTCATGCGGCTGTTCGGCGGATAATGAATAATATATTTTCTTGAAATGAAATCACCCTGCATTCCGTAAAGATCTGCAGGGTGATGTTTATTTTAAGAAGCTTTTGATGTTTTTAAGATGCTTTTCTGCTGCTTTCCGACCGAGGTCATAAATTTTTTGCATATTATCGGGATTATGTTCGATTTTTCCGATTTTGAGAGGCGCTTCAGGTCTTATAACATAAGCCGCCCCCTCTTTTTCTCTTTTTTCAATGTATTTGAGGGTGGTGTTATATTCAATATGTCTGCTCTCCATGGTTTTTACAACATTCGGATATTCCTTAAGCGCATATTTCATAACCTTCGCGGCAGAGCTGGGTTTCTTAACATATCCCTTCGGCTGAGTGAGAATTATAACATTTTTTTCAAAGCCGATGCTTTCAAAATACTGAATGGGTACAGAATCGGCAATTCCGCCGTCAAGATATTTTTTGCCCTTTATTTCAACAGGTCTGGAAGCAAGCGGCATGGATGCCGAGGCTCTGAAGCATTCGAGTGAATCTTCACCCGCTTCGTCGGAATTTATGTATACCGCCTTGCCTGTTTCAACATCCGTCACAACAACATAAAAATCCATGGGGTTATCAAGATATGCCTGCGTATCGAAAATATCAAGTGTATCGGGTATGGTGTGATAGCAAAATTCAGCACCGAAAAGATCACCCGTTTTTATCAGTGAACGGAAGCTGCAGAATCTTGGGTCTCTTGCAAATCGCTTGTTGTATCTTATAACTCTGCCTATCTGCCTTGACTTATAGTTGCAGCCGAATGCCGCACCGGCGGAAACACCGATTGCCGCATCAAATTCAATGCCGTTTTCCATGAAAACATCAATTATTCCTGCGGTGAACAAGCCTCGCATGGCACCGCCTTCAAGAATCAGTCCTTTTTTCATTGTCCGAGCTCCTGCATTGTTACTTCTTCTTTTGAATAATGAGAGATGTATTTATCCTGATAATAATTTTCCGCGCTGTAGCTTATTTCACCGTTTTCGCCGATATTGATTACCGTGCAGCCTCGCTGCGAGCCGAGCTTATAAATTCCCACATATGCAAGATAATCAACACTGTAAGAATATGTAAGGTCAATTCCTTTGTAGTTCACGGAGAAATTGTTCAGATGGTCGTGACCGCAGAAAACCGTGTCTGTGCTGTGAAGCTTCTGCATGGTTTCAAAGAAGTTGTCCTCATAAATTCCGGGATAAACCACCTTGCCTGATTCACCGGCTACACCATAATTATATTTGACGTATTCTGTGTCGGCATAACCGTTTTCAACATATTCGTTCCATGCGTCCTTATACTCGGAAAGTGGAACATGGAGAAAAACCGAGGAGGGAACGTTTGGCGCCGTAGGATTTTTTGCAAGAAACTGCGAATCGCTCGAAGCATAAAGCTTCATCTGATTCTGCTTATTGTTTTCTTCTATTATTCCGGAATACCACTCAATCTGATTTTCGTGAATGTTATCGTACTTCCACATGATGCCGAAATAGTCGTTATCAACATAAGAATGCGAGTCAACGGTGAAAAGAGAACGGGAGATTATTCCGTTTGATTTAACAATGTTGAAAACCTGATTTCCGTATCCGTCAACATTTTCCTCGCCTTTACGCATAAGGCAATGGGGGTATTCCTTATAGAAATCGGTTATCTCTTCACGGTCAAAAAAGCTGTAAGCCTCGGTGTCGTGGTTACCGTAGGAAACGGTCCAGTAGACTCCGAGAGTTTCCATAAGCTCCGCAAAGAGCTTTGCACCTGATTTGTTGTTGAATGTGCCTGCCTGAAAGGGTACGGGATATGCAACATCACCCGTAACAATAACAAAATCGGGCTTTTCGGAGCTTATCATCGCCGCAACGGCATTGAGTGCCATAGAGTCCTTTTTCATCGACATCCATCCGCCTCCGAAGTGGGTGTCGGTAAGCTGAAGCACCTTAAGTCCCGTATCGGAATATATATTCCATACTCCGTCGGAAATGTTTTCAACCTTTAAATCTTCACTTCCTGCCTCAGGAAATGAATTTGCTTTTTTTATGTTTGCGTTAAGTCCTATAACGGTTATAACCGTTGTTATTCCTACAAACAGAACAATAACTGCAAGAATTATCGCCAGAACACGGCGAGCTGTTTTTCTTCTTTTTTGCTTTTTTTCATTTTTATTCATCATTTCACACCTCCGAATGATATGTAAATCTCGGCATTCATTTCGTTTTCAAAGGATGATTTAAGCTTTACGACAAGGCTTTTTGTTTCCTGCACGGTTTTACAGTCAATTTCTATTTCTGCTGTAAAAACCATGTTGTATCCGTATTTATGACAGTTTACGGAATTTACATTGATTATATGACCGTTGGTTTCAATAAGGCATCTTGCCTTTTCGCATAACTCAGATTCGTGTTTTCCGATTATCGCAGAGCATGAGTGAATTGCAGATTTTATTCCCTGCACTGTCATCACTATGCTGATTATTATTCCCGCAATACCGTCGACTGAATAGCCTATGCTGTTTGCGACGGTAAAGGAAACAAGACAGCATAGTGTTATGAAAAAATCCATAAGGCTGTCAGTGGCGATTCCCTTTACAATTCCTCCGTCGTTCTTTTTATAGACGGATTTTATTAATACCGCAAGAAACAGCTTTACTATTGCGGTTGCAGCGATTATAACGGCATACTGAACGGAAAACCATACAGGCATCGGATAAAGTATTCTTTCAAATGAGGTATATCCGAAAAATATGCCGGAAACAATTATTGCAGCTGAAATTATAAATTCAATCAGATCCTCGGCTTTTCCGGTTCCGAACGGATAGCTTTCGCTTTTTTTACGGGTGAGTATGGCAAGCCCGATTACAGCTGCAAGGCATATTCCGAAGTCAAGAAGATTATTGAGCGAATCGGCATATATTGCAATGCTGTTCGAGGAAAGCCCGATATAGAGCTTTATAAAAAACAGTCCGATATTGACCGCTGCTGCGGCGATAACTGCCCAAAAGGCTTTTTTCGGTGATTCAATCATAATGTTATCCTTTAAAAAAAGGTGCGGAATAACCGCACCTGTGTTTGAAAATTACCAGATGATGAGAAGGTCGGCAATTTCGAGGAATAAATATCTGAAGAAAGCGACAACCTGCTCTATGAAATCAAATTCATTGCCGTATGCAACAAACTGCTGGAGCATGGACTCATCGTCAGCATAGAAATCAAGATAAGTAATCACCGAGGTTTCGTAATCGGCACTGTTTTCGTTGATATCAATGATTCTTACACCTCTGCCATGGTCGCCGTAGGAGCCGAAGCCTGCACCGGGAGTATTAACAAGGTCAACACCCTTATAATTTACAACATATGAATTTTTGTGATCGTGACCGAAGAACATTGCAACAACATCACCCTGCTTCTGCACGGCCTCAAACTGACCGCCGTTCTTTGAGGGAGGACAAGGCATTTCGTTAAGTTCGCCTGTTATATAGTTTTCAGAATTGAAAGCATAATATTTTCCGTTATCTTCAACGTATTCATGCTTATCTGTTTCTGATTGGGGTATTTCGGAAATGATATCATAGATTTCTTTGACAACGATGTGCTGGAACATCATTGAGGGAACGACTTTTCCGCCGTTCTGTGCCTTGAGAGCATTTGAAGTATCAACATACCATTTAATCTGGTCTTCGTGAACATGGTCATAACCGTCTTCGTCATACATGTTGGAGTCAATCATCCAAAGGTTATATGCGGTTTTTGAGCTGTCCTTTGAAGAATAAACGGGAAGATTGTATGTTCCGCAGCCGTAAAGTGCATCGCCCTCGTCAATGGCAACACAGCAGCTGTATGCATTGTACATTTCCATTTGTTCTTCTTTGGTAACAAGCTCTTCAGCATCATGATTACCGAAAACAACGGCAACGGGAACACCGATTTCTTCAAAAACGGACATATATTGGCTTATACCGTATTTAACAAGCTGCTTGTCAATGGCTTTTATTCCTATTGTTGCCGAACCTGCAGAGATATTATCTCCGGTAAGAACAATAAGGTCGGGCTGAGCATCGATAACAACCTCTTTGAGGAAGGTTTTTGTTGCAGGAGTAAGAATGGTGCCGTCCTGAATATCGGCAATCTGCATAATTCGGAAGCTTCCGTCTTCATTGAACTGAAGCTTTGGGGTTGCATCCGTTTCCGCATATGCGGGCATAAGCATACCGAATGCAAGAATAAGAGCAAGAAGGATAGATGCGATTCTTTTCATGTTTATTTCTTCCTTTACTGTAATATATTCATAATTATTATAACATTTTTAATTGTAATGTCAACAAAAAAGAGGTTATGCTTTTATGGATTAAAAACTCAAAAAGCCGTTACACACATCAATCTGACAGAAGCAATTTTTGCATAATTATGTTCACGGTATGTATCCGAAATATTTTGAGCAAGTATGTTTTATTTGTTTACGCAACGCAGAATCGCATTGCCGTCACGGCATAAATCAACAACGGTAATTGATGTGTTGTCAAGAGAAAATCTGAATACATGAGGTTTAACACCCAGAGCGGTGGGGATAAGATATTCAAGAAATCCGTGATGACTGAAAATTGCAACACGTTTACCGAATGAAAATCTGTTTTTTATGTAAGAAATCACTTTATCTGCACGGATAACATTATCCTCAAAAGCCTCACAGCCGAATTCATAATTCTCTGTATCAAAAAGCTTTTTACACATTTTTGTGTTTTCATAATACTTTTGGAGATATTTTTCGCTGCAGCCGTAATAACCGGGTGTGCATCCGCACTCAACAAGCTCGGGGCAAATTTCAAGTACAGGCTTATCCGATTTGGCATTGCAAACTCCCGTTGCGGTTTTAAAACTGCGTAAAAGAGAGCTTGTGATATATGCATCTATAGGTACAGATTTAAGCTTTTTTCCCAATTCAATGCACTGCTGTTCTCCTTTGGCGGTAAGCTCACCGTCACTGGGGTCACGGTCACCGAAATTATCATACTGTGTTTCTGCATGACGGATAAAAATAATTTCCAAAGAGTCGTTCTTTTCCATATTATCACCTTCCGTTTTAGTGACATTGATATATTCATTTAATATTAAGAGTATATTTAGATAATAGCAGATTGTTTTAAATCAGTCAATCGGACTGCACGAAAAAGCCGAAGAGAGGCATCCTTCCTATGAAGAGCCCCGCTTCGGTGCTTTGATTTGACTTAAAGAAAAGGACGCATTTTATCTTCGAGATTTTCTTCAAGCTCGCTTATTCTTGTTGCAAGGTGTTTTACCTCGTTTGATGCGGCAGGATATTGGTTAAGATATTTGTTGATGGATTTTATGCCCATTCCGCAGCCGTCGGTGATGAGGCTTGCGGCCTGTGCTTCGGTAGGCTTAAATGCCATTTCGGCATTTGCTTTGATTTTTGACATACTCTTTGCCATGATGTTTGGTTCTTTGCCCTCGCAGTTAAGCTTATGAAGAGTATCGTCAATGTCCTTTTCAAGGTCTTTGTGTTCGGTTTTGCTTTCCTTAAGCACCTGCGTTAATTCTCCTTCTTCAAGATACGGAAGCACATCGTCGATTGAGGCAACAGCCATGCGGATTCCGGCACTGCATTCGCGAAGAAGATATAAGGTGTCTTTGTTGTCGTTCATATTATCATCTCCCGAATATATTATTGCCCGAATGAAACGATATTTTATTGACAAATTTTTATAATTGATTTATTTTAATTATAAGGAAGTGATGAAAATGATTTTTGCAAATCATGCGCATATTTTCCCGAAGGAATTAAGACCCGAGGGCTGTGTTGAAAAACTTATGGAATTTCTTGATGAATGTGAAATAGATAAGGCTGTTGCCTTTGCACCGTTTTCGGACAGATTTCATGAGGGCGGCTTTGAAGGAAGCCAAAACACTTGGCTTGCAAAGCAGATAAGGGGTAACGACAGGCTTGTCGGCTTCGGTACGGTTGATTTTACGCAGAATCTCCGTGATGAGGTGGACAGAATTGCAGACCTCGGATTTAAAGGAATAAAGCTGCATCCGCCGTATCAGGAGTTCGTTATTGACGGTGAAGAGGCTTTTCAGGTGTATGAAAGAGCGCAGGAGCTGGGACTTTTCCTTTCTTTCCATTCAGGTATGCATTGGCACAGACTGCGTGATAACCGTGTTTTGCTTTTTGATGAGGTTGCGTGGAATTTTCCGCGTCTTAAATTCAGCATGGAGCATATCGGAGGCTATCATTTCTTTAAAGAGGCGCTTGCTGTTATGTGTAACAACTCAAGAGGGGAAGAGGACCATGTTTTTGCCGGTTGGACAAGTGTAAGCAACCGTAAGGGCAAGGGGGATGAATGGGCGCTCACTGATGAAGAGCTTGAAATAGTAATTGCTCAAACCGGTGAAGACAGAAGCATTTTCGGCTTGGATTTCCCGTACTCAAAGCCCGAACATATAAAATCAGATATTGAAAGAATAAGGAGACTTGATATTTCCGAGGAATGCAAAGAAAAGATACTCGGCAAGACTCTTGAAAGAGTGCTGAAATAATAATTTTTACCCCGAACAAAAAGAAAAATCTTTTTGCTCGGGGTGATGTGATTATGTTACATTCCTCTGCGTCTTACGCAGTTTTCAAGATTAATTGCCTCATAAACACCGTCATCAAACAACTCACAAATGTTTTTGTATTCGTCAAGGGAAAGTGTTTCAAGAGTTTTGCCTTCTCTTATGCAAAGAGCAACAAGCTCTCCCGTTGCTTTATATGCATCTCTGAAGGGAAGTCCCTTTGATACAAGATAGTCAGCGCAATCGGTTGCGTTTATAAATCCGCCCGCTGCCGCCTTTCTCATGTTTTCGGGGATAGCTTTCATGGTGGAAATCATGGGTACAAGAGTTACAAGGCAGATTTTAACGGTATCAAATGCATCAAAAATTGCGTCCTTATCCTCCTGCATATCTTTGTTATATGCAAGGGGAAGACCCTTCATAACGGTGAGGAGTGTCATAAGGTCGCCGAAAACTCTGCCGCTCTTGCCTCTTACAAGCTCCGCAATATCGGGGTTTTTCTTCTGGGGCATGATGCTTGAGCCTGTTGAAAATGCATCGTCAAGCTCAACAAACTTAAATTCCCATGAACACCAGAGAATAATCTCTTCGCAGAGCCTTGAAAGATGAACCATGCAAATCGAAAGTGCGCTTGCAAGCTCAATGCAGAAATCTCTGTCAGCAACACCGTCGAGAGTGCTTGCGGTATATGAATCAAAGCCGAGAAGAGACGCGGTCATGGAGCGGTCAATGGGGTAGGTTGTACCTGCAAGTGCACCGCTGCCGAGAGGTGAAGAATTCATCCTCTTTTTGGCATCTTCAACCCTGCCGAGGTCACGTTTGAGCATTTCAATGTATGCAAGAAGGTGTGCCTTGAAGGTTATGGGCTGTGCTCTCTGGAGATGAGTGTATCCGGGCATGATGGCATCGCCGTATTCCTCACCCTTTGCGGTAAGTGCGTCAATAAGCTCGTTGATAAGCTTCAATGTTTCATCGCATTCGTCACGCAGATAGAGTCTTACATCAAGTGCAACCTGGTCGTTTCTGCTTCTGCCTGTGTGCAGACGTTTTCCGGGTGCTCCTATATGCTCTGTTAAGGTTTGCTCAATAAATGTATGAATATCCTCGGCATTGGGGTCGATAAGCAGCTTGCCGTCTGCAATATTTGCTTTTATCTGAACAAGCTCCGCAACAATTGCTGCGGCATCGTCATTTGAAACAATACCCTTTGCCGCAAGCATGGTTACATGAGCGATGCTGCCCTCGATATCCTGAGCATACATTCTCGAGTCGGTTGATATTGATGAGTTGAAATCGTTGGTTTTCTTGTCCGCTTCTTTTGAAAAGCGACCTGCCCAAAGTTTCATATCTGATCCTCCTGTATTGGAAAAAGAGCCGTCGTTTTGGCGGCTCTTGTTTTATTGTTTTCAGTAATCAAAAGAAATTTAATAATCGTGATGAATTGTGATATTTTGCAATTATCCGAAAATTATTTATTTCTTTCTGCTTCGAGGATAGCCTTTACCTTGATGGGAAGACCGAAGAGGTTAATGAAGCCTGCGGAATCCTTCTGGTCGTAAACTTCGTCTGCATCAAATGTTGCAAAGTCCTCGCTGTAGAGTGTGTAGGGTGAGGTTACACCTGCGTTGATAATATTGCCCTTGTAAAGCTTGAGCTTAACGTCACCTGTAACGGTTTCCTGAGTCTTATCAACAAATGCAGCAAGGGACTCACGCAGAGGAGTGAACCACTGACCGAAGTAAACAAGCTCTGCATACTTATGAGCAATGATTTCTTTATAATGCATTGTATCTCTGTCGAGGCAGAGTGTTTCAAGAATATCGTGAGCCTTGAAGAGGATTGATCCTGCGGGATTTTCGTAAACACCTCTGGATTTCATGCCTACAAGACGGTTTTCAACGATGTCATTGAGACCGATGCCGTTCTTTCCGCCAACCTCATTGAGGTAGGTGATAAGCTCTACACCGCCCATTTCCTTGCCGTTAACGGCTGTGGGAACACCCTTTTCAAAGTGGATGGTGATATAAGTGGGTTCATCGGGAGCCATTTCGGGAGAAACTCCCATTTCAAGGAACCCGGGTTTGTTGTACTGAGGCTCGTTTGCAGGGTCTTCAAGGTCAAGACCTTCGTGTGAAAGATGCCAAAGGTTCTTATCCTTTGAATAGTTTGTTTCACGGTTTATCTTAAGAGGAATGTTGTGTGCCTCTGCATACTCAATTTCTTCTTCTCTTGACTTAATATCCCAGATTCTCCAGGGAGCAATGATTTCCATTTCGGGAGCAAAAGCCTTGATTGTAAGCTCGAATCTTACCTGGTCATTACCCTTACCTGTGCAGCCGTGGCAGATAGCATCAGCGCCTTCAGCCTTTGCGATTTCAACAATTCTCTTTGCGATGATGGGACGTGCAAAGGATGTGCCGAGAAGATATTCCTTTTCATAAACTGCGCCTGCCTTGAGGGTGGGGAAAATGTAATCGCTTACAAATTCATCCTGAAGGTTTTCAATGTAAAGCTTTGATGCACCGGTCTTTATAGCTTTTTCTTCAAGACCGTCAAGCTCTGTGCCCTGACCTACGTCACCGGAAACAGCGATAACCTCGCAGTTGTTATAGTTTTCCTTAAGCCAGGGAATGATGATTGATGTATCAAGGCCGCCTGAATAGGCAAGAACTACTTTTTTAATTTCTTTCATGATAATTTCTCCGTTCTTTATATTGTTTATGCACTAATTATACAATGAATATTCAAAAAATCAAGCATTTTCTGAATATTTATGCATTTTCGTCGTAATTAACAAAAATCTTGCTTTTGCAGGCTTTTAACCGAGCAAAAGTCCGACTTTTTTCTTTGCTTTGGTGAGAGTTCTGCTTGCAAGACGAGCAGCCTTCTCCGCACCTGCATTGGCGGTATCAATAAGATACTGCTTGTCGGCAATCAAGCGCTTGTATTCCTCCTGAACGGGACGAAGCTCTTCGATAACCGCTTCGGCAACCTTAACCTTGAAGTCGCCGTAGCCTTTGCCCTCAAATTCTTTTTCAATGGCGGCAAAATCAAGACCCGTGCAGCATGAATAAATGGACATGAGATTATTTATGCCGTCTTTTCCGTCTGCATATCTTACGCAAGCCTCGCTGTCCGTAACTGCGGATTTGAATTTTTTAAGAATAACATTAGGTTCGTCAAGAAGCGATACGGAAGCCTTGGGATTCGGGTCGCTTTTTGACATCTTCTGGGTGGGATCCTGAAGGCTCATAACTCTTGCACCAACCTTGCCGATGAATGGCTCGGGGAGTGTAAAGGTGTTTCCGCGGAGCGAATTGAATCTTGTTGCAATATCTCTTGCAAGCTCAAGGTGCTGCTTCTGGTCTGCACCGATGGGAACATAGTTTGCCTGATAAAGAAGAATATCCGCAGCCATAAGTACGGGATATGCAAAAAGACCTACGTTAACGTTATCGGCATGCTTCTGCGATTTTTCCTTGAACTGGGTCATTCTTGAAGCCTCGCCGAACTGGGTATAGCAGTCAAGAATCCATGCAAGCTCTGCATGAGCGGCAACCTGACTCTGAATAAATACAATGCTTTTTTCGGGGTCAAGACCGATGGAAAGAAGTATTGCATACATTTCAAGAATCTGCTGACGCAGCTTTACAGGGTCGGGATGAATTGTTAAAGCATGAAGATCCGCAACAGCATAAAGACAGTTGTAGTCATCGCTCATTGCTTTCCAGTTTTTCAGTGCACCGAGATAATTTCCCAAAGTGGGAATTGAAGTCGGCTGAATCATGCTTAATACTATAGGCTTTTTTTCGGGAGCAGTATTTTCCATAAGATTTTACCTTCCTGTGTTTATTAAAGTGAACGTGCAACCTCTCCGAGAATTTTAATGCCTTTTACGATATCCTCATCGGAGGGAGTTGAGAAATTGAGTCTTATATACTGACAGGGAGCATCGCCGTCAACCATCATTGCATTACCGGGAACAACCGATGCACCTGCAGCACTTGCTTTTTTAACAAAGTCGAGCATATCAATGCCGTCATTGAGCTTTGCCCATACGAAAAGACCGCCCTCCGGTCTGTGATATGTAAGAAATTCTGAAAGCTCTTTATCAACACAGTCGCAGAGAAGATTGAGCTTGCGTTTGTAAATCTCTTTGATTTTGTTGATGTGACCCTCGAAATCATATTCGGTAAGCCACTTGTATACAACAAGCTGTGAAATAAGGGGAGTATGAACATCCTGAGTCTGTTTTGCGACTGTAAGCTTTGCGATAACTTCCTTCGGTGCAAGCACAAAGCCTACTCTTATACCGGGAGCAACAATCTTTGAAAATGAACCCGAATAGATAACAATGCCATCGGTGTCAAAGCTCTTAATTGCGGGTACATCCTCGCCTGAAACGCGAAGGTCGCCGTAGGGATTGTCCTCAAGAATCATTACACCGTATTTCTTTGCAAGCTCATAAACAGCTTTTCTCTTTTCGAGCGACATTGTTATGCCTGCGGGATTCTGGAAGTTCGGAATTGTATAGATAAATTTAACATTTTCTTCTGTTTTAAGCTTTTGTTCAAGAGCTTCAATGTTGATACCGTCGCTGTCAACGGGTACACCCGAGAGTCTTGCACCGAAGCTTCTGAAGCAATTGAGAGCGCCGATAAATGAAGGCTCTTCGCAGAGAATGCAGTCACCGTAATTGATAAAGCACTGGCAAGAAAGGCTCATTACCTGCTGTGCGCCGCTGGTTATGATAAGAGCATCATTATCGTTTCCGACACCGTAGCGGGTTCTGGCAAGCTCCGTAAGCTTCGCTACGAGAGGACCGTAGCCCTCACTGATTCCGTATTGGAGAGCAAGAATAGGGTCTGCTTCAAAAACCTCGGCGATTATTTTTTTGATATCGTCAACAGGAAAAGCATCGGGAGCAGGGTTACCTGCGGCAAGGGGAATGGTGTTGCCCGAGCTTTTGAGAATTTCCCTGATAATCGAGGGCTTTAGTGATGCAACACCTTTTGCAAATTTATATTCCATTTATTTCATCCCTTTCGGAGAATTTACATTTAAAATTAAAATATATTATAACATATAATGTACATAATGTAAATGAAAATATTGATAGAATTAAATGATTATGATAAAATAAATGCATAAATTATATTGGGGGAGATATTATGAGTTCCAAATATAAAGCTGTGCTTTTTGATTTTGACGGTACAATTGCTGATACGGGCAGAGGAATATTCAATTCTGTTCAGTATGCCGTTGCAAAGCTCGGTCTTGAGTCTCTTGACAGCAAAGCACTGAGACGTTTTATAGGACCGCCTATTTATGATTCATTTAAGAGAGAACTCGGTCTTGACGATGAAAAAAGCGATTTTGCAGTAAAAAAGTACAGAGAAAAATACAGCGAAAGCGGTATATATGAGCTTGATTTGTACGAAGGCATTCTGCCTTTGATTAAGAAACTCCGTGAAAACGGAATCAAAATCGGAATCGCAAGCTCGAAGCCGCAGAATTTTATCATAAGACTTGTTGATTTTCTTGAGTTGAGAGAGCTTATTGATTTTATTTCCGCACCGTCTGCCGATGATACTCCGCAGAGCAAGACTTCGCTTATCAACAATGCCGCAGAGGCTTTGAATATAAGTAAGGACAGAATTATTATGGTTGGTGACAGATGCTTTGACATAGACGGTGCAAACGGCGCCGGAGTTGAAAGCATCGGTGTAACTTTTGGCTACGGCAGTGAGGAAGAGTTGAAAAAATCGGGCGCAACCCATATCGCAGGCTGCGCCGAAGAAATTGCTGATATTATTTTTTAATCGTTTGTCTTATTTTTATTCTCTCCTACAGCTTTTTCTGCTGCCGAATAGAACAAAGCATGGAAAATCAGAACACTTGCAATCATAAGCAAAACAAGAACAACACCCGAATCCCGTGTCACATTAAGAATTGACATGGGATTTTTTATGAGCTGAACAAAGCTGGCATCATCGGTAAAGAAATAAATGATTGCGGTTACAAGCATATATTTCGTTACAGCATTCATGCAGAAGTCCTCCGTTCGCATGGGAACGGGAACGGGAAGTGCTTTTGTGACGATGTTCTTCTTAACTGTAGAAACGCAGACGATAAATCCGATTACTCCGATAACTGCCATGAGAATTATTTCATAGATTTCATTATCTGAAAGCAAGCCTCTGTCGATAAACATATCGGCAATTCTCATTCCGAGAGGTCTTGCAACCGTCAGAACGAAGGTGAAGAAAAGGGTGAGTATCGCGCTGTATGCACCGTGAAGCCATTGCTTTTTGAATGGAGGCTCATATTCAAATTTGCCTTCGCCCTGTGTGATTTTCTTGGGCAGACATACAAGAAGAAGCATAACTCCGAAGCCCATAAGGAAACCGGTAAAGTATTCCCAGAGCGACCATGAACCTTCTGCGAGAAATGCAGGCGGAGTAACATTGCCGAGGAAGCCCTTGTCCGAATCAATGATAAGAAATACATCGGCAACGGTTATGGAAAGAGCCATTATAACGTTGATTGCCGTTGAAATAAATGCCGTGATTTTGTCACGGAAAGCAACAAGCACGGTAAGCGAGCTTAAAAGTGCCGCCGCGGAATAGGAAATAACTCTTATGCTTGCATAGTAATTTCTGCCGAAGGGTATTTTTTTGAACCAAGCCTCGGAACCCAAATTTTTGATAAAGGACATCATGGGACTCATGTCTATGCCTTTATCCGAAAGGCCTTCCTTGAACATATCAACGGCAGTAGGGCTGATATAGGGAAGAATGAAGTGCGAAAGGGTGAACATGAATACGGCAACGAGTGCATAGAAAATCGCAATAATTGCTATGTAATTTGAAATTTTGTATTCTCTTTTTGAAAAAAGAGAGCCTAAAAAAATCGAGAAAAGCGGCATCCAGCCGAAGCCGAGCAGCAGCATAACCCATAAGCCGTAGTAGGGATTGATTTCAACAGTTGCGGCTACCTCTTCACCCGTAAAAGGTGCGGTGCTGCCGAGATATCCGCCCATCTGACTGTTGAGTGTACCCCAGCCGCCGTTTGTGATTCCCATAAGAATAACAGCCACGGGAATTGCTTCATAGCTCATTTTTTTTCGGTTGCCGAAGAACGCAAAGATAAACAGCACCATCATGACACCTACCGCAAACATACCCCACATCGAGCCCCAGCCGTGGGAGCCTCTGACTCTCCACATAAAGCCTGTCATTATTGCAAAGGCAAAAACCATGAGTGCTTTTGTTGCTTTAGTTAATTCTCTTGTCGGTGTAAGCTCCATAAATATGCCTCCTTATTCAACTGTATATGTCATGATTATATTACCGTCAAAATCCTTCCAGAGGAATTTGTTTCCGCAAAGTGTCATGTAACCGTGGTGACTGTTTTCCTTCGGGATTGAAACAGAACCGGGGTTCATATAAACATAATCCTCATGCTCCGTGCATTTCGGAACATGGGTATGACCGTGAAGCAGTATATCGCCGGACATAAGGGGAGGAAGGTGATTTTCGTTGAAGTTATGACCGTGGGTTGCATAGAGAAGTCGGTCTCCGACGGGAATGACCGCATATTCGCCGAGAATCGGAAAATCCAGCACCATCTGGTCAACTTCCGTATCACAATTGCCCCTCACACAGAGAATCTCGTTCTTTTTTTCATTGAGAAGCTCAATAACCTTTTTCGGCGCATATCCTTCGGGTAAGTCGTTGCGGGGTCCGTGATAAAGAATATCGCCTAAAAGCAGAAGTCTGTCGGCTTTTTCGTTTTTATAAGCTTCAAGAAGCTTTTTGCAATAAAATTCCGAACCGTGAATATCTGAAGCAATCAAAAATTTCATAATTATTCCTCTTTTTATATTTTATGAAGCAATTATAATACAACAACCGCCGAAATGCAACAGCAAATCGACGGTTGATTATTAACTGTTTTCTTTGAAACGGTTAAGGAAATGCTTTGTTCTTTCGTTTTTGGGGTTGTTGATAACTTCCTCTGGACTGCCTTGTTCTACTATAACACCGCCGTCCATGAAGATTACCTTATCGGAAACATCACGGGCAAATGCCATTTCATGAGTAACAATAACCATTGTGCAGCCCGAATCCTTAAGACCCTTGATAACATTGAGAACTTCCATTGTGAGCTCGGGGTCGAGTGCGGAAGTGGGTTCATCAAAAAAGAGAATCTTGGGATTGAGTGCAAGCGCACGGGCTATTGCAACTCTCTGCTGCTGACCGCCCGAAAGCTGACAGGGATAGAAATCAACCTTTTCTTCAAGACCGACCTTCTTGATTAATTCAAGAGCGGTCTTTTTTATTGAAGCTTCGTCACCTTTTTTGAGAAGGGTGGGGGCAAGAGTAAGGTTTTCGAGGACGGTATACTGAGGGAAAAGATTGAAATTCTGGAACACAAGACCGAAATTCAGTCTGCTTTCTCTTATCTTTTCATCGGACAGATATGATTTGTCGCTGCCGTCAAAAACAACGTCATTATCAACAATAATCTTGCCGTCATCGGCGATTTCAAGGAAATTAAGACATCTGAGCAGAGTTGTTTTGCCGCTTCCCGATGAACCGATAATGGAAAGAACATCACCCTTTTCAAGAGTGAAGCTTATATCCTTGAGAACCTCGGTTTTGCCGAAGCTCTTTTTTATGTTACTTACTTCTAATATCGACATATTTTAACTCCTGAAATAGCTCAGTTTCTTTTCTGCTTTGTTGAGAACGACCGTGAGAATACCGACGAATATGAGATAGAATACACCCGTGAAGAACAAGGGCCATATCATAGCTTTTGTTGCGGCAAGCTCTTTTGCGTTCTTAATGATTTCACAAACCATAATGCAGTTTGCAAGCGCAGTATCCTTGATGAGGGTTATGATTTCGTTTGACATCGGCGGAACAATGCGCTGGATAACCTGCTTGAGAATAATTTTTCTGAAAATCTGAGATTTGGTGAGACCGAGAACATATCCGGCTTCATACTGACCCTTGGAAATGCTTTCGATGCCGCCTCTGTAAATTTCCGAAAAATAGCAGGCATAGTTGATTGTGAATGCAATAAGAACGGCTGTTATTCTGCCTGCATCAGCTATACCGTATTCGATAAACATATATCGGTCAATCTGTCCGAAAAGCTGGTAGTGGAACAAAAGACCGGGCACATAGTAAATGATGAATATCTGAAGCATGAGAGGAATACCTCTGACAATCCAGACAACCACCTTTGAAATTGATCTGACTATTTTGAATCGGCTCATTGAACAGAAGGCTATAGGCAAACCAAGCGGTGCGCCGCAAAGCAGCGTCACCGCAAAGATAAGCAAAGATATTTTAAAGCCGTCGAACAAAAAAGCCGTGACTTCTAAAAAGGACATCTTAAAACTCCAATTATATCTTTAAATTTATTTCTGGTTAGAGAAATCTGTGATAGCTGTGTTTGAAACACCGTATTTCTCTGCGAGAGCAGCGATTGTGCCGTCTGCTGCAAGAGCTTCGAGCTGTGCGTTAACATTAGCTGTGAGCATGCTGCCCTTCTTGAAGCCGATTGCATAGAATTCAACATCGCTTGAAAGGTCGTCAATGATTGCGAGGTCTGCATAGTCGCCCTTGCCTACATAGCTCTTTGCAAGCTGTGCGTCAACAACTGCGAAATCAGCCGAACCTGACTTGATTTCCATAAGGCAGTCTGTCTGCTTGATGAAGCCTTTGAAAGCTGTGCCTTCGAATGACTTTGCATATTCTTCGCCTGCCGAACCGCTTTCTGCAACGCCCATCTTGCCGTTGAGATCTGCAGCTGCAGCAATGCCTGCGTCAGCCTTAACAACAACTACCTGACGGTTTTCCATGTAGTTATATGAGAAGTCAACCTTTTCTGCACGGAGAACGCCGTCATCGTCAGCTGTGTTAGCTGTGAAGCCGTTCCATACGCAGTCGATTGTGCCTGAATTGAGGTCTGTGTATTTGCTGCTCCATTCGATTTCCTGGAAGATAACTTCATAGCCGAGGTTGCCGAAAACTTTTTCTGCAAGTTCTGTGTCGAAACCGATGAGCTTGCCGCTTTCGTCTTTATAGTTCATGGGTTCATAAATTGTGTAGCCTACAACAACTGTTTCTTTTGCTTCATTATTGGGTGCTTCACCGTTGGGAGCCTGTGTTGTTGTTTCGTTGTCTGTGTTGCCGCCGCATGCAGCAAATGAGAAGAGCATAAGCCCTGCGAGAATCAATGCGAGAATCTTTTTCATGATATTTACTCCTTTATTTTATTATTGTGTTATTACATTATCATATTAAAGTGCTTTTGTCAATGACTTTTGAAAAAAGAAAAAAGGGGCTGATATTGAACCGGTCCAGTAAAAACGGACAATGAAAAAAAGAGCCTCCTATGGTAGAATTAAAGAAACTACCATAGGAGGTTTTGTTATGCCCCGAAGCTATCGGCACATAAAAGATTATGAGAAAGAAATTCTTGAATTAAGAA
>JAZPYI010000076.1:0-2594 GCA_045544115.1 Acutalibacteraceae bacterium | reverse complement strand
CTGCCCGTTGAAATAACAGTCATAAACACACTGGGGTCAAGGATTCTGATTACCTGGTCACCGAGAACATCGGACGCAGAGCGGATATTCATAATCTTTCTTGCAGCGGTATTTATCTGCTGAACCTCGAGCTGTTCGTTGAGAACGATAAGTCCGTTGGGAGTGTTTTTAACGATTGTGTCGGAAAAGCTTTCTGCTTTATCCTTAAGATAAGGCAGACACATTGAAAATTCTGCCTTGCCCTGTGAAATTGCAATTGCTTTTTCACGGCAGGTATTATAGCCACAGGAGCCGCAGTTAAGCTCATCGGAAGGCTTGAACTTACCCATCTGACGGAGAATGTTGTTTATTTCCGTTTCTGAAGGCAACGGAAGCTTTCTTTCAATGAAACTGAAATTCTTTTTGAGCTCGATTGCTTTAGGCTGGTCAACCTCAAAATCCTTGCTTCCTGCATAGTTTGCAACCTCAATATAATCCTTGATGTTTGAGGTGTGGTGATATTTTTCGATAACGGGACCGCCTACGCAGCTGCCCACGCAAGATGACATTTCAATAAAGCACTTATGAATTTTACCTTTTTCAATATCTTTGAGAACGGCAATGCAGTTTTCAACGCCGTCAATGGCAACGTATGTATAGTCGCTCGTTTCGGTCATTGTTTTGAGCACGCCACCCGTTGTGGGGAAGAATCTGGCACGGCTGAATTCATCTTTATCAGAAATTGCTTCAAGCTCAATATTTTCTTCTTTGAGCCATTCGGTAAGTTCCTCGAATGTGAGAACAGCATCTGCAATACCTTCGTAATATTCAGCTTCGTCCTTCTTTGCAACACAAGGACCGACAAAAACGGTTTTTGCGTTTGGAATACGCTTTTTAATATCCTGACAGTGTGCCTGCATTGGTGACATAACATCGGCAAGATATTCGAGTGCTGCGGGATAATGCTTCTGAATCAGAAGATTTATTGAATGACAGCAGGAAGAAATGATAACATCTCTTTCTTCTTCTGCAAGTATTCTTTCATATTCATTTTTAACGATTGTTGCTCCGATTGCGGTTTCTTCAACATCAAAAAAACCGAGTTTTTGGAGCGCCGAACGCATTGAGTTGATTCCGACGCCGTCATAATTTGCAATGAAAGATGGTGCAAGACTGACAACAACGGGATCGCCGCTCTGAATAAGCACCTTTACCTTTTCAACCTCGTTCACTATTTCCTTTGCGTTCTGCGGACACACAACAAAGCACTGACCGCAAAGAATACATTCGTTGCCGATAATATGCGCCTGATTGCCCGAAAAGCGGATGGCTTTGACCGGGCAATGGCGGATACATTTATAGCAGTTTTTGCAGTTTGATTTTTTAAGAGTAAGGCAATTCATAAATATTACTTCCCTTCAACTGCTGACAAAATATTGTCGTTAAAAAATTCCTTGAAATTCTCTTTTGTTATGCCGACATGAATATCATCATCAACCTGAATTGTTACACCAACACGATTACACTTGCCGATGCAAAAGCTTCCGGCAAGTGTAACCTCGTCTTCAAGATGATGTTCTTCAACGGCTTTCTGAAGGAGTTCAACTATTTCAGGCGAACCCTTCAGGTGGCATGAACTGCCGACACAAACCTGAACAATCACCATAGCTTACACCTTCGCAATAACTTCTTTTGAGAAGAATTCGTCTACTGTTTCGGGAGTTACCGAAAAGAAATTGTCGTCAACGGTAACGCATACACCCTGCTGACATTTGCCCATGCAGAAAGTTCCGCCGAGCTCAACCTTATCGCCGAGCTTGTTTTCGCTGATGAGATACTGAAGCTGTTCAACAACCTGACGGGATCCTTTGATATGGCATGATGAACCGATACAAACTGTAATTTTCATTGTCGTTATCTCCTTATTCGTAATCTACAACGTTAGCCCATGAAAGAAGGAATTCTCTCTCTTTTTCATTGCCCTTAACTGACTGTGAAGCTGCAACGATAGGCATCCACTTCTGAACATACTGCATAGCTGTGTTGCTCTTCTTGCAGAAGAGTTCGAGGTATTCTTTTGCACCGTTGATGTCACCGCTGAGCCAGAAAAGAAGATAAGTTCTTGCAGCATCTGCTGATGCGTTACCCTGTGTTGCGTGTGACCAGTCAAGGATATAGGGAGTGCCGTCTTCTGCGATAATGATATTTGAGGGATTGAAGTCGCCGTGGCAGACCTTGTTGTGCTTGGGCATACCTTCAAGACGGGTATGAAGGTCATACTTTGTTGTAGCTTCAAGCTCTGACTGACTGATTTTTCTGTTCATCTTATCCTTGAGTTTGTTGAGAAGCGGGCAGGTTTTTGACTGTACTTCAAGCTGAAGGTCAACAAGAAGCTCGAGATATTCGTTCTTCTTATCTTCATCTTCTTCCATAAGCTGTGCAAGTGTTTTGCCCTTGATATACTCGGAAACAATTGCCCATTTGCCGTCAATCATAGTAACTTCAAGCACCTTGGGAATATTAAGACCTGTTTCTTCAATTCGTGCCTGATTGAGTGCCTCATTGAGAACGTCAGCCTTTGAATAATCGTCATTGAAAACCTTAACGCAAACGTC
>JAZPYI010000075.1:0-8411 GCA_045544115.1 Acutalibacteraceae bacterium | reverse complement strand
GCTGTTTTTAAACAGCCCCTTAATTATTTGATTTATTTCTGCTTTTTGGTTTTTTTAGGAGAAGGTTCTGCAGTCTTTGAGCTTCTCTCCATAAGAACAAGGATAAGACACCAAAAGGCAGAGAGAAGGACAAAGAGTATGCAAACAAGAATTGCATTGTCCATTGCAAAATTGAGTATTCCGCCGAGAGCGGGAATGTAAGAACTGATTATGCCGTAGCAAGAGGATGACTGAACTGTTGTAGTGTAACCGGGATTTGTTACAGGAGTAATTGTAAACGAAGCATTGTCTTCAGAGTAAACATCAACGAATGTGAGTGTCTGAATGTCACATCCTGAAATACCCGATGCAGGGATCGCAATAAGATTTCCGGGTGAATATTCATTGATATCGCATTTCTTGGAAATGATAAGATCGCCTTCGGAAACACCAAGAGTATCAATATCCTGACACATGGTGTTAAAGCATAATCCGCCGAGATCAGTGCCGTTGTTGTCAAGGAATATAGTAACAAAACAGCCGAGAATAAATGTTACAACAGTTGCGCAAAGCATAATAATTGAAATAATTTTGCCGGCGAGTATACCGCCGCTTTTTTTGACTTTTTTGTTTTCGTCTTCAACTTTTGCTTCGCCGTAATTCGCATCGGAAAAGTCAAGAACTTCTTCTTCCTCGGGCTGTTCAATTGCACCGACGGGTGCATAAGGTGAAGGAGTTTGACCTATAGGGATAAGAGGTCTTGCTTTTTTCTTGGTTTGTTCAGGCTGAGGAGTATAAATCGGATTTTCCTGAGCAGGAACTGTTGCGGGTTTGCTGAAATAGTTGGCACCGATTGTTTCATCGGATTTTTTTGTTTCTTCGGTTTTGCTTATTTCAGGAATAAGGCTTTTGGTTTCTTTGTTAACGGACGACGCATCCTGACCTCGTGTGATATTGACAAATTCAAGGTCAAGATCGTCAATACTTTTAAGCTTGAACTGTTCCATAAATTATACTGCCTTTCAATTATTTAATAAGACTGCGAAGAGCAGCACTTTCATTGGCAAGACTCTCGGCGAGCTTGGCAATGCGTTCAAGGTTTTCACCTATTGCTGCGTTATCGTTTGAAACGGCAGAAGAAGCTCCGTTTGCTTTTAATGCCTTGTTTTCGTCAGAAAGTGAACGGCAAATTTTCTTGAGTTTTTCGTTGTTGGCTTCTGTTGCCTTTGCATATTCAAAAACCTTTTTGTATTCAGTCTTAAGAACATTTATGTATTGCTCAACCTGCTCACAGTTGTAGCCATTTTCGGTTTTCTGAAATAAATCTTTATTTTCCATAATTAATCTATCCTCCATAAATTTATAATTTATTCTCAATAAATATATCATATATTAACAAAAATTACAATAATATTTTGCAAATTTTCAAGCGAAATTATCATTGTTAACAATTTATGAAAATTTTGGAAATGTATTGACAAAAAGAAAGGCATACGGTATATTATAGGTGTGATATCACAGATAGTACAGTTGGAGAGGAGGAGTGCCGATGATAGTTATTGATAAGCAAAGCAGAATACCGGTTTATGAGCAGATAAAAAATCAGATTATAACACTCATAAGGCTCGGTGTATATCCGCCGCATTCAAAGCTTCCGTCGATCAGAAACATATCTTCGGATACATCTGTAAATGTTAACACAGTAAAAAAAGCCTTTGCGGAGCTTGAATTGAACGGTGTTATTTATTCCGTGCCGGGTACGGGATGTTTTGTAAATGAGCAGGCATTGGGGGATGAAAAACTCTTTGAAAAAACAAAGCATGAAATATCCGATTCGGCACAAACAGCTAAATCAATCGGAATACCTCTTGATGATTTGATTGAGCTGATTAAATCTGTTTACAGGGAGGAAGAAAAATGATTGAGGTCAGAAATGTCACAAAGAAATTCGGTGATTTTACCGCTATTGAGAATTTGTCGATGTCGGTCGGCAAATCGTCGGTCTATGGTCTTGTAGGTTATAATGGCGCAGGAAAAACCACTCTTTTAAAGACCATAGCGGGTATCTATAAAGCGGACGGGGGAGAAGTTTTAATAGACGGTGCCAATTCTTTTGACTCGGCAGAGGCCAAAAGCAAGATTTTCTTTGTGCCGGATGATATATATTTTGAAGGATATTCAACAATTGCTAAAATGGCAGATTTTTACAGCGGATATTATTCCGATTTCAGCTATAATCTTCTTGACCGTCTTTGCAGTGTCTTCGGACTTGATAAAAATGCAAGGCTTAATTCTTTTTCAAAAGGTATGCAGCGTCAGGCAGAGCTGATTCTTGGTCTTGCAACCAATCCGCAGATTATTTTTCTTGATGAAAGCTTTGACGGTCTTGATCCTGCAAAGAGAAATCTTATGAACAAGATGCTTATTGAATATTCGGCGGACAGAGATTGCAGCATTATTATTTCATCGCATAATCTGCATGAACTTACCGAAATATGCGACCATATTGCCCTTATTAACGGTAAAAGGATTGTTATGGATTGCTGCGTTGATGAAATAAGTGCAAGCAGATGTAAATTCAGGCTTGCGTTTTCCGAGGAAAAGTCTGAAAAGGATTTTGAAAACCTTTCTTACGGTAAATTTAAGCAGGACGGAAAGATTATTACTCTTACCATGAAGGGTGATAAAGATGAGAATGAAGAAAAGCTTAAGGCATTGAATCCTATTCTTATCGAACGTTATCCGCTTACACTTGAAGAAATATTCCTTGAAGAAATGGAGGGAACTGACTATGACTTCAGCGAAATCTTCGGCTAAGCCTTTCAGCTTTACTTTTTTCAGGACAATGAAGAAAAATTGGCATTTTCCTGCATTGGTTTGTGCAGTAGTATCTTTTTTAACCTTAATTTGCGGATTGTTCAATGAATGGACTGTTTATAATTATCATCCGGGTGATTACGGAAAAAGCTTCAAGGATTATATTTCGGCAAATCATGTTTATATTCTCGGCGATACGGGAATGAGACAAGAGTTTTATATGGCACTCATGATGCTTCTTGCCATGGCAACGGGAATAATGATATTCCGTTATATGTTCTCTAAAAAAGCTGTTAATGTCTATTACAGCCTCGGAATTTCGAGGAAGAATATGTTCCTTGCGAAGTATCTGTCAGGTGCGTTTCTTCTTGTTCTTGCAGTTGTTATTCCGCTTGCAATTGATGTTATTGCAAACATTGCAATTTTCGGTAGCAGTAAAGAATTGTGGATTTCAGTTTTGTTTTATTTCCTTGGTGCAACACTTTCTATTCTTTTTGCTTATTCGGTTTCCGTTGCTGTCTGCTGCAGAGTAGGGACAATTATCGAAGCGATTATTTACAGTGCCGTATTCCTTGTTGCACCGTTAATTTTCAGTTATGTGGGCGAATTCTTCTTCAGCTTAATTGTTTACGGTTCTCCGATTCATGAAAACGACTGGATTTACGGATGGTATCATCCTGAATTTTACGGTTCGGGTGAAACCTATTATTCACAAACCGGATTTGTTTCTAATACGGTTCCGTTTGCGGATGTATTCTATTTCAGCGAATATCTTTCAAAATCCGGTCCTGACATGATAAGCCCTGGTTATATTTCGCTTATTCCTCTTGCCGTTCTCGTTGTTGTGACAGCTGTTTTGGCTCTTGCTGCTTATAAAAGAAGAAAAACCGAGATTGCAAGCTTTATCGGTTCGGATGAAGTGACAAAAGGAATATCGGTATTTCTTATTGCCTCGCTCATATCTTGTTTTACGATCAGAGAACTTATTGCTTATTCACCCGATATCGCTCTTTTCTGCATCTGTCTTACTGCGGTAATCTTCCTGATTGTATATGTTTTCTTTGATATTATTACAATATGCAGTATCAAAGGGATTTTAAAAACATCATGGAAATATCTTGTTCATATGGGTGTTGTTGCAGTATGTATCATTGTTTTTTCAACCGGATTTTTCGGATACTCATCTCGTGTTCCTGATTTTGAAGATATCGAAAGTGTTTCCGTTTCAACGGGTACCGGCGATATAATGATGAACTACGATAAACAGACGCAAATTAAGAGCAATTCGGGTAGTAATGACCTTGCTGACTATTATCTGCTTGCAGGCTTTGATTATCATGGCATTGTTGATGATTTTACCGATGAAGAGGATATTAAATACATCATGGATATCCATGAAAAATTCATTGATTGCAAAAATCTTAAGGTCATTGATAAAACACTTAATGCAGGCTACGGCAAAAGAGTTTTACCGGTTGAGATAAATATTATTTATGAATTTAAAAACGGAAAAAGACTCGAGAGAATGTTCCCCGTTGCAACAGATGAAATAATGCAGATGCTTGCAGAGCTTACAAAAACGGAGCGATATAAAGAAATCGCAACCGAGTATATTAAAAGACCTCTTCCTGTAGCGGAATATAATGAAACCTTTGATGAATATTATTATTCATCATCGGAAATTTATCCTACAGGTTCTGTAACAAAGGAAGCAGTCGAAGGATATGCTGTTTCCACGGAAATGCCTTTCTCGTTCAGAGGTTCACAAGTTGCGTTTGCGTCGCCTCTTTTGTCAAATATCACCTATGTTCCTCAGCTTAACGGTGACAGCGATTTGAAAGATGAGCTTCTCAATGCGATTTGCGCCGATATCGAAAATGATAATCTGCCTCTTAATTTCAGAAGCGATAATGAGATTCTCGGATATATTATGTTCAATAAACTCTATACAGGTGAAGAGGAATACGGATATAACAACATAAGATATCAGGGAGGAACAGCTATAACCTCCGAAATGACCGAACCTGTTAAAATAAATGTTTTCGGCGGAGAATTTAAGGTTTGCTATCCCGAAAGAGTCTGCATTCCCATTTATGCCGATATGTCAAATACAATCAATTTCCTTAAGGTTAACGGTTATACAGAATATCTAAAAGAAGCTGTTGAAGTTTCAAAAATACGCATATGGGTTCCCGATGAGCAGTCTGCTGCGGATGAAAATACATATAATGGCGCTTCAATGCTGTGGTCCGGATGGTGGATAAACACAAATGAAACCTGCCTCCTTGTTCCGGGGAATGCAGTTTCCGTAACTGAAAAAGCTGAAATTGAAGATGTTGCAAGCAATTGCACAATGATGTGTTTTGTCTGCTATGAAACAAATTATGCGGAGATTATTTTTGAAGACGGTTCAAGAACATTTGCTGCAATTCCTATAAAAAAATAACTAATTAATCCGAGCTGATTTTGTCGGCTCGGATTTTTTGGTCATATTTTATAATTTGTATATTTTTTATATTGATATTTTAAGCCATTGTTATTGATTTTAAAATAAAAAACTGATATAATACGAAAGAATGCGAAAATATTTGACAGGATGTGATTAAATATGGCACTTTCAGATTTGGGTATTCTTCTCGGTGATGTTTCTCTTCTTGAAATCGAGCATTTTACCAAGAATCCCATGAAGGCACAGGAAAGCACCCTCAGGAAAATTGTCAGAAGAAATAAAAACTGTGAACTCGGAAAAAAGTATAATTTTAAGGATATAAAGACTATTGCGGATTATCAGAAGAATGTTCCGTTGTCTACATACGATGATTATGCTCCTTATGTTGACAGGATGATACAGAACAGAGAGAATAATATAATGTTCTCCGGTCCCAATATCCGTTATTGTTCTTCTTCAGGCAGTGTCGGAAAGCCGAAGATTCTTCCCAAGAGCATTAAAGATCTGTGGAATATGCAGTGCATCGGTTTTTCATGCACGGTAGCAACATCTGCACATTATCTTAAAAAGTATAAAAATAAAAAAATGCCTGCTCAGATGGGTCCTCTTGTTCTTATTCTTACGGGTCATCCTCTTGAAGACGGCAAAATGTGTAACGGTGCAGCGCAGATTCCTCTTACATATCTTAAGGCTATAACACCTTTCTTCTGCACTTCTCCCAATTCTCTGCTTTATCCCGAGCATGAAGAGCTTATTGATACCTCTTATCTTCAGCTTCGTTTTGCTCTTGAAAACAGAAAAGTAAGTTATATCGGCTCTCTTGTTATAACACTTGTTACAACAATGTTCGATTATCTTAAAGAAAACTGGGAAATGCTCTGTGATGATATTGAGAAGGGTATTATTAACCCCAATGTCAAGATTACTCCCGAGCTCCAGAAGGAATATGCAAAAAAATTCAAACCCAATCCGGAAAGAGCTGAAGAGCTTCGCAATGAATTTAAAAAAGGATTTGAAGATCCTATTGCACCCAGAATTTGGCCTAATCTTTCATGGGCTTACGGTATGGTTGGTTCAAATCTTAAGGTTTATGTTGAAAAGCTCCGTAAATATATTGGTGAGGATGTTCCCATTCACGGTATGGGCTTTGCGGCTGCCGAAGGCTTTTTTGCAATGGCAACAAAGCTTGACTCACATGACGGAGTTCTTCTTCCCCATTGTCTTTTCTTTGAATTTCTTCCCATTGATGATGATGCGGATGATCCCGATGAGGATGTTAAGCCTTTGCTTATAAATCAGCTTGAAGTCGGAAAGAAATATGAAATTGTGGTATCAAATTTCTCGGGTCTTTACAGATACCGCATGGAAGATGTTGTTAAGGTTACCGGTATGCATAACAACACTCCCATGATAGAGTTTCTTTACAGACGCAATCTCGGCATGAACCTTGCAAATGAAAAAACAACCACCGAGATGGTTGACCTTGCCGCAAAGCAAACTGCAGAGGCTATGGGTAACGAATTTGTCGGTCACAGTCTTTATGCCGATTATTCAACCAATCCTCCCCGTTATTGTATGCTTGCGGAGCCTGTTAATCCTGTTTCGGAAGATGACAGACAGAAATATATTGACATTCTTGATGAAAAGTTCAAGGAATTTAATGAAAAATATTTCAAGTATCGACGCTGGGGTATGATTAACAGACCTGAGGTTCTTTTCCTTAAGGAAAAAACTTACTGGGATTACAGAGAGTATCTCCGTTCGCAGGGCAGAGTCCTTAATCAGATTAAACCTGTAACAATTATTAATTCCGAAGAAAGATGTGAGTTTTTCTTCTCGCATGTTGCAACCGATACGGAACTTCCTTACAAGCCCAAATCAATTAAATGAGGTAATTCATGAAAAAAGTTATTTCAATTTTATTATCCGTTGTTTTGCTGGTAACGGGTGTTGTGTGCATAGCGCCTGCGACCCTTGCAACAGCTGACGGAACATCAGTTCCCGTTGTTCATGTTGTAGGAACAGGAGACCCCATCCTTCGTATTAACGAAAACGGTGAGGAGGAAACACTTTTCCCTCTTCAGGTTCCCGAAGGATACATTGAAGAAAAAGCAGAGATTTTTCTTCCTGTTTTTGCAGAAGCTTTTTTCACACAGGAGTGGGATGAGTTTTGCGATGTCCTTTATGAATGTGTTTCTCCCATTTTCAGCCGTATGGCTCTTGATAAAAACGGTGAGGTGTCTGACGGCAGTTATGTTGATTGGACATGGACAAAAGAAAAGCTTGCCGTAAATAAAGATGCACCCTACGGTGTAACCGATTTTGAATTTCATTATGACTGGCGTCTTGACCCGCTTTCCACTGCTGATACCCTTCATCAGTTTATTGAAGATGTTATGGAAGTAACCGGTTCTGACAAGGTTGCTCTTTACGGTCGCTGCCTTGGTTCAAACATCGTTGCTGCATATATGCAAAAGTATGACGGCGAGTATGTTTCCGAGGTTATTCATTATGCAAGCGCTTTTTACGGCGCAACTCAGTGCAGTAAAATGTTCACAGGTGAACTGTTTCTTCATGCAGACGGTATTGAACGATTTGTTTATGATATTGACCTGGGTCTCAGTGAATACTTAACAGACCTTATTCAGTCGCTTGTTACTTTACTCAACAAAACCTACGGTTTAAATATAGCATGCTGGGCTGTTAACAATGTTGTTGAGGATATTTATCTTGATATTTTTCCGAGAATTATGAGCGAAAGCTACGGAACCTTCCCTTCATATTGGAGTATGGTTTCGATAAATGATTATGACCGTGCAATGGAAACAATTTTCTATGGAAAAGATAAGGCTGAATATTCAAAGCTTATTGAAAAAATTGAGTATTATCATGAAAATGTACAGCTTGATTTTGCGGAGGATGTCAAGGCTTTTGAAGAAAGAGGAATCGAAACCTCAAATATTGTAAAATACGGAAAGCAGACAATCCCTGTAACGGAAAATTCAAATGATATTTCCGATATGTTTGTAACTGTTTATGAAAGTTCATTCGGTGCAACCGCCGTTCAGGTCGGGGAAGTTTTTGATGAGAAATATATTGATAATGCGGTTATAAACAGCACCGCAAAGTATATTTCTCCCGATAAACAGATTGATGCTTCAACCTG
>JAZPYI010000074.1:0-34981 GCA_045544115.1 Acutalibacteraceae bacterium | reverse complement strand
AAAAACAGATATGATTTATTTTTCGACAGAAAGCATTTTTACGGATGAAGAAGGAAAAACCACAAAACTCACTCAATCTCAGTAAAAGATTTTAACGGAAAAATTTGCGTATTATATCCCGACATTTTCTATGATAAACATAATGCCAAAAACCTTGTAAAACTATGTGACGAAAATGATTTAGAATTGCGCCATCTTTTTTAGATGTAATAGAAGATGTGTTTTCATAATGTATATATTTTAAAAGCCGAATCTCTCAAAATCAAGAGAATCGGCTTTTATGTTTGGAAAGTATATACTATACAAATTGGTTTTATTATGTGAGAGATTTTATATCTAACCTTTGCATTTAATAATATTTACTTTTGCAAAATATTCTCTTGATAAACCATATCCGCATGATTTCATGCGGATTTCTTAATGTTTTCTTAATTTGTAACAGAAACGGCGAAACGAGGTTGACAAAAAATTCTTCTTTTTTTATAATAAACCATCATAATTAAAGGAGAAAATAAAAATGCTTGGATTTTTTACGGCGGTTCGCAATATTCTCAACGGTGTAATTTCAATTGCAGTTATTATTCCTCTTATGCTTACCGCGTGGATGCCCGGTGATCCCGACACACCTGTTATGGTAAATGCCGATGCTACGAACCCGTATATTAACGATTACCTTGATACCGATGTTTCGGCTCATCGTTCAGGTGCGGGAATAGTGCCGCAAAACACCTTGATGGCTTTTGAATATGTTCTTAAGAATAATAAAAAGCTCGGTGTTGATACCTTTGAGTTTGATGTTCAGATAACCTCCGACGGAGAGCTTATTCTTCTTCATAACCTGACCTATGACGATACATCAAATGCCGAAGAAGCATTTGGTCATAAAAATGTTTATGCATCAAAGCTCACTTTTGAGGAGGCTTACAATAACCTTAATCTTGGTGAAAACTTCACTCCGGATGAAGGTGTAACCTACCCTTATCGCGGATTAAGAGGGGACAAAATTCCTGAAAATCTCCGAGTAGTAAAGTGCGAAACGGTAATTGATTATATTGAAAAGAACAGTAAAGGCAAAGAGTTTAAATATATCATTGAAATCAAAAGCATGGGCAAAAACGGTATGAGGGCTGCCGATGAGCTTTACTCGATTATTACCGAACGAGATATGAAGGACAGAGTAATCTGGGCTTCTTCAAAAGAGGATGTTTCGATGTATATGGAGCGAACATATCCCGATATGCCCCGCTCTGCAAGAACAACAGAGGTTATTCAGTTTTACATCTATTCAAGAATGAACTGGGATTTGACGGACCTTGACGTTTCTTATGTTGCTTTGCAGATTCCTTACGGCGATAATGCGGCAAATAATCTTGTGAACCTCGGAACAAGAGAACTGATAAATTATGCTCATAAATATAATATAGCTGTTCAGTATTGGACCGTAAATGAAGCGGAAGAGGCTGAGCTTCTTACTGAAAACGGTGCAGACTGCATTATGTCGGATTATCCGCAGATGGTGTACGAAGCAGTTGATTCGTGTAAATAAAAAAATTCTCGCACAACGGTTGTGCGAGAATTTTTTTGTTGTTATATAATTATTTTTTTGCAGCCCCGATGTCCTGTTTCTTTATAAACATCATACCGATTGCCATTACAACTGCAAAAATAAGAAGATATCCGGGAATCATTTTTCCGTGTGCCTGGATGGCTGCAATAACCATGAAAATGCTGCCTGCTATTGCAAGAACGGGAGCAACAAATCTCTGGAAGCCTTTTAGCTCCTTGTTCATCATCATTTTGAAGAAAATGGGAATGTAGAAGGGATAAATTGTTACGATGGGAAGCTCTGTGGGGTCAAATGCAAACATACCAAGCTTTTCGCTGAAACTGCTGAGCTGTGAGCAATAGAAGAAGAAGAGCCATATTGCACAAAGGAGAAGACCCATAACAGAGGAGTTTGTAGGCATGTTGGTGTGCTTGTCAACCATGCTGAAAACCTTGGGGGCAGGTCCTCTGCCGCGGCTTGCGAGTGAATAAATGCCTCTTGAGCAGCCAAGCATAAGACCGTTAAGCGTACCGAGGCAGGAAATAATAACGAAAACAAAAATACCGGTTCCCATTATATTACCGAAAACAGCAGCAAAAGCATTCTTTGCGCCTGCCTGACCGTTAGCCATCATTTCTGCGTTGGGAACGGCACCTGCAAGACCGATGTAATACATAACATAGATTGCAACAATAATGAACGAACCTATGATAAGTGCCTTGGGAAGATTTTTCTTTGCATCCTTGATTTCTGCATTGATTGATGTTGCTATAATCCAACCCTCATATGCAAAGCAGGTTGCGCAAACAGCCTTGAAAATAGCGGATGAAGTGGGAATTTCGTTAACAACCGTTGTAAAGTTCTCAATTGTATGACCCTTTGTAAGTCCGTAGATTGTTCCTGCAACAGCCATAAGAAGAAGAGGGACAAGCTTTATAAAGGTTGTTGAAACCTGAAATTTACCGGAAAGAATGGGTGAAAGTGAGTTGAGTGCGAAACTGCCGATAAGGTAAAGTGCGGTAAGTGCAAAACAAAGACCGCCGGTAATATCTGCTTCCGCACCGAAAATAAGAACAAGTGTATATCTTGCGGAAAGCCATGCAAGAGCCATTGTAAGAGTGGGATAGTAAATCGTTGAAAGGAACCAGCCGATAACATAGCCGTATTTTTCACCTATCATTGCATCGGCATAGTCAACAACACCGTTGACTTTTTCATATTTTGTTGCCATGATTGCGAAAGCATAGGCGCATACAATCATAATAACACCGCCGATAATCCATGCAAGGATACCGAGCTTTAAGTCGCCGCCCGTGTGATTAAGAATTGCCTCTGCTTTGAAGAATACACCGCTTCCGACTACTATGCCGACTACCATGCAGATAGCCGTAAGCAGACCGTACTTTTTTTTGAGTTCTGCCATTCGTTCAACCTCTTTTCATTAAATTATGCTGAGATATAATTTAATATTACAAAAACTTTATTAAAATGTCAACACTTTCTGTGCTGTTATAAAGTGTAAAGCCGATTAAAATATTATTTATTTAAGCTTTCTGGCAAGGTCGTTAAGGAAAAGCTCATTTTCAAGTGAAACGGGAGTAGTATCCTTGTTTATGTGAACAAACTCAATATCCATAATTCTTGCAAAGTCACGGAGCATTTCGGCATCCGCATCGTAGGAAAGAACGGTATGATGTGCGCCGCCTGCAATAATCCAACATTTTGCACCCGTGCAAAGGTCGGGCATAGCTCTCCACATAACTCTTGCAACGGGGAGATTGGGCATGGGAAGAATAGGCTTGACGCATTCGATGTCCTGACAAATCATTCTAAGTCTTCCGCCCATGTCAACAAGGCTTACTACAACAGCCGAACCCGCTTTTCCTTCAAAAACAAGTCTTGCGGGATCTCCCTTGCCGCCTATCCCGAGAGGATGAACCTCAATTCTAGGTTTATCGGCCGCAAGAGTGGGGCATACTTCAAGCATATGAGCACCGAGTGAATATTCCATTCCGGGAGCAAGATTATATGTATAATCCTCCATAAATGCCGAACCGCCGTTCATGCCTTCGGTCATTGCTTTTATGACAGCAGTCATTGCGGAAACCTTCCAGTCGCCCTCGCCGCCGTAGCCGTAGCCCTGCTCCATAAGGCGCTGGCTTGCAAGTCCGGGAAGCTGTTCCATGCCGTGAAGGTCCTCAAAGGTGTTTGTATATGCCTTGCAGCCCTGTTCATCAAGCATTTTCTTCATTGCAATTTCTTCTTTTGCCTGATAGCGAACAGCAGCGATGTTATCGGTTGCAATTTCATATTTCTCAGCATATTCAGCCATAAGTGCATCAACCTCTGACTCGGTAACTGCGTTTATGTATTCAACGAGTGTTCCGACAGGCCATGTGTTTACCTGCCAGCCGAGCTGCTCCTGAACACCGACCTTATCGCCTTCGGTAACTGCAACATTTCTCATGTTATCTCCGAAACGCATAACCTTAAGATTCTTTGAGAATGCAGCACCTACAGCGGAGCGCATCCACTTGCCAAGCTCTGCAAGAACCTTTTCATCCTGCCAATAGCCCATTATAACCTTTCTGGGGGTGCGCAGTCTTGCTGCAATAAAGCCGTGTTCTCTGTCGCCGTGAGCAGCCTGATTGAGATTCATGAAGTCCATATCTATTTCTTCATTGGGAATATCTCTGTTATACTGTGTTGCAAAATGGCAATAGGGCTTCTGAAGCTCTTTAAGACCGTTCAGCCACATCTTTGAAGGGGAGAACGTGTGCATCCATGTGATTATACCCGCACACTTATCATTGAAATTTGCTTCTTTGACAACCTGAGAAATTTCTTCGGGAGTTTTTGCTGTTACTTTATAAATAACCTTGCAGGGAAGAAGACCGCTTTCGTTCATTTTTTCTGCCATTTCCGCTGCTCTTTCGGCAACGATATCGAGAACCTCCGGCCCGTAGAGGAACTGGCTGCCTACCACGAACCAAAATTCATAATTTTCCATGTACATAGTAAATCACCCTTTGATAATTTTTATTTTATCTTATCATTTCCAAAGTGTTATGTCAAACAAATTTCCGTTATTTGTTTAATATTAATATTATCACTTGAACTGCAGAAAGTTTTCTGCTATAATTAAAAAATAACAAAAACCGATTGGAGTGACCGGTATGAGTATGAAATATGTTATCAAGTATAAATCGGCAGGAGCGATTGTTACTTCTAACGAAACCGAAAACGAACTGTATTCTCTTGAAATAGTTGAAAAGCCGGACAGATATACAGTTATCCTTAATCCCAAATGTGACTTTGAGCTTGTTGATTTCTATGCTGAAACCGACTATGAGTTTGAAAAGAACGATTGGTTCTTTGCCGGCGGCTATCAGTCATGGACAAAAACAAGAGAATATAAGTGCGGCGATATTCAGAGAGGTGTTATCAAGCTTTCTAAAATTCATCCGCTTGCAAGCCATGCGGCAAAGCTTTTCGGCGACCAGTATATTGTTGATTATTCCGAGGTTCCCGGTGAATTTCACAGCCATTGTTATACATATATCAGAAATGGCAAGAAGGTTAAGCTTTTCGGCTCATTGAGCGAAAAGACAGGCTTTACCTATTTCAAGGTAAAGATGAATGACAATTATTTCTCGATTCACAAGGATGTTCTCGGTAAGCTTGTAACTGAACCTTATACGGTTTTTGATATTGTTTATTATGAAGGAACATATGATGAAGTTTTTGATAAATACTTCGGAAAGTTCAATATGCCCGAAACAAGAAAAGGCTTAATGAGCGGATATACGTCATGGTACAACTATTTCCAGAATATTGATGAAAAAATCATTCTTCGCGACCTTGAAGGACTTAACTGTGCAAAGAGTGAGGTTAATATTTTCCAGATAGATGACGGTTATGAAACCTTTGTAGGTGACTGGCTTGATCCGTGTGATAAATTCCCGAACGGAATGAAGTATGTTGCGGAAAAAATTCATGCCAAGGGATATAAAGCCGGTATTTGGATTGCTCCTTTCAGCTGTCAGAGAGTTTCAAGAACCGCAAAAGAGCATCCCGATTGGCTCATCAAGGATGAAAAAGGTAAGCCTCAGATCGGATGTATCGGTTGGGGCGGTGCATATACTCTTGATATCTATAATGATGAAGCAAGAGAATATATCAAGCATTTCTTTGATGTTATCCTCAATGACTGGAATTATGATATGGTTAAGCTTGACTTCCTTTACAGCCAGTGCATTTCACCCAGAAACGGCAAGTGCAGAGGTGAGATTATGTATGACGGAATGCAGCTTCTCCGTGAATGTGTAGGCGATAAGCTTCTTCTCGGATGCGGTATTCCCATGAGCGCGGCTATCGGTGTTTGTGATGCATGCCGTATCAGCTGTGATGTAGACCTTACTTATAACGGTAAGATTTATAATCATATTCATGTCAACAATGAAATGCTTAGTGCACAGAGTGCTATCAATAACTCTATATTCCGCCGTCATCTCAATGGCAGAGTATTTATGAATGACCCCGACGTTTTCTTCCTTAGAAATCATAATCTTAAGTTTAACTGGGAGCAGAAGCATCTTCTCGCAAGAGTAAATAATCTCTGCGGCAATGTTCTTTTTGTTTCCGATAATGCGGGTGAATTTAATAAAAAGCAGGTTGAATATCTCAAAAAGTATTTCAAGAAAACCGATGAAGTAATTAAATCTGCCGAGTATCTTGACGATGAAATCATCAGAATTGAAATTGATGATAACGGAAAGGATAAGGTTCTTGAGTTTAACCTTAAGAGAGGCGAGCTCATCAGAGATAACTGAAAATAAATATCGGGAGCCGGTTCGCAAAAAGCGAATCGGCTCCTTTTATGTCATTATTTGATTTCTGCCATTTGATGAATGTTAACCTCAGGAACCGTAAATTCCGCTCTGCCGTTAATGTATTCAAAATCAAGCACCTGACCCGAAGGAACAAGTGAGATTTTTGACGGCTTTGATTTGCATTTTATACTGCATCTGACATTATAAAGCGGAACAGTATCCTCGATAACCTCGGTGTTTTGACCTCTTACGGTTGTGTGAGCAAAAAGAAGATGAAGGATGTTTCTGCTTTCTTTTTCTTGTCTGGTATATGTAACAACTGCTTTATCGGGAACAGCAGCATAAACGGTTGTTTCGTCACTCATCATTTTTTTGATAATATGCGTGAACAATTCCTTGAAGCAAAGATGACCGTGATTGGCATATGCAGTGAAAATGTCCCAGCCGATGTATGCAATATTGTTTTTTATTACGGCAGCAGGAAAGGTTTCTTCAGGGTCGTTCGGAGCATGCATATGTGAGCAGAAATGCTCTGCAGTTCTGTTGAAATAAGGATTCTGCATATATGCGGCAATTTCGCAGTCGGATACATCAAGCTTATGCGATTCGCAGCGCATAATATATTCGGTATTGCCGTTTGCAGTTTCATAAGAGGGAATAAGATATGTGGGGCTGAATTTGTTCTTTCCTTTATATTCCGCACCAATATCAAGTATAAATCTGCCGTCCTTTATGAGTGCATCACCGCTTGCGATAATCTTGCCGCCGTTATTTGCATATCTTTTGATTTTTTCAATTGTTTCATCACTGAAGCCTGCAACATCAGGAAGAATAAGCAGCTTATAACCCGAAAAATCCATTGTTTCATCAATGAAGTTATAAAGATAGTTATTCTCAAGCAGCATTCTGTTTGCACCAATGTCGGCTTTAACATCGCGATTGCCTGTAACTGCCTCAGCGCTTAAAACGGCAATATCTGCAACATTTACCGCGCCGTTAAGCCACGGCTCTTTTTCTTCGATAAGTGAATAAGCTTTACCGATGAGATTATAGGTTGCCATGTTCATTTCACCCAACGGATGCATTTGGTCACCGATTGAACAGCCCGCACCGTTTGCAACACTTAATGAGGTTTCATATATGAGTGCATTGGGATGCTTGAAGCCGCCGAATTCACCCCAGCTCTGGTGGAATTTACCTGTCATGCCGAGAAACTCGGTGTTTTTAAGTGAACGCACATATGCTGCCGAAAGCGGAAAATGGTCATACCCCCATCCGCCCGTGGGAAGGCTTTCAAGCTCAAGGTGGGTGTTGCTTTCAATAAATCCGTAATCACCTTTGGGAATGTGACCGCTGTTGTGAAAAACAGTAGCCGTTTCGCTGTGTTTTCTTACTGCGGCATTTGTTGCTGTTGTGTATTTATTAAATGTCATAATGGCAAATTTCTGACGGTCCTCTTTGCTGTTTATGTCCATTCCGAGCTTCTTCATATCCTCAACGCATTTTTTGCAGTAGCAAACCTTGGGAGAAATAATGTCAAGGAAAATTCCGCAGGGATTGTATTTTTGCATAACCTCTTCTATCTGTTCGCAAAGGAAATCAAGATAACCCGTATTGAAGCAAAGAAGATGAAAATGAACTTCGTTTTCATATTCTTTCTGTTCCTCGGGGTTAGGTGAACAAACATAATGCCATTCGGGTCGATTTTTAAATTCTTTTTCATCAAAACCTGCGGAAATGTAAACTGGAGCATTGACCCCGATTTCCTTGCATGCTTCAAGCTGTGCACCGAGTAAATCGAAATCAAGGCACGGATGCATTTCGTTGACTTCGGTGGGATGGTATGACCAGCCGTGATGGCATTTTGAGAAAACCGTTATTGAGTCAACATGACCGGCTTTTAAAGCAGATTGAAACTGTTCTTTTGAAAAATTCTTTCCTACGGGCAAAGTGCCGTTGGTATGAAAATCAAGATGAACCTGTCTTTTTCTGAGCATAACTAACTCTCCAATCTTTTAACATGATCTTATTATAGCTTATATAATTTGTATTTGCAATTGATTTTACGGCATTGATTAAAAATATAAATTATGATATAGTATTATATCATAATACAAACGAGGTGTTGTCATGTCCCTGCTTAATAAAATAATTGCTTTTATAACATCGTTGGTTATTGCGGTTTTTCCGTCGCTTGGTGAAAAAACGGAAGTACCCGAATATTTTGAGGATGACCCGCAATATGTTGTGTTTATGGTGACAAACGTGCATTATTTTAACCTTGAGCCTTATGTAAAGCAGATGGTTGAGCTTCACGGTGAAATTGACCCTGATTCAAAACGTATGTATGCTTTTGGTGTGGTTGGTCCGATGTGTCTGACTCAATCTGTTGAGCAGATGAATGAGGAAGTAAACCATGTTTTTGCACTTGCAGAAAAATATAATGTGCCGGTTTATTTTCAGATGGACGACTGTACAAATTATTCAACCTATTTCGGTGACGGAGCATCAACCGATGAAAACGGAAGCAAGTTTTATAATGACCCCGAAATGTGTGAGTGGATAGCATTCCCCGAAGAAGGCGAAGAATGGGGCGGGCAGTCCTACGGCATGCTTCCGAGATGGCATTGTGACTGGAGCGGTGTACCCTTTGCAACAGCGGGCGGTTTTCCGTGCTTTAATTCCGAAAAATATTTGAACTGGTACTCGAATCAGGTAACAAAGGGTTTTATTGAGCCACTTGTTGAAAACTATAACAGACTTAAATCGCAGGGTAAGGCATATCTTTTTGCAGGCATAAACACAGGCTGGGAAACGCAGATTCCCGATTACAGCGGCAGCGATTATGCTTCAATGGAAAACTTTGAACGTGCCCAGTACGGTATGCATGCTTTGCACAATATGGGTTATAATGAACGGTCATTGAAAGCAGAAGCAGCCAAAAAGCTTATGTCCGTTGAAGATTATACAAAACAGCTGCTTTACGGTGTGCTTGCCGATTATATTGAATTTACCTGCAAGCTGTTTTATGATGCGGGAATAGAACGTCATAAGATTATTTCGCATATTGTTTCTCTTTCGTCTTATACCGAAGAGTACAGCACCATGCGTCCTCCTACATGGGTTTGCATTAACGATTATTGTACACCGGGTTGGACAATGAGTCCGAAAACCTGTCCGTATGACCTTGATACTCTTTATATGCAGCTTGCACAAAACGGCAGAAATGAATATGCCAATGCAGAGGGATATGCGCATTATGAAGATGTCGAAACCTGCCGTGATTATTTTAAAGAGAGCCTGCTTGGTAATGCAAAGCTGATTACTGTTTACGGCTATGACCAGGAAACCGGAACCTACGGCTATGTAAAGAATGAGAATTTCTATTTTGTGAAGGTTGTCAAAGAATGGCTTAATTATGAACTCGGACCCGATTACAAGTGGACGGAAAGATCTGATTTGTCCGTTGATTACGGCGGATGGGAACCGTTGGTAAATCTTAAGATAAAGCTTAAAAAGCTTTTTGACCGGTAAAGCATAAAGAAGTTTTTGATTTTTTTAAGGAGGATATAAATGAAAACTGCTGAAAAAATTCGGGAAAGTGAGAAGCGCGAGCTTTTGAGATTCCAAAAAATGCAGAACCGCAGCTCGGGAAGTAAATACTTTTTGGTTTTGCTTGTACTTATTGCTGTTGTTAATATTCTTGATGAGGTTACAAGTAACCTGACCGTTACTGTTCAATCCTCGTTTGTAACGGAATTTTTTGTTAACAATCCCTTCATGGGAAAATATTATTCTTATGAGGACGGACTTGCTTTTCATTCGGGAATCGGTGTTTTTACTTATGTTCTGGGTTTGTTTACTCCGTTTTATAAGGCGCTTGCGGATAAATGGGGGAGAAAACCGCTTTTTGTTATTTCAACACTGGGTATGGCAACGGGACTTTTGGTGATTCATCTTTCATCGAGCTACATAATGTTTCTTGTCGGATTTGCAATTATAAGCTTCTTTATGGGACATGATATTCAGATTATTTATATTCTTGAAGAAGCTCCCGATAAGCACCGTGCAAAGATTTACAGTTTCCTTAAAAGCTTTGGCATTTTAGGTGTTATTCTTATTCCGACTCTCCGTGATTTATTGATGGGAAACGATGCAACAAAATGGCGTGAAATTTTTCTTGTTCCTGCATTAATCGGTTTTGCGGCTGTTCTGCTTGTTATTATTTTCGCCAAGGATACAAAGGTTTTTGTTAACGAGAGAATAGAGTATCTTTCGCGCCCTTATGAAGAAAGACAGACTGAAAAAGCTCTAAAAAAGCAGCAGAAAGAAGCGCAGAGAAATCAGTCAGGTGTTTTCAACGGTGTGAAATATATTTTTGCAAACAAGGACACCAAAATGCTTATTATTGCACATATCATTTTTGATGCTGCAATGCCGGCGATTGCTTTGTATTTCGAGTCATCAATGCACCGTGCAGGAATGAGCACAAGCAATATAACAAAGGCCTTGTTTATGGTTCCTGTAATATATGCCGCAATAACCTTCCTTTCGGGCTTTATTGCTGATAAAGCAGGCAGAAAAACCACGGTTACTCTTTTCTCAGTAACGTGTGTAGTCGGATATATTCTGTTTGTAGCAGGTATTCTTAAAGGCTGGAATCCTTATCTTGTAGGCTCATTTGCAGGTCTTTATCAAGGCTCATATTGGATTGGCAGGGACTACATGAATGTGATGATGACAGAGAAGGTGCCGACGGATATCCGTGCATCGGTTGTCGGTGCTGAGGGTCTTTTGGTTATCATCGGTCTTGTTGTCGGATATGCAAGCACGATAGCCGGCATGACATTTATGCCTATTTGGTGGGCTTGTTTGACGGTTTCGATTCCTGCAGTTACCGTTGCGGCAATTATATTTACTCTTAAGGTTAAAGAAACAAAGGGTACAAATCTTGATGAAATATCATAAATAGGCATTAATCACACTGCCTTTAAGTGAATCGACTCCCTCTGTTTTAAAAGCAGAGGGAGTCGTATTAATTAAGAGCATTTTGATAAATCGGAATAAGTAGAACTTTTAATTCTTGGATAAATTCAAAAATTTTTCTATCTTTTCTGCATCTTTGTATCCGAGCTCATACAATTTGTTTAATCCGATTTTGTTTCTTGTTGCTGTTTTAATTCCGAAACAGTTTTCCGGATAAAGTATCAGCACTTTACCTTGTTTTTCAAGTTCAAGAATTTCTTTTATTCTTTTATGATATAATGTGTGTGACATTGTTATAGCCTTTGCAATTTGCGGATATTTAAAAAGTAACAGATTAACAAGCCATTTTGGAAAAGCAGATTTCTTGTAGTTAATAGGAAGTGTCAGACAAATAATCAGTTTATCGCAACCGTCATCAAATGCTTTTTTATATGGAATCGGATCGGAGATACCGCCGTCGAAATATTTTTTGTTCTTAAACAAAACAGGCTGACGGGTTATTATAGGTAATGCACAGCTTGCTTTTAATAAAGTAAAATCATTATAGGCAAAATCGCTTTTGTGAAAATATTTTTGTTCAGCGGTCTGTGAATCCGTTACCGCAACAACAAGCTTTTTTGTTGATTTTGTAATAGCATCAAAGTCCAACGGATTTTTGCCGTAGCTGTTTGTTATATCGGAATAAATATAATCAAGGTTGATATACATTCCTTTGCTGAAATAATTACCTATACCCATATATTGTTTTTCAAATGAATATTCCTCATAAAAACTTTTTAATCTTCCATGCTGTCCTGCTATGTATGTTATAAGATTTGCGCTTCCTGCAGAAACACCTAAGCAATATTCAATATCAATAGAATTATCGAGGAGATAATCAATAATACCGCTTACATAGTTCCCTCTTAAGCCGCCTCCTATATCCATAATTCCAACCATAATTCTCCTCCGAAAATTCATATTTATAGAATTAATTATACCACTCAAATAAAGAAAAAAGCAACAGTTTTCAGCTGTTGCTTTTTGTTTTGAGTTTACTGTAACAGATTTTTTGCCGTTTATCAGTTTGACATATAAAGATGCTCTGCATATGCCGCACCGTCAGAGTTAATTGATATTACCGTTCCTCCGACAAGACCGTCGGTATAATAAGCACCGTATCCGGTTTTGAGTGTATAGTTGAGTCTGATGCCCTCATAATAAATTTGGAAATTGTTGGAGTGGTCATGACCTGCATATATATTTTTGGTGCTTCCGAGCTCTTTGCAAACATCAAAGAAACCGTTGTTTACGGGTGAACAGCATACATCTTCACCGCGTGTGCCGACTGCTTCGGGTGAAAGCTCAGGAGCAAGAGTTCCGAGTTCATTGCTGCCATAGGATTTTATCCAGGCATCTTTGTATTCACAAACGGGAATGTGTATGAAAACCGAACTCTCAACGGTTTTACCTTCAATTTCAGAAATGCCTTTAACTGCCCACTTGTACCACTCAATTTGGTTATCCCAAAGATGGTCATATCCGCTTACCGTTGAATTGTCTTCAAGAGTGAATTCCGCACTGTTATGGGTATCAAGCATATAAAGTGTGTGGATCACTTTTCCGTTTTCGGTAATATTTATTATATAGTTGCCATAGCCCATATTTTCAGGACCGAATTCAAAAAGGCAGTTTTCAGCCTTGAAGAGAAGATAAGCAGCCCAAAACTCATTTATCAAGCACTGACCGTCATGGTTTCCCATAACAGGTGCCCAAGGAATGCCGTAAGAATCAATCTGATTGATAAGTTTAATGTATGCAATTGTTCCCCAAGCATTATCACCCGTCAGAGTTATAAGGTCAGGCTTGGTTTCATTGACAAGATTGTCAATCATTTCAGCTGTTTTCTCGCCCTGATCCTCATAAACCAAATCATCTTTAAGCTGAATATCGGCAAGGTTGAGGATAATAAAATCTTCATCAGGTTTCTTTTCAATTTCCGCACAATATTCTGCCGTGAATTTATTCGTTACGGACCACTTGCTGAAAAAGTTGCTTTCACCAAAATTCACAACAAGTGCTGCTACGGGCGAAAGAATCTGAAACAGTGAAAGGAAAAAGGCTAAAATTAGTTTTACAGTTGCCATATTGCTCCTCCGAACATATTATACTTTTTTATTGATTATAAATCTAAAGTCTGAAACTGTCAACACGGATAACTGTTGAAACAAAAGATTTTCGGAATTGTTTTAGGGTGTTAATAACTGTAGCAAAGTCTGCCGTAAGGGGCGGCATCACCCTTTGTATAGAATGAATTAACATCGTTTTCGATATAATTATCTGCCCATTTAAAGTTGAAGCCGTTGGCGGAATCAACAAGAAATTTCGGAATTCTGAGCATCAGTTTATTGCCCTCGTAACGAATTTCGGATTCACCGATTTTAGTGAAAACTCCGTTGATATTCTTCTCAACGTTGGTCTTGCCGTTAACGGGTGCGGTGCGGTTGACAACAATGTTTTCATTGATGAAAAGAGTCATCCAGCTGCCGCCATCGGGAGAAGAAAGCGCGTCGGCTGTGTCAAGATAAAAATAATAGTTTTCCGCATCCTCAGCAACCTTCATGTTGACAATATCGTTTCTTCCCGATGAATCGGTTATCGGATTCTGAGAAAAATCAACCGAATTTCTGTCGGCTGTATCGTTTCTGTAATCTTTGTATACCGAACTGATTTTTTCTGAATCCCATTGTGAAAAGCTGCCGTTGATGTCTATGGTCACATTTGGGCTTTTTGCAACTCTGCCTGCCGTGCCCTTGAACCTTGCGATATAATTTACCATCTGCAGATAATAGTTATCGCCGAGAATACCTGCGGAGGGTTCAACATCACGGGAGGCATTTTCGTTGGCACAGTCAACAAAAACAATCGGATAGTTTTCTTCGGGAGACTGCCTCTGAGCAACCCATTCGTTAAAGCCCGTTATAAAAACAATGTCGGGATTCATTTTAATTGCAAACTCCCATTGCTCCGCAAAGTTATGACCGTAAAGCATGGCATTTTCGGATGAATCGTTTTCACCGTTATGCCATGAACGGGTGCGGTCGTTTGCACCGTACCATGCGGTTTTGCTGAATGCACAGGTATCCGAGTGCTGAGCAACGGAAACATTCATTATCTTAATGCCGTCTTTTTTGAAAACAGAACGATATGTGAGAGAACGGTCAAATTCCATCCAAGGGAACCCGTCATCCACCTTGTCAGCATTCGGCCATTGAGATTGCTTTATTCTGAAATATTCTTTGGCTTCGGGTTTTATCTCACCGTCATTTTCATTGCCGATAATCAGCGGCTTACCGTCAAGACGGAACCAAAGCTCATCAAGTCGGGGATATTTTGCCTTGAGTTCGGCATTATTATAAATCTCATCGTAAATTCTGTTGATTGTGTCTGCGGAATATGAATTGGTGTAATATGCGATTTGCGGAACGTCAAAGCCCTGAAGCAGATATTCATACCATATGCCGATAAGCTTTTTGGCAGGCTCCGAATATGTAAATGCATTCGTTGCGTCGATAACTATGAAATCAACCGCAGCATCCGTCAGCATCTGAACATGCTTTCTGAAAACCCATTCATCGTTTGCAGAATAATATCCGAGAAGCGGCTCACCCCAGAAATGGAACTCCTGTTGAACTCCGCCGCCTGCCGCAATCCATTCTTCTTCCGAATTTATTGCATCGGGATGTTCTGCAACAAGCTTTGTATTATCAATTATCCGTGTGCTTCCGTGCTGACCCTGCCAGAGAAAATAGAAAACACCCACAAGTTTTTCGCTTTCTCCTGCGGAAACAATGCTTCTGCCAAGAGTGTCCGTGCAGGAAAGCGAGCCGTTGACATCAGCAGGCTTTTCCATAATTGTTCCCACCCCAGTAACGCTGTTTATCAGAGTCATAAAAAACAGTATGACCGCCGTTATTTTTTTGACAAAAAACAATTCCAAATTAACCATAATACATTCTTCCGATTTTTGATAAAATAAAGCATTTTCTGTTTTCTGAATAATTCTTTGAACAGTCATTCGAGTAAGGAGCTTGAATCCGAAACATTTTTAACCGAAAATACCTGTAAAGAAATTATAAATTACAGAAAGAGCATTGAATATAAATCCTGCAAGTCTGAGAGTTGATGTGAAAATTGCAGAAATTTCTATATCTTTACCTTTTGAGTTAATAACCGGAGCAGCATTACTTCCGAGATTAATCTCATAAAGCTTGTTAAGAATTGTTTCGGCAATTATTTCGTTTCCCTGTGCACTGGGGTGGATTTCGTCGTCAGCATAGTTTGCCATGTCATCCCCCAATGCCGATGCAACATCAACAATAATGATTTCGTTCGGATTTTCAGTATTATATCTTTCAATTGCGGCATTAATTCTGTCTGCGCCTTGCTGATAAGGTGCTCTCAGATAACCCGATTGCGGATTATAAAGAGTTTGCATAAGAATAACGGCATCCGCATTATGTGAATTAATTATTTTGATGATTTCGCAGAAATTTGTGTAGAAGTTTTCTGCAATTCTGTCAAATTCGGCATGATCTTCCTTGACCATGGAATCAAACATAAGGTCAATAAGATTGCTCATAAGAAAATCGTTTCCACCGATTGAAATGCTGATGATATCCGCTTTTTTCAGGTCGGCAATTACAGTTTCGTTATTCAAACGGTTTATAAGATTTGATGTTGTGTGACCCGGAACGGAATGGTTAACATAATCATATCCGTTGGTATCGGCAACAATTTTTCCGTAGCAGGCTTCTCTTGAATTTGAAATGCCGGAGCCGTAAGCTATGGAATCGCCGAGTACGAGATAAAAAGGCTTTTCGTTTTCTGCATATCCGCAAACGGTAAACACACAGAAAACCATTGCAATGCTTAAAATAATCGCAGCGAATTTTTTCATTTTATAATCTCTCCTTTTTGCTCTTTAGTAAAATATATCATTTGTGTATTTTTAAGTCAACACTTCTTTTTCTCCCTAAACAATTATTAATGTATAATTTATTTCGCAAACTGAACAAATTAGGTATTCTTATAAAAAGAGATTCATAAAAATTTTATCGCTTATGCTTGTTTACTTATTTCTGACAGGTAATACCGCGAATTTTCCAATCATGTTCTCGGACTTGACCCCTTATGCGAAACGGAATATATAAATACCGTTTAACAGTATGGTGTTGAATAATTTGGATATTGATATTATAATATAGAAAAAGTGTTCTCGGAGGAAAACGGCATGAAATATGTTGCTGACCATGATTTTCATATTCATTCAACTGTTTCGATGTGTTGCCACGATGATAATCAAACACCCGAAACTATATTGAAATATGCAAAAGAAAATGGCTTTAAAAAAATCTGTCTTACAAATCATTTCTGGGATGAGAAGGTTAAGAGCGAGGCAGAGTGGATTGATGAGCATGATTTTGCACACGTTTCATCTGTTTTACCGTTGCCGAAGGATGACGGCATTGAATTTCTTTTCGGCTGCGAAACCGATATGGATTATAACAATGTTCTCGGTATAAGCAGAGAAAGGTTCGATATGTTTGATTTTGTTATTGTTGCAACAACCCATCTGCATCTTGACGGCAACACGGTCAGAACAGAAATTACAGCTCCCGAAGAGGCGGCATATCATTGGATTGACAAAATCGAAAATCTGCTTGCGAAAGATTTGCCTTTTCATAAAATCGGAATCGCTCATTTGACCTGCGGCCATATTTTCGGCAAAAGAACAGGCGAGGCTTTATCTTTGATTTCCGATGCTTCTCTGTACAATGTGTTCAGGGAGTGTTCCGAGAAGGGGGTGGGTGTTGAACTGAATGTTAAAACACTAAATATGACTGCGGAACAAAAGGAAGTTTTTCTTCGTCCGTATTTTATCGCAAAGGAATGCGGCTGCAAATTCTATCTCGGAAGCGATTCTCACAAAACGGTTGCTTTTGCTTCGGCAAAAGAAAATTTTGAGGATGTAATTACGCAGCTCGGATTAAAAGAAACCGATAAATTTATTCTTTAATTTCTATTTATAAAACCACTTCATTTAATCCCGAAAAGGGCATTGAATGAAGTGGTTTGCGATTTTTATTATATTTAATTAAAGCGAATCAATAAGAGCCAAATATTCTGTTACAAGATATGAACCTATGTGCTTGCCGACTGAAAGAACTTCGTCTGCAATTCCGTCGCCGATGATATGACCCATAAATGCAAAATTATTATCTGTGAGCACATAACCGATAGCATCATTTGTGAGACTTACGGGATAGGTGGTAACACCGTCAACTGCTGTTGAAAGGTTGTCGTAAGGCCATTTGGTGCCGTCCCAGTTTGCGGCGCCGGTGATTTCATCATCCCAAAAAACTTCCGGGTAAAGTTCACCGGGGAAGAGGGCAAGCGCAATCTCATTGCCGAATTCAATATAACCCATTTCGGTTGCCATAAGGTAATCTTTGAAAAGAAATCCGTCATAGTAAACCTTATTGTTTACAAGTCCGATTTCACAAGCGAGAGTAAGAATGCTGTTTTCAGGCTTGATGAAAAGCTCCCTATGCTTTACATTGATAACAGGGGAGAGTTCATTGGTGTAATCAGCTTCAACGATTTTTGTGCCGACAAGCTGTCCGAGCATTCTTGCACTTGCACCCTTTTCTTCGTGTTCGGTCATGCCTGTTGTGTCAACCTCAATATCGCGCGAAACCTGACCTACGGCACCTGGTATCATAATGAAATTGCCGCCGTCGGCATTTTTGATGTATTCATCAGCATAGTAAATATAGTCTGAGCCGACAAGACCGTTGCTTGCACTGAAAGATGTTGCATGGCAGGTAATATCGCTGATATACGTTGCAGGATTTCCCGAATCGGGAACAAATTTAAAGCTTGCTGTTTTGGGGAGGTCTTCTTTTGAGATAAGGTCACGTTTATCATGGAAATATTCACTCATATCTATTGCGGAAAAATAAAGCTTGCCTTCTTCCATATTTCCGAAAGCTTCTTTGATTGCTTCAACAGATATGCTGATGAAATGCTGTTTGAAGGATTCTGCGGTTTCAAGCCCTGCCAATGGTGTGTCAATGCCTAAAAGATTGATCCAGAATGAGCCGAAAAGTTTCTTGAAAAATTCAGTACTTACACCCTGTGTATCAAGTGCTGAATGTGCATGAGTTGCGCTGATATTGATGCTTGCAACTTCAATTCCTTGAGCTTCGCAATATTCGAGAACTGCCTTACGGATAGTGCGTATGTCAGTTGATGTAACACCGAGTGCATCAATTGCTCCGATAACAACAGCACCTTTGCCGCTGTTATCGTCGATTGCAGCAACTCTGATGCATTGGTCATCATAAACACCTTCAGCATATTTATTGAGAAGATCTCTGCCAAGGTTATATTTACCGCTGTCAATATCATTGGGGAGAAGACTCTTTTTTGAGTAACCGAGTTTCCACACATTGTTTTCGCTCGCTGATGTTTGATATGTTTCTCTGCCCGGCATAAAACCGATTTCTTCGGCATCGTATTCGTTAATACTTTGCCAATCACGGGGATTTACATAAATCGCACATATTGATTTTACAAGCCCTTCAACAATAACATTGAGTGTGTTGTAAAGACCTTTCATAAAACTGTCACCGACAGATTCACTTTCTGCAGCGGTAATGCTCTGTTTCTGTACGGCAAAAGCACCGACCGATGTGCTTGAAACAAGAAGTGCTGCACAAAGCGCAACCGCAATGATGCTTAAAAGCTTTTTCTTCATTTTACCAGCCTCCATTTCTAATGTGTAAATGTATTTTATATTATTTACAGGATTCAGTCAACATTTAATCTGATAAAAAAACACAGCCTTAAAAAATTTTCTGATTCTTTGTTAATACAGATAAAGTTAACGATATGAATTGTTCAAGGAATGTGAATTTTTTTGTTTGCAAATGAAGTGTGATTGATGTAGAATGTAATAAATATATAGTGCAAAAACTTTCAGGAGAAAGATGAGATATGAAAAGTGTAAAACAAAAAGTTCTGTGCGGAGCCGATGTCATCGCAAAAAATGGGTTTAGCTTTAAAGGGAAATGCGGACTTATCACTAACCATACCGGTGTTCTCCGTGACCTTTCTTCTACTGTAGATATGCTTAAGGAAAAGTGTAATCTGACAGCTCTTTTCGGACCCGAACACGGTGTCAGGGGCGATGTTCAGGCGGGAGAGAATGTATCATCTTATATTGATAAAAGAACAGGGCTTCCCGTTTTCAGCTTGTTCGGAGAAGATTTATCTGAAAGTGAGAAAACGCTCACTTCCCTTGATACCGTTGTTTTTGACATTCAGGATGTCGGTGCAAGGTTTTACACTTATGCATATACTATGACAGATACAATGAAGATTTGTGCCGAGCATGGCATAAAATTTGTTGTTCTTGACCGACCTAATCCATTGGGCGGAACGAAAGCAGAAGGAACTGTACTCGACAGACGGTTTTCATCTTTTGTAGGACGATTTCCGACTCCGACTCGGTGCGGTCTTACTATCGGAGAATTTGCACTTATGATGAATGAAACGGAAAACATAGGCTGTGATCTGACTGTTATCCCCATGGAAGGCTGGAAAAGGGATATGTATTACGATGAAACTGACCTTGTTTTTATTCAGCCGTCGCCCAATATACCAACCGTTGATACAGCATTTGCCTATATCGGAACTTGTATTTTTGAGGAAACAAATCTTTCAGAAGGCAGAGGTACAACCAAACCTTTTGAAATGATTGGTGCACCTTGGCTTGACAGCAAAGCGGTTATTGAAACAGTCGGAACACAAGAGGGAGTTGTTTTTCGTGAATGCTCGTTTACACCGACTTTTTCTGATTACAAAGACACCTTCTGTTACGGCATACAGCTCCATATTACTGACCGTAATTCTTTTTTTTCGTTTGAGGTTGGAATCAGGTTGCTGGATGCGATAAGAAAAACACATAAAGAATTTGAAGCAGAAAAATCAATTGCAAATCTTTTCGGAACAGATGTGATTTTGCGTTCTGATTTTAATCCCGATGATTTTATTACCGAGGAACTGCAGAAAGTTGCCGAATGGCAAAATTTCTCAAAAAAATGGTATCTTTATTGATAATTAATCCCTTATGAACCATTGCGATTCATAAGGGATTAATTTTGTCGGATTCTGTTATTCAACCGAGCTTATCAGCTTATCCATAGCATCAAGAATTGCTCCTGCTGTCTGTGGACCGAGTGAATTGGTTTCCTCATAATGCTTTCTTCCCGATTCGTCAACAGCATTGTTGAAATAAGGAAGCCATTCATGAAGATAAAAATCGTTTTCGGGAATTATATATCCCAATTCATCGTTGCACAGACCGAGAACAAAATTATGCTTGCAGCGTGACATTTCCGAAAGGGATTTGTAATCTGCCTCTGTGCCTTTTGCCGACTCTTTTGCCGTAAGGAAATTGCCGCTTTCAAGCTCGGGTGAAAGCTCGCCGGGAATCATATAAATGCCTATCTGTTTGTTACCGAGTTCCATATATGAAACTTCAGATATTATCGAGATGTTTCTGTCTTTATCCTTTGAAATGTCATTGTTCAGAACTCCGAGAAAACGTACAAGTATCAATGCGGTGTTATCGCATTTAACCTCTATCGCTTGAGTTTTGACGTTGATTGCAGGCTCAAGAGCGATTTCGTTATTTACGTTCATAACAACTTCGCCAACATCTTTGCCGAATTCCTTTACATATTCAAGACCAAGCTCAAAGTTACGCAGAACATCATCAAGCTTTTCGCAGGTGATAAGTCCTCCGATAGCTCCGTTTATGAAAACGACATTTGCACCGCCCGTCTGCTCAACCATTTCCTTTTCCATGTATGCAGGAAAATCTGCGCTGACAACGGTTGTTCTTGCTCCGAGACATTCGGCATGGCAAGCAAAATTCACTATATAAGTATCGTTGCTGCCGTCTGAGGGATCAAACCGGATTCTTGTTATTGTTGCATCGTAGTCAATGGGGGTTCTTGTATCTGTCAGAAGTCCCTCGGATTCAGCTGTACCGAAATACAGATCGCCGTCTTTTCCGGCAGCATACGCATTAATAATTGCCCTTGCAGTTAGTTCTTTGAGGCGGTTCATAAATTCCTCGTTTTTACCGTCCGAGAGGAAGTTTTTTCCCCAAAGACCTTGTGTATCAATGGCAGAATGTGTGTGTGTTGAACAGATATTGATTGATTTGAGGTTAGGAATTTTGCCGCTTTCGATAACAATTTTTCTGATATCGTTGATATCCTTGCGGCTGATGCCGACGCAGTCAATCGCACAAATAATGACTCCGCCTCTGCCGCTGTTATCATCAAGATAAACCGCTTTGGCATACATATCATCAAGAACCGATTTGGCAGGGTTGTTTGTGTTGTAGCCTGCAATATAATATGTTTCTTCGGTTATATCGTCGGGAGTCAGCACTTCCTTGGCAAAGCCGACGGTCCATTTTTCACCATTATAAGAAAATGCTTCGTCACCTGCAAGCATATATTTTGATGTTTCTTCGATGGTCGTATATGTTGAATTGGGAACGAACAGAATAATGAGAGAAAGCAATCCTGATATTATTCCTCTTACCAATTCCGGAAGTCGAAAAAATCTCAGAATTTCCATTTTAAATTACCTCCATAAGCTCAAAAAATGCTTTTGAAAATGCTGTTGCGCTTCTTGAACCTGTTGAAACCGTTTCTTCATAATGACCTTCTTCGTTTGAAGCGGAATAATCGTTATCCGGTACAATATATCCTACTGCATCGTTACAAAGACCGAAAACAAGAACTTCATCGGCTTCATCAAAACAAGTTGAAATACATTCATACGGATATTCTGTACCGTTGTATGCTTCTTCGGCTGAATAGAATCCGCCGTAAACAAGCTCCGGCAGAATCTCTCCGGGAGCTTCAATAATTTTTATGTTTTTGCCGATTTCAACATAACCGATTTCACTCGTAAGATATATCTTGCCGTCTTCCTTGAATGCTTTAACATTACAAAGTCCTGCACTTTCCGCAAGAAGGAAAATGAAGTTGTTAACTTCAAAATCAACCTGAGTGTGTTTAACATTAAGGATAGGCTCAACAGCTTTACCCTTTTCCGCAAGCTCATAAAGAATATCTGCCACAATGTTGCTGTATTCCTTCATTTTTTCAAATGAAGTGAGATTTTCGGGTATTCCGTTTTCAACACCCATATCCGCATGGATTGCTCCGCCGATTGCGCCCTGAACGAAGATAAAATCAGCATTCTTTTCGGTTGTCACTTCTTTTTCTATATAGTACGGATAATCTCCCGAAAGCTCTGTGTTGCTCCAGCCAAGATTAATGGGATGTGCACCGAAATTGGCTATGTAAATTTCTTTTTTGCCATCTGCATTTGGTGAAAAACGGAAAAGATGAATTTTGTCATCAATTGAATAGGGGTCTCTTCCGTCGTAGAATAATTCGGGACAAGCCTTTGATGAATAATAAAGTGTACCTTCACAGCGGTTGTTGTAAGCTTCCCTTATTGCATCGGCTGTTTTTTGAACTACCGAATCAATATATTCCTGATTTCTTCCGCTTTTGGGAATATTACCCCACAGACCCTGAGTATCAATTGCGCTGTGATTATGAGTTGAGCCGATATCAATACTTATAAGCTTACCTTTGCCTGTGATGTCGCTGAGCTTTTCACGGATAGCCTTGATATCGGCATTCATAAATCCGACACCGTCAATCCATGCAAATGCCGCTGCGCCTCTGCCTGAATTATCATCAAGCACTACGGCTCTTACACACAAATCGTCGATAACTCCCGTTGCTTCCTGTGCAGGAAATTTGAGGAATCCGCCAAGAAAATATCTGGTTTCATCAACATCATCAGGAGTGAGAACTCTGCGTGCGTAGCCTGCCGACCAATATTCTGAAGTTGCATTGTCAATAAATTCTGTGTTACCTTCAAGAAAATTTTCCGAAATTGCCGCAACGGGTCTTTTGTCATAACCGAGTTTGGTAAGGCTCTGAAAAACCGCACCGAGAAGAGACGGTAAACCGATAAGCACCGCCATAATCGCCGATATCCATCTGATAATAACTGCCATTTTTACATCTCCTTTTAATATTTATAAAGATTTTTTAGTTCTTCACGAATGTTGACATCATTTGAAAGTCTTGCAGGCATTGCCTCATATTTTTCGATAAGCGAAAGCAATTCCGCAATTACTTTTTCATCTTTTGTTTTTATGTATTCAAATATTTTGTTAATAATGTCGCAAGAAACAAAATATTTTTCCGACCATTTTGAAAGTTCACGGCAAATGGGTAAATCCTGTTTGAGATAATCTCTGCACGCATTCATTTTGCCGAGATAGTTTTCTGCAAGAACAAAAGCTTTTTCTTGTTTACCTGATTTGAATGCGGTTTCAATTTCGTCAAATGCCTCATACATCCGCCTTGAATTTTCATCTTTAAGACATGAGGTATAAAGATGATCGGCGAAGATAATGAAATTATCCGCATTTTCTTTTCCGACAACCTGTCTTATTGCACTTTTCCATGATTCCTGCGGGTCATATTTTTCGCTGTCCCACAGATAATCCGCAAAGGTAATCAGCGGTATTTTTGAACATTCCGCATATTCCATGCAGTTTGAAATAATGCCCTCTGAATACTTATATAAGTCGGGGTCGCGGTTGATAATCGGAGAGATGTGCATCTCGTTATACATTGAGCAATCGTTTACGGGATAATTATCCCAATAAAGGGGCTTGTGATATGTGGTTTCAATAAATTTGACCGCATCAGGACTTGATAATTCACGGGAGCAGATATCTCTGCCCGTCCAGAAAACTGAAACAAGAGTCGGTATGTTTTTGCCGAGCTTGGAAATATAGTATTCATTACCTTTTCCGTGATAAAGGGTTGGACAAACAGTAAGACGGATTGATGAATCAAGCTCTTTTAATGAAGAATAATATCTGTTTATCAGTTCAATATGTGCATTGACTGTTTCGCCGAAAACTGCCTTATCCTCCTCAAATGCAAGCTCCTCATCAATATCATCAAGCAGCAGACCGAAACAGCATATTCCGATTGAATAAAGCTGCTTTGTTTTATTCATCAAAGCTTCAAATTCGGCATCGTCGGAATATTTCATAGAAAGTCCCGGCGCAATGCACCAGAAAAAATCCATATAATATTCTGCGGCTTCGTCAACAAGCTCTTTCAATCTTGCCAGCTCATCCTCAGGATAATTCTCACGCCATTTCTCGCGGTGATAAATATCATCCTTAGGGGCATAATAAACCGTGTTCATTCTGTTTTTGGCCATAAGCATCATAACGGATTTACGGCTTTCGTGGCTCCACGGATTTCCGTAAAATCCTTCAATATAGCCTCTTACCGAAAATGAGGGTGAGCATATATATTTGCCGTCGGAAACATTATTTTCTTCAATCCGTTTCGCAAGGTCGCAGAGTGCATAAAATGCACCTTTTTCAGAAGAACAACATATTTTTACTTCCTTGTCCGAAACGGAAAGAATATATTTTTCGTCGGTAACTCTGTGAGTCTTTTCACAATAATCAACATACTTTGACTTCTCATAAACAATTTCAATGTTGAATTTGTCTGCCGTATCTCTGAAAAGCTTATAAAAAACAGCTGCAGGATTTGATTTGCCATTCATTTCAATTCCTCCCAATATTAATAATACAATATTTTTGTTTGATTTACAATTATTAAATCGCTAAATATTCTGCCTTGATTTTTGTGAGTTTTAATGATAAAATTCTTTGAAAGGGGAGTGGTAAAATGAATATAAGACCGTATCAGGTAAAAGACAAGGAAAATGTGCGTTTTGTGTGTCTTAACAGCGACGGACCCTGCAAAAGTTCAAAAAGAGCAAGAAATTTTACTTTGTCCGTTTACTGTGACTATTATATTGAAAACGAACCTGAAAATTGCTTTGTTGCCGCCGATGAAAACGATAATGCAATAGGTTATGTTATCTGTACGGAGAATTTTGATGTTTTCAAGGAACGGTTTGTGAAACAGAATTATCCCAAAATCAAAAAATGGGAATTTCGCCGCAGAAAGTCGGCATTAAGGTCAATTGTTCCTCACGAAAAATATAAAAAAGATTATCCCGCACATCTTCACATTGATGTTCTTCCCGAGTATCAACGTATGGGACTGGGACATAAAATGACGGATGCTCTTCTTGAACACCTGAAAGAAAAAGAGATTAAGGGTGTTATGCTTACAACATGGATAAAAAATGAAAAAGGCAGAGGTTTTTATGATAAATACGGTTTTACTCTGCTTGAAGAAATGAAAAACTGTGCCGTTTACGGATTGAAGCTTTAATGAAAATTACCGACAAATCTTAAAATAAGGTTTGTCGGTTTTTTATAAGCTTATTCAACGGTTGAACGGATATTCCAACCGTTTTCTTCAAGAAGCTTTTCAGCTTTTTCGGTTGAACAGTTGAGAATTTCGGTAACAATTCTTATCATTCTTCTGCGTAGCTTTTTATTGGTAGGCTTAAGATTAATCATCATATTTTCATAAACACAGCCGCAGTTTACCATAGAAACTGTTGATATCATATTGAGGATTATTTTTTGTGCAGTTCCAGCCTTCATACGTGTTGAACCGGTAATAACCTCAGGGCCCGTATCTGCGCAGATATCTGTATCTGCGGCTCTGCCCAATTCCGTATCGGGATTGTTTGTGATTGAAAAAGCCTTTGCACCGATGCTTTTGGCATAGTTCACAGCGGAAATAACATAGTTTGCAGATCCTGAAGCTGAAATTCCTATTAAAATGTCTTTATTGCAGAAATTGCGTGATTTTAGATCTTCAATGCCTGCTTCGGAATTATCCTCCGCATTCTCTGCAGCCTTGAACATACATTTTTCTCCGCCTGCAATAATACCGTTGAACAGCTCATAAGACACACCGAAGGTAGGCGGACACTCTGCCGCATCGCAGACGGCAAGTCTGCCCGAAGTTCCGCTTCCGATATAAAAAATTCTGCCTCCTGCTTTTATGGCATCGGCAACCGCATCGCAGACTATTGTTATCTGCGGTAAAGCTGCTTCAACAGCAAGAGTTACTTTGGAATTTTCATTATTGATTATTTCGAGCATTTCAATGGTGGACATTTTATCTATGTTGTATGTATCCGGATTTCTCATTTCGGTTTTTAGCATATTTCTGCCCTCCTTGCAGCAATTGAAATTGCACCGTTAACCATCGGTTCGTCCGTAAATGTGAGCGAGGCTTCACCCTCGATATATTTCATAAGGAAAGGAAATAATATTTCTTTTTGTTTGCACAGTCCGCCGCAAATAACAATTTTATCATTGTGATTTTTCATTGATTTGCGCACTGCGTTGATGACTTTTGCAGCCTCATATGCATTGCGGTCTATTATCTCTAATGCGGTAATATCTCCAAGGCTGAATGCTTCAAAAACAACAGGTGCAAAAGATGCAACAAACGATGCACCGCTGTTATATATTTCACCAACTGAAGCTTCAAGTTTTTTACCGAGCTTCTTTTCAACAAGCTCCAGAATAATTTTGCTTCCGCCCCTGCCGTCAAGATATTCAAAGGCTGCATTAAGTGCATCCGAACCGAAATGAAATCCGCTTCCGCCTTTGTCAATCATGTAACCACGACCGCCTGTACGGTGAAGATTTTTATCTGAACGGGTATAGGCAACAATGCCTGTTCCCATAATGATTGCTGTTCCGTTTTCACCCTTCAATGCTACCTCGAGTGCAAGGTCAATATCACTGCCGCAGTCAAACGAAGCAAATCCGAAGTTTGACAGAAAATAATTTATCAACCTTTGGTTTTCTCCGATTTTGGCGCCTGCAACACCCGCAAAAACAGCTGTTTCTGAAATGTCAAGGCTCTTACATATTTCTTTAATTCCATTGTTAAGTACACTATAGGTGTTTTCAATGCCTGTGTTGACGGGATTTGATGCTCCGAGAATCAATCTTCTGATTTCGTTTTTGTTTGAATCGGCAAGCAAAAATTCGGTTTTTGTTCCGCCACCGTCAATGCCAAGCAAATAATTTATATTATTATTATTATTCATTTTATTCCCTCAATTAAATGGCGTAAAAACGTTAGAATATCAAGCATCTCGCTGTTGTTAACGGTTTTACAAATTGGAATTTGTTATAAAAACAATGCTATATCAATAAATAATATAAATCGGAGAATTGCTGACGGTCAGCTTTCTGCCGATTTAGTAAGAGAGAAGAGCATCTCGCCTGTATAATCAAAGTAATTATCGAGCAGATTTTTATTTATCAGCTCTGCAGATTTCTGATAAAAACAAGGCTGCTTTCTTTAGTGCAATTTATTGCTTTCACTGTTTATATAGTATTCGGTTTCGGTATCCGTTTGTGTGATAACGAGTTGTTTTTCGGGAAATAAACCAACAAAAAAACATATCAAACACAAACAAAACGGACAGCAAAAACGAAATGATTTGTATCATATTTTTATCCCATGTCTTACACTTAAAACAAAATTCATATTCCGATGATTTCTCTGATTTCATTTGCGTCAATATCATTCAGATTGCGGTTTTGCGAAACGGAGATATAAGCCGCCGCACCTGCAGCTTCACCTATACCTACGCAGATAGGCATTACCCTGAAATTGGAGTGTGCTATATGTGTACCCGAAATGTTTCTGCCGCAAAGCAGCAGATTTTCTTTAACTTCGGGAAGAAGGCAACGGTATGGAATCGTATATCCTTTTGTCTGCTTGAAATGCTTCTGAATGCCCGTTTTGTCAAGTCCTGCACCCGTGATGTTATGAACATCAAAATTGAAGTAGGCATCTTTCACGACATAATCGTCAAACACCTTCGCTTCAAGAATATCCTGTTCGTTCAGAGTGTATTTGCCCTTGAAATGCCTTGTTTCACGAATGCCGATAAGTGATGCAGAACTGATAATAAAGCAGTTTTCATAGCCCGGTACAAATTTTCTTAAATATTTTACAATATCATCCATTTGTCTGCGACAGGTAAGTGTTGCCTTTGTTAAGTCATCGGCAACCGTGCCGTCAATTTCAACGGCATTTGTCATATTGCAGGTAACAACACCGGGAAGTGTGGTTTCGTAAGTGAGAATATGTCCTGCCGGGTAGGGGATATGTTCTTTGGCAAGAGCCTGAAGCTCGCCGTTCGGTGTTTCATAAGTTGATTCAAATGAGCCTAAGAACACAGCTCGGTCATAATCAACACCGCCAACCTTGAACATTAAGGTTGCAGGTTGCATCTTATTATCGCTTTCTCTGCCGAGAACAAATTCTGCGCCAGCTCTTGCAGCAATATCGCCGTCACCCGTAGCATCAATAATGACTTTAGCATATATATCCGTTTTGCCCGATTTGTTAATAACAGTTGCACCGAGCACCTTGTCGCCGTCACAGATCGCATCTTCGGCAAAGGTGTAAAGCATAAGCTTACAGCCAACCTCGTCAAGCATTTCAATATAAAGTGTTTTCAGCTTTTCGGGGTCAATAAGATTTGTTATTTTATTTTTGAATTGACACTCATTGTTTTCGGATGTTCTTTTCAGAATGTCATAATAAAGCGGACTGCCGCAGCTTCCCGTCCAATGGCTCATGAGTCCCGAAGTGGAGATTCCGCCAACATCTCCGCTTTGTTCAACAAGAATAACCTTTGCACCGTTTTTGGCAGCGGTATATGCAGCGGCAAATCCCGCAGGACCGCTTCCGAGAACTAAAATGTCGCTGTGTATTTCGAGCTTTTTAATCATATATAATACTCCTACTTATTCTTATCGAATCTATTTAAGCTCTGATATTTTGGTTTCAAGTTTCTGAACAAACTGACCGACGAAATATCCGTCAATAAAACGGTGGTTAACATCAAGGGTCATATTGATGATATATTTGTCATTTTGCTCTGTGTATTTCCCCCAAACGAGAATAGGTGCGGTATCATCCTTGAGTTTCGGGTCGGTGTAATCACGTTCGTTTGAACACATTGTGATATCTGCCCAAGGGATGCACGAAAAGACAATCTGCGATTCTCTTAATCCACCGAGAGAATAAACCGATAACGGATTTGTTTCACTTTCCTTGCGTGCATTTGTTGCAAACTCAATAATATCGCCGTCACATGGAAGTGAAACCATATGAAAACTTGTTGCATCTTTTTTTAAATCTGTAAAACAGGGCACACGGTGGTCAATTTTATAAACTTTGTTATCTTCTGTTTCAAGCAGAAATTCGTCAATTTCGTTTATAGACTTCGTGCATAAATATATCAGAGAATAATAAAACGAAATCTTGTTTTTTCTTGTGAATGTAAGCAGATTTGTTACATCAATATTGAATGCCACGCAGTAATGCGGTGTTGCAATTTTTGAATAAAACTCAGAATGCTCTTTTCTGTCCCAAGTATTTATATCAATTTCTTTTCTCATAAGTTACTCCGTAAAAGTGTGTTTTTACAATTATATCATTTATGTTGTTTAAAATGCAACAATTTTAAAATATTGCTCTTTTAAAATTATTGTGATATAATTTTGTCATTCAGAATAATGGGAAGTGATTTTGTGCAGAAAATACTAAATGAAAAAAGTCGAAAAGAGCTTGAAAGACTCAATAAGCAGCTCGCGAAACCAAAGGGCAGAGGGTATCTTGCTTATTTTATGTTTGTGATTGCAGTTATTTATATGGCTGATGAAATCGCATCACAAATCAGCATTCAGATGCAGACGGTTATTGCATCGCAGATTTTTGCACCTGTTTTCGGTGCAGATGTTGCGGTGGCAAGAATGTCAGCATTCGGTACTGTTGCAACCATAGGCTCCGTTGTTGCGTTTATCTACAAACCGCTTTCCGATAAATTCGGCAGAAGGATATTCCTGATTATCAATACTCTCGGAATGGGACTCGGTCTGCTGTTTGTATCAATCGCAACCAATATTCCCGTTTATCTTATCGGAGCATTTATAATACAGTTTTTTATTCCTCATGATATGCAGGCGGTCTATATTCAGGAATGTGCACCGCCGCAGCACCGTGCAAAAATCTATTCCATAATTAAATCCGTTGCAACTCTTGCGATTTTTCTTATTCCTTATCTTCGTCAGACTTTTATCACAGAAACCGATCTTTCAGGTTGGAGATATGTTTATATGATACCTGCAATCATCGCTCTTGGGGCAGGAATATTTGCATTCTTTACAGTGCGTGAAAGCGACGTTTTTATCAAAAACCGCATAAGACAGCTTACGGCTCCCGAAACGGAAACTATACTTAAATCAAAAGCCGACGGCTCGCAGGGCGGTTTTGCAAATGCTTTGAGATATTGCTTTAAAAATAAGCAGATGCTTTTCGTTATGATTGCAGGCGGATTCCTGATGTTCGGTATGCTGATTACTCAGTATTACGAAACCATTATGAATTACGGCTTTATGCAGGAATATCTTGCAAACGGGATGGGCTTTGAAGAAGCAAATGCAATGGCGGTCAGTGCCGTTTCAAAAGCTCTTATGCTTTTCAGTTTCGGATCAGCTTCCTTCCAGCTTGTAACAGGATTTATCGCAGATAAATTCGGCAGAAAAACAACCGTCATCGTTATGACAAGCTTAATGCTTATTACATATCTGCTATTTTATTTCGGCTCAAGAAACAGTTGGGACGAATACATAGTCGGTTTCTTCTGCGGTTCGGCAGTCGGCAGCTACTGGGCAACCGGTGATATGATAACACTTATGTGTTCCGAATCAGCTCCGACGGGAATCCGTGTTTCGATTGCAACGGTCAGACCGATTGTGACTGGTGTTATTTATGCAATCGGAATGCTTGTAAATATGGTTTTATCAAATATTCTCGGTGACGACGCAATCGGAATGATTTGCTTCTGTACAGTTGTTCCCGGAATGATTATCGGTATCGTCATCCTTATGCTCAAGGCAAAGGAAACACGAGGAGTAAATCTTGAGGAAATCGGTGAAAGCAATGAATAAGCCGGATATTATAGTTATCAATCCCGACCAGATGAGGGCGGATTCTCTGCACCATCTCGGTAACCTTGCTTCATACACTCCGAATATTGATGCCCTAGCCGATGAGGGGGTCAGCTTCAGCAATGCTTTCTGTCAGAATCCCGTCTGTGTACCTTCAAGATGCTCGTTTATGACGGGTACTTATCCGCACACAAACGGTCACAGAACAATGAGTTATCTTCTTCGTCAAGGCGAGGATAATCTTTATCGCATTCTCAAAAACAGCGGATATTACGTTTGGACAAGCGGCAGAGGCGATTGCCTTGCAGGTCAGCAGACAAAGTGGCTGAAAGAATGCACCGATGAAATTTATAACAAATGCGGCAAGCAGCCGAAGGATGAGGGAAGAGGCGAAAAAGATGATAAAAGAAACCTCAGTTTTTACAGAGGCGAAATAACCAACGTAGAAGCCGACGGTATGTGCCACGACAACGATTGGGTGTGGACAAAGGGCTGTGAGGATTTAATCAGAAAAGCTAATTCCGACGAGCCGATTTTTGCTTTTCTCGGTCTTAATAATCCGCATCCGCCTTATCATGCAGAAAAAAGATTTCTTGATTTGATTGACGATTTAAAAATCTCGCCTGCAAAAGCACCGTCAAAACCTGAAGATAAAAAGCCGTCAATGCAGTATGAGCTTTGCGATGCGCTTGGAATAGGGGATTGGGATGCTGAAAATATAACCGCACTGCGAAAGACCTATCTTGCACAATGTGCAAGGATTGACGAGCTGACGGGCAGAATTATTCAGGCACTCAAAGACACGGGCAGATATGATAATGCCGCAATATTCTTTTTCTCCGACCACGGCGATTTTACCGCTGATTACGGCATACCCGAAAAGGCGCAGAATCTTTTTGATGACTGCCTTGTAAACGTTCCCCTTATCGTAAAATTGCCGAAATATATGCAGACCGACAGCGGCATAAACGATAATCCCGTTGAGTTGATTGATTTCTTTGCGACTGTTCTTGATATAACCAAAACAGATGCAAGCTACACGCATTTTGGTCGTTCATTAATTGAAACAATTGCAGATAAAACTGTTTCGGTGCGTGATTTTGTCTGCAGTGAAGGCGGCAGACTTATGAGCGAATCACATTGTACCGAAGAGGTTGAAAACTATTTCGGAGTTGTTGCTGATGAATATGCGCCGAGAATAAGCATTCAGCAGAAGAACAACGGTCAGCACACAAAGGCTGTGATGATTCGCACCAAGGATTATAAATACGTTATGCGCCTTTATGAAACAGATGAATTTTATGATTTGTCAAATGGTGAAGGAAAAAATAAAATTGATAATCCCGAATATGCACCTGTAATTGCTGATATGCGTTCAAAGCTTCTTGAATGGCTTCTTGAAACGGCAGACAGTGTGCCGAAGGATAAGGATGCACGTTTCCCCGATGATTTCTATCTAGGAACGGTCAACGCAATGGCAGGATTCAAGGTATCACCGTTAATCAAGGGTGTTATGAAGCTTACACGAAACGATTTTTCATCGCTTATAAGCAAGGCAATAAAGCTGCTCAAAATAGACACAAACGGATTTTATAACAAGAAAAAGTAATTGAAAAACCACTTCATTATGCATAAAGCACAGCGAAGTGGTTTGCTGTTTTGTATAGGTGTATTATGCTGTGACTCAATTTACTCGGATTTATCCTTTTTCCACCTTCCCGATAAAAAGAAAACGAGACCAATAACCATAGGCATATATCCTGCAAGGGCATCGCCGTACCAGAAACCTTGGCAACCCATTCCAACCGCAAAGCCAAGCAGAGCAGAAATGCCGATACGGCTTATTATACCGTCAATGATGGCAACGGCAAAGTTCAGTTTGGCATTGCCTGAACCGTTCATAAGGGAAAAGCTTACGGAACGGGTGGCGGAACCGTACATATTGAGTATTGCCGGAAGAACAATTATGGATGCTATGGCAAGCACCTCTTCATCGCCGGTGAACATTCTGAAGATAGGCTCAGAGAAGAAAAACAATGCAACAGCAAGGACCGTGGAGATAAGAACACTGCTGTATAAAACCACCCTCATAATCTTAGGCACACGGTCGTATTTTTTTGCGCCAAGACTCTGACCAACCATTGTGCTGCCGGCGGTGGTGAATGATTGAGAAACAATGCCAATCATCATATTGATTTTGTTGTAGAGTCCTGAAAGTGCCGAAAAAACAACACCGTAAAGATTTATCCACGATGTAAGAACAATCTTTGAAAAGTTAATGGCTGCAGATTGGATTGCCATAGGCACACCTAGAGCTACAAGTTTTTTAAATGCCTGAGAATCAATTTTAAAAGAAGCAGGCTTGAAGTCGAATCCAAAGCTTACTTTGTTTATATACAAATATGTTAGTGCGATAACGAAGCTTAAGCCCTGCGAAATTACAGTTGCTAATGCGGCACCGAAAACCTCCATATTTAAACCTGCAACAAAAACCAGGTCAAGCACTATGTTAACCACTGCAGCAATGGCAATGAAAACAAACGGTCGGCGGCTGTCACCCATACCGCGAAGGATTGCACTTACAATATTGTAACCGTAAATGAAGAACAACCCGAAAATACAGGTAACGGTATAGTCCATTGTGAAGGCATAGGACTCAACGGGTGTGTTGAGCAAATCAAGTATTAAGCTGCGGATGAAATAACAACCGACGGAAATAACAACCGATATGCTCAGAAGAAAAGTGAACATGGTACCTATTGTTTTTTTGACAGCATCCATATGCTTAGCGCCCACATCTTGTGAAATGAGTACCTGCCCTGCAGACGAGAAGCCCATAGCAACGAAGGTCAGCAGATGCAAAACGTCACCGCCGATGGAAACGGCTGACATACCCTCTCCGCCTATATACTGCCCGACAACGATCATATCAACAATATTATATATAGCCTGAAGTGCGTTTGAAACGAATAACGGAAATGCGAATTTTAGCAGCAGCTTTGTAACACTGCCGTTTGTAAGGTCCGTGACCATAGTTGAATTTTGTTTAGACATATGTTTTCCTCTTCTTATACTAACACAGATTTGTTGTGCTAATTATATCATAAATCCAACAAAAAACAACCTGAATTTTTGTGCGAATTATGTTTATAAATAACTGATAATATGAATTTTCAAAGTTGATATGTCACCGGTATTTTCTTCGATAACAACAATCAAAAAGCCCACAGATGATCTGTGGGCTTCATGGTTATTTGTTGCAGTGTTTATCGAATGATTGGTTGAAAGCATAGAAATTCTTTTCGTCAAGTTTATCGGTTGCAAGCCTCAGACCTTCGCCGAAGTGTTGGAAGTGGACAACTTCACGTGCACGGAGAAATTTGATAGGTTCTCTGACATCGGGATCATCAACAAGGCGAAGAATATTGTCGTATGTGGTTCTTGCTTTCTGTTCGGCGGCAAGATTCTCGGTCATGTCTGTGATAAGATCGCCTTTGCTCTGAATATATGCCG
>JAZPYI010000073.1:0-6501 GCA_045544115.1 Acutalibacteraceae bacterium | reverse complement strand
CGTTACTCTTGAAGGTGTCGGAAATATCTGTTCTCACAACGAAATGGCAAACTCTCCTCACGAAGCAATTACTTACAAAGGCAACAATCACATTATTGAATATAATCTTATCCACGATGTGTGCCTTCTTTCGGATGATGCGGGTGCAATTTATTCGGGAAGAAGCTGGGTGTGGTACGGCAATGTTGTAAGATACAACTGTATTTATAATGTCGGTTCGGAAAATCACAGACCCGATGGTATTTATCTTGATGATGCAGTTTCAGGTCATCAGATTTACGGTAATCTTCTTATCAATATCCCCAGCAATTCAATTCACGTCGGCGGCGGCAGAGACAATGTCATAATCAATAATGTCATAGTGAATCCGGGCAATAATGCCCTGAGATTCGATGACAGAGCAAGAGAGGGTGCTCTTGAAAACGGATGGTTTACTCACGCTCATGTCGGCAGCGGCGATATGTGGGAAGCACTGTATAATTCGCCCTGGCAGAGTGAAACCTGGCAAAATGCATTCCCCGAATACAAGAACTGCACAGACGATATTTCAAAATCAGATTCGCCCGATTATATTCCCAACCCTGCAAGCACTTTCAAAAATAATATTATTATTAATAAAAATATGGGCTACGGCGAAGTTTACAGCTCCGTTTGGAAGTTCAGTGATATAAGCGAAAATGCAATATATAATGCAGGCAAATGCGATGAAATCTTTGTCGATATCGATAAAGGAGATTATAATATCAAAGACATTGATGAAATCAGAAAAGATGCTCCTGATTTTAAAGAAATCCCTCTTGATATGATAGGTAGGGTAAACTGACAAATTCCGATTTGCAGAACTGAATAAATCAAAAAAGGAACTGACCAAAAATCAGTTCCTTTCTCTTTTATAAAATTATTTTGTTTTGTATGCCTTTAAAAGACGGATTGTTTCAACAAGCATATAGATAAACGTCGCTCCACAGGTAAGTGAAATTACTTCAGGGCTTCCCGAACGCAAAAGCATATTAAGAATACCTGCAAGACCAAGGAAAACACCTGCCGAAAGAATGAAGTTGACAACAAATGCCAAAATAATGCCTTTCTTCGTTTTGCCTTTTTCAATCGCAACACACGTGGGAAGAACAGAAGCAAGTGCCGCCAGTACAAATACAGATAAGAAATAGAGAATTTCTATCCATTCAAGATAGAAATTATAAACCGCAATAAACAAAGGCACTGAAATAACAGCGGTAAATATCGGCAGTGTTACGGTCTTTTTGCCCTTGATTACACCGATAATAAGCCAAGCCAATGCCAGAAGCATGGGAAGGACAAATATAATATAAGGAATATATCCTCCGAATAAGTTGTGTTCAAATTCCATATCCGGCTGTAACTCAGATTCTGCATTATAGGCTGTCTGACCGCCTGCTTTGTCAAGACCTATTACCGTGTCTTTAATTGTACCTGCCAAAGAATAATCCCATGCTTCAAAATTCAGGGCAAATGCAGGACTGTCTTCTGCTAAAGTGAAATCAAAATTAAGGGCATCCTTGAACATCGGGTCGCCAACAGTCGGAAAATGAATAAATCCTTTGTTCTGAGCCATCTCGAGGGTGTAAACATATTCGCTTGTGTTGAAATAAAGTTCATCGCCCTCCGTAAGGCTCCACATAAGGTTGCCGTTATCATAGAAATGTGAGGGATTCAGCATTTCTATATAAATCGGTGCTTTGTTATATGTAAGGAAAATATTGTTATAATACATCGCCGTTGCGTGGGTTTCGCCTTTATCTATACCGGGGCTCATCAGACCTTCTTTGCTGAGGGCGGCAATATTATTCCTGATAATGTTGCCTTCACCGTAGTGAACATTGAAGCTCTGGCTGCCGCAGGCATAAACAAGGTTTTTCTCAACCGTCATAAAGGATGAGCCTTCGTCAAGATAAATACCCCAACCGCCGTAACCGCCTTCACCGGGATCGGCGGCAACGTTATGAATAACGTTTTCACTTAAAACAGTTCCGGGTTGTTTGCCGAGCATATATATACCGCCCATATCGGAAAGCCATCCCTGACCGATATTATAAATAAGATTTCGGCTGATATTTATGTTCTTGGTTGCGTGGTAATTATAGCCCCAGAGCCAGCCGACAGAAATACCTGTATAGTAACCGTCGTGAATTTCATTATTTACCACTTCAGCAGTGTCGCAGAAGGTTATATGAATACCGATTCCGCTGAAGAATTTTCTGCCGTATTTATATATTTCATTGTTCTTGATTGTAATGTTCTGTGTATAGTTTTCGTGCTCGGGCAAGCAGTTTTCACCGCCTGCATAAACAGCGGTTGCGGCGATATTTTCAAAATAACAGTTTTCAACGGATGAATTTTTTACACCGAATCCGAATTTTACGGCAGTGCCGCCGAGCCAGGTGAATTCGCAGTTTTTGAGGTGAACATTTTCTGCGTATTTAACAGCAACAACTCCGTCAACGAATATTGCCGCCTGAGGAAAATCCATATCATTTTCTTCCCACCATGTTCCTGCATAAAAGCCGTCAGCTTTGGGCTCTGCCCAATCGGTACGGGTGAAATGAACACCCTCAAAGGAAATTCCGTCAACACCGTTTATGTCAATGAGTCTGTCAACATTTGAACCGTAAAGAGTGAGTGTATCAGCTTTTTCACCATCTTTCGGCACATAATAAAGAATGCCCGAAACCTTATCGAGATACCATTCGCCCGGCTCATTGAGGGCTTCAAAAACATTTTCAAAATAATATCGGTCAATATCTCTTATTTCCATTGTAGAGGGTCTTGATAAGCCGATTTTTCCCGTTTCGGCATTGTAGGATTTAATATTCATCAACTCATCGTGCCAATAATGGAGAATGCGAATATTGACATCCTCTGAATTGTGAAACTCATCCGGGATATCATCGGTATTTGCATAAAAAGAACACTGACCGTAAGTGAATTCCCAAGGTCTGTTTTCTTCATTCCAGAGGTCATCTTCAGGTGCGGTGGCTTTAACTGTTAAATAGCCTTCTTCAGGAAAACGGGTTGTTCTGACTTCACCGTTGTCGCTGAAAAGTGATTTAAAATACCAGTTATCTGCAGAAGTATCAAGCTGCTTTGTGAAAACCTTGACTCCGTTGGCTTCACTCTCTTTAAAACCGCTTATCTCATAAGCACCGGAGAAAATGACCTGATTTTCATCATAAGCTTTATAAGTAACATTTCCCATATCTTCGGAATTGAAATATAAAGCATCATCAAAATAATATGTTCCGCCGAGAAGATATACCGTTGCGGATGACTTTTCGTTTTTTAAGTCTTTAAGCATCTCTTTTGCACCTAAAAGACTTATTGGTGACTGCAATGTTCCTTCGCCTTTATCTGAAGCATCGGGAGAAACATAGAGAACTGTATCGCTGTCATTTTCATTTGCTGCAAATGAAGTCAGACCGAATGCTCCTGAAAAGACAGAACATAAACATAAAGTCATCACGATGCAAACAATCTTTTTAATTTTGATGTTCATAATATCCCTCTTTTTGATTTTTTGTTATTGTACCACACATAAAAACGGGATTCAACCGAAACTTAAAATAGTTTAATTAAATCTGATTGACAGTCAATGAAAGCAACAGCCTGAAAACTGTTGCTTTTTTATTGACACGAGTGATATAATCAAATCGACAAACCAAATAAGAATTTGTATGAAAGGATAAAAGATCATGTTCAGAAAAAGTATGGTTTTTTTGCTTGTTTTAACTATGTTGCTCAGCTTGCCGTCAGTCGCATATGCCGAAGAATGTGTTCCCGAAAAAGAAGGCTATGTGCTTGATTTCAGCACCGAATTTAATGACGGCAATTTAAACACAGAGTATTGGCTGCCGCAATATCTGCCTCACTGTACTGCCAACGCAGCAGGGGCCTCTGCAAGATATAAAGTCGAGAACGGTTGTCTGAATCTGTATATCACAAAAGATTCTCCCGATTATTTCGGCGGACAGCCCGGCTCGGCAGACCCCGACAACCTTCTATGGATAGCAAACGGTATTCAGACTTGGGAAAAGAATCATCTGCATCCGGGCGGAGCTCTGCAGAGGGAAGTTGAGCCTTATGAAGGATATGCTACACAGTACGGCTACTTTGAGATAAGAATGAAAATGCCTGACACAGGTGGCGGCGGATACGCATCATGGTGGCTTATCGGTGCTCAAGATGATGCTGCTCCCGACGGAACCGGTTCTGTTCAGAATGGCGAAATAGATGTCTTGGAAACCTTTTTTAAATCTCCGGGAGTGTTTGAACCCAAAGTTCATGCTTGGGATGATCCCAATCTTAACGAATGGGCAAGCAAGGTAGAATTGGATGGCGACCCAAGTGACTATGTTAATGAATTCCACACCTATGCTATGGACTGGAGACCCGAAGGAATAACATTTTATGTTGACGGAAAAGAAGTGGCGCAGACGAGGGAATCACCGCAATACAGAATGTGCATGATTCTTTCAATGTATATAAATTCAGATTTCAGCGGTTGGGATGAGCCTGAAAATAACTATCCCATAGAATGGCTAATTGATTATGTCCGTGTCTATAAAGATAAAAACGGTTATGACGAGAGCAACCGCCTTACTGAATTTGAGCGCTTCATAAAAGATATATGCGCCTCACTTACCGCATTTTGGCATCGTGTCTTATCTTTTTTTCAAGACTTCTGTCCGCAATGTCATCAGTTCTTTGAGCGTTTGTTAAGTAAGATTCCTGCTTTGTACAGAACAACAAACTCCAATATATTAAAAAGTTAGACAAACAAGAATTTGACGAGGAGAACGTATATGAAATACAAAGGAACACTTATTGTTGTTAAAGATTGTAACCGTGCGTTAAAGTTCTATAGTGATATGTTTGGATTTCAACTTATTCAAGACAACGATGGGAATATGGAATTAACGAATAATATATATTTACAGGAATTGGGATACTGGGAACAATTCACAAAAAGATGTGTAATTCCAAACAGTAATCAATCTGAGTTGTATTTTGAAGAGACCAACATAGAACAATTTGTAGAGCATCTTGAAACACTTTACCCTGAAATAGAATATGTCAATCACCTGATGACACACAGCTGGGGACAAAAGGTGGTCAGATTCTACGATTTGGATGGTAACTTAATTGAAGTAGGAACACCGGTGTAATCAACAAATTTCAATTTGTCAGGCACAATCATTTTTAATTACACAAATATTTAAAATTAAACAAGGGCATTACCCGGCAATGAAAACTTCTCTGAGTAATGTCCTTTTTTGTTCGCAAAACCGCTTGAAACAAGGCGAAAAAGCCTGTTTTTTCGAGAATAATGTCCAAATAATGTCCAAGGGGTAAAAATAACGAAAATAAAAAAAGCTGAAACCGTTGTATATCAACGATTTCAGCCTTCTTTAAGATGGTCCGAGTGGCGAGACTTGAAAGCTTGAGAACACCTCGCGTATCGTTGCGCATCACGTCACATGGCCTTGTTTTTCAACGATTTCAAGGTTTCAATATATCCTTATCTTTGCGCATGTTTGCACATCTTTTCACAGAAATAAGGACCAAATAAGGACCAGGAATAAGTTTCGGTTTTATATGAATTTTCAACTTGCTATCTCCATTGACCCATTTATATCTCTTAAAGCATCTGTAACTTCTGAGTATAAAAATTTCTCCTATGGTAGATATCTTAATTCTGCCATAGGAGGATGTTTTGCGTTGTCTGTTTTTTACGGACCTGTGCATATTATAATGTTCCGGGGATTATTCGTATGTTTTTATGATTTCCTCCGCAACCTCACGCTTTGATACGCAGCGATCCATTGCTTGTTTTTCAATATAACGGTGAGTATCGGGTTCGCTCATTTTCAGTTCATCAATAAGCAACCACTTTGCTCGGTTAGCAAGTCTGATTTCTTCCATTTTTTCTTCAATGGATAGTGCTTTCTTTCCTGACTTTCTCAAGCGTTCCCTTGCACTTGACATCCAGTTGAGGGCTGTTAACAAAGTGGGTTTTGAGGTTGGCTTTGGAAGCGTGAAAACACCGTGTAAGCTCACCGCCTGTTGTATTTTGTCTATTTATAATATTATACAGAAATAGCATCTCTCATTAAACGAGATATACAATCCTGTAATAAGAGATATATTATCTATATACAGGCGATTAAAACGCATATTAAAAAGCCAAGATACCGATAGAAGCAGTATCTTGGCTTTTGGAGTTATTTGTTTTTACACTATCTAATACCGTATTTTTCAATGATATAGTCCATATCCTTATCGCCTCTGCCCGAGAGGTTGATAAGCACGGAACCCTTGCCCATCGTCTTTGCAAGCTTCATACCGTAAGCAACGGCATGGGAACTTTCAATAGCCGGGATGATACCCTCCATTCTGGAAAGCTCAAAGAATGCATCAATGGTTTCGTCGTCAGTAACAACATCATATTTTACTCTGCCCAAGTCG
>JAZPYI010000072.1:0-11673 GCA_045544115.1 Acutalibacteraceae bacterium | reverse complement strand
TTGCTTTAACAGGATAAAATACTAATCCATAATCAGAAAATTTATTAAAAAGTTCTGATACATATTTTTGGTTAATATCAATACGTGGTGTTGGTAAATTCAATTATTAAATCCTCCTTATGTGACCACCAGACATAAATGCAATATATCACATTTTCAAATTGTTTTTATTAAAATCTTTCTTATTGCTTTCCACCTCATTCAATATATATGATACTTTCGAAATAGGCTTATTTTCAATCCACTTTGCAAAAACGCACTGATTTTCGACAAAAATGTATAGTTTTCAACTCAAACAACTTCTATATTAACAAAACGCACCGTAGCTGTATACTACGATGCGTTTTGTTAAATATTGAATTATCTTTTTAGCAACAAATCATATTCATAGCTGTCGCCCTGATAACTTTCTTTTATTCTTGCAATAGGTTCTGTAAAGCCGTGTTTTTTGTACATATAACGAGCTCTTGCATTGCTATCTTCAACACCGACGGTAAATTCGTTATAACCGTTTTCTTTAAGGGTAGCCAACACTTTTTCAATCAAAAAATTGCCTAAACCTTTGCCTTGATGCTTCTGATGAATGCGAAAAGCATAAAGATACGCTCGTTTGCCTTTTTCAGCAAAGCGATTGTCATCACTAATGTATTTTACTCTCAATTCACCAATAATTTTATCACTATCGAACAAAGCAAAAATATCAATAATACCGTTTTCGATATCTCTTGTGTTTTCGGCAATCATTTCATCAACATTTTTATAATTAAAAAGTTGTGGCAGCAGTGGTAATTCTGTTATTTTTAATTTTCTTACAATGTGCATTTTTGTATCTCCGAATGTTTTACTCCGAACTTAAAATAATTTTTTAAATTGACTTTCAGAAAGCAGATTATCTAATGTTTTTATAGCTTGTTCATACTGATTCTCATAATGTGAGAAAGTATCAGTTTTCTGAATTTTAAAGCCGAGTTTGATATAGAGCAGAATAGCCTTATAACTCCAAGGTTGTGTGTGTATATATACAGGAACTTCACCATGTTCATTGAATATATCCATTACCTTTTGGCAAAGAGCCAAACCTATATGTTTGCCTTGATGTTGCGGGGAAACCACGAGCCAATGCATGGAAGCGACTGTATCATTGTCTTTTAAATCGTGCCATGCGATACACGAGCCTACAACATTACCGTAAGCATCAACAACAAAAACACAACGTTTTTTCAGTTCATCGATTTGATTGCAATAATTTGTTCTGAAATATATTTCGGCTTCTTCACGGATGGAAAATCACCGATTTCATATTCAAGTTTTGCCCAGTATTTTTCATCACCCACATCATACATCTTAAAGCTATAACCTTCGGGTAACGAAACAGGTGTTGCGCAGATTCTATTGCATTTTAATATTAGATTGTAATATGGAATACTTCTGTCTATCACTCTTTTATTCTCCGTATAATCTCATAATTTGCGGATAAAACTCTTTCTCATCTGCAAATGATGAAAGACCGCCGAACTGACTTAATGTACCTATAAGAGGTACGGTTTCTAAAGTTGTACCTTTTATTTTCTCAGCTGTTGTTTCGGCAAACTTATCTGCAAAAATGACTTTAATATCTCTTCCAAAATAACTTTCAATTTCGTAGTCAATAACATCTGTCAAACCGCTTGCATTGTGTATATCAGCAACCAAAGCCTGAGCTTTAACAATGTTATCTTCACGTTCGGATAAAGTGTTTGCTGAAAGTGCCGCCTGAATAGTTTGTTTTATACTTTCATCAATATCAAGATGGTTGAACGCCGTTCCGAACCACTTACTGTAAGGTGCATAGGTGTCTTTATACAAGAAACATAATCTCATTAAGCGTTCTGCAATTCTTGCACATACGAGTTGTGAGCCTACTTCGTCACCACATTCACCACAACGCTTTACAAAAGCCTGTTCCGACGCAATTATCTCCCAATTAGAAGCAATCATATACAGTTTAACTTCGTTAGGATAATATTTAATCTTTTCAATTTTTTCTGTGCAGTTAAGACTGTCGACAAAGAACTTACCTGATACTAACGATAAAAGTCTGTGTTCAGAAAAAACAAGCCATTGAATAGGTGTGATGTTATCCAAATCTGCCGTACCAAGTTGCTCGTTCAGGTACTCATCAAAAGTGTGAATAAACACCAATGGATTAACCTTACCTTCGGTTATAAATTCAGGATGCTGAACACCGCAATCATTTGGGTCAGGTTCGGTGAAATTAACACTATAACCTTTGTATGTATAGGGTAGATTATCAGACAGTGCATTTATAATATCGTTTTTCTTTGAAATGTCAGTCTCACTTAAAAACAAATAAAAACGAGGTCCCCACATATGGTCGGTGGAAACTGCATCGTCATAACCCAATACATCAGAGCCGTAGCCAATTAACCCGGCTGAGTATTTTAACTTTGGGAAGTGTTCTTCAAGAATCGGTTTTGCAAATTCATTGAAAAAGCCTTCGCACAAGTCCATTCCTTTTATAAATTCTTTCATTATTAAATCTCCGAAATTATTTTACCGCAAATGTCGCAATATACTGCGGATAATATTTGCCGATAATGTTTCCGCCTTCTCCGTCTCGGTCTTCGTACAATGCTTTGAGCATAAATCCTGCTTTGAGCTGACCGCCGATTTGCTCATCCAGTGTGTGGCTGAATTGTACGCCGTCACCGTTTGCAATCATTGTGTCAAGCCGTTCTTTTGGCATTTTAAGAGGATTGAACGGTAAGGGATTAACAACTTTCAACGGATCGTTTTCTTCAAACAAATAGTCAATGCCGTTATCAAGACCCGAAAGCAGTCTGCCGCCCTTTTTAAGCACACGGTAACACTCGTTCCAAACGTGATAAACATCTTCAATATAGTTGTTTGAAACGGGATGAAAAATCAAATCAAAACTTTCATCTTCAAAGGGAAGCATTTTTGACATATCACCTTTGTTGATTGTGATACTGTATCCTTCTCTTTCGGACACCATTTTCTCTGCTTCAAGCTGTGTGCCGGAATAATCAAACACGGTACATTCCGCACCGAGTTTTGAAAGCACGGGCATCTGCTGACCGCCGCCGCTTGCAAGTCCCAACACCTTTTTACCTTTCAAATCACCAAACCATTCGTGAGGAACGGCGATGCAAGGAGTAAGAATAACCGAAAAATTATCAGCGGTAATTTTCTCGTATTCTTCGTGGCTTATGGGCAAGGTGTATTCGCAGCCGTCTTTTGCCCACGAATCCCAAGTTTGAGAGTTTATTTTGGTGTAATCAATCATAATATCACCTTATAATTTAAATCTTTCCTTTATCATTTCAGCAACAACTTCGGGTGCAAGATTTGAGTTGTCAATCTTAATATAATTCGGGAATGTTATTTCACCGTCATAGCTTTCTGTACGGTGTTTTTTATCGGTGTCAAGCAAATCTTTTCTTGCAAAATCAAGATTTCGTTTTGACGGTTTATTGTTAAGACGGTTTTCTGTTGAGTTCCTTTCAAGCCTTATCTCCTGTGAAGCAACAAGCTCAACATAATAAACTTCTGCGCGTTGCTCTTTGAACAAATCGGAAACATATTTTATGTAGTCCCAATCGCCTTGATGGTCAAATGCCCATACATAGGTGAATATCATTCCGTAATTGTCGCTTTTTGAAAATTCTTCAAAGAAAACCTGACGCAATCTATGTACTGTTTTGCCCTCATAATACCCGAAAATTTCTATTACTGGCTCAATAGTCATATGGTTATGAAACAACTTGAGGTCTGTGATTTTCGTGAGTTCTTGTCCGACTGTCATCTTACCTACAGCCAAATTGCCGAAAATTATAACTAATTTCATAGTATCTCATCCTTTAAACTTTCCTTGCCAATTGCAAATCTATTGTATCGTAAATTGTAATTTCTCCTCCGTGTCGGTTAATTGCATCTTCTATCTTTGAAAAGAACTCTGTTCGGATTTTTTCTTCAATAGCGATATGGTCTGAATATGTACCGAGAAGCGTTATGTATTCTTTTGCGGAGAATATCCGTGTGCGGTAAAAGAGATTATACTGAATATCCGTAAAGCCGTATTTCTCAGCAATCAGCGCTCTGTCATATGCTTGTTGTTCGTTGTATTCAATAGGAGTTTCAGGTTCTTTGTTGTGGTATTTGTAATAGTATTCCGCATAGATTTGGTCCATTTTTTCCGACAAAGCAGGTTTACCCTTGTCACGATACGGATGGTTTGCAAATCGGGCAAAAACACCGCCGTCTTTCAACATATCATAAACCTTTTTGTATCCGATTTCTTCAGGTATCCAATGAAATGCCGAAGCGGAATAAATCAAATCGTACTCACCGTTCAACTCAACATCTTCAAACTTTCCCGAAACCGCCGAAAAATTCGGATAACTTTTAAATTTCTCACGGCAAATTTCGCAGAAGTTTTCACCGTAATCAACAGCGGTAAGGTTACAACCTGTTTTAAGAAAAGGTAAAGTTGCCTGTCCTCCACCAATGCCGATTTCAACAACACGGCTTGTATTATTGATTGGTGCGTAGTCAAAGATAGTCCGATATAACTCATCAACATATCCGGGTCGCAGCTTTTCGTAGGTATCTGCAACCGTATCAAAAGTCCAATTCAAACTATTGTTTTGCATTTGTTATCCCTCAACAAAATCTATCAACTGTTTTAAATTATGTATTGTCCATTCGTCGTTATCTTTACCGCTTCGGTCAAGATAAAAGGCTGTAAATCCTTGTTCTCTTGCACCGTCGGCTTCGGGTTTGTAATCATCAACATAGATGCTTTCGGCAGACATTACACCTTGAGCATCAAGTGCGGCATTGAAAATAATCGGACTTGGTTTGCCTGCACCGACCAACGAACTTGCCGTAAATGAGCTAAAATATTTTGCGATACCTAACTGTTGCAATGTGAATTCAAGCGAGGGAGAAGTATCGCTGATAACGCCCATTTTGTAGCCATGGCTTTTAAAATATTTAAGCACCTCTACCGTTTCGGGAAACAAAGCTCTGTCACCGTTGCACCAAAGCTCATTCAAAAGACAATCCGCTTTTTCTTCAACATTTTCTGTTACACCCTCGCCGATAAGTAGGTGCTAATAGTATCTTCTGAAGAATTCACGCTCGTCATCAAGCGTTTTATACCAAGGCTTTCTGCCTTCACTTGCAATATGAAATAGCGACATCATTTTGTCGTAATCAAGTTCAAACGGTTTGCCGCTCCAACTGCTGATTTGATTGTCACGCCACACTTCTTTTTCTGCCGTAAAATATGTTAGTGTACCGTCACGGTCAAAAAACATTGCTTTATATTTCATCATCAAGCCTCATTTCTTATGCAGAATGTGCCATACATCATTACCAACAAATCCGCATTTTCTGTATAGCACTTCGGGTTTTGTTATGTTATCAACCTTGCCCGAAACGCTTGCAAAATCTGCAACACCTTTCATTTTGAAAAGCAGTTCAGTTACTATCAACTGTCCGATTTTCTTGCCACGATATTCAGGTAACACCTGTATCCATTCAAGTATAAGTTCTTTTGCTTCTGCATCATAATCAGCCAAACCGCAACCAACAAATTTACCCGTTGCGTTTTCTTTAACCATTATCCATAAGTTTTCGTTGTAAACTGGTGTTTTGGTATAGCCTTTGATAAGTTCTTTGTTTACCGAAATATCCGTATATGAATCGTTTATTATTTGCACGATTGCTTTAATATTTTTCCGTGTTGCTGTTGTAATCTCAAAATCATTAGTTATAACTCTTGGTATTTCTTTGAGATCGTGATACAGACGAAAATATTTTTCATCTGTATAATCCGATAATATATTCTCTCTAAAATCCTTATCGTGCAGAATCTTCATTTCAGGCGGTATTGTTATATTTTTAGCCTTCCAATACGGAATCGATAATGTTCCGCAAGGATTATTTAAGTATTCAGTAAGCGTAAACATAATTTTCCTTAAATTCCTTTGGTGTGTTCGTCATAATTAGCTTTTACAACTCGTCTTTCTGTGTCAGTCAAGTTCCAAATATGAATGCCTGTGTCAGCGGTATTAAAGAAAAACTTGCAATCAATAGGCATTTCAAACAGTGCTCGATAAAGCTGATTTATCATTCCGCCGTGAGAAACAATAGCGATAATTTCATCTGCCTGAGATTCACTAATAACTCTTGCAAGTGCATTTTCAGCTCTCTGCCTGAATTCAACCTGTGATTCCTGACCGTAAACAGCTTTATCAATCGGCAAATTGGGAACTTCGGGATATTTTTCTCTTACAACAGCCCTTGGCAATCCTGCAAGAAGACCATTGTTAAATTCCATTAAGTTTTCATCAAAAACAATAGGTACGCCTGTTTTGTTTGATAAATGTCCTGCTGTTTGTTTAGCTCTTGTTAAAGTGCTTGCATATATTTTTGAGACATTATAGTTTTTAGACACATAATCTGACATAGCCTCGGCTTGTCTGTGTCCTCGCTCGGTTAAAGCAAAATCTGCTCTGCCTTCGTGTACATCAAGCAAATCTGCCTCTGATTCTCCATGGCGGATAACTAAAAGTTTCATATTGCATACCTCCGACAAAAAAATTAAGGCACCTCCGAAAATATACGGAGATGCCAATAAGTTCTGAAAGATATATTACATCAATCGCAAACGGACAAAACGGCTCTCCGATTCATTGAGTTAATCATCATTGTCATCTTGTCCACCTGCCTTTCATAATTTTTATTTATTGTAACAATATAAGAATAATTTGTCAACTGTTTTGGGATGCGGTGCAAAAGTGTTGTTTTTAAATTCAAAAGTGTTTACCAGCGGCGTTGCAAACGAAATAAGCATAAAAGTTTTTTACATAACCATTTTGAAAAAGTGCGCAATTATACACCGTTGCGGTGTCATTGCGATTTTTTCAAAATATTCGGAACACAGTTCCGCCGATTTCATCGGATATTATTTGCATTTAACGAGCGCTTCGTAACGCAAACGAAACGTTTTGTGACGCAAAAAGTGAAGAAACAACTTCGCAAGAATATATGTTTGTTGAACTCCAAAATGATTTTTTGTTGCAAAAATGCAACAAAAATACACGAAACGTGAACAATTAAAAACGTAAAAAACGCAAAACAGATGAAGAAACCACTTGACGTGATGCTAAATATACTGTATAATATTCTCATCGAACAGAAGGAGGCGAGATAATGTCATTACTTGATAATTTTACAGTTTTTAATTTTAAAGAAGGCGTTCCTTATGTTTCAATTACCAACAACGGTGTTACATTTAATCGTTCCGTGGTTATGAAGCTGAATTATCCAAACAATGTTCTTCTGTTACTTAATATTGAAGAACAACAAATCGCAATTGTTCCTTGTGACGAAGCAGAGGAAAATGCAACATCATTTTACAAGCCTAAAAAATCGGAAATTATTTCGGTTCGTTGGAATGGCAAGGATCTTCTTAATACTCTTCAGGATATGATGGGCTGGGATCTTTCAAAACAAACATATAAAGTAGAAGGCTATCATCTTAAAGAGGAAAATGCAATGCTTTTTGATTTTAAAAAAGCAACTGTTCTTGCATAAGTTGTTTGCCAGCTATATGCTGTTAAACATAAAAAAAGAGCTTTTCGAGCGCCAACTCGAAAAAGCTCATTTTGAGAAAAGTGTGGCTAATCCACCATACTAATCCCTCACAGTATGATTAGTATAGCAATCAAGCACACTTTTTTCAAGAGTTTTCTCGAATTCGTCGAGAAAAAATCTTGATATAGGAGGTGCTGCGTTTTGAATTATCATCATGATGATTGCGCTGAATTCGTTTATTCTGCGTTCATTACGCTTAAAAATGGTAAGCGAATTTATGCGCGACAGTATGGTATCAAAGCTTTCAGATTTAGAAAGCGCAAATAATTTTTAAATTTTGTAACAAGGGTGTTGGTGGATTCATCCTTTTATTTTTCGAAAGGAATGTTTTTATCATGAAATCAGATCAACACGTTACCCGCCGTCCTGATGGAACATGGCAGGTGTTAGGTGAAGGCAACTCAAAAGCTACAGTAGTTACTCGAACTCAAAAGGAAAGTATTGAGATTGCTAGAAAAATAGCAATCAACAAAAAGTCTGAAGTTGTAATTCACAACAAAGAGGGAAAAATCAGAGAAAAGAACTCATACGGCAATGATTTCTTCCCTCCTAGAGGATAATAGCAATGTTGGAGGCGAGATTTTTATTAAGTCTCGCCTTTTTCTTTTAAGCCCAACGGGCGCCGCTCGGAGAGAAGATTTTTAAATTTTCTCTCCGATTTTTATTAGGGGTTTGGGGAAGAAATTCACCAACAAGCGGTAAAAAACCGATGAGAAAAATTATGAACGAATTGTAAATCGGCATAATTTAAAAATGAGGTTTTTGCAAAAGTGGGTATCCACTCGCCCTGCTTGCAAAGATAGTGAACGGTGAAAACGGAAACGATTTTGCAGGCAGGTTTTGCGAGAGTGTATATACACTTGCCCTGCTTGCTAAGTTAGTGAACGGTTGAAAATCGGAACAACTTGCAAGCAACTTTTGGCAAGTTGTATCCACATTTGCCTTGCTTGCCAATTTATGAAACGGTGAAAATTCGTGTAATTGGCAAAGCAATAAATGCAAATGTTACGTAGGTTTGCACTGCTTGCCAAAGAGTGAGCAAGCAGTAAAACAAGGTGTTTATCAATAAAGATTTATATAAAAATCAGCCTGCAGAATTGTAAAAATCCGCAGGCTGAAACTGTTTGTGAAATTAAATTATGTCATATCTTCTGTTTACAATTTCATATCCGTAATCAACAGAAGTGAAATTTCCGTGAGTTTTTGCATATTCGCCGTGCTGAATATCATCAAAGGGCAACGCACCATTGTTCAATATATCGTTGGTAACAAAAGCGAATATTGTGCGATACAAATTTTCGTTTTCTTTGCCCTCAGCAAAACGGATTGCACAGCAGTTGTTGAGCCGCATTCCGTGAACTTCATCAATGCCGCATCCGGCAACAGCAATCAATTCTCCGTTTTCAAAAACGCCGTATTCAAGATTGTTTTCATCAAGATAATCTTTATCATTGAGCAGATGATTTATATAACCGTCTTTTTTACCGTTTGCCCATTCGAGAATTAATTTTTTATCGGAAGAATTAAGCAAACGGATAACAATTCCGTCGGGCAGTTTTGCTTCAATCGGCTCTCCCGAATACAACGCTTGCTGTGTAACTTTCAGCTTTTCTTCAACCCCGTAAGACTTCAGAATTTCATAAATTTCTGTTTCGTCTTTTGTTGAATAAAATGTTTTTCTTTGCGGAAATCGTTTTATCCATTCCGATAAAATTTTAAAATCATCCGTCATAATTTCAAGATAACTTTTACCGTTTCCGCTGTCACCGATTCCGATAAAACCGTTTTCAAACTTACCGTTCGGTGCGGCGATTTCAAGACCGCAATATTTTATTGTTGTGCAAAAGTAACCGTAACGCTTTGCATCTTTTTCAAGAAGATAATCAATAACGATGTCGGAATCAATAAGTTGAAAATCAGGATTGCTGTGAATGAAACGGGCAGCAACGGTTTTATCAGTTATCTCCCCGAGATACATTATCTGATTTTTCGTTTTGGAACGGTAATCGCTCGGAGTAACTCCGTATTTTTTCTTAAATGCTTTTGTGAAACCTTCGTGAGAATCGTAACCGATTTCAAGAGCAATTTCCAAAACGGATTTGTCTGTGGTACGAAGCAATTTTGTTGCATTTTTTAAACGGACATAATTCATATATGCCGTTACGGTAAAACCCGTGTGAGTAAGAAATATGCGATTGAAATAATCGATGGAAAAGCCTGCGTTTGCAGCAACATCTTCAACGGATATTTCGTTGTCGGATGCATTTTGTTTTGCAAATTCTACAGCTTTGAAAATAAGTTCTGTGTTCTCCATAATACATTCTCCTATGTTCAGATTGACTGTAAAAATCGATTTCTACAACACAATTATATCTGCAAACGAAAATGTTTTCTTGAACAAATACGATTTGTTTGGGTTGTCATATACTGAAATTATATATCTGATTTACTGTCAATTCAAGTGTTGCAAAAATTGCTGATGAGCATTATAATTAAATTCAGAAATATCGATTTTGAAGGAGTGACAGATATGAAGCATTGCGGAACGCAAAGGTTAGAAACAGACAGACTGATTTTAAGACGATATGAAACTAAAGATGCTGCCGCAATGTTTAAGAATTGGGCGTCTGATCCGGAAGTCACAAAGTTTTTGATGTGGAAAACTCATTCAAATCAAGAAGAAAGTCAAAGGATAATGGATGATTGGGTAAAACAATATTCAGACGAAAAATATTATCATTGGGGTATTGTTTTGAAAGAAAACGGCGATGAACCGATTGGAGCTATCGCTGTAGGTTTTATGAACGAAGAGGTTTCATCAACACAAATCAGCTATTGTCTTGGCAGAGCATGGTGGCATCAAGGTATAATGTCAGAGGCACTGAAGGCGGTTATGGATTTCTTGTTTGATGTAGTAGATGTAAACCGCATTGAAGCAAGACACGACCCGAGAAATCCGAATTCGGGCAAAGTAATGCAAAAATGCGGAATGAAATATGAGGGAACTTTACGCAGTTCCGATTGGAATAATCAGGGCATTTGCGACGCTTGTTATTATGCATTGTTAAAATCGGAACGCTGATTTGAATTTTAGTGGAGGAATTTTTAATGCAAGGTTATAACGCAATAGTTGTGTTTAATAATGAATGCGATAAAATGCTAATGTGCAAAAGACGGAGAAATCCGTACAAAGGTTTATCAAATTTTGTTGGCGGAAAGATCGAAAAAGATGAAAACGGATTTGATGCCGCTTACAGAGAACTTGAAGAAGAAACCGCAATAACCAAAAACGATATTATACTTTCTCATTTAATGGACTTTACTTATCATTTCGGAAATTGTTATCTTGAAGTTTATGTCGGCAAGCTAAATAAAACAATAGAGGTAAGCGGAGAAGAAAACGAGTTGTATTGGTCTACATTAGAACATAATTTTTTCGATGCTTCGCAATATGCCGGCGAAGGAAACATCGGACATGTTATGATGCATATTGAAATGTTTAAAGATGAGTTGTTGAAGTAAAAAGATTTTTAACTCCTTCGGCGGTTAATCCGTCGGAGGATAATTTTTTTGAATAAATCCTTTTTGACACTTATGCGAAAATGTAGTTGACAGTTATAATCTTATGTGCTACAATAATTACACAATAAAATATTAGGAGGTGAAACGATGGAAATCATCAGCAAAAGGCTGAAAGCGCTCCGTGAAAGTGTGGGTCTTTCCCAAAACAAACTTGCTCAGATTTCGGGAATGAAGCAGTCGAGCATCAACCGATATGAAAACGGCTCGGCAACACCTTCGCCTGAAAATATGGTTAAGCTTGCAGATTACTACGATGTTTCTCTGGATTATATCTACGGCAGAACGGATAATCCGCAAGGCAGACTGTATGAACACAAAACAAAGTACAGCCCCGAAATGGAAAAGTTTGTTGAAATGTGCTTTGACCCCAACTCCAGAGCAAACCATCAACTCAAGGCAACTCTT
>JAZPYI010000071.1:0-11255 GCA_045544115.1 Acutalibacteraceae bacterium | reverse complement strand
AAAACGGTACCAAATAAGAAATTGCGGGTGTGATAAAGAAGAATATCAGATAAATTGCAAACAATAATATTTAGTTATATGAAACAACTTAAAAAATCACTAAGACTTGTCGTGAATTTATGTCAACTTTACTTTGACACAATGAATTCCGATTTTCGGAATTGTCATGTCGTTTTTTCGGACTTGTTGAATTGCTTTTTGCGGTTACTATTCTTTTATAATTCATATATTTTTTCTTGACTTAATCTTTGTATGTCAATTATAATAGCTTCGGGTTGGTGATAATTAATGAACACTTATTTTAACGAAATAAATTCAAAGCCCGTTAATACTGTCGACGGCAAAGTGCTTTATAAAATCCCCTCAGGCGCAATGTGCGGTAACGGCGATCTCGGTGTTGTTTTTGATAATTACGAAAACGGTCTTGATATCCACATTTCAAAATGCGATTTCTGGAAATTCGCTTCCGGTACACATTCCGATGGCGGAATTAAAGCAGTCGGCAGCCTGAAAATCGGAAATGTCGATTTATCGGAATATAACATAAAGCAGTATTTTGATAAAGGTCTGCTCGAATGCAAATTCGGCAAAATCGGAATGGAGCTGTTTGTTGCTCCCGAAAATCTTGTTTATTTTCAAATCAAAACCCTTGAATCAGAGGCTTTCCCGAACGTGAATATCGAAATTCCCGACACCTGCAATTCAAACAACTCCGAATTTACGGATAAGGGTGTTGAATGTTATGTCCGCAAGTTTGACTGCGATGAGGTTGAGTATGAATCGGCAGTAATTCTCTGCTTGCGAGAGCTTGACTCACAAACAACTGACGGCTTTAAATGTGTAAGCTATTGCATTTCTGCAGTTACATGCTTTGATGAGAAAGAATATATTTTTAAGGGTGTTGAGCTTGCTTTGCAGGGCGATTATGAACGTGACAAAGCAAGAACTCAGGAAAAATGGGAAAAATTCTTTTCGGCTTCCAAAGTTACACTTGAAGATAAAGAAATTGAAAAATTCTATAATTCAAGCCTTTATCATCTTGCAGGATGCATGGGAAACAAAGAGTTTCCGCCCGGACTTTTCGGCAATTTCGTAACTGATGACTTCTTCCCCTGGGCGGGAGATTATCATATGAATTATAACTACGAAGCTCCTTACTACTGTATATTTGCCTCTAACCATCCCGAGCTGTTTGACGGTTACATGGCTCCCGTCAACGATATGCGTGAAGAGGCAAAGAGAATGGCAAAGCTCTTCGGATGCGGCGGATATGCATTCCCTGTCAGCTTCGGTCCGAAGGCGCTTGATGTTTACAGTCAGAAGGACTGCAAGGAGCACGGAATACTGTTCCTCGGTCAGAAAAGCCATGCTGCCTATGCCTGTGTAATTCCTCTTATGCATTGGTATTCAACCTATGACAAGGAATATGCTCTCGAAAACTATTATGATTTCATTCTCAACACCGCTAAATTCTGGGAGGATTATCTCGTCAAGAAAAACGGAAGATATATTATTGTCAAAGATGCCGCCCACGAAATTCCCTACTACAGAGGAAAAAAATTCAGAAAGCTGACCCATATCGGTCAGATCAATACCGTTAACGCAATCAACTCTCTCGGTCTTGTCAAAATGCTTTTCAAGGGTGTTTATGACATGGCAAAAGAGCTCGGTCTCAATGAAGAAAAATATGCACTCTGGGAAGATATCAACAAGAATCTCGCAGATTTCCCGACATTCCGTATGAAAGGCAAAAAATGCTTCCGCTATTCAACCTTCGGCATCCGATGGAGAGACGACAATACCGTTGGGCTTCAGCATATCTTCCCCGCTTCTCAGATAGGCTTTTCCTCGAACAAAAAGCTTCTTAAAATTGCAAAAAACTCATATTTCATCAATGACAGAACACTCGATGACAATGGCTCGAATTCCTATCTGCCTGCAGGCGCAAGAATCGGAGTCGACCCTCATTTTCTGATTGACGGAATTCACCGCAACATCGATGAATTTGCTCTGCCCAATAGACTTTTCCGTCATCACGGAGGCGGTATCGAGCATCTGACAATGGTACCTTCAACAATCAATGAAATGCTCATGCAGAGCTTTGAGGGTATCATCAGACTCTTCCCTTGCTGGGATAAAAAATCCTCAGCTTCGTTTGAGAATCTACGTGCCGACGGTGCCTTCCTTGTTTCCGCAAAGCTCGAAAACGAAAAAGTCACGTCTTTGAAGGTCAAAAGCCTCAACGGTAGACCCTGCAAGGTCGAATGTGCCGAAATAAAATCGATTGTAACCGAAGCTGATAAAACCGAAGTCCCGTTCACAAAAGACGGCAATGCGGTTTCATTTGAAACAAAAGCAGATAAAACATATATTTTGATATAAAGTAATAAGATTATTTCCAAGGAGGATAATATCATGGATAAAAAATTAAAGATAGGTGTTTTCGGGGCAAGAAGAGGTTGCGGCATCGCTCAAGGTCTCACCCTCACTGAAAAAGCATACATAAGCGCAGTTTGCGACTATGACGAAAGCACATACGAAGGAATCAAAAAATACTGCTGTGAAGAGACAAAATTCTTTAAGGATTTTGATGAATTTATCGACAGCGGACTTGATGCGGTCGTACTCACAAACTTCTTCCATCAACACGCAAAATATGCGGTTATCGCTCTCGAAAAAGGCATTCATGTTTTAAGCGAAACAATGCCTGCAGTTACTATGGCTGATTGCGTTGCTATCTGCCGTGCATCTGAAAAGAGCGGTGCAATTTATATGCTCGCAGAAAACTATGCATACTTTGCCGTTATCAGCAAGCTTACCGAAATCTATCAGAGCGGCACTCTCGGCGAAGCTCTCTACTGCGAAGGTGAATACGTTCATCCTATGAGCCACGAGGAATATGTTCACTACACACCCACAACAACTCATTGGCGCGCACAGATGCCTTCCGGATTTTATCTCAGCCACTCATTTGCGCCTCTTATGAGAGTTACCAACGATGTTCCTGTTTCGGTTAATGCAAGAAGCATTTATACAGACGGAATGCGTCAAGAGCGTGAGGGCGAGCCTATCAAAGACGTTGCATCCATTATGCTCTGCACAATGAGCAGAGGAGCTGTTGCAAGAATCACAGGCTGGGCAAAATTCGGCGGTCACGGCAACTGGTACAGATTTGCTTGTGCAAAGGGAAGCGCAGAAACAGTAAGAGGTGACGGCGGAAAAATCAGAATTGTCTATAACGATTGGGAAGTACCCGAAGGAGTTGAACCCGAAAAAGTTTCAACAGTCGGCTACCCCTTTGATAAGGATAAGGCAAGACAGTGCGGTCATTCGGGCGGTGACTACTATGTTGCTCACGAATTCTTAAGCTGCATTCTTGAAGGCAGACAGCCCTATTTCAATGCATACCGTTCATGCGCAATGTCAGCGGTTGCAATTCTCGGCTGGAGAAGCAGTCTTCATAACGGTGCAGAATATAAAATTCCCGATTTCTCAAATGAAGAAGAAAGAAAGGTTTATGAAAATGATAACCTTTCACCCTTCCCCGATGAAAATGGTGTTGCAAACTATCCGTGTACAAAATATGATATAGATAAATTTGATATTTAAAAGCCGATAAACCGACAGTATCATAAAAACTGTGTGTTTCGGTGAATAATATTGTGTAAAGTAAACATTATAACCGATAAAGCCGTGAATCGTTGAGTATTCTCGGCTTTATATTTTTGAAAAATTAGATTTCACAGTAAATTTTGTTATGATTGCGGTATAATTCAGCTCGGCAAATAAGGACACTTTTTTAACTAAAACGTGTCATTTACTTCTATGTGCCTTAATGATAAAATTAAGGTGCCTGATTGGTGAAAATATACTGAAATAAGTTGAAAAGGGGAAATGATATGGCAGAATTTACTCAAAAATCTTTGCAGTTATTCTTTCTTCCCTTCAAATGCTTGTGCTAATCGTCAGCTACGGCAATTACACTGAGTCCGAAAAGCCTGAGAAATAAGAAACACAGCTTACAAACGATATCAGCGGTGATGCTTCACTTGCCGATTCCATCAAGCTCGCTTCTGAAATGCCGAGTGTTGGCTTATGCAATGGAAAACACGATATTAACTTTTTCTGTTTTTGCTGCAGTAAAATTTTGTCGATATCCGGCAACATTTTTACTATATAATTAACCCAACAAATATATAATGGAGGCTAATATGAAAAGATTTATTTCAATTATTCTTGTAATGGTTATGATGTTTGCGTGTGCTGCACCGGCATTTGCTGTTCAGGCTGAGCTTGAGCAGACAGCTGTATCTGCTGCAGAGGAAGAAAACGGCGACAATGTATTCATCGCTTTCTTCGATAAACTGTTTGCAAAAATCAGGGCATTTTTTGGAAGTGTGAAGTACTACTTCGTGGTTAAAAAAGAGGGAGTCCCCAACACTATGAACAAAAACGCAATACATATGCTCAAATCGGTTGAAGATGCTATAGGCGACAGCTTTATTATCACAACCGAGGACGGCAAGGTTATTGCAATTGACGGTGGTTATAAATTTGAAACCGATTACTTCATTCAGTACCTCAGGGCTGTCACGGGGCAGATTGTGCCGAAAATTGACGTTTGGTTTCTGACTCATCCCCACACTGACCATGTTCAGGTTTTTAACGAAGTGGCTGAAAACCGCACAAATCAGGTGAAATTTGACAAGGTTATTCTTAAATATGCTCCATATGACTTTTATGCTTCCATTAACTCAACGGAAGGCGCGGAAATGGTGGGCGAGTTTGACAGAATAAGTAAGGCTTTCCCCGAAAAAGTTCAGATTATCAATGATGGCGATGTTTTCAATATCGGCGCTGCAAAAATAACTACACTTTTCACCTTTGACCCTGCTTTCACAAATGTTAATGATTCCTCTTTGATATTCCGTATGGATTTGGGCGGAAAAAGTGTATTGTTTACGGGTGATGCCGCTGTAAGCTCAGGTAACAAGGTGCTTACGAACCCCGAATATAAGGAGCTTCTGGATTGCGATATATGCAAAATGTCACACCACGGTCAGGCCGGTGTATCAAAAGAATTCTATGAAGCTGTCGACCCCGAAATCTGCCTGTGGCCTACGCCTTCATGGGTGTGGAACAACTCACATGAATCTCTTGTGCTCCTGACACCTGAAGTTCGTGCGTGGATTGAAGAAATCGGTGCAGAGAAAAACTATCTTTCCTGGCAGGGCTCGCAGGTTATATATCTGGATTAATTGACACCCGACACCGAAGAAATACTATAACAGAATACAGGCGATTGTTCATGCATTAATACTGATGGGATGATAAAACAGTGCGGGCAAATCAAATTGCTTTGCGTTATATTAATATGTAATTCAATCGTAAGGTATTGTTATGAAATCGGTCAAAAAATAACCGCAGTTTCTCGAATTACGAGCTTATAAAAAATTATCATAAAAGGGTGATTGCTTTGAAAAAAATTCTTTCCATTATTTTTTTGCTTATTTTCCTTTTTCCCTCATATCTTTTCAGTTTTCTGCCGTCAAAAGCAGATACGGATTTTACAATTGAGGCAATTGCGGCTGCATCCGTAAGCGGAATTGAAAACGGTATCATATCAGAAAAAGCCGAGCTTGATTTCGGCGATGCCGACTGCGGATGGTTCAATTATTACGGCATCAGCTATAAATCCGACGCATATATGAAAGGCATAATTACATATATGCTCAAAGGTGAACAGTATTCCGAGGAATTCTTCCTTGAGCCTTCGGACGGCACAAAGCCTTTTTACAGCTTTATTGACGGTGTGCTTAACAAGACCAAATCAAACACTCTTTGCAAAATAATGCTCGAGCCTCTTGATAAGGATACGGCGGTGTTTGAGCTTGTCGGTGTTGACGTGTTCAACCGTGAAGTGCCCGATAAAAACGTTTATCTTCAGAACAGCGAATATAAAATCGGTGTTAATCTTCTCTGGGGCGGCGCACTGGATTACCTTGAAGACCTGGATTCCGACGTGCAGGCGGTTATGGTTGACGGCTTAACCAAGGTTGATTCGGATGCTTCGGAGAGATACGGTGTAAAATCCGTCAACAATAACGTTAATCTCATCAATCGTCACGATACGGGCAGACTTGTTCAGCAGTCCTACTACGGCACCTTTGATTGCGATGCTTATCAGAGTGCTATGTACGGCGAACACAAGTGGAATTATAACCCCGTGCAGGGCGGCAATCAGTATAACGAGAGCAGCAAAATAGTTGACCTTGTTGTGGGCGATGACTATATCTATATTAAGTGCAGACCCCTTGACTGGGCAAAGCCTGCGACGGATATGAGCCCTTCGTATATGGAGGCAACCTACAGCATTTGCGACGGTGCCGTTGAGATAGCCTGCAGATTCGTTGATTTTTCGGGTTATCCTGAATATTACACAACTCAGGAGCTTCCCGCCTTTTACTGCATAGAGCCCTTCAACAGATTCGTTTATTATGGCGGCGATGCACCTTGGACGGGAGATAAAAATTACTCATATCAGAACGAACTCATTTTCTGGCCCGATGCAGGCTACCCCAATTTCCAGGCAACGGAAAACTGGTCGGCATTTATCGGCGAATTTGACGACAGCTTCGGAATCGGTATTTATACACCTCACCACGGAAATTTCCTTGCCGGTGTCCTGGCAAGAGAAACCACCACAGATAAAGACCCGTCCGTAGCACCGCAAACATCATATATTGCAGCTGTTAAGCATAACACTTTCCGAAGCTTCGTTCCGAGCGAATATAATTACTATATCGCAACCGGTACGGTTGACGAAATGCGTGAAAGTTTTGATAACTTGAGGTGATAAAAATGAAAAAAGCACTTTCACTTTTTCTTGCATTTTTGTTTGCGGTCGGAGGCATGAGTTTGGCTTATGCAGAGGGAACGGATGCAAAGCTCTATGGCACCTACGGCGACGGTATGCTTTTTCAGCAAAATAAGGATGCCGTTTTCGCAGGTACGGCATCTGCCGGTGCAAAAATAACCGTTGAAATGTATAGTGCTGCAGGTGAGCTTGTTGCAAACGGAAACTCAACGGTGTTACCTGACGGTACTTTCACAGTATCGTTCACTGCTCCTTCAGGCGGCTACGAGGAATATAAAGTAATTCTCAAAAATAATTCCGTTGAATTTGCAAAGCTTGATAACGTTGTTTTCGGTGAACTGTGGCTGGCTAGCGGTCAGAGCAATATGCAGTATCCACTTGCTCAGGCAAAGGGCGGCGCAGATATGTTTAAAAATTCGCAGAAGTTGAGCAAATGGCTCCGCGTTCTGCATATGCCTGTTTATTGCAACAACAACGAGAGCGATACTTTTGTTGATCCTCAGCAGGATGCTGTCGGCGCAGTATGGACTACGGGTGAGAATGGGCACGTTTACAATATGAGTGCCGTTGCTTATTATTTTGCGGCGCAGATGATGGAAGAACTTGATATGCCCGTAGGCATACTCAATGCTTCGCTTGGCGGCTCTGCAATTGCAAGCTGGCTTTCAAGAGATGCCATTGACAGCGACAGCAAGGTCAAAAATTATCTTATTTCCACCGAGAAATACATAGAAAAATCGGATTGGGAAAAGAAAAAACCCAGCATTTACCAAGATATGACCTCCAACTATAACCACAAGATTCATCCGCTCAGAAATTTCAGACCCTCGGGCATGATATGGTATCAGGGCGAAACCGACCTGATGTTTGAATGTACAGAGGAGGGCTATGCTGATTTCTATGATCTGATGCAGCGTTCATATTCGGAGCTTTTCGGCTATGAAAATGAGCATATGCCCTTTATCTGCACGCAGATTGCATCCTTTCTTTACTCCGACGACGGTCTGAATATGTTGGACTGGAATATCAATTACTGTAATATTCAGGCAGCACAACCCGAGTCGAGGGCAACCGTAACGATTTATGACGTGCCTCTCACTTTTATGCCCGAGGTGGGGTCAATCCACCCCGAATGCAAGCAGGAAATAGGCGAGAGAATGGCATTTGCCGCAAAGGGTCTTGTTTACGGCGGCGATGATGATTACACAGCCGCGTCCGTTGAAAAAGCGGAAATCCGTGACGACGCAGTTTACGTTACGTTCAGAAACGCAGGTGACGGACTTGCCTGCGGCGGCGATGAGCTTCACGGCTTTGCGGTTTGCGGCGCAGACGGTGTTTACGTTCAGGCGAATGCCGAAATCGTTTCGGCTGATACGGTAAAGGTGTGGAGCAATGACGTGACCTCGCCCGTATCCGCAAGCTATGCATACTGCGTGAGCAATATGCGCTCCAATCTCTACGCAACGGCAGACGGCAAACTTACTTTGCCTGTAAGCCAGTTTGTAACGGACAAATCCGTAGGCACTCATTATTGGTTTGACAGACCGTGGACGGACTGCAGCGATGAGCTTACCTGGCACGTTATGAGCGAAATGGAAGCCAACAGGGATTATTCTTCCTGGTCGGCAGAGGGTGCGCAAATCACCTTTACAAACGGTGTTATGAACTTAAATGGCGGCACGGAATTCACCTTAAGCCCCGCACTCAATTATAAATCGGGTAAAAAATTTGAAGATACCGATAATGATTATTCCGATTACGGTAAGATGAGCTTTTATGTTCGCAATAACGGCGGCGCAGACATTGAATTGAGCGAAATCAAAATTTATAAAGATTCACTTGTATGGTATTCGCCTGCGGTTAACGGCACAAAGGGTGTTGAAACAACAATCACTGCCGACGGTCAGTGGCATCTTGTAACCTTTGACCTTAACAGACTTTATCTTTTCGGCAATGAGGGCGGAGCAGGCAGACCTTGCGGCAAGCTTAACAAGGTTGAGGAAATCCGTTTTGCTTTTGCAAGCGAAAACGATGCCGATATCAGCATTGATAATATCCGTTTTGCGCCCGATACTTCGGACGGGAAGATGCAGTTTGACCCTGATATTAATACCGCAGATACAATAATCGAAAAAATCTCTGCCATATTAACAAAAACTATCGGCGCAATCATATCACTTTTTAAATAAAACAACGGCTGCTTCATATGAAGCAGCCGTTGTTTTATTTGAAGCATTCATATTGGAGTCAAACTGCGTTCTGCCGTACGACGTAACCGAGTTCCGATACATCATACATATTGTTTGCATATTTGTTTTCAATTGCGATACAGTCGATTGACATCATTGAACCGTCAACAAGTTTCACTTCAACACAAGCGGTATCAATGTTAAATTCACAAGATAAAATATTGTTTTTCATAATTTGCAATTCCTTTCAGTTATTAATGATAGCTTAAAACAATGTGTGTTTAACCGCCGTTGACAATTTATTCATTGAATCCGTTATGAACACTTGTACCATACCGAAACTCCTTGTATATCAAGGAGTTTCTGCTTTTTATACCCTTCGGAAAAAGTCTCAAAAACACCGTTTTTTCTAACAAGGGGTGTTTCAGGCTCGAGTTACACAACGTTTTTGAAGCAACTTACTTTGTTACAATCAGAAAATTATTTGCTTTTATTCTCAGTTTGGTGTAAAATCAATTCATCATTAACAGGAAAGTTCGTGAAAGAATGTCAAAAAAAGAACTCGTTAAAAGATACTTATTGTTTGTTATCAGCCTGTTTTTCTGCGGAGTGGGTATTGCGTTCACAAAGCACGCAGAGCTTGGTGTTTCACCGATTTCATCGCTTGCAAATGTTATCAGTATAAAGTTCGATTTCATTTCGTTCGGAAACTGGCTTATAGTTTCAAACTTGATTTTGCTTCTCGGTCAGATTATTCTGCTCAGGCATAATTTCAAGCTCATACAGCTTGTGCAGATTCCGCTTTCATTTGTATTCGGATACTTTACGGATTTCGGTATGTGGATGATAAAAGATATACCGAATGAAAATTATATTGTCCGTCTGTTGCTTGTTTTTGCGGGAATAATTTTTATCGGATTCGGAATATCTCTCGGCGTTATTGCGGATGTTGTTCTCAATTCGGGCGAAGCATTTGTGAAAGCTCTTGCCGACGTAACAAAAAAAGATTTCGGTACAGTCAAGGTTATTTTTGATGTGTCATGGGTGATTTTTTCGATAGTGCTTTCGCTACTTCTGTTTGACGGAAAGCTTCTCGGAACAAGAGAAGGAACAATTATTTCCGCTGTTTTCGTTGGCGTTACGGTTAAATTATTCAAACCGCTTCTGCAGACACCGCTCACAAAAATACTTACAAAATGAGGAACATAAAATGAATAACCGTGAAAACTTATTGTCATTTTCAAAAGATGAACTTGTTGAGCTGATTGAGATATATTCAAAAAACTGGCTTGCAATGGACGGTGTATGGTTTCAATCCGTTGAGCGCAAACTCGGAATGGACGAAGCTATGTATCACGATGCAGAAGCCTGGAAACGTTTTACTGTTATTGAAGCAAAAAGAATCAAAGAATTTTTAAAGCTTCCCGATAATTCCGGCATTGACGGATTGGCAAAAGCGCTCAGACTGCGTTTTTATGCAAACATTAATGAGGATAAAATCGAAATTGACGGAAACTCTCTTACCTATACTTCCGTAAATTGTCGTGTTCAGAGAGCAAGGGAAAGAAAGGGCATGCCCTTTCATCCGTGCAAATCTGTGGGAATTATTGAATACAGCGGCTTTGCCGAAACAATTGACAGCAGATTTGTTTGCGAATGCATAAGCTGTTATCCCGATATAACCGATAATTCCTGCTGTTGCAAATGGAAATTTGTTTTGACCGATTAATAAAATATTTTATAAAATAATGCACCGTGCTGCTTTGTTAAAAGTGCAAAACTTTAAAGCGGTAAAGCGAATGATTTTTTGTGAAAATTTGCAATTGACGGCAGTTTTTCACGGTGCTATAATGACAACAATTAAATAACTCATAAACGCAATGACGAGGAGCGGCAGATTAATCCCGCATCAGAGAGCCGATGGTTGGTGTGAATCGGCGGACGGATTTATCAAAGCTAAATCACCTCAGAGCGGCGAGCCTGAAAAAAGTTTGAGTAAGGCAGACGGAGCCCGACCGTTACAGCGGGGAGCGATGTTAGTCGTGTTTTTTGTAGTGTAACTACCATAAAAGCTATGACGAGGAATAAGCGGTTTGTACCTGCTTCAGAGAGTTGACGGATGGTGCGAGTCAACGGAAGGTCTTATTTGCGAGCTCTCCTCTGAGCAGCCTACCCGAACCAATCTTTTG
>JAZPYI010000070.1:0-24879 GCA_045544115.1 Acutalibacteraceae bacterium | reverse complement strand
GATTCAATATTGTCTACATGCTCCAAGGCTGAAACAGCAATAATTAAATCATAACTGTTTTCTTGAATTTTGTAATTGTCAATAGAAGAAACAATTCCGTTGATTTCATTTTCAACACCGAATTTTATTTTGTTTTTATTCAGTTCATCAATTGCAAATTCAAGAATGTCAACACAGTCAATTTTACACCTGCTTTTATAATCTTGTGCAAAGGTTATACAGTTTCTTCCAACACCGCATCCCAAATCTAAAATTTTAACAGACTTATGATTTTTAAAATACGGAATTAATTCCATAACTGTTTTTACGGGTTTATGGAGCCAACTTCCGCTTTCAAAAAGCTTAGCGGTGGAGTATATTTCAATGTGCGAAGCTTTTTCAGCATCTCGGATTGACTTTAATATACTATTATCCATTTTTCTTCTTCCTTAACCTCTCACAGAGTTCCCTGTCAGGTGTTACCCACATGGTATTGTAGGTGTGATAAATAACCTTGCCGGGTTTTGCACCGACAGGTTTTTTCAGAGAACGCACCTCGGTGTAGTCAACGGCAACCTGTGAGGATTCTCTGCCGCCACTGTGATATGCCGCAAGAATTGCTGCCTGACGGCAGGTAAGCTCGGGAATTATATCTCCGTTACCGATAACAACAACATGAGAACCGGGAATTTTCTGTGTATGAAACCATGAATCGTCCTTTGCTGCAGTTTTGAAGGTCAGCATATCATTCTGAACATTGTTTCTGCCAACCAAAATCGTGTATCCGTCATCGGAAACATATTCCATTGGGGGCATGGGTTTAGCTTTTTTTGTTTTATCGTTTTTTGCATGCTTAAGATATCCCTGCTCGTAAAGCTCATTACGGATTTCTGCAAGCTCCGTATATCCGTCCGCACGGTTTACCGAGTCAATTACGGATTCAAGATATGCAAGCTCCTGCTCACTTTGCTCAATAAGTTCACCAAGCATCTGCTCTGCTGTTTTTGCCTTGCGATATTCTTTGAAATATTTCTGGGCATTGGCGGAAGGGGAGAGTGCAGGGTCTGCAGGAATTCTTATGGGTTCATTGTTATTATAAAAATTTTCCAAATCATAGAAAAGAGAACCTTTTTCAAGACGATACTGATTTGCAAGAATAAGCTCTGCGTTGATTCTTAATGAATCTTTATCTGCACAAGCTTCAAGCTCCGCCTGACGGCTCTGGAGTTTTCTTGCCGCTCTTGCCGACATATTATTCAGCAGCTTCAGAAGTGACTGACTGCGCTGCTTCGTTCTTTCAAAACGGTCTTTTTCATAATAAAAATCATCAAGAAGCTGTGAAAAACTTTCAAAGGTTTTTGCGGAAACAGCAAAACCGTATTGTGTGATGTCCATGAATGTAAAGTCATAAGGCTTTACACCGTCACGTATCAGCATGGTTGGGGTGCCGTTGCCGCCAATAAGAGTTTCTCTTATTTCTGTCAGTTTTCGGAGAAGTCTTTGTTCATATAATTCGTTTATTTCCGAAACAGCAATGTCACCGCCGCAGACAAAGGACGCAATTTCACGGCTTATCAATGGAGAAACACCTTCAAGGGTTTCAAGAATTGCACCCGAAAGACGTTTTCCCATGCAGCTTTTTATTAGATTAACTGCGGTTTCAGGCTCGTTTTCGGTCAGATTTGCTTTGCCCTGACGGGGCGGAAGTTCATATTTAAACATTGGCAATATTTGCCTTACTGATGATTGTGTAAAGTCAACTCGCTTTACAGCATCAACAATATTTCCTTCGGAATTAATGAGGATAATATTGCTGTGCTTTGCCATAATTTCAACGCAAAGTGTGAAGGTTACGGCATCTCCGATTTCATTTGTGCCTGCAAGGTCAAGAAAAACCACACGGTCAAGACCAAGTTGGCGGATATCGGTGATAACCGCACCTGTGAGATGTTTCCTGAAAAGCATGCAGAGCATGGGCGGTGTTGAAGGATTTTCGGGAGCATTTGCTGTTAAATGAAGTCTCGGGCTGTTTGCCGAAGCCGAAATAAGCAGGCGATATGCACCTTCTCTTGAACGCAGATGAAACACCAGCTCATCTTTTGATGGCTGATGTATTTTTTCGATTCTGCTTCCGATAATGGAGCCCGAAAGCTCTTGTTTCAATAAATTCAGTGTAATTCCGTCAAGGGGCATAATTATTCCTCATATTGTAGGGCGGGGCTTGTTCCCGCCGCTTTTTATTTGTAGTGTTTAACCGGCGATTCCTGCGGTATAATCTCAACCTCGCAGTCAAAATTATTCTTTATTTTTTTTGCTAAAACCGCAACAACGGGATTTTCCGTTTCAAAATGTCCTGCGGCAATAAGGGTTATTTCCAATGCTTTGGCATCAAGATATTCGTGGTGCTTGGCTTCGCCCGTGATATAAGCATCACAGCCTGCAATTACGGCATCATGTAAGAAATCTGCTCCTGCACCGCCGCACAAAGCAACTTTTTTGATGATTTTACCGCTGTCGGAAACGGATACGCAGGTTGAAAGCTTTTCTGCACAGAGCTTGGCAAGCTGTTCACCTGTAATCTCACCGATTTCGGCGACCCTTACCATTTCGGTTTCGCCGTTTTCGGAAAGCGGAACGGTATTTTTAAATCCGAGCTTATCGGCAAGAGCATCATTTACTCCGCCCTTTGCAATATCAAGTGAAGTGTGTGCACATATAGCTGAAATTCCGTTATTAATTAGAAGATATGCAGGGTCATCGGCTAAAACGGTTTTAACCGCTTTGAATATTACAGGATGATGGCTGACTATAAGATTTATACCGTTTTCGGCAGCATATTTTATTGTATCGTTTGTTATATCAAGTACAACTCCGATTTTTGATATTTTGCTGTTTTTATTACCGATAACAAGTCCGCTGTTATCCCATTCGCATTGTTTTTCAAACGGTGCAATGCTGTTTATATATTCAAAAACTTCATTAACAGTCGGTTTGCATTTCATTTATTATTTCCTCCGTTTCGGAAACTGCTTTTTCAAGATATGCAGCATTCTCAGCCGTGCCGTGAAGCTTTTCTGCATTAAGCTTAATTTTGAGCCGTGATAAAATATTTTCAAGATAAAGCTTTGCTTCGGGTTTTCTGCATTTCGGCAATTCGCCCGTATATATGTAAGAAATGGACTTTGATTCAATTTTTCCGGTATATTCAGCTGCCATGGCACAGTAGATTTTTCCTGCGTCGATACAGGCATCCTCAAAAAGAATTTCAAACCCGTTTTCAACAAAAAAACTGCGGATATCTTCTGCGTGAGATTGAGGCTGAACAATTATTCTTTTGGTTTTATTCTTAAGCCAGCATGTGCGCGAAATAAGCTCCTCCATTAGAGTACCGCCCATGCCGCACATTATAAAATCTTCAGCTTCAAAAGGTTCAATTTCATCAAAGCCGTCTGATAAACGCAGAGTGATTTTGTCTGTTATACCGTAGTATTCAACCGTTTTTTTTGCATTATCAAGAGGACCCTTGCGAACATCGCACGCAAGAGCCTTTGGCGAAATGCCGTTTAAAACAAGATAGGCGGGGAGATAGGCGTGGTCCGTTCCGATATCGGCAACGGTGTTACCCCGACGCACCATTCTCGCCGCCATGAGCATTCTTTCCGAGAGATTATGCATTCTTTGCAAGGAAATCGTTGATTTTTGCGATAAGCTCATCAGCATTTACACCGTGAACCATGCAAGCCTGAGCAACAGATTCGTTTCTTGCAGAGGGGCAACCGAGGCAGTGCATTCCCATTTCAAGGAAGAAGGGAGCAACTTCACGGTTTGCATCAAGAATCTCACCGATTTTCATATCTTTGTTGATTTCAGTCATGTTAAAACATCCTTTCGATGAAAATTTACATTACTATTTTATCATAAATTTTTTTGAATATCAATAGTATTTGACATTCTTGTTATTACATTGTAAAATATATATTCAACAAATGTAAAAAGGGGGCGAAGCGATGAAGGCTTATGATGTAATAATTATCGGGGGATGTTCGGCAGGAATTGTTGCTGCAATTAATGCGAAACGCAGATATCCGGAAATAAAAATCGCAATCCTCGAAAAATTACCAAGAATCGGCAAAAAGCTTCTTGCAACGGGAAACGGCAAATGCAATCTTACCAACGAAACAGCGGAAGTGCATGATTATGTAGGAAAAAGCTTTGCGGAGTTTGCCTTTGAGAAATACAGCCCTGAGAATATAAAAGATTTTTTTGCATCGCTCGGACTCCTTACTTATACAGATCCATGCGGAAGAGTCTACCCTGAAAGCAACACGGCATCCTCGGTTGTTGATGCACTTCGGTTTGAGCTTGAAAGATTGAAAATAGATGTTTACTGCGATACTTCGGTTACAGATATAAAACATAAAAAGGATTTTGTTGTTAACGGTGAATTTGTATGCAAAAAGCTTATAATTGCCACGGGAGGAAAGGCTTCACCTTCACAAGGCTCCGACGGCAGCGGATATGCACTTGCAAAATCATTCGGACACAGCTTAACAAAGCTTTATCCTGCTCTTGTGCCGCTGTGTGCTTCTCCCGAAATAACCAAACCGATGAAGGGCATAAGAGTAAGAAACGTAACCCTGACTCTTAAAGGCGATAAGAAAATTTCTCAAACGAGCGGCGAAATTCTTTTTACCGATTACGGACTGTCGGGGATAGCTGCTATGGAGCTTGCCGCATCGGCACAGAAATATATTGACAATGTAAAGTGCAACCCCTTTACATATATAGATTTTATGCCTGATATGTCATATGATGAGCTTGTTGATTATATTATTAATCTCAATAAAATCAAAGGATTTGCCAACATTGACAATTTGCTCACAGGCTTTTTACCCAAAGCAGTCGGAATTGCAATTTGTAAAGCTGCAAAACTTTACAAATCTGACAAAAAAATATCCGATTTGAATGAAAAAGATATACAGAAAATTGTCGAAAAAATCAAGAGCTTTCCGCTCGAGGTGACCGGTTCAAAAGATTTTAAAGATGCTCAGGTCACGAGCGGCGGAATAAAAACAGATGAAATTGATGCTTTTACCATGCAGTCAAAAATTTGTAAGAATTTATATTTTGCAGGCGAGATAATAGATGTTGACGGCGGCTGCGGAGGCTACAATCTCCAATGGGCATGGGCATCAGGTATGCTTGCAGGCGAATTAAATTGATGGGGAAAAATATATGATAAAAATTAACGAAATAAAATTGCCGCTCGACAGTAACGAGGCTGCGCTTCGCACTGCTGCCGCAAAGGCATTAAGGTGCAAAGAAGATAAAATAAAATCCTTGCAGATTACTAAAAAGGCGGTTGACTGTAGAAAAAAAGATAATATATTCTTCGTGTATAACATAGCGGTTGAGGTTGATTCTGATGAAAATTCCGTTGTTGCTCACGCAAAAAATCCAAAGGTGGAAATCGGTGCTTCGTATAAGTATGAAATGCCCGAAACCCGAAGAACAAGCACTCTCCGCCCCGTAATTGCAGGCTTTGGACCTGCGGGATTTTATGCGGCGCTTATTCTTGCAAGAGCAGGCTTCAAGCCTCTTGTTATTGAAAGAGGTGCGGATGTTGATACGAGAACAAGTGATGTCAATAAATTCTGGACAACCAAAAATCTTAACACCGAAAGCAATGTTCAGTTTGGCGAAGGCGGAGCGGGAACTTTTTCCGATGGAAAACTGACAACGGGAATCAAAGACCCTCTTTGCAGAAAGGTTGTCGAGGAGCTTGTTCTTCACGGAGCGCCTCCCGAAATCGCTTATTCGTCAACCCCACATATCGGAACAGATAAGCTTGGTGCTGTCGTTAAAGCATTCAGAGAAGAGATTATTTCTCTCGGCGGCGAAGTCCGTTTTGGTTGGAAGCTTACCGATTTGATTATTGCAAACGGTGTTATACAGGGAGTAACCTGCAAAAATCCCGACGGAGGAATTGAAGATATTGAAACCGATACACTTCTTCTTTGCATCGGTCATTCCGCAAGGGATACTGTTGAAATGCTTTATAAGAGAGGAATAAACATTATTCAGAAGCCGTTCTCGGTAGGTGTCAGAATTGAACATCCCAGAGAAATGATTGACAAAGCGCAGTACGGCTCTTTTGCGGGACACCCAAAACTCGGTGCTGCAAACTATAAGCTTGCGTGCCATCCTGAACACGGAAGGGGAGCTTATACTTTCTGTATGTGTCCGGGCGGAACAGTTGTTGCTGCTGCATCGGAGGAAGGTCATGTTGTTGTTAACGGCATGAGTGAATATGCCCGTGACGGTGAAAACTCAAATGCAGCTCTTCTTGTTGGAATTGAACCCGAGCATTTCGGAAGTGACCATCCTCTTGCAGGTATTGAACTTCAGAGAAAAATCGAAAAGACCGCATTTGAGCTTGGTGGCGGTGATTACAGCGCACCTTGTCAGACAATCGGTGATTTTCTCAACAATACTCCGTCAAAGAAGCTTTCATATGTTAAACCAACCTGCGCAACGGGTGTAACTCCCGGCGATATTCGCAAGGTTTTACCCGAAAAGGTTACGGATATTATGGCAAAGGCTATTGTTAAAATGGATAAGAGTCTTAACGGTTTTGCGCTTCCCGACGGTATTCTTACCGCTCCCGAAACAAGAAGCTCTGCTCCAGTAAGAATTTTGCGTGACGATCTTTATCAGTCAAATATCAGAGGACTTTATCCCTGCGGTGAAGGCGCGGGATATGCAGGCGGAATTGTTTCGGCGGCTGTTGACGGAATAAGATGCGCTCATGCCGTTCTGATTGACGAAAGCGATGAGTGGTGAGATTATGGAAACAAGACTTGAAAAACTCACCGATGAACAGCTTGCAAAACGAATGTCGAAATATATCGCAACATTGCAGAGCATAACAGTCAGAGCTGAATATTATTCCATGGGACAATGCCCTGAAAAAGAGCGAAAAGAGCTTAATTTTGATTATATGAAGGTCAGGGACGGTATCCGTGAGGATTTGAACTATCTCAACTATAACAAGGATAAAAAAGGCAGTAAGCTTTTATGGGATAAATATTATCCTTCGATAAATGAAGCGGCGGCATGGGGTCTTTATGCAGACCCCAAAAGTGATTTCAATGATGAATATTTCAAAAGTATTGCCGTTGCGGAAGAAAAACTGACAAAATATTATTCTTATGACTATTGGAGAATAATTGCGGAGGAATAACTTTTTTAAAAAAGACGAGGTGCATTTGTACCTCGTCTTTTTGCATATATGCGGTGAATATTTCATATAATTAACCAAAACTTTTTCGGGGGAAATAATAATGGACTACGATTTTCAGATGTCGCAAAGAGAAGAACGTGATGAATACAGAAACAGATTCAAATTTGCTGATGAGGATGCCGTGGCTGAAAAAAACAAGTTGAAAAGAAAAGAAAAGACCAAAACCGATTATCTTATAAGGCTCATTATGATTCAAGGGATTTTGAGTCTGCTTATTGTTACGGGAGTTTTTCTTTCATCTAAAATAAGTCCGAAGCTTTTTGCGGAAATGAAAGAAGACTACGGCAGAATTATGCAGACCGATATGTCGGCAGGGGATATTGCGGGTCAGCTTAAAGAGGCGGCGGAATATGTTCTTAAACCGGTTCGGTCATCTGAGAATGCCGAAAAAGTTCAGGCTGTCATGGCTCAGGCTTCAGGGTCTGAAGGCGAAAATATATCCGTTACATCATTTGAAGTAACCAGCGATGAAACGGGAGAAAGGATAGCGGTAGGCGAAATCGTTAACGGCTCAGGCGGCGATGATATAAAATCTGCGAAAGGAACATCTTTTGCAGAATATTTTGTGAATGCAGAGCCGATTTTACCTGTTCAGGGGGCAAGAATAACCTCACGTTTCGGTTACAGAACCCATCCGATAACGGGCAATTACGGCTTTCATACCGGTCTTGACCTTGCAGCAGCAGAGGGTACACCCATAGCGGCTGTTTTTTACGGGAAAATCAAAAAAATCGGAGAGGATGATTCATGGGGCAAGTATGTTCTTGTTGAGCATTCTGACGGATTTGAAACATTTTATTGCCACCTTTCAGAAATATATGTTGAAAATGATACGGTTATAAGACAAGGCGAAACCGTTGGTCTTGTAGGTTCAACCGGAATGTCCACGGGTCCGCATCTTCATTTTGAGGTAAGAATAAACGGTGTAAGGGTTGACCCCGAGTTGCTTCTCTACCCCGAAAATGCCGATGAAGCTTAATTTCGGAAAATCCGTTTTGAAAATTAATGTATCCTTTGCGGTTGCCGTAACACTTACTTTAATTATTGATGAAAGCGGAGTGGGCGCAATTGCTCTGCTTTGCTGTATAATACATGAAGCAGGTCACATTATCTGCCTGCTGATTCTCGGTGAAAAGCCGAGAAAAATAGAGCTGTCGTTTTACGGAATAAAGCTTGAACGGTTTCCGATGGCAGGACAAAGCACCGCAGGGGATTTGGCTGTTTACATATCGGGATCTGTTGCAAATCTTATTTTTTCAGCGCTGATTTTTGCTTTGAGCAGCTTTACAGATTCTCTTCGTTTTGCGGCGACAATCAGCCTTTGCATCGGCTTATTCAATATGATACCGTGCAAGCCGCTTGACGGCGGAAACATTCTTTTTACATTGCTTTGCAGAAATGTAAGGCGCAAAATTGCCGGTAAAATATGTTTTGTTGTAACAATTATTATGCTTATTCCTATGGTGGCAGCAGGGATTTATCTCCTGACCGAAAACGGTAATATAACTTTGCTTGCGGTTTCTGTCTATCTTGCCGCAGCAGTTTTTTTTGAACACAAAACCAAAACCGTCCTTGAAATATAATTTCAGGGACGGTTTTTACGGCTTTATAATTTGTTTTTGGCATTTACGGCTTTGGATATAATGAATTTTTCAAATTCTTCACAGGTGCCTTTTTCAAATCTGCTTTTGTCAACCATGATTACAAGCTTTTCTTTTAATATGAGCAAATACAGATTCTTAGTTTGTTTTAATTTAATAATTTTATCATAATCAATTTTGATTTCTTCTTTGTTTGTTATTGATGTTGATTCAAGGTGCTCCTCAAAAAAACAGGTGATTGCTTCAGGTGTTTCGTTGTAAAGAGTCAGAAACCGTTTTTGTTGTTTGTTGGCGATAATGTGCAATCGGATAATCGGATAAAAGCCGAAAAAAATTCCGCATACCGCAATAATAATTGCCGGAATGATATCGTAATAGTGAAAATAAATAAAGAATGCCAATGCGAAATACAGCAGAGCCAATGTGATGTAAAACGGTGATTTCATAAGAGGATAAAATCCTTTGTAAGCTTCAATATAGTGGCTTTTTGTGTGCTTGAATTTATTGATGAAAACAGCTTCCATTATTATCACCTCGCAATTGTTTTGTCTTAAGTGAATTATAGCTGTTTTTACAGATATTGTCAATAAAAACAGTTGTTTCAATAAACTGTAGATTTTTTTGAAAACTTATGTTATTATATATTAGTTAAAATAATTTTCAGGAGAATTTATATGTATCCTAAAGAAATTGAAAAGTTTTTGCTTAAGGTTCAAAAGCCCGGCAGATATACGGGCGGAGAGCTTAACAGCATTGTGAAAGACAAATCAAAGGTTGATATCCGTTATGCGTTCTGTTTCCCCGACACTTATGAAATCGGCATGTCGCATCTCGGAATGAAAATTCTTTACTCTCTTGTTAACGCAAGGGAGGATGCGTGGTGCGAAAGAGTATTTGCTCCGTGGGTTGATATGGAAGAGGTAATGCGTGAAAACAATATTCCTCTCTATGCGCTTGAAAGCGGTGATCCGATAAAGGATTTTGATATTCTCGGATTTACCATGCAGTATGAACTCAGCTATACCAATGTTCTCAATATGCTCGACCTTGCAGGTCTGCCCGTAAGGTCAAAGGACAGAACATCGCTTACCCCGATTGTAATTGCCGGCGGTGCTTGTGTCTGCAATCCCGAACCGATGGCTGAATTTTTTGATATAACTTTGCCCGGCGACGGCGAAGAGGTAACAAACGAGCTTATTGATTTGCTTAAGGAATATAAGGCAAGGGGTGCAACAAAGCAGGAGTTTCTTGTTGCTGCCGCGCAGATAAAGGGTGTTTATGTTCCTTCGCTTTATAACGTTGAATATAATGAAGATAACACGGTTAAATCGGTAACTCCCACCTGCGGTGCACCTGAAAAGGTTGTTAAAAGAAACGTTGCGAATCTTGACGAAATGTTTTCGCCGTCGGAGTTTGTTGTTCCGTTTCTTGAGGTCGTTCATGACAGAACAACGGTTGAAATTTTCCGCGGTTGCATAAGAGGCTGCCGATTCTGTCAGGCAGGATTTTTGAACAGACCGCTCAGAAGCAAATCGCCTGAGATTGTTGAAGCGCAGTGCAAGGCAATTTGTGACAGCACGGGTTATGATGAGATTTCACTTTGCTCTCTAAGCACAAGTGACTACAGAGGTCTTGAAACTCTCATAAAAAATATACTTCCGTGGACAATTGATGAGAAAATCAACATTGCCCTTCCTTCTCTTCGTGCGGATAATTTCCCGAAAGAGCTTATGGAAAAGCTCAATGCCGTAAGAAGAAGCGGTCTTACTTTTGCTCCTGAGGCGGGTACACAGCGCCTGCGTGATGTTATTAATAAAAATATTACCGAGGAAGAAGTTCTTCGCACAGCCGCTCAGGCATTTTCGGGAGGATGGACTGCCGTAAAGCTCTACTTTATGATAGGTCTGCCTACCGAAACCGAGGATGATATAAGAGGAATCGCAAATCTTGCACAGGCTGTTGTTGATGAATTTTATAAGAATCCCGATAAACCCAAGGGGAAGAGTGTAAGTGTCAGCATAAGCCTTGCATCGCTTGTTCCCAAGCCCTTCACTCCCTTCCAATGGGAGCCGCAGGATAAGCCTGATACTCTTATAGAAAAACAGGATTTCCTTATTTCCTGCGTAACAACAAGAAAAGTCAATGTTTCAAGGCATGTTCCATGGACAAGCTTTCTTGAAGGTGTTTTTGCAAGGGGTGACAGACGTCTTGCCGATGTTATCGAAGCCGCATGGCGCAAGGGCTGCAGACTTGACGGCTGGTCTGAGCATCTTAAAAAAGAAGCATGGGAAGAAAGCTTTGAGGAAAACGGAATTGATCCGTTTTTCTATACTGCAAGACACCGCGATTATGATGAAATTCTTCCTTGGGAGCATATGGATTACGGTGTAACAAAGAAATTCCTTATCAGCGAAAATAAAAAAGCTCATGAGGGTGTAACAACCGCTTGCTGCCGTGAAAAATGTGCAGGCTGCGGTGCAAATAAGCTTAACGGAGGTGCGTGTGATGAAATCGGTAAGACTGTGGTTTAAAAAAGACGGACTTGCTGTCTATATTTCGCATCTCGATATGAACCGTTGCATGACCAGGGCGGTGCGTCGCGCTAATATCCCTCTTTGGTATACCGAAGGCTTCAATCCTCATCCTTATATGACTTTTCTCATGCCCCTGCCTCTCGGTCAGTCGGGTATGCGAGAGCCTCTTGATATAAGAATTGAAGAGGAGCTTTCTTTCAAAGAAATAAAAAACAAACTCAATGCCGTTATGCCCGAAGGTATCGAAATTGTTGACGTTGCAAAGCCTGTTAATAAGCCTAATGAAATAGCTGCCGCCGAGTATGAAATTGATGTTGAATTTACAACTCAAGGCGAAGCGGAGGGCTTTGCGGCGGGTGCTGCTTCGATAATTGAAGGCGGAGCTCTCAATGCTGAAAAACGCAGTAAAAGGGGAATAAAAACCGTGAATCTCTGCGAGCTTATCCGTTCTTTTGAAATATGCTCGGATGATAATTATGTCCGTGTAAAAACTGTTCTTGCAGCGGGTAACTCCGTTAATCTTAATGCAGAGCTGCTTATGACTGCTCTTTACGGCGAGTTTTCCGCTCAACCCGAAAAAACAGGTATAGTAAGAACAAAGCTTTTGAGGGAAGATTTAAGCATATTTGAATAATAACAAGCATATAAAAATGTAAAACCCCGTCATTTTGTTAAAATTATTAAAATCTTGCGAATTTAACAAAAAAAAGCTTGCATTCCCTTAAAAGATATGATATTATATTACTCGCATTTGTGCCGTCAGTTGCGGCTTCGGCTCTCAAAGACGGGGTTTAATGCCAATAACATTAAAGCGGATGTTCCTCTTTCTGTTTAAGCAGTTATGAACACCTGAAAAAATCGGAGGAAATTAACAATGGATGCACTCAAATTGATCGCACAGGATTCACTCAAATCCGAAGTTCCCGTAATCGAAATCGGTGATACCGTTAAGGTTCACGTTAAGATTCGTGAAGGTGACAAAGAAAGAATTCAGCTTTTTGAAGGTACTGTAATTGCTCGCAAGGGCTCAGGTATTTCCGAAACCTTCACAGTTCGCCGCCTTTCATACGGTGTAGGTGTTGAAAGGGTATTCCCTCTTCATTCCCCCAACGTTGCAAAGGTTGAGGTTGTAAGACACGGTCGCGTACGCAGAAGCAAGCTCTATTACCTCAGAGACAGAGTTGGTAAGGCTGCTAAGGTTAAGGAACAGATCAGATAATGAGCATGAGGGTGTAACAATTTTACGGTTGTTACACCTTTATTGTTATTTCTTAAATTAATTACATTAAAGAAAACGAACAATTGCTGTTGTGAAAGGGGGAATACCGTGCGCAGAATAGAAGAATTCTGGATTGAATTTAACCAGCCTGCAGAGCAGGAAGAGGTTAAAACCTCGGGGATGCTTCAGATTGTTTATGATATGGTAGATTCCCTCAAGGGTGCAATAATAGTTGTGTTCATAGTTTTTGCTTTCTTTTTCAGGGTGCTGGGAGTTGACGGCGATTCCATGTTTCCTACCCTGAAGGACGGTGACTGGGTAGCAATTTCGGGTATGACGACGAGTGTTGAACGCGGTGATATCGTTGTTGTTACTCAGCCGTGGGAAAGAAATGTACCGATTATCAAGCGGGTTATCGCAGTCGGCGGGGATACTGTTTATATTGATTTTGAAAGCAGCAAGGTTTTTGTTAACGGCACGGAAATTTATGAGCCATATATTAATGAGCCTACAAGAACAAGCTCGGATGTTGAATTTCCGCTGACGGTTGAAGAAGGCAAGTTATTCGTAATGGGTGATAACCGTAACGTTTCTTTGGACAGCCGTTCAAGTAAAATCGGTCTTGTTGATGAGGGCTATGTTCTCGGCAAGGCACTTATAAGGCTTTATCCTGCCGGAGAGTGGGAAATATATGAATGAAAGAGGTGCTTCAAATGTCTGAAAACATGAATGAAAAAAAAGAGCAGGGCGGTTTTGTGCGTACATGCTTTGATGTTGTATCTATTATTGCCACGGCATTGGTGGCTGTTGCGATTGTTTTTATTTTCTTTTTCCGAACAGTCGGTGTTGTCGGAAGCTCAATGTATCCTACACTTCACAATGCAGACAGAATAATTCTTACCGCTTTTTATGATGAATCCGAATACGGAGATATTGTTGTAACCTGCCAGCCTTCAAAATCACCTCTTATTCCCGATGTGCTTGTTAAGAGGGTTATTGCAACAGAGGGTCAGACGGTTGATATTGATTTTGATAACGGTATAGTTTATGTTGACGGTGTTGCGCTTGATGAACCGTATATAAACGAACCTACCCGTGACAGAGAAGATTTCAGCGAGCCTGTAACCGTACCGGAGGGTCATGTTTTTGTTATGGGTGATAACCGTAATGCCTCAACAGACAGCCGTGACAACAGAGTCGGTCTTATCAGAGAAGAATATATACTCGGAGAGGCACTTTTCAGAATTGCGCCCTTCGGACAGTTTAAGATAGGTTAATGTTATGAATGAAAACATGATAGTACAATGGTTTCCGGGTCATATGGCGAAAACCCGAAGACTTATAAAAGAAAGCTTACCGCTTGTTGACGCGGTTTGCGAAATCGTTGACGCGAGAATTCCCGAAAGCAGCAGAAACCCCGAGATTGATGAAATCGTGGGTTCTAAACCGAGAATAGTATTGCTCAACAAATGTGACCTTGCGGATGATAATGCTACATCAAGAAAGATAAAAGAGCTTGCTTCAAAAGGAATAACTGCGATTCCTGTTGACTGCAGAAGCGGCAAGGGTCTTGATAAATTCCAGACTGCCGTAAGAGAGGTCCTTAAGGATAAGATAAAAGCGAATACTGAAAAAGGTATGGCGGGTAAACCCCTTCGAGTGATGGTTGTAGGTATTCCCAATACAGGAAAATCATCTTTCATCAACAGAATGGCGGGCAAGAATCGTGCAAAGGTTGCTGATAAGCCCGGTGTTACAAGAAGTAATCAGTGGTTTGCAATCGGCTCGGGAATCGAGCTTCTTGATACCCCCGGTGTTCTCTGGCCCAAATTTGAGGACCCGGAGGTTGGTTTTAAGCTTGCCTTTATCGGCTCTGTTAAGGATGAAATTCTTGACAGTCAGGAAATAGCTGTAAGACTTCTGCTTGTTATGCAGAAAAATTATCCGCAAAGACTTGCGGAAAGATATAAGATAAGTGATTTTGAGGAACTTGAACCATATGAGCTTCTGGAGCTTATAGGTGCAAAAAGAGGAATGCTGATAAAAGGCGGCGAAACGGATACGGAAAGAGCGGCAGTTATGCTTCTTGATGAATACCGTTCGGGAAAGCTCGGAAAGCTGACTCTTGATTAAGAGGTGTTGTTAATGAGAAAAAAGATGGCGGTTTTTCTTGCTGTGATAATCGCTCTTGATGTTATAGCTCTCGGTGTTATCTTTTTTACGAGAAACTCAGACGGCGGACTTGACATCAGTGCAGATGCCGTTCCCGGTGCCGACCCCACCATCACCGAAGAGCAGATACTCTTCTCCTCGGTCAGCTTTGTTGCGGTCGGTGATAATCTTATCCATAAGCCGATTTATAATCAGGCGGCGGCAAGAACCAGCGGGGGATATGATTTTTCGTATGCATATGAAAATTTTGATGAAATAATATCCGAGCCGGATGTAGCAATTTTGAATCAGGAAACAATTATATCAACAGAACATAATGTATCGACTTATCCTATGTTCAACTCTCCGGTTGAAGTAGGTGAGGAAATGCTTGAACTCGGTTTTGATGTTTTTAATATTGCAACCAATCATTCGATTGACTGCGGTGAAAAAGGATTGATTTCTGCAATCAATTTCTGGAAAGGAAAGAATGCGATAACCTGCGGTGCGTATCTCAACAAAGAGGATTATGCCAATATTCCCATGCATGAGGTTAACGGAGTGAAGATTGCCTATCTCGGCTTTACCGATTCAACAAACGGTCTTTCGCTTCCCGATGATTCGGAGGTCATTCTCGTCCGTGCGGCGGAGGAAACTCGTTTGCAGCAGAGAATTATTGATGCAAAAGCAGTTGCCGATGTTGTTGTTGTAAGCGCACATTGGGGCAACGAATATACTCATGAGCCCACCGACAGTCAGCGCCAACTTGCTCAAAAGCTTGCTTCTTGGGGCGCCGACGTAATAATCGGTACACACCCTCATGTTATTCAGCCGATTGAATATATAAACAATGAGGACGGCAGTAAAACCCTCGTTGCTTATTCTCTCGGAAACTTTATTTCCGCACAAAACAGGGGACCGAGAATGCTTGGCGGTGTGCTGAATTTTGAAATTGTGAAGAACAATGCAACCGGTGAAATCAGCATTGAAAATGTTAAGTTTTCGGGTGCTGTGACCCACTACGGTCAGAGCTATTCAAACCTTCGTATTTATCCTCTCGATGAATATACCGATGAGCTGGCTTCAAAGCACGGAGTGCTCGATAAAACTTCGGATTTCAGTTTGCAGTATCTTTACGATATAATAAACAAAGTAATAGACAAACAGTTTCTTTAAATAAAAGGCTGCACGGAAATCAGTATTGCTGTTTATCGACGCAGCTTTTTGTAATGGGTGATGAATATGGATTATCAGTATGAAATTAATGCGAAAAACAGAGGTTACAAAGCAATATGCGGAGTTGACGAAGCAGGCAGAGGACCTTTGGCGGGACCTGTTTTTGCAGCAGCAGTTATTCTGCCCGAAAACTGTGAAATAGAAGGTCTTAACGATTCAAAAAAGCTTTCTGAGAAAAAAAGAGAGGCACTTTTTGATATTATAAAAGAAAAGGCAATAAGCTGGAGTGTTGCAAGCATTGATGAAAGAACAATTGACAGAATAAATATTTTGCAGGCAACATATCTTGCAATGAAAAATGCTGTTGAGGGTCTTGATATTCCTGCGGATTATGCCTTGATTGACGGTAACAGAATGCCTCCGATTGAAATTGAAGGAGAAACAATTGTTAAAGGTGATGCGAAGAGTATGTCTGTTGCGGCGGCATCAATTCTTGCAAAGGTCAGCAGGGACAGATTTATGCTTGAGCTTGATAAGCAGTATCCGCAATATCGGTTTGCAAAGCATAAGGGATACGGAACAAAACTTCATTATGAGATGCTTACAGAACACGGAATTTCACCCTGCCACCGTATAACCTTCCTTAAAAGCTTTACGGGAGAAAAATAATGATAAAGAATAAAACCGGTGTGTGGGGCGAAGTTTTTGCAGCGAGATATCTGCGTGGTAACGGTTATGATATACTTTCTTCAAACTATGTCTGTCGCTTCGGTGAGCTTGATTTGGTTGCTGAAAAAAACGGCATTATTTGCTTTGTAGAAGTAAAAACAAGAAATCAAAACACAAGCATCAGACCTATGGAGGCTGTTGATTCGGGAAAGCAAAAGAGGCTTGAAATGGCGGCAAAAAGCTTTCTTTCCTCTGCCAAAATCAATAGTGAGTCCCGCTTTGATGTCTGCGAAGTATATCTTGATGATAACAATGCACTCTGCAGCATAAATTATATAAAAAATGCATTTTAGGTGATATAATGAGGCTTTTTGATTTGCATTGTGACACGGCAGGGGAATGCTTCAACAGAAAAATTCCGCTTGCTGAAAATAATCTTCATATCAGTTTGTGTAAAGGTAAATTGCTTGACGAATGGTGTCAGGTTTTTGCAGTTTGGATACCGGATGAGCTTCGCGGAAAAGCGGCACTTGATTATTGTGTGAAGGTTCTTGAAAATCATAAAAACGAAATAAGCAAAAATTCTGATAAAATCCAATTGTGTCAACGGTTTACGGATATAAAAAAAGCTTTGAAAAACCATAAATGTGCTGCAATAACGGCAGTTGAAGGCGCATCTCCTTTTGCTGACAGAGATGCTGTTTTTATTGCTGAAGAATATGGTGTAAAGCTTGTTACCTTGACGTGGAACGGCGAAAATGAAATTGGTTACGGTTGTCAGTCAGGTGTTGAGTCAGGTCTTAAAGAATGCGGTAAATTGCTTTTACGCAATATGCGTGAGTTGAATATTGTTGCTGATGTTTCACATCTTAATCGTGCGGGCTTTTATGATGCAATTTCAAGTGGTGTGCGGATAATTGCTTCCCATTCAAACTGCGAAGGTGTGCTGTTGCAAACACGGAGGGACAGCGAAGATAAATTTTTTTCATGCCGCAGAAGTCTTAATGATGAACAGATAAGATTGATGATTGAATGCGGCGGATTAATCGGAATCAATTTTTGTAAAAGCTTTCTTGGCGATGAAGGTGATGACGGCATGGAAGCAGTTTACCGGCATATGTCGCATATTCTTGATATGGGCGGTGAAAATATTCTTGCAATAGGCTCGGATTATGACGGCTGTGACATTAATCTCAACCTTGCGGGAGTCGATAAAATGCATTGCCTTGAATCTTTTCTGGCTGAAAAAGGAATGGATTCCGTTTTGCTTGATAAGATTTTTTTCTCAAATTCATTAAATTTTTTTAAAAACGTTTTACAATAGTAAAATTGTATGCTATAATATTTTGAATGATTTATTATTTATTTCCGAAAAGGATGATGTTAAATGAAATATGTAAGCACAAGAGATACTTCGGTTAAGGTTTCTGCTTCGCAGGCAATAACCAAGGGAATATCCTCTGAAGGAGGTCTTTTCGTTCCTGAAAACCTTCCGAAGGTATCAATGAGTGAAATTGAAAAAATCGCAGGTCTTGATTATATTGGCAGAGCAAAGTCAATACTTTCTCTGTTCCTTACTGACTTTACCGAAGCAGAGGTTGATTCATGCGTTAAGGGTGCCTATGAAACGGGCTTCTCAAGTGAAAAAGTTGCTCCTCTTGAAAAAATTGAGGACGGTGTACATATTCTTGAGCTTTTTAAAGGACCAACCTGTGCTTTTAAGGATATGGCACTTCAGATTCTTCCCAGACTTCTTACCGTTTCAAGTGCCAAGGCTGCACCCGGAACAAAAATCGTAATTCTTGTTGCAACTTCTGGTGACACAGGCAAGGCAGCACTCGAAGGCTTCAAAGATGTAGAAAATACCCAAATTCTTGTTTTCTACCCCAGTGACGGAGTAAGCCCCATGCAGAAGCTTCAGATGTGCACTCAGGAAGGTGCAAATGTTGCCGTATCGGCAATTGAAGGTAACTTTGATGATGCTCAGAGCGGTGTCAAGAGAATATTTACAGATAAAACTATTGCAGAAAAGCTTGCTGAAAATTCAATGGCATTCTCTTCTGCTAACTCCATAAACTGGGGCAGACTCTGCCCGCAGATTGTGTATTATTTCTCCGCTTACTGCGATTTGCTTGCTAATGGCGAAATCAAAGCGGGTGATGAAATAAACATCGTTGTTCCCACAGGCAACTTCGGCAATATTCTTGCTGCATATTATGCAAAGGAAATGGGTCTTCCCGTTAAAAAGCTTATCTGCGCTTCAAACAGTAATTCAGTTCTTACCGAGTTCCTTACAACGGGTGTTTACAACAGAAACCGTGAATTTTTCACAACAATTTCCCCTTCAATGGATATTCTTATTTCCAGCAACCTTGAAAGACTTCTCTATTCAATCGCAGGCAGTGAAAAAGTAACCGATTGGATGAAGCAGCTCTCTGAAAACGGCAAGTATGAGGTTGATGCGGATACTCTTTCCGCTATCAAGGCTCAGTTTGCGGCTGGCTGCTGTGATGATGATGCTACAAAAGCAACGATTTCAAAGATTTTCAAGGAGAAGAATTATCTTTGCGATACGCATACTGCTGTTGCAGTTAAGGTTTTCTATGATTATAAAGCGGAAACGGGTGATAACACTCCCGCAGTAATTGCTTCAACTGCAAGCCCCTTCAAATTCAGTGCAGCCGTACTTGAAGCTGTTGACGGAAAGAACGAGAATCTTGATGAATTTGAAATGGTTGAACGTCTTGCAGCCGTAACAGGAAAGAGCTGCCCCGAGCAGCTTGCAAATCTTCGCGACAAGGCTGTAAGATTTGACGGCTGCTGCTCAAAGGACAGCATGGACGGTGTTGTATTCAATATGCTTGGTATCTGATTTACATTGTACCTGTTGCGTTTTCGTTAAGCTTAAAGGTTGAACACTGTGTTTCACCGCACTTGCAGGCTGAGGAGTTACCTACTTCAATGCTGCCTGCGGTGCAAGCGGTTTCACCCTTATGATAAACGCAGTTTTTGGCAAAACAAGTGATTTCGCTGATTTTCTTATCCATTGTAATTTCTCCTTTCTTGTTTTTACGGAGAATGTCCGCAATGATATTATGAGCGAAATTATCGTGATTATTTAAGAAAGGAAATGTCTATGGCTCTTTTTGCAATCGGAGATACGCATCTTTCGCTTGCTACGGGCAAGTCAATGAATGTTTTCGGTGGCTGGTCCGATTATGAACATCGCCTTGAAAAAAATTGGCGTCGTCTTGTAAGTGATAATGATACGGTTGTGATAGCGGGAGATATTTCATGGTGCATGAATCTTGAGCAGGGTCTTGAGGACTTCCGTTTTCTGGATTCTCTGCCCGGCAGAAAAATAATTCTTAAAGGAAATCACGATTATTGGTGGGCAACAAAGAAAAAATCGGATGAGTTTTTTGAAAAATATTCATTATCAACACTTAATATTCTTCATAACAATACATATACCGAAGGCAATTTTGCAATATGCGGAACAAGAGGCTGGTTTTTCGATGCCGAAAGCGATGCCGATAAAAAGGTGGTGCTGCGTGAAGCAGGCAGACTGCGTGCTTCAATTGCCGCTGCTAAGGAAACCGGACTTGAACCCGTTGCGTTTCTTCACTATCCGCCGATTAACATTACTCAGAAGTGTGACGAAATATATAACGTTCTCGTTGAGGAAAACATAACTCGATGCTACTATGGTCATCTACATTCGTATTCACATGCGGGTGCTTTTATCGGAGAGAATGACGGAATAAGATTTTCGCTGATTTCAAGTGACTATCTTGAATTTTGCCCCGCATTGGTATATTAATGTTTGTCATTATAACTAAAAATACGGCAAAAAAACAGTAAAAATTAACCAAATATAAGAAAATATAAATATATATAAATAAATATAGAAATTTCTAAAAATATTTGTTATAATCTATTGCGTTAAAATATCATCGGCAGAATTTGCCGAAACGGAGGAATTCTAAATGAGCTTAGTATCAGCTAACAAAACAGAAACCAACACCTATGCAGTTGAAATCGCTGTTTCCGCAGAGGATTTCAGAGCTGCTGTTCAGCAGGCTTATCTCAAGCAGAGAAAGTCGATTCAGATTCCCGGTTTCCGTAAGGGTAAGGCTCCTCTCATGATGATTGAGAAGCTTTACGGCCAGGAAGTTTTCTTTGAAGATGCACTTGACATCGTTTTCCCCGCAACAGTTCAGGCTGCTTATGAAGAAGCAGGTATTATTCCCGTTGACCAGCCCCGTGATTTTGACGTTAAGACAATGAGCAAAGAAGAAGGCGTTGTTATGTCCTTCAACGTAACTGTTAAGCCTGAAATCACACTTAAGGCTTATAAGGGTCTTACTGCAGAAAAGGCAGAGGTTAAGGTTACTGCTGAAGAAATCGACCACGAAATCGAGCATATGCTTGACAGAGGCGCAAGAATCATCAATGTTGATGACAGAGCAGTTAAAGACGGTGATATCACCGTTATCGACTTTGAAGGCTTTGTTGACGGTGTTGCATTTGACGGCGGCAAGGCAGAAAAATATGAACTTACAATCGGTTCAGGTTCATTCATTCCCGGTTTTGAGGAGCAGATTATCGGTCACTCAATCGGTGAAGAATTTGATGTAAACGTTACTTTCCCCGAAGCTTATGCTCCCGAGCTTGCTTCAAAGGCAGCAGTTTTCAAGATTAAGCTTCACGAAATCAAGGTTAAGGAGCTTCCCGAGCTTGATGACGAGTTCGCAAAGGATATGGGTGAATACGAAACAGTTGCCGATCTCAAGAAGGGCATTGAAGACGATATGCTCAAGAGAAAGCAGGACAGCGCTCAGCACGCATTTGAAGATGCTGTTATTGATGCTCTTTGCCAGAACGTTGAAGGCGAAATCCCCGAATGCATGTATGAAAACAAGGCTAAGGAAAACATTGATTCCTTTGCACAGAGAGTCGGTCAGCAGGGTATTGATCTCAACACATATCTTATGTACATGGGTATGGACATGGCAACCTTTGAGGGCCAGATGAGAGAACGTGCTGTTTCGGATGTTAAGATTGAGCTTGCGGTTGAAAAGATTATTGAGCTTGAGGGACTTAAGGCTTCCGACGAAAAGGTTGAGGAAGAATATTCAAAGATGGCTGAAATGTATCAGCTTGATGTTGAAAAGATTAAGGAACTTGTTCCTGCCGAAACAATTTCCGCAGAGCTTGCAAGACAGGATGCTCTGAAGCTTGTTATTGATGCTGCAAAGGCAAAGAAGCCCGCTGCAAAGAAAGCAACCAAGAAGGCTGCTGAGAAGAAGGAAGAAGGCGAGGCTGAAGAAAAGCCCGCAAAGAAGCCCGCAGCAAAAAAGACAACCAAGAAAGCAACTGAAAAGAAGGAAGAAGCTGCCGAATAATTTCTTTTGTTGAATAAGGCAAGGGATTTTACACTATACTTAATTATGAGTTTTGAGGGAAAACCGGTTTCATTGCCGGTTTTTCCGTTATTGCGGAGAAAGGATTGAATTATTATGGCATTAGTACCCTATGTTGTTGAACAGACAAACCGAGGCGAGCGTTCTTACGATATTTTTTCCCGCCTTTTGAATGACAGAATTATCGTTCTCTCCGACGAGGTTAACGACACAACCGCAAGCATCGTTGTAGCACAGCTTCTTTTCCTTGAGGGACAGGATCCCGATAAGGATATCAGCCTTTACATCAACAGCCCCGGCGGTTCCGTTACGGCAGGTATGGCGATTTATGATACAATGCAGTATATCAAGTGCGATGTTTCAACCATCTGCATGGGTATGGCTGCTTCAATGGGCGCATTCCTGCTTTCATCCGGTGCAAAGGGTAAGAGATTTGCTCTTCCCAACAGTGAAATTATGATTCACCAGCCTCTCGGCGGTGCAAGAGGTCAGGCAACCGAAATCAAGATTGTTGCGGATCATATTATTAAGACCAGAGAAAAGCTTAACAAAATCCTTGCTGAAAACACAGGCAGAAGCATTGAGGAAATTGCAAGGGATACCGAAAGAGATAACTATCTTACAGCTCAGGAAGCTATGGATTACGGTCTGGTTGATAAGGTTATCGCTAAGAGATAACAGCAAATAATCCCACAGGAGGCAAAATATGCCCAGAGATGACGAAAAACGAGTTTCATGCTCTTTTTGCTATAAAACGCAAGATCAGGTTGATAAGCTTATCGCAGGTCCCAATGTATATATCTGCAATGAATGTATCGACCTTTGCTGTTCGATAATAGAATCTGAGCCTTCGCATAAGCGCCGTTCTGCTGATTTGGCAACTCTTCCCAAGCCCGTAGAAATCAAGGCTAAGCTTGATGAATATGTAATCGGTCAGGATGCTGCCAAAATTGCGTTGAGTGTTGCGGTATATAATCATTATAAAAGAATAGAAAGCAAGGGCATTTCTGATGTTGAGATTCAGAAGAGTAATATTCTTCTTCTCGGTCCGACGGGTGTGGGCAAAACCATGCTTGCACAGACTCTTGCTAAAATTCTTGATGTACCCTTTGCTATTGCAGATGCAACAACTCTTACCGAGGCAGGTTATGTCGGCGAGGATGTTGAGAATATTCTTTTGAGAATTATTCAGGCTGCTGATTTCGATATCGAAAGAGCTGAAAGAGGCATTATCTACGTTGATGAAATTGATAAAATAGCCCGTAAAAGCGAAAATCCGTCAATAACCCGTGATGTAAGCGGTGAAGGTGTTCAGCAGGCACTTCTTAAGATTATTGAGGGTACTGTTGCAAATGTTCCTCCGCAGGGAGGCAGAAAGCATCCTCAACAGGAGTTTATACAGATCGATACCTCAAACATTCTCTTTATTTGCGGCGGTGCATTTGACGGAATCGAGAAGATAATCGAAAAACGGTCCGAAGGTTCAACTCTCGGCTTTGGTGCACAGATTAAGAGCAAATCCGAATCTGCCAAGGAGAACCTTATGGAAAAGGTTATTCAGCAGGACCTTGTTAAATTCGGCATTATTCCCGAGCTTGTCGGCAGAATGCCCGTTGTAACAACTCTGCGCGAGCTTGATAAGGATGCACTTGTAAAAATACTTACAACACCCAAGAATGCAATTGTCAAACAGTATAAAGAGCTTTTCAAGCTCGATGATGTTGAGCTTGAATTTGACGATACGGCACTTGAAGCGATTGCCGAAAAAGCTCTTGAAAAGAAAACGGGCGCCAGAGGTCTTCGCTCAATTATAGAGGGTGTGCTTATGCCTGTTATGTACACAGTTCCTTCGGATAATACCGTAGAGAGAGTTTGTATAACAGCTGCTTGCGTAAATGATGATGCGGCTCCGCTCATTGAGCGCAACCCCGAAAGAAAAAAGGTTAAAGTAAACCCTCCGCCGAAGGTTACAAAATCCGGTAAGGTAGGATGATTTGATAAAAAGATAACAGGTGATTACGGTTTTTCCGCAGTCACCTGTTTTTTAATTTAGTGTTATTGTTCTGAAACATATAAAATTCAACATGACTATGCCAAACAATATACATCAATAATGTGAGATTTAGCTTATTGAAGATATTTTGTTTGTGCTTGAAACATACCAGGAAGGATATGTTTTTATTCCTGTACCAGCCTTGTTAATTTCACAAATAGCTTTATAACTTGCGGTAGGTGTTACAGTAATTTGATAATTTGCATTTCTGTCAAGATTAATTTTGAGAGAAGAATTGCCTTTTAATGTGAGATATTTTGTAGTTCCGCTTCCGTACTTATAAACTTTTACGGTCCAGGAACAATTATTGAATTTTACATTATTCTTCATAACACCGGCTTTAGGTGTTAATGTGATAGATTCGCTTCCGGGTTTTAACCAATTTGCCTTTGTTGTAACATATATGTTTGTTGATTTGTTGCTACCGCTTTTGGCTGCGGATGCAGGGATTGCAAATATAGTAAATAAAAATGTAACAACAAGTAAAATGGAAATCACTCTTTTAGTTTTCATGTTTTCCTCCTCATAGATGTGGTTTGATGTATATTGTTAAGCTATAGTCAAATATTAGAATACTATAGTATTTGATAATTGTCAAGAATAGAATTACAATTGTATTGTAAAACTTGACATTGGAGGTGTGATTTTGCTTAGTGAAAGAATAAAAGAACTTCGTCTTGCAATGAATTATAGCCAAGTTGAACTTGCTTCAAAACTTTCTGTAACAAAGCAGACAGTTTCAAACTGGGAAAACGATAATATTCAACC
>JAZPYI010000069.1:0-62173 GCA_045544115.1 Acutalibacteraceae bacterium | reverse complement strand
TCTTCGCAGAGAAACCGCATTCGACATCAAAAGACTCATTGAAATCGGATGCTACCGTGGCGTTCGTCACCGCAAGGGTCTTCCCGTAAGAGGACAGAGATCAAAGACAAACGCTCGTACACGCAAGGGTCCCAAGAAGACCATTGCAAATAAGAAGAAGTAAGTCGAGGAGGGATATTATGGCTAAAGCAGCAAAAAAGACAACAAGTACCCGCAGACGCCGTGAACGCAAGAATATTGAGCGTGGCGCAGCCCATATCCAATCCACCTTTAACAACACTATCGTTACAATCACTGATACCCAGGGTAATGCAGTTTCATGGGCAAGTGCCGGTGAAATGGGCTTCCGCGGCTCAAAGAAATCAACTCCCTTCGCAGCACAGACTGCAGCCGAAACAGCAGCAAAGATTGCTATTGACCACGGCATGAAGACAGTTGAAGTTTATGTTAAGGGCCCCGGCCAGGGTCGTGAAGCGGCTATCAGAGCTTTACAGACAGCAGGTTTGGAAGTTAACATGATTAAGGATGTTACTCCCATTCCTCACAACGGATGCCGCCCGCCCAAGAGAAGGCGCGTGTAACCAGAATTATTTGGAGGTGTAACCAATATGGCAAGATATACAGGTGCTGTATGCAAGCTTTGCCGTCGTGAAGGCAAGAAGCTTTACCTCAAGGGTGAGCGTTGCTACACAGGCAAGTGTGCAATCGAGCGCAGAGCATATGCTCCCGGTCAGCACGGCCAGAGCCGCAAGAAGGCAACTGAATACGGTCTTCAGCTTCGTGCGAAGCAGCAGGCTAAGCGTTACTACGGTATTCAGGAAGGCCAGTTCTACAAGTATTTCCTTATGGCTGAGCGCAAGCAGGGTGTAACAGGTGAAAACCTGCTCCGTATCTGCGAAAGCAGACTTGACAACGTTGTTTATCTTCTCGGCTGGGCTAACTCCAGAGCAGAAGCAAGACAGCTTGTTACTCACGGCCATTATAAAGTAAACGGCAAGAAGGTCAACATTCCTTCATATCTTATCAAGGCAGGCGACGAAGTTGCTATCTGCGATAAGAGCAAGGAAAGCACAAAGATTAAGGCAACAGTTGAAGCTAATGCTTCAAGACCTGTTCCTCAGTGGCTTGACCTCAACGCAGAAGCTCTTACAGGTAAGGTTCTCGCTCTGCCCACTCGTGAGCAGATCATGGTTCCCGTTGAAGAGCATCTCATCGTTGAACTTTATTCAAAATAATGCTTTGCCTGATTTGCCTTTTACGGTATTTCGGCAATGCATTAAAGCGACGTACGTTTTTGAATGCATTTTTATGAGCAGGATATTCCTGCCTGTTTTAAAGGAGGGTTTTGAATGATTGGTATTGAAAAGCCCAGAATTGAGACTGCAGAGTTTTCTGAGGACGGAAGATACGGTAAGTTTGTTGTTGAACCCCTCGAAAGAGGTTACGGCACTACTTTGGGTAACAGCCTGAGAAGAGTTCTTCTTTCTTCTCTCCCCGGCTATGCCATCACATCCGTTAAAATCGACGGAATTCTGCATGAATTCAGCACCATCCCCGGTGTTAAGGAAGACGTAACTGAGATTGTTCTCAACCTCAAGAACGTTATCCTCAAGATTCACGGTGACGGTCCCAAAACAATTTATATTGATGCTAACGGTGACGATGAAATCACTGCAGGCAGCATCAAGACCGATTCAGAGGTTGAAATTCTCAACCCCGAGCTTCACATCGCTACTCTCAATTCCGATGCACATGTAAGCATGGAGCTTACCTGTGATAAGGGCAGAGGCTATGTTTCCGCAGAAAGAAACAAGCAGATGATGCAGCCCATTATCGGTGTTATTGCAATAGATTCAATCTATACACCCGTATTAAAGGTTAACTACACAGTCGAAAACACCCGTGTAGGTCAGATTACCGACTACGATAAGCTGACATTAGAGGTGTGGACAAACGGAACCATCAGCGCTATGGAAGCCGTTTCTCTCGGTGCCAAGATCCTCAACGAGCATCTCAACCTCTTCGGTGACCTCTCAGGTGAGGCATACGATACAGAGGTTATGGTCGTAAAGAGCGACAATGGCAAGGAAAAGGTCCTTGAGATGACCATTGAGGAGCTTGACCTTTCTGTTCGTTCCTTTAACTGCTTGAAGAGAGCGCAGATTAATACGGTTGAAGATTTGATCAACAGAACCGAGGAGGACATGATGAAGGTCCGCAACCTCGGAAGAAAGTCCCTTGATGAAGTTGTTGCAAAGCTCAATTCACTTGGCTTTGACCTTCGCAGGGATGATGAATGAGATCCACCCACTATCGTAAAGGAGTGTGAACTAAATGCCCGGTACAAGAAAGCTTGGCAGAGCAAGTGACCATCGTAAATCAATGCTCAGAGGCCTTGTTACCTATCTGCTCGAAAACGGCAGAATCGAAACAACCGTTACAAGGGCTCAGGAAGTTCGCGCAATGGCTGAAAAGATGATCACCATTGCTAAGGACGACTCTCTCCACTCAAAGCGCAAGGTTCTTGCTTATGTCACAAAAGAGGACGTTGTCAAGAAGCTCTTTGACGAGATTGCCCCCAAGTATAAGGAAGTTAACGGCGGTTATTGCCGTATAATCAAAACAGGTCCCCGCAGAGGCGACGCAGCTGAGATGTGCATCATCGAGCTTGTTTGATTATAAGACAGCATAATTAATCAACCCCCCTCGCTCCGTCAGGAGTGAGGGGGGTTTCCTTTCAACATAACAAATTGTCGCTGAACAGGCTATTTGAAATCAAACAGCCTTACTGCGTAAAACCGTTAAATTTTTTGAAATATGCAATGTTCAGACTGAGCAGAAAATATTTATCTTTATGCTTGATACCCTGAATTTATTCCTTTTCAAATTTGATAATATCGCTTACCTCACAGTCAAGGGCATAGCAAAGTGCATCAAGGGTTTTGGTGCTTATGGCTTCTCCTTTTTTCATGCGATAAAATGTATTTGCGGAAAAACCTTGTTTAAAAATTAAATTGTATTCGGTAATCCCTTTTTTAAAAAGTGTTTCATAAAACGGTTTATAGCTTATCATTATAATCACCGAAAAAATCTTACCATACTCAATCTCTTGACTATGCCTAATATATTGAGTATAACTAATATAGGGAGAAATAAATTGAAAAGTTCAAAGAAACGGTAAGATGCATTTATGCCCGTCGATTTCAATTATAAAAAAGTTGCGCAGAATGCAGACATAACAAAGCTTGTCATATCGGCGAGGAGAGCGGCTGGTACGGTGCAGCCGCTTTTTTTAATGCCGACGGAGCCGTAGTAGACCGTAACAGCAAAAAACGTCGTTTCCGTTGAACCCATAATAATTGAAGCAACCCTGCCCTGAATCGAATCGGGTCCGAAATCATGAAGTATTTGCTCAAACATTGTCAATGAACCGCTGCCTGAAATCGGACTGAGCACGGCGAGTGGCAAAACGTCAACCGGTATACCGCTTATTTCAGCAACGGGTGCAAGCATTTTTGTTATGACGGATAATGCTCCGGATTCACGCAGCATTGTAACTCCGAGGACAAGTCCCACAAGTGCAGGAAGAAGCGAAACTGCGGATTTAAACCCTTTTTTGGCTCCACAAAGGAAGCAGTCAAAGACTTTTATCCCTTTAGAGATACCGAAAATCAGAATTAAAGCAGTGATTATGGGAAGAATAAATGCGGTTATTTTTTGCATGAAATTCCCTCCGAAACCTTTATCATTATTATTGCAGCTGTCAATCCAACTGTGAGTGCAGCTGCGGATGAAATCCAAGAGGCAGGCATAATGTCAAAAGGATTTTCGCTTCCGTAATCACGGCGCAGAGCTGCAACGGTGGTAGGTATAAGATGAAATGCTGCCGAATTCATAACAACAAATTTAATCATATCGGAGCTTGCCTTATCTTTATTAGTGTTTTCGTTCTGCAAGCGGCGCATTGCTTCAAGTCCGAGTGGAGTTGCGGCATTGCCCAGACCGAGCATATTTGCGGTAACATTCATTGAAATTGCTTTTGCAGTTTTGCCTTTCATATTCATTTTCGGGAACACAAGCTTCAGGAAGGGAGAGAGCATTTTGCACACAACATCTGTTAAACCCGATTCCTCCGCAATTTCCATCAGTCCGCCCCATAGGCAGATTGTGCCGCCAAGCCTTATGCAAAGATTCACCGCATCCGAGGCACTCGAGATAATTGCGTTCGACAGAGCCTGCATATTTCCGCTGAAAACTGCTGAAATAACAGAAAAAATAACCATAAAAGACCAGATATAATTAATCATTACATAAATTCTCCCTTTAATTGCCATTTAATAACATAATATGTAAAAAAATTCCAAAAATTACCTTTTTTGTCTTGACATATTTCCCATAAATTGGTATAATTTAGACACAATAATTGATATGGAATAAAACGACGGAGGTACAATTATGTTTACAGGATTTATCAGAGAAATCGACAGTGTCGGTAGAATAGTTGTTCCGATGCAGCTCAGAAAAGAACTTGGACTTACCGCAACGGGCAGTAAGGTGGAAATGTTCTCTGACGGAAAACAGATTATTTGCAGAAAAGCTGTTGCTGACTGTGCTTTCTGTAAGTCGGAAACCGATTTGGTTGAGTTTGAAGGCAAGTTTATCTGTAAAGCTTGCATTGAAAAGCTCAAAGCATCTGCCGAATAATTACCGTTTACAATTAATCTTGCTCACTCTCTTTCTTTTCCTCGGACAGCTTTGGCTTTCCGGGGGATTTTTTTATACTTTTCATAAAAATTCTCTTTGTGAATATATATGATTAACACACGCGATAATTGCATGAAAGGGAATGAAAATATGGATGCTCATTTTTTGTCTGCTCAGACGGTAATTGAAAGACTCGGCTCTGATAAATCAAACGGACTGAGCGAAAGTCAAGCGAAAAAGCTTCTTGAGAAAAACGGTGAAAATAAGCTTACAGAAAAAAAGAAGGTTTCACTTTTACGGAGATTTTTTGCGCAATTTTCAGATTTTTGCGTTATTATACTTTTTATTGCGTGCATCATTTCATTTGTTACGGGTATTATCGAGGATAAGGGTGACTTTGTTGAGCCGATAGTTATTCTGGCAATTGTTGTTCTAAATGCGGCGATCGGGGTTTATCAGGAAAGCCGAGCCGAAAAGGCAATTGAAGTCCTCCGTAAGCTGTCCGCACCTTCGGCAACCGTCAAAAGGTCAGGTAAAATAAAAAGAATCCCCTCGTCACAGCTTGTAACGGGAGATATTATTTTGCTTGAGGGCGGAGATATGGTGCCTGCTGATGCAAGGCTTATTTCATCAAATGCATTAAGAGTTCAGGAAAGCGCACTCACGGGCGAATCCGAGGCTTGTGAAAAGGATGCACAAGCGGTGTGCACCGAAAACTGTCCGCTTGCCGAAATGAAAAACACGGTTTTCTCTTCGACAAATGTTATTGCCGGAAATGCCGTTGCAATTGTTACGCAGACGGGAATGAATACACAGGTGGGAAAAATCGCCCATATGCTTGTAAGCGAGGAAGCCCCGCAAACTCCATTGCAGAAACGGCTCGAAAAAATCGGAAAAGCTCTCGGCATAGGTGCAATTGCGATATGCGCCGTGGTTTTTATTCTCGGAATAATCCGAAATAGCGGTATACTGCCTTCATTTATGCTTTCCGTCAGCCTTGCGGTTGCGGCAATCCCGGAGGGACTGCCCGCTATAGTTACAATCGTGCTTTCAATGGGTGTTCAGCGAATGGCAAAAAGTAACGCAATTATAAGGCACTTGCCTGCGGTTGAAACTTTAGGTGCGGCAACGGTGATATGCTCCGATAAAACCGGAACTCTGACGCAGAATAAAATGAGTGTTGTGAGGGTTGAAAATGCACTCGGTGAGGTTGATATAAAAAGCAGTCAGGCTGCTGAAATTCTTTTCATGGGAGCGCTTTGCAATAATTCATATGCCGAGAAAAAGGGTAAATCCGTAATTTTCAACGGCGACCCGACAGAAACGGCAATTCTCTCCGCAGCAGGCGAAAATAAAACAGATGTTTTTTCTCTTTCAAAAAAATACCCGAGAATTTATGAAAACCCGTTTTCGGGCGAAAGAAAAATGATGTCAACCGTAAATATTATCAACGGCACGGAGCAGCTTACGGTAAAGGGTGCGCCTGATGTAGTGATAAAACGGTGCAGCGAGGTTGTGATAAACGGCAAAACATCGCCAATGACGGCGGTGCGCAGAAGGAAAATCGCTGAGCAGAATAATTTTATGGCGGAAAATGCTCTGCGTGTAATTGCCGTTGCATACCGAAAAACCAACGGTGACTACAGTGAGGAAAATTTGATTTTTGCAGGGCTTATCGGAATGACAGATCCGCCCAGACCTGAAGCGGCAAGAGCGGTTGAAATATGCAAAAAAGCGGGTATTATACCGGTCATGATTACGGGCGACCACTCGGTAACGGCATGTGCAGTTGCAAAAAAGCTCGGAATATATAACGGCGGCGGTGCGGTGACGGGTAGTGAAATCGAGAAGATGAGCGATGAAGAGCTTGCAAGAGCAACGGAAAACTGCCGCGTGTATGCAAGGGTAAGCCCTCATCACAAGGTAAGAATTGTAAAAGCATTCCGTTCGCGTGGCGAAATTGCGGCAATGACGGGTGATGGTGTTAATGATGCACCCGCACTTAAGGCTGCTGATATCGGTTGCGCTATGGGTAAAAACGGAACGGATGTTGCCAAAAATGCCGCCGATATGATTCTGACCGATGACAATTTTGCTACCATAGTCAAGGCTGTTGAGCAAGGCAGAGGAATATATGACAACATAAAAAAAGCCGTGCATTTTCTGCTCGGCACGAATATCGGTGAAATTGTTGCGGTTTTTGCCGCATCGCTTTTGGGTTTTTCACAGCCGCTTATTCCCATACAGCTTTTATGGATAAATCTTGTTACTGATTCTCTTCCCGCAATGGCTCTCGGCACAGAAAAAACAGAGAAAAATATTATGGAGCGCAAGCCGATTTCACCGAAAAAGGGTTTCTTTTCCGACGGCTTGTGGCTTGATATTATGCTTGAAGGTCTGCTTATCGGTATTCTTACTTTGCTTGCATTTTCTGTCGGCAGTTTAATCTACGGAAATATTGAACTTGGCAGAACGATGGCTTTTGCAACATTAAGCTTTTGTGAAATAGCTCATGCAGTCAATATGAGGTCAAGCCGGCCGCTTTATAAAGCAGGAATTTTTTCAAACAGAATGATGAACCTTGCGGTTTTAATTTGTACAGGAGTTCAGGCGGCGGTTATGCTTATACCCCGTCTTGCGGATATTTTCGGCACGGTACCCATGAGCGGCACACAATGGATAATCGTTGCAGCACTCTCTCTTGTAACACTTATTATCGGAGAAGCAGGAAAGGTGCTTTCGCAAAAAGCACAATAAAAAGTTGTACTGCCGAATGTGTGCAGCATTCGGCAGTACGTTGGGGAAAGAGAAAATAAAAATGAAAAAAGAAGTTGTTAAGATTAATGAATATCAAATAACTTTTTAACAATGTGTATAATATTGCATAAATGCTTTGTTAGTGTTGTAAAAATGTTAACAAATTGTAAACAAATGACATATTTTCATCTTTTTGTTCAAATTTCAGCTTTGTTTCAGCTATTTTGTTCCAAAAAAGCCTTAAATCCTTTATATGCCATATAGACATCAAGCTTTGCAACAACTTCAAAAGGTGCGTGCATGGAAAGCACGGGAACACCTACGTCAACAACCTCAACACCGAGGTTTGCAACGTATTTTGCAACGGTTCCGCCGCCGCCTTCGTCAACCTTGCCGAGCTCGCCTGTCTGCCATGCGACAGAGGCATTATCAAAAATTCCGCGAACCTTTGACATGAACTCTGCGTTTGCGTCATTGGTGCCGCTCTTTCCCCTTGAGCCTGTGTATTTTGTTACGACTATGCCCTTGTTGAGGCATGCCGCATTGAGTTTATCGTGAACAGAAGGATAGGTCGGGTCGAAGCCTGCGTTAACATCAGCGGAAAGGCATTCCGATGCTCGAAGAACATCTCTGCCCTCAAGACCCTGTGTTTTTGCGATATCAGCAATAAAATGCTTGAGGAATGCCGAGTGAAGTCCTGTATTGCCGTCGGAGCCGGTTTCTTCCTTGTCGGTGATAACCGTAACACTTGTGTATTCGGGCATAACCGTGTCAATTTCCGCCATAACGGAAGGATAGGCGCACACTCTGTCATCATGACCGTAGGAACCGATCATGCTGCGGTCAAAACCGATGTCCGATGCCTTGTAAGCGGGAACTGCTTCAAGCTCAGCAGAAAGAAAATCCGCTTCGATAATTCCGTATTTTTCGTTGAGAAGCTTCATGATGTTGAGCTTCACCATCTCGCTGCCCTTATCCTTGCCGAAGGGACGGCTGCCGATGAGAATATTGAGATTTTCGCCCTCGATAGCCTCACCGAGAGGTCTGTTAGCCTGCTTTTTGTCAAGATGAGGAAGAAGGTCGGTAACAACAAACTGCGGGTCACCCTCATCCTCGCCAATGCATACGTTTACGCATGAGCCGTCACGGCGATAAATTACACCGTGAAGCGCAAGAGGAGTTGCGGTCCATTGATATTTCTTGATTCCGCCGTAATAATGGGTCTTGAAAAGCGCAAGCTCCGCATCCTCATAAAGCGGATTCGGCTTTAAGTCAAGGCGGGGCGAATCAATATGAGAGGCAACGATTTTTGCACCGTTTTCAAGGCTCTTTTTGCCGAAGGTGCAGAGAATAAGTGCTTTTGAGCGGATATCCGCATAAACCTTATCGCCTGCAGCATAAACCGCATTGGGGTCAAAGGGCTTGTATCCGTTTTCTTCAGCCAACTCCTTAACAAAAACAACAGCCTCACGCTCGGTTTTGCAGCTGTTGAGAAAATCCTTGTAGCCTTCGCAAAAATCATCCGCAACGGCAATTTCGCCGTCATCGCAGGTGTAAGCGGCATGCTGTGCCGAATAAAAAAGCTCTTCCTTGAGTGTTTCTGCCTGTGTTTTTTCGCACATACTAATTATTCCTTTCCTGATATAAATTATTGTAAATATTCAATGCTTTGTTAACTTTTCTGACATAATGCGCCGTTTCCTTTACGGGAATTTCGGCAAGATTTTTACCGTCAGGCGAGATTTTCTCATCCTCAAGCCAATCATTGACCCTGCCTCTGCCTGCGTGGTAAGCGGCAAGGGCGGTATCGGTATTTTCAAATTCGTCAAGAAGATAACCGAGAAAAAATGCGCCGTATTTAATCGAGGTTTCGGGGTCGGTAAGGGATAAGCTTTCATCCTCCTCGCCGAGCTTAGTTTTAAGCCACTCAAAGGTTTCGGGAGTAATCTGCGTTAAACCGACCGCATCGGCACTCGACACGGCTTCGGGGTTAAATGAGCTTTCCGTTTTAATTACCGCATAGAGCAGATTTTTGTCAATGCCGAAATCCGCACTGTATTTTTCAACATATTCGGTGTATTTGAGCGGATAAATGATTTTCATAATGCTTTTACCCGTTACAGCAAATGCGGCAAACAGCAACAAAGCGGATATTAATATTAGTATTACCGATTTTATTTTGCCTTTAGGTGTCATGTGGTATCCTCATTAAAAAATATTTAACTGTTCTTCCAAACCGTTACCGTTGTTATTGATAACTATATCCGATTTTTCAATATAATATTCCGTGTTCGGCTGGGCGTTTATTCGGAGAAGCGCATCCTCCTTTGAAATGCCGTCACGTTTCATTATTCTTTCAAGGCGGATTTTTTCATCCGCAACAATGCTGACGGTTTTATCGCACAGACACGCAAGCGGACTGTCAAACAGCAGAGCGGCATCAATAACCGCTGCCTTTGCGCCGTTTTCATATGCCTTATGTATCAGCTCGATTGCAAGGCGGGTTATTTCGGGGTGCGTTATCGCACTTAAGGCTTCGGTGCCTTCCTTAGTTGAAAATGCTCTTCTTGCAAGCTCCTTTCTGTTAAGCTCGCCGTCGTTAATTATGTCACCGCCGAACTTTTCGCAGAGCATGGATATAACCTCGTGATTCTGAACGGCTTTGCGTGCAAGGATATCCGTGTCAACAATTGAATAGCCTTTATTTTCAAGCATTTTTGCAACCGTTGTTTTGCCTGCTCCCGTCTGACCTGTAAGACCGATTACGGGGATTTTTATATCAAGGTCAATAATCCTGAATGCGGCAGAGCGGAGAAGTCGGTTATACACCGCAAGACCGACACCGCTCGACATCGGGCAACGCACGAATGCTCTTTTGCAGCCCATGGCATCAACCTCACGCAAAGCATCAAAAAGACTGTGTGCCTGCGATAATTCATCGTTCTTTTTTCCGTATTCAATATATTTTTCAAAATGCTTTCCTTCTCCCTCAAAGCATACGGCACAAACCGTATCCTTCTGGGCAAGAAGGAATTTTTTGTAATTTTCAAAGCTTCCTCTGATAATCGTAACCTGTGCCGAGGGAGCATAGTGCTTATATTTCATGCCCGGTGACTGCGCCTGCTCACCGTCCTTGAGCTTTTCAAAAACCGCGGAGGATATTCTTATTTCACCGAGAACCTCGGTAAGCTGCTCGGGAGTGATTCCGCCGGGTCGGAGAAGGGTCGGAGGGTCGGTAACAAGAGTAACAACCGTTGACTCAACACCTACATCGCTCTCTCCGCCGTCAATAACGGCATCAATTTTGCCGTCGAGGTCTTCAATAACATGAGCCGCTCTTGTGGGACTGGGTTTTCCCGATGCATTTGCACTCGGCGCAGCAAGAGGCACACCTGCCGCCCTGATAATCTCCCTTGCACATTCATGCGACGGCATACGGAGAGCAACCGTATTAAGATTGGGGCTGACTTCATCGGGAATAAGCTCCGATTTTTTGAGTATTATTGTTAAGGGACCCGGCCAGTATTTTTCCGCAAGCTTATATAGCCTTGGGTCTACCGACTCAACAAGCGGGTCGATTTCTTCAAGGGATGAAACATGAACGATAAGCGGGTTATCGTTTGGTCTGCCCTTTGCAATGAATATTTTTTTTACGGCTTCACCGTCAAGCGCATTTGCGGCAAGACCGTAAACGGTTTCGGTGGGTATCGCAACAAGACCGCCGTTTTTGAGAATCTCAGCAGCCTTTGTTACGGAATTTTTATCATTTGAATTGAGATGAAGTGTTTCCATTTTTTGTTCCTTATTCGTTTTTCAGCTTTTCGGCAGTATCGGCAGTAACAAGAGCATCAATGATTTCATCAAGGTCACCGTTGAGAATGGCTTCGATTCTGTAAAGAGTAAGATTTATTCTGTGGTCGCTCACTCTGCCCTGCGGATAGTTATAGGTTCTGATTCTTTCGCTTCTGTCGCCTGTGCCGACCTGCGCACGTCTTTCGCCCGCAATTGCATCATGCTGCTTTGCCTGCTCAGCTTCAAGTATTTTTGAACGGAGAATTTTCATCGCTCTGTCCTTGTTTTTATGCTGACTTCTTTCATCCTGACATTCAACAACTGTTCCGGTGGGAAGGTGAGTAATTCTGATTGCACTTTCAGTTTTGTTAACATGCTGGCCGCCCGCACCGCCTGAACGGTAGGTATCAATCTGCAAATCGGCGGGGTTGATTTCAATATCAACCTCCTCTGCCTCGGGAAGAACGGCAACGGTTACGGTTGAAGTGTGAATCCTGCCCTGACTTTCCGTTTCGGGAACGCGCTGAACTCTGTGAACTCCGCTTTCAAACTTAAATCGAGAATATGCGCCCTCACCCTCAATCATGAAGCTGACTTCCTTAAATCCGCCAAGCTCCGTAGGATTTGAACTCAGAATTTCGGACTTCCAGCCCTTTGTTTCGGCATACATTGAATACATTCTGAAAAGTACTCCTGCAAAAAGAGAAGCTTCTTCGCCGCCTGCGCCGCCTCGGATTTCAACAATAACGTTTTTATCGTCGTTCGGATCACGGGGCAGAAGAAGGACCTTAAGCTCCTCCTGAAAAACCTCAATATTTTTGCCTGCTTCCTCATATTCTTCCCAAACCATTTCACGGAAATCCTTTTCCATGCCGCCTGCATCAAGCATTTCCTTTGCTTCGTCACGGGTTGCCTGAGCAGCTTTGAGCTGACGGTATTTTTCAACTATAGGGGTTAAAACCTTAAGCTCCTGCATAAGCTTTTTATATTGAGCCATATCGGAAACAACATCGCTTTCGCAGAGCTTTTTGTTGATATCCTCAAAACGTTCTTCAACCTTAATTAATTTATCGAGCATACAGCCTCCGAATTATTCCTCGCGGATTATTTTTTTTATATTTTTTTCAACCTTGACTCTTTCGAGCATAACCTCTCTGCCGCAGCCGAGGCATCTTATGCGGAAATCCGCACCGATTCTTAAAACGGCAAATTTATCCTCGCCGCAGGGATGCTTTTTTTTCATAAGAAGTGTATCTCCGACTCTTACATCCATAAATATCTCCCCGTAAAAAGGTAATAATAGGTAATAACATTAATAATATATTATATCACAAACAATAAAGAATGTATACGGTATGTGTTAATTTTTTGGTATTAAAATTCAGTTTATGACATATAAATTTCATATGAAACTATAGGAACGGTGGTAAACAATGAAGCTTTTTAAACCTGAGGGTCAGATAATATCAACAGAAGAAAATAAAAGATATCTCTCCAGCACCTTTACTTTGCGCGATGCATTCTATTCCGATGCGCTGCTTGAGGGCAGGGTTACACGGTGCGACAGCGAGCATAATCTGCATGTTGACCTCGGATGTATGAGGGGCATAATCCCCAGAAACGAGGGTGCGGTCGGCATAGAAGAAGGTACGGTAAGAGATATCGCTCTTATTTCAAGGGTCAATAAACCCGTAATGTTTTCGGTAACCGGCTTCCGCACCGATTCGTGCGGCGAAACCGTTGCGATGCTGAGCAGAAGAAAGGTTCAGCGGGAATGCATGAACGGATATATAGCAGGGCTTAAAGCAGGCGATGTTATTCCTGCAACCGTTTCCCATATCGAGGGCTTCGGTGTTTTCTGCGATATCGGTGCAGGATTAAGTGCACTTATGCCCATAGACAGCATTTCCGTTTCAAGAATCCCCCATCCGAGTGCAAGATTTACCGCAGGTCAGAATATTTTCGCCGTTGTAAAAAGCATTGATGAAAACGGAAGAATTACTTTAAGCCACAGAGAATTGCTCGGCACATGGGAGGAGAATGCGGCGCTTTTTACCGTTGGTGAAACCGTTCCCGGCATTGTCCGTTCTGTTGAGAAATACGGAATTTTTGTTGAGCTTACTCCGAATCTTGCGGGTCTTGCGGAGTTTTCTGAGGGAATTACCGCAGGCTGCCATGCGGGGGTATATATCAAAAGCATTCTGCCTTCAAAAATGAAAATCAAGCTGATTATTGTTGATTCGTTTGATGCGGATTATCCCATTCAGCCGCCGAAATATTTCATAAAAGAGGGTCATATTGACTCATGGAGTTATTCTCCGGCAGGAAGCGATAAGCTTATTGAAACGATTTTTTGATTTATCGCAAAGCAGAAACAATTCTTCCGCCGCCGATAACCGTATCTCCGTCATAGAAAACGGCACTCTGTCCGGGAGTGACGGAACGTTGAGGCTCATCGAAAACAATGCTCAACGTGCCGTTACCGTTCGGAGTTACGGTTGCAGGCTCGGGTTTTGCACGGAAACGGATTTTGACATCGGCTTTTATCGGCTGAGTTAAGTCTTCAACCGAGATATAATTCAGTCTGTCCGCGATTAGTCCCGTGCTGTACTGACTGCCGTTTTCGCCGATGGTCACCGTGTTGTTTTCGGCTGAAATGCCCGTTACAAACATCGGCTTTCCGAAGGCGCCGAGTCCTTTGCGCTGACCGATTGTGTAATTAATTATTCCGTTATGAGTTCCGAGTACGTTTCCATTTATATCAACAAAATCACCTTTAGGTGATGTAATTCCGAGAGATGAGAGATATGAAATATAATCATCATTCGGCACAAAGCAGATTTCCTGGCTGTCACCCTTTTCGGCAACGGGAAGCCCTGCTTTTTCCGCTATCTCCCTGATTTGCGGTTTTTCCAATCCTTCAAGCGGAAACACCGTGTGTGAAAGCTGATGCTGATTAAGTCTGTATAAAAAGTAGCTTTGGTCCTTCGGGCTCTGCGATTTTTTCAGCAGATATCTGCCTTGGATTTCTTCAATTTTGGCATAATGACCCGTTGCGATTCCGTCACATCCGATTTCAAGCGCATAATCAAGCATCGTACCGAATTTAATTGTGCTGTTGCACTCAATGCAGGGGTTTGGTGTTCTTGCGGCAAGATATTCCGAAACAAAGGGTTCAATAACGGACTTCCTGAAAAAATCACGGCGGTCAAGCACGCGAAGCTCTATTCCGAGGCAGTCTGCGATTTTTTGTGCGTCGGAAATATCCGCATCGGCAAGGGAGTCGGGTTTCAGGCGCAAAATTATTCCCGTAACATCATATCCTCTTTCGAGAAGAAGGTGAGCCGCCGCAGCGCTGTCAACACCTCCGCTGAGTCCGATTGCAATTTTTTTCATCAAATCCCGCCTTTAAAATACATTTTTCCAAATAAAAATTATACTCTATCCATACAATTATATTATATTGCAAAACCGCAGAAAATCAAGAAATATCCGCCTTAAATCACTCTTAAAATTCAAAAAATGCTTGCACAAAATTTGCAAATGGTATATAATTATGGTATATATTGAGCACTTTATGCGATTTTTTGAGAGAGGTATAATTTATGTCAGCGGATTTGCATTGTCACACCAAGCTTTCCGACAGTTCAATGGGTATTGATGACCTCATTGTTCTTGCACAGAAGCGCGGAATATCAACCATTGCCATAACTGACCGTGATTGCCAGGCAGGCACGGTAAGAGGAAAAATAATCGGCGAACGCAGAGGAATTACCGTTATTCCCGGTGTAGAAATTTCTGCAACAGACTCCGAATCGGGCAAAAACGTTGAAATTCTTTGCTATCTGAGCGACAGTCCGGACAGGCTTGAAGGTCTTTGCCACAGAAATATTGTTACAAGAAAAAAGGCAAGTCAGCTGATGACTCTTAAAATTGCCAGAAAATATCCCATAACACCCGAGCTTGTTCTTAAGTGTGCAACGGGTGCAACCGCAGTTTTTGAACAGCACATAATGCATGCACTTCTCGAATGCGGTCTTACTGATAAGATTTACGGTGACCTTTATTATGAGCTTTTCTCACCCGAAAGCCCCGAAAACGTTCTTGTTAAGGTCAACTATCCCGACCCGAAAGAGGTTATAGATGCAATTCATGAGGCAGGTGGCATTGCCGTTCTTGCTCATCCTGACAGCATTGAGCTTTTTGAAAAGCTTATACCTGCGGGAATTGACGGTGTTGAGGTATGGAATCCCGAAATCAGCGATGAACTCGGAAAGAAGCTTTCTTCCGCTGCCAAGGCAAACGGACTTCTTACCGTAGGCGGCACCGAATTCAGAGGTATGTATTCAAAGAATCCCATAAGCATCGGAGAATATTCAACCCCTGATGCGCAGGTTAAGGCTCTTATGAGCTACAAAACAAAAATGAAAAAGAAAAAAGCAGCAACGGAGAACAAATAAAAATGAAAGCAAACGACGAAGATATTAAAATCTTTCATCCTAAAAAAACCGATGGCGCAGGTGCTGACCTTGCTCAGCTTGCTCTGCTTATGGAAACCTTCCGCAGCAACGGAAATATGGATAAGGCAGCACGTCTCGGGAAAAAGCTTGCCATGCTCAAACCCGAAATGCTCTGCCCGAAGGATGCAGAAAGGCTGACAACAAACGAAGTGCGCCAGCTTCGTGCGCTTATAGTTTTTTCGGTGCAGATTGCTCTGCAGAAATATATGCAGCATCCCATGCTCACCTCGCAGGTTGTCAATGCAATGTATGCCGAAATCAGCGAAACCGCACCGGGCTTTTTTGCAAATATTTCAGACGGTTCCTCATTCACTTTCTATTTTCTTTCGGTAAGAAAGAACAGAAATGTTGAGGAAAGCATAGGTAAGAATTATGCCATGCTTTGCGACAGGGATAATGACGAATACTATGAGTCGCTCGGAGAAAGGGTTTTTGCCCTGACAGATTTCAAGGTCTGCGATATGATAGAAGAAGCAGAATTTATGGAATAATTTAAGCTGCCTCACGGAGAAAGCTTCGTGAGGCAGTTTTGTTTTTATTTATCATTTGTTGCGTTTCCGTTGCCCTGGACGGGTATTGCTTCGCCGAGATATGTCGGCTCGGGCTGAATTATCGTATAAATCAAATCCTTGTTCCTTGCAAGGATTTCACGGATATCCCTGAAAATCTGTCCGCCGTAGTCCCTCAAATCGCTTGTTACCCCGTAAGCTTCAAGACCAAGCTTTCTTGCAACATAAATCGCACGGTAAAGGTGATACTCCTGCGTTACGATAAGAACCTTTTTTGCTTTGAAAATATCTCTTGCACGGTACATACTTTCATAGGTTGAGAATCCTGCATGGTCCATGAAAACATCTTCGGATTCAAGCCCTCTGTCCGTTGCGAACTTCTTCATAACATTCACTTCATCATATTCATCTCTGCCGTGGTCACCGCTCATAAGAAGCTTTTCGCTTGCGCCGTTTTTGCAAAGCTCAATGCCCACAAGAAGTCTGTCCTCGAGCATATGGCTCGGTTTATCTCCCCACACCCCGCAGCCGAGAACAAGCACGCAGTCATAGCCCTCGCCCGCATTATCCATGTCAAGAATATATTTTTCAGACGATTTTACAACATAAAAATTAATTCCGAGAATCGCCGCAGAGCATACAAGACCTATGCAGATGACGGCGATTATTATTTTTTTAAGTATTTTCATTTTTTTCTCCCTTTAATTCACATAAAACAATATCGGGTCGGTTGCCGATTCTGAACGGGAAAACACTGTTGCCAAGACCTCTTGAAACAATCATGGTCAAGCCGTTTTTCTCAAATTTTCCTGCATCGTATTCAGGGAAAAACCCCTGATTGGGGGTCAGCACTCCGCCGACAAACGGTAATCTGATTTGTCCGCCGTGGGCATGTCCCGTAAATGCAAGGTCAAAGCCGTATTTGGCATAGACATCAATCAATTCGGGACGGTGAGAAAGCAGAATTCCGAAGCCGTTGCCTTTGTTTTCGGCAAGCTCACTGAGCTTTTGTTCAAAAAGAATTTCTTTTTCATTCAGAACACCGGAACCGAAAAAGGTTGTGTCATCAATCCCCGTAAGAGTTATTGTTTCGCCGTCTTTTTCAACGGAAAGAGTTTTTCCGTCAAGAATTTCAACACCGTTCGATTCAAGGATTTCACGCAAATCGAAGTATTCGGGAATTCTCGATTCGTGATTGCCCGTTATATAATAAATCGGTGCAATCGGCTGAAGCTCGTTTATAAGTTTTTCCGCAACGGAAATATCGGTTCTGCGGCTGTCGATGAGGTCACCCGTTATTACAATAATGTCCGGTGAAAGCTCTTTAACTTTTGCGGAAAGATTTCCGCCGAAATCCTTGTTGTGTATATCGGAAAGCTGCACTATTTTGTATCCGTTAAAGCTTACGGGAATTTTTGGGCTTTCAATTGAATAATTGCTTACGGTAAGGCTGTTATTGCCCCACCAGAGATATCCCGCGCCTGCTATTGCAACCGTACAGGCGCAAATCAAAAATTTTTTCATTTTATTTCTCCCGTGAATGATAAAAGACGTAGAACAGAAAAACCGTTCTACGTCTTTTATCGGATGGCTCTGACATTGTTGCTCACAAATGCAGATATATGACTGTTACATCATACATATGACAGTATAACCCATAAAAATCAAAAGGTCAACAGTTTTTTTGCAAATTTTTCAGTTTTTGTATAACTTTTGTCACGGCTGAGTTGTTAATGCGGTTGAAGAAGTTGTTGTTACAACGGGTGCCTCAACAAGGAATGACGAGCTGACCCAGCCTGAGAACGAGTTGTATTTTGCATATGACCAGCCGGGAACTGATTTTGTAATACTGAGAACAGTTCCGTTGGGTATTTTTGCTACCACATCGGAATTTGAATCCGCCTCTACTCTCATGTTGAGAACACTTCCCGAAGTTTTTACCATGTAATAACCCTTTGCAATAGCGGGTTCATTGTTGGCGGGGGAGGTTGAGGCGGTGGTTTCGGGAACGAATAGCTCTTTGTCAACTGTAATAATTCCCCATTTTCCGCCGCTGAAAGCGATGTATTTTCCGCCCTCGCCCTGAAGAATTATGTCAAAGGTAAAATCAACAACGGTTTCCCCCTCCGAATTGATTATTCCGAATTTTCCGCCCTTGCACACAGGCGCAAGATTGTTTCTGAAACCAAAAGCGATATCCTCTCCCATGGTATCTGCCGAAGCGCAGGAATCAAAGTCAAAGGGAATTGCAACAACACCGAGATTGTTGATATATCCCCACTTGCCGTCTTTTTTAACAGCTGCCATATCCTCGGAGAAGTCACGGGCATTTTCGTAAACCGCAGCAATTTCAAGACGCAGAGTTCTGCCGATATAGCCGTATTTTGCATCGGCACCGAGAGAAGTTGCAACGGGATAAAGACCGGGTTCAAGAGAAACCTCTTTTGTTTTTACCTCGCCTGCATAGCCTTTTTCATCGGTCCATGCAAGGTGCTTTCCCGCCTCACTCCAGCAGGGAATCATCTCGGGCTTCTGCAAGCCGTGATACTGGCGGGTGGTTACGGTTTTGGTTTCCGCATCGGCAAGAAGCAGATATTCCGACTGAGGACTTTCGACTATGTAGCGGTAATTTCGCCATGAATCGCTGCAAACAGTTATTTTGTTATGACTTGCTTTTTCGGTAATTTCACCGCCGAGGGTCATTATTCCGACCTTACCTGTTGCTGCATCGGTGAAAACCGCCATGGTTTCATTCAGGCAGCTTACGGATGAGATGTTCTCAAAGTCTTTTGTTTCAAAAGTATAGCCCTCAGGCTTAGGCGGTTCCTCGCCCTTGTTTATAAGATTTTTCGCAATAAGAAATATTCCCGCAACCAGAACGGCACATACCGCAACGCAGATTACCGCAACAAGACTGCGTGAAACTCTTTTTCTCTTTTTGAATTTAATATTCTTCATTTTGCACCCCCATAATTTTCCATAAATAGAGTATATCATAATAAAACGAATAAGACAATTACAAAAGTATGACAATACGGTTAAAATTTATTATTTGTCTTAATAATTTCTTAAGGATTTACCCACTTTTTTCTTAAAAATTTAATTGCTATAATAAAACTACGGTAAAAACAAAACGGAGGGTGTTTAAAATGACAATTTTTGCAGTAATAGTAGCAGTTCTTACAATAATAACAGGAGTTCTTCTCGTAACAGACGAATCACCCGTTGAGGCATAAAATTTTCCTTTCAAATTAAGGGGACAGAGATTGAAAAAACCGCTGAGATTTTATGCCTCAGCGGTTTTTGATTTTGCAACAAAATTCCCCGAGGAATTGAACCTCGGGGAATTTATTTATGGAATTATTCGTCGTCTGCGTTAGCCTTTGCTTCTTCGATAACCTTCTGAGCAACGTTTTCGGGAGCTGCTTCATAATGATCAAACTCGAATGAGAAATAGCCTCTGCCGATTGTTACGGAGCGGAGAACAGTTGCGAAATCGCCCATTTCAGCCATGGGAACTTCTGCTACAAGCTCCTGCATCTTGGGGTCATCCTCGCAGGGTCCCATGCCGAGAACACGGCCTCTTCTCTTGGTGATATCGCCCATGATATCGCCGAGATTGTCGCCGGGCATGTAAGCCTTGAGTGAGCCGTATGGTTCAAGAAGCTTGGGATTTGCCTGAGGCATGCCGTTCTTATAAGCAATCTTTGCAGCCATCTTGAATGCCATTTCGTTGGAGTCAACGGGGTGTGAGGAGCCGTCATAAAGAGTAGCTCTCAGACCAACAACGGGATAGCCTGCAAGGGGTCCCTTAAGGATAGCTTCGCGAAGACCCTTTTCAACTGCGGGGAAGAAGTTCTTGGGAACTGAGCCGCCGACAACTCTCTCTGCAAATTCAAAATCTTCGGAATCAATATGTTCAAATTCAATCCAAACATCACCGAACTGACCGCTGCCGCCTGACTGCTTCTTATGTCTGCCCTGTACGGCAACCTTCTTGCTGATTGTTTCTCTGTAAGCAACCTTGGGAACTTCAAGGTCAACCTCAACACCGAACTTTGTCTTAAGCTTTGTAACAACAGAGTCAAGATGCTGCTCGCCGAGACCGGAGATAATCTGCTCTTTTGTTTCGGTATTGGTGTAGTAGCTGATGGTAAGGTCTTCTTCTGCGAGTCTGTTAAGACCTGCAGCAACCTTATCTTCCTCGCCCTTCTTCTTAGCCTTAACAGCCATGGGAAGGCAGGGTGCGGGGAAGCTTACACCCTTAAGCTTGATATCCGACTTGGGAGCGCACATTGTGTCGCCTGTCTTGAAGCCCGAAAGCTTTGTTACAATACCGATATCGCCTGCAAGGATTGCAGAAGCCTCTTCCTGCTTGCCGCCCTTGGGGAATACGATTTTACCCATTCTTTCGGTTTCGCCTGTACGCTCATTATAAGCGGGAGTATCGGAAGTGATTTTACCCGAAATAACCTTGAAATATGACATCTTACCAACGAAGGGGTCGGCAACGGTCTTGAAGCAGATAGCTGCAAGAGGGCCGTTTTCGTCGCAGGTAATGTCGCCTTCGGATGCAACGGAAGCTGCATCGGGAGCGGACTGAACGATACTGTTATTGATAAGGTCAACAGCTTCAAGCTGATAGCCCGAGCAAGCATAAACGGGGCAGATATCGCCAGCAAGAATGCCTGTCTTAAGACCTCTGTCGATTTCTTCATCGGTGAGGGGTTCGCCGTCAAAGAACTTCATCATAAGCTCTTCGTCAGCACTTGCAACAGCTTCGATGAATGCTTCCTTCATTCTGTTTGTTCTCTCATCGTTTTCAGGCATGGGAGCATCGGAACGCTTGCCGTCTTTATATGAGAAAGCTTCGTTTCTTGAGAAGTCAACATAGGAAATAACCTTGTCACCCTCAACATAGGGAACAACAACGGGGCAAATCTTGTTGCCGTATTCTTCCTGAAGAGAATCAAAGGTCTTATAGAAATGAGCATTTTCAGCATCGCACTTTGTGATTGCGAACATCTTGTTAATGCCTCTTTCGGTAGCTGCCTTGTAAGCCTTTTCTGCACCTACGTCAAGTGTGCTGCCTGAAGCGAGTACGATAAGCACTGCACCTGCTGCACGCATACCTTCGCTCATGCCGCCTGCAAAGTCGAAAAGACCCGGAGTGTCTATAATATTAATCTTTGTGTTTTTCCATTCAAATGAAGCAACTGCCGAAGCAATTGAACACTTACGTCTTTTTTCTTCTGCGTCAAAGTCCATAACGGTGTTACCGTCGGGAACTCTGCCGAGTCTGTCTGTTGCATTGGAAATATAAAGCATTGCCTCTGCAAGGGTTGTTTTGCCTCGTCCGCCGTGACCGGCAAGAACGATGTTTCTGATGTCTTTTGCGCTGTAAGCTTTCAAAGAAATTCCTCCTTAGGTTAGGTGTATAAGTAAGTCCGCAAATTTCCGCAGCGGACCGAAAATTTTTCTTTTTTAAAAATTAACACCGTATTAAATAGGATTATATCACAAAAGTTTTACCATTTCAATGGTTTTTTTAGTACTTTTTACGAATAGGAGGCACTTTTTTTGAAAAAGTTTTTTCTGAATAAGAAAAGAAAAAAATATGACGGTTATTATATACAAAAATTTATTGTGTATTTTTGACATATTGCATAAATGCAAAACAGAAAGGATAATAACAAAAGGGTCAATGAAAGCATTGACCCTTGAAAATAATTATTTTTTTGAAGGCATCGGACGGTATTTCGCCGTAAATTCCGAAGCCGTGATTTTTATAATGCTTACAAAGCTTACCATTTTATCTTCAAACTCAAAGTCCTTGCCCGTCTGAGTTTTCATGAGAATTGACAGAGCTTTTTTCTTTTCCTCAATGTCCTCGTCGATGACTTCCGCGATACCCTTACCCATAACAGATGAATAGGCTATTCCGTAACGGCAGGCAATGTCGCCCTCAAACGGAACAATATCGCACTCCATCTCAAAGAAAACCTTGGGGTTTGCTCTGATAACGTCAAGCTTTCTTCCTCTTTTTGCACCGTGAAGATAAATAATCAGCTTGTCATTTTCAAAAACATAGCCGTAATTCATCGGTACAACATACGGCTCGTCACCGTCAACCATGCCGAGATGGGTGATTTTTGATTTGTCAAGAATTTCGATGATTTTGTTGATGTCCGTTATCTCTCGCTCTCTGCGTGTCATTCCGTTACTCATATTTTTTGCTCCTTTTTGTTAAGTTTTACGACGCATTCACAATGCCCGGTGCGCGGGAACATATCAACGGGAGTTGCGGCGGTTGCGGTATATCCGAGATTTTCAAATATTCCGCAGTCACGGGCAAGGGTTGCGGGGTCGCAGGAAACATACACGATTCTGTCGGGCTGCATTTGAGCAGCGGTGTTAATCATTTCGGGGCTGCAGCCTTTTCTGGGCGGATCAAGGATGATAACATTGGGCTTTATTCCCTCGCTTTTCAGCATTTCCGCCGCTTTTGCCGCATCCGAGCATATAAAACGTGTGTTGCTTATTTTGTTAAGTTCCGCATTGGTTTTTGCATCTTCGATTGCTTCGGGAACGATTTCAACTCCAATGATTTCCCTTGCATTTTTCGCCATGGAAAGACCGATTGTGCCTGCGCCGCAGTAAAGGTCAAGCACGGTTTCGCTTCCCGTGAGCGCGGCATATTCCGCTGCCTTATTATAAAGCTTTTCAGCCTGATTACGGTTAACCTGATAGAAGGAAAGAGGGGATATTCTGAATTTAAGTCCGCAGAGGATGTCCGTTATGCAGTCCTCACCCCATAAGGTACGGCATTTATCGCCGAGAATAACATTTGTGTCCTTTGTGTTTGAATTTATGATAATACTTTTGACAGACTTCTCTTTTTCAGTGAGCATTCTGACAAGCTCATCCTCGGCGGGAAGCTTTTTGCCGTTGATAACGGCGCATACCATAATCTCACCGCTTGCTGTGCCTTTCCTTATATATATATGGCGCAGAAGTCCTCTGTTCTGTGTTTCGTCATAAACAGATATATTATAATTTTTGATATATTCCGAGAAAACCCCGAGAATACCTTCAAATTCGGTCGGCTGCAAAAGGCAGTCGGGACAGTGAACAACACGGTGGCTGTGGGAAGAATAAAAGCCCGTTTTTATTTCGCCGTTATCAAATGCAACGGGATATTGTGCCTTGTTGCGGTAGCGGCTGTCGGTTTCCGCTCCGATAATCGGCTCAAATTCCGGAGATATGCCGCCGATTCTCCTGAAGCATTCTGCAACATGGTCAGCTTTAATTTTTTTCTCGGCTTCGTAGCTCATGTGCGAAAAAACACAGCCTCCGCATTTGAGATATACGGGGCATTCGGGATATATTCTGTCCGCCGAGGGAGTGATAACATTCTCAACCTTTGCAAAGGCATAGCTTTTTTTGACTTTCAGAATATGCGCAGTAATCTCGTCGCCCGGTGCGGTTGCAGGAACAAAAATCGCCATGCCGTTATGTCTGCCAACACCGCTGCCGTTGACTGAGCAGGAATCTATTTTAAGATTTATTCTGTCATTCTTTTTAATTTCCACGAGCTGCCTCCGAAATTGATATATAAATTAAGTATATCATAAATAATCGCAACATACAAGCGGTATTAAAAATGGTTTTTGCTGCGGTGAAACCATAGCGGAATAATTTTCCTTGATTTTTGATATACTATTTGATATAATATTTTGAATAAATTTTTTTGGAGGGCAAAAAATGAAAAAAACGGCACTTAAGCTTACGGCAATTTTTTTCGTTCTTATTTTTGCATGTACATCGGTTCTTCCTCTTGCGGCTTTTGCAGCTGACGAAGCTGCGATTGAGCAGGTTACGGAAGATACCGCAGAAGAAAATACCGAAGATACTACCGGTGACAACACCGAAGCTCCCGAACCCATTGCGGCAGCTCTTGTTCTTTCAAGCAGCAGCACATCGGTTGTAAGAAACAATACCCTTCAGATTAATGCAACCGTTTCGGGTGTTGATACTCAGCCTGAAATCAAGTGGATTTCTTCCGATTCCTCAATAGCCGAGGTTGACGGAAAGGGTCTTGTAAAGGGCAAAAAAATCGGTAAGGTAACAATTTACGCAAAGGCAACCGTTGCCGATCAGACCATCATCGGCGAATATGATATTTATGTTACCGCAGAAAAAAACTTTATCAGAGATTTTCTTGTAGAAAATCAGGTTCTCAGCTATCAGTACAGCTACGAGGATGACTATTATTACACAAACGATAAGGAAGCATGGCAGTATAATTTCGGCTTCGGCAAGATTTACGATATCGTATCTCCCTATGTTTTCCTTGAGTATGACTATATCCGTGTTTTCTTTACTTATGAAAACAAGGATTGGATGCTTCAGATGTGGAAGGGTCAGTACGGTTTTATTTTCTACGGCGGTGAAATCGGTATTTACAACAGACCCCATGCCGATGACGGATTACCCGAATGGACCTTCTTCAACTGCCCTGCAGAGGAAGATTGGCTCAATATGGAAATGACTCTTTGGCACGAAGAGCTTAACGGCACATGGACCCGTGAATTTTCAAGAGAATACGGCAAATACTGGTGGTGTACCGGCTTTAAAAACGGACATTTGAGAAATGTTGAGCCTGCAGACGAGCTTCGCCTTACGGGCAGAATCACCTTCAAGGATGAGGAAATGACCAAAATCGTTGTTGAAGGTCTTAAAGCCTGCGGATTCAGAAATGCACCGTCAAAGGATAAAATCGGTCTCGATCAGATTTATGTTGAAGGCAATGATGTCAATTTCTGCTGGCAAAATATTTCCGAAGCTGAAAGCACCATGACAATCAAGTTTATCGGCGGCGCTATGACGGTGTTCAACCTTCTTCCCGTGCTTCCATTTATCATTCCTTATGTTACAATGTTTGGAATCGCAGCATTGCTCGTTTCGGTAATACTTTAATAAATTTTTAAAAAAGGGGTTTACAATTTTAATCTGTTGTGATATAATCCCTTTTGCTATGCCCGTCGCTCGGGTTGCGGAGTAAACCTCAAAGAGGTGTTCACCTGCCGCATTCTGGGGGCGCAGGCAAATATTTTAATGAGGTGAAAGAAAATGACACAGGCAGAAAAGACCGCAATCATGCAGGAATATGCTCTTCACGAGGGCGACACAGGTTCACCCGAAGTACAGATCGCTGTTCTTACAAAGAGAATCAATGACCTTACAGAGCACCTTAAGGTTCACAAGAAGGACCACCACTCAAGAAGAGGTCTTCTTATGATGGTTGGTCACAGAAGAAACCTTCTTGCTTACCTTCAGAAGGTTGACATTGAGCGTTACCGTTCAATCATTGCAAGACTCGGCATCCGTAAATAATTTGTCTATGAAGCAGGCAGGAACTCAATATTCTTGCCTGCTTTGTCGCGTTTTTATGGTGAATTAACCTATTAAAACGTTAACTTGCTACAGCTTTAAAGCGCATCTTTCAGGCGGCTTATTATCAGGTTTTAGCGGTAAATCGAGGGTCTGTTTAATTAAGAATATGAACGGATTTTGGATTTATTGCTAAACCCAAATCTGCCGCCTGTGGAAATACAATATATACAGAGAGGTAAAAAGAAAATGTTTTTTGAAGCTTTCAAAAAGTATGAAACAGAAATCGCAGGCAGACCTTTTGTTGTTGAAGTAGGCAAAATGGCTCAGCTTGCAGGCGGCTCATGCCTTGTTCGCTATGGCGAAACCAACGTTCTTTGCACAGCTACCATGGCTGCAAAGCCCAGAGAGGGTGTTGACTTCTTCCCCCTTTCCGTTGACTATGAAGAGAAGCTCTATTCAGTAGGCAGAATCCCCGGCTCATTCCAGCGCCGTGAAGGCAAGGCAAGCGAAAAAGCAACCCTTGCTTCCCGTGTTATAGACAGACCCATCAGACCTCTTTTCCCCAAGGATATGAGAAATGATGTAGGTGTTGTTGCAACAGTTATGTCTGTTGACCCCGACTGCCAGCCCGAAATCGCTGCAATGCTCGGTGTTTCAATTGCTATTTCAATTTCCGAAATTCCCTGGGACGGCCCCATTTCAGGTGTTGTTGTAGGTCTTGTTGACGGCAAGTACGTTATTAACCCCACTCTTGAAGAAAGAGCAAAGAGCGATATGTATGTTACCGTTGCTTCAACAAGCGACCTTGTTGCAATGATTGAAGCAGGCGCAAACGAGGTTTCCAACGATGATATGTATGACGGTATCATGTTTGCTCATAAGGAAAACCAGAGAATCGTTGAATTTATTAATCAGATTAAGGCTGAATGCGGCAAGGAGAAGGTAGACTTCCCCTCAAACGATCCCGATCCCGAAATGTACGAAGCAATCAAGGATTTCGCAATTGAGGATATCCGTTTTGCTCTTGATACAGACGATAAGAGAATCCGTGACGAGCGCCTTAAGCCCGTTTATGATAAGGTTCATGAGAAGTTCGACGAGATTTATCCCGAAATGGAAGTAAAGATTGAAGAATGCCTCTATAAGGTGCAGAAATATGTTGTTCGCCGCTGGCTTCTTGATGACGGCAAGCGCGTTGACGGCAGAGGTATTGATGAAATCCGTCCTCTCAATGCTCAGGTTGACCTCCTTGACAGAGTTCACGGTTCAGGTATGTTCACCAGAGGACAGACTCAGGTTCTTTCAATAACAACTCTCGGACCTATGAGCGATGCTCAGCTTCTTGACGGTCTTGATGAGGAAGAATCAAAGAGATATATGCATCACTACAACTTCCCCTCATACTCCGTTGGCGAAACAAAGCCCAGCAGAGGCCCCGGCAGACGTGAAATCGGTCACGGCGCACTTGCAGAGCGTTCACTTGTTCCCGTTCTTCCTTCGGTTGAAGAATTTCCCTATACAATCCGTGTTGTTTCCGAGGTTCTTTCATCAAACGGCTCAACCTCACAGGGCTCAGTTTGCGGTTCAACACTTTCACTTATGGCTGCAGGTGTTCCCATCAAGGCACCCGTTGCAGGTATTTCCTGCGGTCTTATCACAGAAGGCGACCGCTTCATGACCATGGTTGATATTCAGGGTCTTGAAGATTTCTTCGGCGATATGGACTTCAAGGTTGCAGGTACAAAGAAGGGTATCACATCAATCCAGATGGACCTCAAGGTTCACGGTCTTACTCCCGCTATCATCAGAGAGGCTCTTGACAAGACATATAAGGCAAGATGCTATATCCTTGATGAAATCATGCTTCCCGTTATCTCCGAACCCAGAGCAGAGCTTTCAAAGTGGGCTCCCAAGATGCTTACAACAAAGATTGACCCCGAAAAGATCGGTGATGTTATCGGTAAGCAGGGTAAGGTTATTCAGAAGATTTGCGCAGAGTGCAACTGCAAGATTGATGTTCAGGAAGACGGTAATATCTTTGTTTCCTCAACAGATATTGACGATGCACGCAGAGCAATCTCAATCGTTGAAACAATTGCAAATGACCCCGAGGTCGGCGCAATTTACAAGGGCATCGTAACCCGCCTTATGAGCTTCGGCGCATTTGTTGAAATTGCTCCCGGTAAGGAAGGCATGGTTCACATCAGCCAGCTCGATGTTAAGAGAACAGAGAAGGTTGAAGATGCCGTTAATGTTGGCGATGAGGTTATCGTTAAAGTTCTTCCCAAGGATGACCAGGGCAGACTCAACTTCTCACGCAGAGAAGCTCTTATCGAGGTTGAAGGACTCGTTCCCGAAAACACCGTTTCCGATGCTCCCAGAAAGCCCAGAAGAGATTTCAAGGGTGACAGAGGCGGCAGAGCTCCCAGAAGAAATAACGACTGATAAAAATTATCACCGCAGATTGATTTCTGCGGTGATTTTTTTGCGGACAGAGCTTGCTTTTGCCGTTGTGTTTACTTCAGCCCAAGAATATAATCGCAGGTTGTTCCGTAAAATACAGCGAGTTTAATCAGAACATCGCACGGAATATTGCGAACCCCCGTTTCGTATTTTGAATATGTACTTCTGCAAACGGCGCACCCTGTTTTGCATAGCTCCTTACAAAGGTTTTCTTGTGTAAATCCTTTTTGTTCGCGTAATTCTTTCAGATTATTATTCATTCTGTTACCTCTATAAATATGGGGATTATATCCCCTTAATATTTGAGATTATAACCCCCATAATAAGTGTTGTCAACTATAGGGGGAAAAACAATGATAGTTTTTGATAAGCTCTGGATTATGATGGAGGAAAAGGGTGTTTCAACTTATATGCTCCGTGAAAAGTGCGGTATTGACAGCAAAACAGTCCGCAGACTCCGTGCAAACGAAAATATTGAAACAAAAACTCTCAACAAGCTTTGCTCCGTGCTTAAATGCAGGCTTGAAGATATTGCAGAATATATTGAAGATTGAATTTCGCCGCAGCTTGATTTCTGCGGCATTTTTGTTTGTGTTCCGTTGAGGTTAAGAATATTATTTAAAATTTTACGGCTATATATGGGCTATTATATCATGAAACAGGCATAAAGTCTATATATGGGCTAATTATTTTTTTGTTCGGCTATATACTGAATATAAAGTCTATATATAGTCGGAGGGAGCATGAAAACAAGAGAGGCTGTTGCGCAAAGAATAATAGGTCTTTGTCAGGAGAGAAACATTACGGTTAACGGACTTGCGAATATTTCTGCCGTTCCGCCGTCAACCTTAAAGAATATTATTTACGGTGTAAGCAAAAATCCGGGAATTGTAACCTTAAAAATGCTTTGCGACGGTCTGGAAATAACTCTGGAAGAATTTTTCAATTCTGATTTGTTTAAAAATCTCCAGCAAGAAATTGAATAGAAATCATCACCGTGGATTTCTGCGGTGATTTTTGTTTTATTTATACAATTACAAATAATCAACAGTTGAGAGGACGAAAATATTGTGATATAATTTTATAAATTGACTGCAGGGACAATCTGCGGTATCTCCCCGAAAGGATCTTATATGGTTGCAAAAGATGTAAAATTAATTGAATATTCAAGAAAGGTTGATATGGGAAACTGCATAACCCATGCGATTGGTGCGGTTTTATCTGTTGCCGCAATTGTGCTTATGCTTATTTACGCAGACGGTGTAAGATGCATGGTTTCCGCCGTCGTCTACGGTGTTTCAATGCTTGCGGTTTATACAATTTCGGCTGTGTATCACGGCTTGAAAAGCGGGGAAGCGAAGCGAATTGCAAGACTGCTTGACCATTCTGCAATTCCGCTGCTTATTGCAGGCACAGCAACTCCCTGCGCACTTGTTACACTCTATGATATAAGCGCATTTCACGGAATTGCCGTTCTTTGTGCCGCGTGGTTTTGCGCTTTGTTCGGAATTATCTCAAAGCTGTTTTTCTTTGAAAAACTCAAGTCCGTGACCATGGCGGTTTACATAATTTGCTGTGCGGCAATGCTTTTGAGCGCAGTACCCGTTATGGATAAAATGGAAAAGGGTTCTTTTGAGATGATTGCAGCTGGTTGTATTTCTTATGTAATCAGTGCGGTTTTTTGCTATTTCGGCATAAAGCATGAAAAGCTTCATGTGGTTTTTCATTTGTTTGTCATGCTTGCAAGTGCGATACATTTTTATGTGATATTTACATTTATTTTAAGGTGAATTTATGAACGAAGAGGATAAGCTTCTGCTTGCAAAAATCCGTGACAGGGCAAGGCAATGCAGCGATAATTCAATGATAACAAGCAGTGTTTTTCTCGATATGAGAGAGCGCTCCGTTGCTGCGTCTGCACACCTTGACAGCGGTGATGTGCGCATCATTTTTTACGGCGGATTTGAGGATGCCGAACGCACGGCGGCAGTATTTCTGCCCGAATATGTTGAGGCAAGGGATTTGCGTTCGCTTTTTGAATATTTTGAGCAATGCCCCGAAGCCGACCCCGTTGCGGTAATTGAAATTGAAAAGGATAGATTTTCTCCCGCACTCGGTCACAGAGATTATCTCGGCGCATTGATGGGATTAGGTATAAAAAGAGAGATGACGGGAGACATTATCGTCAGCGAAAACGGCTGTAAAATGGCTGTTCTTGAAAAGATTGCGCCGTTTATAGTTGAAAATCTCGGCAAGGCAGGCAGAGGTACTCTCAAGGCAAAAATAATTCCCGCCTCTGAGGCGAGAGAGGGCGCAAGGGCGGTCGGTGTTCCCGACTGCTTCACCGTTTCCTCCATGAGGCTTGACAGCATTGTGAAAAATGCTTTTCGTGTGTCAAGGGGAGATGCCTGCGAAGCGATTGAGGCAGGGCTTGTTTTTGTCAATGACCTTGAATGTACAAAGCCCGATAAGAAAATAATCGGCGGCGATAAGGTTGTTTTCAGACGCAAGGGCAGGATAATTATAAAGGACTGTTCGTCTGTTTCAAAAAAAGGCAGAGTTATTGTTGAAATAGTAAGATTCAATTAAATTTTATAAAATTATTGATATTTTTTAAAAAAGTGGTAAAATCGTTGTGTTACCAACAAACGGAGGTGTGATATGAGTCAGTTAATAATGTACAAAAAAGTAGTTCCTGCCGAATATCCCGTGGCATATGCAGGCTTCAGCTTCCGTCGCTTTAACGGCAGCGATGAAGATAAGCAGGCTTGGGTTGATATCTGTAAGGGTTCGCTTATCGGCGAGGATAACGATATTTCTGCTTATGACAGATGCATGACAAACGAGGTCGGATATGACGAAAATTACGTTTTCTTTGTTATGCGTGACGAACAGATTATTGCAACAACATCTGTTCTTATGTGGGCAAACAAGACTGCAAGAATTCATATGGTTGCTGCAAAGCCCAAATACAGAGGTCACGGCGCAGGCAAGTATCTTTCAGATATTGCAAATGCGGCAGCTTATGAAAGCGGCTGTGAAATTGCAGAGCTTTCAACGGATATTTTCCGTGTTGCAGCGGTAAAAAGCTATCTCAGAGGCGGATTCCAGCCTGTTATTACCGATGATGAAGCGGAAGCTCGCTGGGTAAAATGGCTTACCGAGAACAACTATTCGGATATTCCCGCTGTTGATAAGGATTATAAATTTGCAAAGATTCTCTGCGAAAATAACGAGGTTAAAAAGGTTAATATCGGTGTTTTCGGTGCAAGAAGAGGTATGAATCTTGCTCAGGCGGCTGTGCTTTCGGGCAAGGCATATATCGGTGCGGTATGCGATAAGGATGAAAGCACCTTCAAGAATGCCTCAATATATTGCCGTGAGGATACAAAGTATTTCACTGATTTTGATGAGTTTATCGAGAGCGGTATTGATGCGGTTATTCTTGCAAACTATTTCTGCGACCATGCAAAGTTTGCAGTGAAGGCTCTTGAGAAGGGTATTCATGTTCTCAGCGAAACTCAGGCGGCTGTTACCATGGCTGAATGCGTTGCAATCTGCCGTGCGGCTGAAAAGAGCGGAGCTTATTATATGCTTGCCGAAAACTATGCATATTTTGCAACTATCGGTAAAATCAAGGAGCTTTATGACGGCAAGACCTTCGGCGAGGTTATCTATTCCGAGGGTGAATATGTTCATCCCATGAGTGCCGAGGAATATGCTCACTATACTCCCGACGGCAACCATTGGAGAGCGCAGATGCCTTCAGGCTATTATCTTACACACTCCCTTGCTCCCCTTATGATTGCTACCGATGAAATTCCCGTTGCGGTTAATGCAAAAAGTGTTTATCCCAACGATATGCGCATGGAGCGCGAGGGTGAGCCTGTAAAGGATGCAGTTCAAATTATGCTCTGCACAATGAGCAACGGCTCACTCGCAAGAATCACGGGCTGGGCAAAATTCGGCGGTCACGGCAACTGGTACAGATTTGCCTGCTCAAAGGGCAGCATGGAAACCGTCAGAGGTGACGAGGATTATATCCGCCTTTGCTATAACAGCTGGAATCTTCCCGAGGGAGCGGAAAAGGAAAGCATTGTTAAGGTTGATTATCCGTTCGATGCCGATAAAGCATCTCTTTGCGGTCATGCAGGCGGCGACTATTTCGCAACATATGAGTTTATTGACTGTATTCTTTCAAAAAGACAGCCCTATTTCAATGCTTACCGTTCATGTGCCATGGCAGCAACGGCAATTCTCGGCTGGAGAAGCAGCCTTCATGACGGCAAAGAATACAAGCTTCCCGATTTCTCGAAGGAAGAGGAGCGCAAGCTTTACGAAAACGATAACCTCTCACCCTTCGCTGACGAAAACGGCAACATCACATATCCCAGAACAAAGTTTGAAGCAGATAAATTTGAAATTTAACGGTTTGCGGCTTGCGCATTTGTGCAAGCCTCTTTTTGTTTCCATTATTTACAATTCCTTAAATTTAGTTCAAAAATTTCGTAAAATAGGTCTTTTATTTTATAATAGATAGTGATATAATATATCCTATTAAGGTATACCCAAACGGAAGTAACCAAATAACGGGAGGAAAAAAGATGTCCGAAATTATTTCTGTAAATAATCTCAGCAAGTCTTACGGCAGCCATCAGGTGCTCAAGAACGTTTCGTTCAGCTTTGAAGGCGGTCAGATTATCGGCTTGCTCGGCCCCAACGGCAGCGGTAAAACCTCGCTGCTTAAAATTCTCACAGGTCTTATCCATGATTATTCGGGTGAAGTGCTTATTGAGGGCGATGCACCCGGAGTCGTAACAAAGGCAAAGGTTGCATACCTTCCCGAAAAGACCTATCTTGCAGACTGGATGCGCTGCAAGGATGCAATTGAGTTCATGGCGGATTTCTATAAGGATTTCAACAAGGAAAAGGCATATAAGATGCTCGATGTTTTCCAGCTTCCGCCCAAGCAGAAAATCAAAACAATGTCAAAGGGTATGCAGGAAAAGCTTCAGCTTCTTCTTGTAATGTGCAGAAACGCAAAGCTTTATGTTCTTGACGAACCCCTCGGCGGCGTTGACCCCGCAGCAAGAGCATTTATTCTTGATACTATTATGAAAAACCACCCCGAAGGCTCAACCATTCTTATCTCCACCCATCTTATCTACGATGTTGAAAAGATTTTCAATTCCGTGCTTATGATCGGCAGAGGTCAGGTGCTTGTAAAGGCGAAGGTTGAAGATATTACTGCTTCGGGCAGAACAATTGAAGATTTGTTTAAGGAGGTGTTCGCTAATGCTTGGCAAGTTGATTAAGAATGAGTTTAAGGCGAATATCCACACAATCGGCATGATTTATGTTGTTGCGGCGGCGGCAATTCTCGTTATGATGGCGGCTTTTATCGTTAAAATAACATGGCTGAGCGCTCTTGCAACAATCGTTCTTATCGCAACGGGCTTTCTTGCGATTGTTATGACCTTCGTAAGTGTTGTTTCAAACTTCAAAAAGACTCTTTTCGGCGGTCAGGGCTACTTAAGCTTCACCCTGCCCGTAACAAGCGGTCAGCTTCTTGCGGCAAAAACAATAACATCATTTTGCTGGATGCTTTTAAGCTATGCGGTGGCAATAGGTATTTTCGTCGGTGTTTATCTTTATGCAACGGCAATGATCGGTGAGGATGTCAAGTTCGCAATTCAGATGATGCTTTCCATGTTTGACGGTCTTCCCTCGGGTGACACAGTCAAGCTTGCAATTGCATTTATCGCTCTTATTATTTTTATTAGAATAGTTGTTCTTATTGCACAGCTTTATTTTGCACTCACTATTGCAAACACAAGAATTATGCAGAAGCTCGGCGGATTTGCGGCTGTTGTTGTGTTCTTTGCTGTATTCATTGTTATGCAGGTCATCAGTGTTGTTCTTGCACAGTATGTTCCTCTTTCAATTGTTCTTACAAGCGAAGGAATTTTCTACAGTACGGCATCAACCATGGCTGATCCTCTCGGCTTAAGCTTCGGTCTTGCAGGAACAATTTTCGATGTTGTTTGCGCAGCGGCACTTTTTGTAGGCACAGCAAAGCTTATGAACTCAAAGGTTAACATTAAATAATGAGTGAAAAGCAGATAAAAATCGGTGTTTTCGGAGGGACATTCAATCCGCCGCATCTCGGTCATGTGCGCCTTGCAAAAGAGGCGGCAGAAATAATCGGGGCGGAAAAGGTACTGATAATTCCCTCCTGTATACCTCCTCATAAAATGCCGGGCAAGCTTGCAGACGGCAGTGAGCGCATGGAAATGTGCCGTCTTGCGTTTTCGGACGAGATATTTGAAATATCATCCGCAGAGCTTGACAGAGGTGATAAAAGCTACACGGTCGAAACCCTTCGTGAGCTGAAAAAAATATATCCCGATGCCGAGCTTTATTTCATAATCGGCTCGGATATGCTCGAAACCTTTACCAAGTGGTATAAATGGGAAGAAATTCTGACTCTCGCAACAATCTGTGCGGCTTCAAGAGAATCGGGCTTCAAGGCGGATTTGTCTGTATTCACTCCCGAGCAAAGAGAAAGAATAGTTTTTCTTGATATTGAGCCTCTTGAGGTCAGCTCAACGCAGATAAGGGTTGAAATTGCAAAAAACGGCACCCCAGAATTGTTGAATCCCGAGGTGCTGAAATATATCAAAGAAAACGGGCTTTATGATGACGGACTTGCGGGTTACCGTAAAATCCTGACCCAAAAGCTCGATGACTACAGAATGTATCACAGCGAGTGCGTGAGCGAATGCGCCGCCGTGCTTGCGGAAAAATACGGTGCTGATCCCGAAAAGGCAAGGCTTGCGGGTCTTATGCATGATGTTATGAAAAATGCGGATGCCGACGGTCATTTTGAATATATCGAAAAAAGCGGAGAAAAACTGACTCCGGTTGATATTTCAAATCCTAAGGTATGGCATCAGATTTCGGGTGCGGCTTATCTTAAAGAAAACGGAATAATAACCGATGAAGAAATTCTCGGAGCGGTCAGATGGCACACAACGGGCAGAGCGGGAATGACCCTGCTTGAAAAAATTGTTTATGTTGCGGATTTTATTTCTGCGGACAGAGATTATCCCGATGTCGGTATTGTAAGGAGGCTTGCGGCTGAAAGTCTTGAGGGTGCAATACTTTATACCTCGCGCTATACTGTCAATAAATTGGTTTCAAACAATATGCCTGTTCACCCCGCAACCGTGGAATGCTATAATGATATGATAATTAATTCCGGGAAAGGATAATTATATGGATTCTAATATACTTGTAAAAGAAATAGCAAAGGTGCTTGATGAGAAAAAGGCGATGGATATTACCGCTATCAAGACCGAGGAGGTAACAATAGTTTCAGATTATTTTGTTATTGCTTCGGGTACTTCAAACACCCATGCAAAATCGCTTGCCGATGATGTTGAGTATGAAATCAAGCAGCGCTGCGGCATTGATCCCGAGCATATTGAGGGCAGAGCAACGGGCTGGATTCTCCTTGACTACGGCACGATAATTGTTCATATTTTCACGCAGGATAACAGAGATTACTACAATCTTGAACGTCTTTGGGCAGATGCAAGCATTGTTGATTTAAGCGATGTTTTAACGGAAGATTGATATAATTGCAGGGGGCGATTTTTACATTGCCCCTCTGCAGGATAAATAAAGGTTGATTTGAAAGGAAGCTAAATTATAATGGCTCAGTATGATTTTAAAAACGTAGAAAAAAAGTGGCAGGATATATGGGATAAGAATAAGACATTTGAATGCACCGAGGATTATTCAAAGCCCAAGTTTTATGCACTTGTTGAATTTCCTTATCCATCGGGTGCGGGTATGCACGTCGGTCACATCAAGGCTTATTCGGGTCTTGAGGTTGTTTCCCGTAAAAGAAGACTTGAGGGCTACAACGTTCTTTTCCCCATCGGTTTTGATGCTTTCGGTCTTCCCACCGAAAACTATGCTATCAAAACAAACACACACCCCAGAATCGTTACCGATAACAATATCGAGAAATTCTCAAGCCAGCTTCGCAGAGTAGGCTTCTCCTTCGACTGGTCAAAGGTTGTTGATACCACACAGAAGGATTACTATAAGTGGACACAGTGGATTTTCCTCAAGATGTTTGAGAATAATCTTGTTTTCAGAGATAAAACACTTGTTAACTACTGCCCCCACTGCAAGGTTGTTCTTTCAAACGAGGACTCGCAGGGCGGTAAGTGCGATATCTGCCACAGCGATATCGTTCAGAAGTCCAAGGACGTATGGTATCTCCGTATAACCGAGTATGCCGACAAGCTCCTTGAAGGACTTAAGGAAGTTGACTATCTTCCCAACATAAAGCTCCAGCAGGAAAATTGGATAGGCAAGTCAACTGGTGCATTTGTTAACTTCACCGTTAACGGTACCGACGAAAAGCTTAAGATTTATACCACAAGACCTGATACACTCTTCGGCGTTACCTTTATGGTAATGGCTCCCGAGCATCCTCTTATTGATAAGTATGCCGATATGATTGGTAATATGGATGAGGTTGAGGCTTACAGAGATATGTGCAGCAAAAAGTCTGCATTTGAAAGAACACAGCTTGTCAAGGACAAGACAGGTGTTAAGCTCAGCGGCTTCACCGCAACCAACCCCGTTAACGGCAAGGAAGTTCCCATTTATATTTCCGACTACGTTATGATGGGCTACGGTACGGGCGCTATCATGGCTGTTCCCGCACATGACCAGCGCGACTATGAATTTGCAACAAAGTTCGGCATTGATATTATTGAGGTTATCAAGGGCGGCGACATTTCTGTTGAAGCTTACACAGGCGACGGCGAAATGGTTAACTCCGATTTCCTCAACGGCATGACCAACAAGAAGGATTCCATTGAAAAGATGGCTGAATTTCTTCAGGAAAAGGGCATCGGAGAAAAGGGCGTTCAGTATAAGATGAATGACTGGGCATTCAACCGCCAGAGATACTGGGGCGAGCCGATTCCCATTGTTCATTGTCCTCATTGCGGAATCGTTCCCGTACCCTACAGCGAGCTTCCCCTTGAACTTCCCGATGTTGAGAACTTCGAGCCGGGTACAGACGGCGAAAGCCCGCTTGCAAAGATTGATCCATATGTAAACTGCACCTGCCCCAAGTGCGGCGCAGCGGCAAAGAGAGAAACCGATACCATGCCTCAGTGGGCAGGCTCATCATGGTATTTCCTTCGCTATATTGACCCCCACAATACAGAAACACTTGCAGATAAGGATAAGCTTAAGTACTGGATGCCCGTTGATTGGTACAACGGCGGCATGGAACACGTTACAAGACACCTTATCTATTCAAGATTCTGGTATAAATTCCTCTATGACCTCGGCGAGGTTCCTGTTTCCGAACCCTATGCAAAAAGAACCGCACAGGGTCTTATCCTCGGACCCGACGGCGAAAAGATGTCAAAGTCAAAGGGCAATGTAATTGACCCCAACGAGGTTGTTGACGAATTTGGCGCAGACGTTCTCCGTTCCTATGTTCTTTTCATGGGTGACTACGAAAAGGCTGCTCCCTGGAGCGAAACCTCCGTTAAGGGCTGCAAGAGATTCATCGACAGAGTATGGGGTATGCTCGACATCATAGCAGATGGCGAAAGCTATTCCAAGGAGCTTGAAAGCAGCTTCCATAAAACAATCAAGAAGGTTTCAAACGATATCGAAACACTTAAGTATAACACCGCAATTGCAGCTCTCATGACTCTCACCAATGAGATTTATGCAAAGGGTGCAATCAATAAGGCTGAGCTTAAAACCTTCATCACCCTTCTTAACCCCATTGCTCCTCATATTACCGAGGAAATCTGGGAGCAGGCAGGCTTTGAAGGTATGCTCAACGAAACAACATGGCCCACATATGACGAGGCAAAGTGCGTTGATAACGAGGTTGAAATTGCTGTTCAGATTAACGGCAAGGTAAGAGAAAAGCTTGTTATTCCCGCAGAAGCAACTCAGGAAGAGGCTATTGCCGCTGCTAAAGCAAACGAAAAAATTGCCGCTGCAATCGACGGAATGACCATCGTTAAGGAGCTTTATGTAAAGGGCAGACTTGTCAATATTGTAGTAAGACCGTAATTGTCTGAAAAAATTCATATTTTTATGGTTGACAATTCGGGTCGGTCTATTGTATAATAACAAATAAGCTATGAAAATTAGTCCCTGTTATCAGACGAGGGGAGGGAATACATTGAGTCAGGTAAAAGTTAAGGAAGGCGAGTCACTCGAGAACGCACTCAGAAGATTTAAAAGACAGACTTCAAGAGACGGCGTTATTCAGGAGGTTCGCAAAAGAGAACACTATGAGAAGCCTTCGGTAAAGAGAAAAAAGAAGTCCGAAGCAGCTCGTAAGCGTAAGTTTAAATAATTAAATCTTACAAGCAAAAGGCATTCCGAAAGGGATGCCTTTTTTGTTATATATAGTAAACGTTATTTATTAATCAAAAAAGGATGTGCCGAAACACATCCTCTTTATCTTACTGTTTTCTTACATCGCCGCAGCAGTTTTTATATTTCTTTCCGCTTCCGCAGGGGCAGGGTTCATTGGGTTTTATTTTTTCCTTTTTTCTTACGGGTTGCTTTTTGTCGCTGTTATCGGTTGAGCCGCTTGTTGCGGTTATTTTTGCAACCTGTTCACGTTTTGTGTCTTCCGGTTTCTTAATTATAATGGTAAGAATCTGTCTTGCCGTATCCTCACGGATAGCTTCGTTCATGCCGTCAAACATTTCCGAACCGACATTTCTGTAAGCTACAACGGGGTCGGTCTGACCGTAGGCACGCAGTCCGATACCTCTGCGAAGCTGGTCCATGGCATCAATATGGTCCATCCACTGTCTGTCAACGTTGCGGAGAAGAGTCTGCTTTTCAAACTCACGCATAATCGGCTCGCCGTTTTCACCGATGCCGAAAAGCTGTTCGCGGGCTTCGTAAATTTTATGCGCTCTGTCAATGAGCAATTCACGGGCTTCTTCCTTGTCGAAGTTTTCGGTAAAATCATCCTCTTTTGTAAGCCAGCCCTTGAATTTATCGCGAAGACCGTCAATGTTCCAATCGCTCTTTGAAATGCTGTCTGAGCAGAAGAAATCAACAGCTTCGTTAATGCTTCCCTCAATCATGCGGGTGATAACGGGCTTTAATTCCTCGCCGTCAAGCACCTGATTGCGCTGCTTATAAATAAGTTCTCTCTGGCGGTTCATAACATCGTCGTACTGAAGAACACTCTTTCTGATAGCAAAGTTTCTGCCTTCAATTTTCTTCTGCGCACTCTCGATGGTGTTTGTTATCATCTTTGTTTCAATAGGCATATCCTCGGGAGTTTTGAGGGTGTTCATGATGCTTGTAATTCTTTCGCCGCCGAAAAGACGCATAAGGTCATCCTGAAGCGAAAGGAAGAAACGGCTTGCACCGGGGTCGCCCTGACGGCCCGCACGGCCTCGGAGCTGATTGTCAATTCGTCTTGACTCGTGTCGCTCCGTACCGATTATGAAAAGACCGCCTGCATCACGAACTCTTTGTGCCTCGGGAGCAATTTCCTCATCATATTTCTTTTCAAGAGCGGAATACTGCGCTCTTGCATTGAGGATTTCCTCGTTATCGGTTTCCGCAAAGCCCGTTGCCTCTGCAATAAGCTCTTCGGAGTAGCCCATTCTGCGAAGTTCGGATTTTGCAAGGTACTCGGAGTTACCGCCGAGCTTGATGTCCGTACCGCGTCCTGCCATGTTGGTGGCGATGGTTACGGCATTTTCTTTACCTGCCTGAGCAACGATTTCAGCTTCTTTTTCATGGTGCTTTGCGTTGAGAACCTCATGCTTTATACCTTTTCTCTTGAGCAGTGAACTCAAAAGCTCGGATTTTTCAATCGAAACCGTACCTACAAGCACGGGCTGACCCTTTGCGTGGCACTCTTCGATTGTCTGAATAACGGCAAGATACTTTGCCTGTTCTGTTTTATAAACAACGTCCGCCATGTCGTTTCTTATCATGGGCTTGTTTGTGGGGATTTCGATAACATCAAGGTTATAAATCTGGTTAAATTCGGTTTCCTCAGTCATCGCGGTACCCGTCATGCCCGAAAGCTTATTGTAAAGACGGAAATAATTCTGGAAGGTAATTGTTGCAAGAGTTTTGCTCTCATGCTCAACATTAACGTTTTCTTTTGCTTCAATAGCCTGATGCAGACCTTCGTTATATCGTCTGCCCATCATGATTCTGCCCGTAAACTCGTCAACAATAAGAACCTGATTATCCTTAACAACATAGTCAACGTCACGTTTCATAACACCGATAGCCTTGATAGCCTGATTGATATGGTGCTGAATGGTCATGTTTTCGGGATCCATGAGGTTTTCAAGGTTGAAGAATGCTTCCGCCTTTGCAACACCGCTCTTTGTGAGGGTGGCGGTCTTTGCCTTTTCGTCAACTACGAAATCGCAGCTTTCGTCAACAAGGTCGTCAACCTCTTCCTTGGACTGCACTTCCTTGATTCTTGTGCATTTAAGAGAAAGGGCAAAACGGTTAGCCATTTTATAAAGATCGGTAGACTTTTCGCCTCTGCCCGAAATAATAAGCGGAGTTCTTGCTTCGTCAATAAGAATGGAGTCAACCTCGTCCACGATGGCAAAGTTGTGACCTCTTTGCACCTTGTGTTCCTTATAAACCACCATGTTGTCACGAAGATAGTCGAAGCCCATTTCGTTGTTTGTGCCGTAGGTGATATCTGCCGCATATGCTTCCTTGCGCTCTGCGTTTTCCTTTTCGTGAATAATAAGACCTACGGTAAGACCCATGAAGCGGTAAACCTTGCCCATCCACTCGCTGTCACGGCGGGCAAGATAATCGTTTACGGTAACGATGTGAACACCGTTGCCCGAAAGACCGTTGAGGTAAGCGGGAAGGGTTGCAACAAGAGTTTTACCTTCACCTGTTTTCATTTCGGCAATTCTGCCCTGATGGAGAATGATGCCGCCGATAATCTGAACGGGGAAATGTTTAAGACCGAGAACGCGCCACGATGCCTCACGGCAGGCAGCAAATGCTTCGGGAAGAATATCGTCAAGGGTTTCACCGTTTGCAAGGCGCTCCTTAAATTCGGGAGTTTTAGCCTGAAGCTGTTCATCGGTAAGACGCGAATATTCCTCTTCAAGGTCAAGCACCTTGTTGCAAAGCGGACGAATGCGCTTAATTTCTTTCTGGGAATAGTCACCGAAGATTTTTTTCAAAAGACCCATAATACACCTCTTGTTTAGTTCGGAATTATTTTTTCTATTGTAAAAATTAACTTTTTGTGTTAATATTTTTTCGGATTAAAAAATAAGGAGAGTTTCGACATGCCGAAAAGAGAAGATTATATTTCGTGGGACGAATATTTCATGGGTATCGCCATGCTTTCCTCCTACCGCAGCAAAGACCCCAACACACAGGTCGGTGCCTGTATAGTCAATGACCGCAACAAGATTATGTCTGTCGGATACAACGGTTTTCCGCAGGGCTGCAGCGATGATGATTTCCCCTGGGAAAGAACGGGCGAAGCCTATGACACAAAGTATCCCTATGTCTGTCATGCCGAGCTTAACGCAATTCTTAACAGCGGCGGCTCAAACCTTGAGGGCTGCAAGATTTATGTTGCTCTTTTTCCCTGCAACGAATGCGCAAAAGCCATCATTCAGTGCGGAATAAAAGAGGTTGTTTATATTTCGGATAAATATGCCGATACTCCCGGCACAAGAGCTTCAAAAAGAATGTTTGACTCTGCCGGAATAAAATATACTCAGCTCAAGCCTGAAAAGAAAGAGCTGACGGTTGATTTCAGGGAAGAAAATATATAATAGGATTTGTATGGCGGGGGTTTGCTCCCGCCTTTTTTGTTTTAAAGATTGCAGTGGTCGATGCCTGCGTTAACCTTTTAAAACGAATAAACAACCGAGCCTGTTTTTGCTCCGTCGGGAGTGAGCGCACGAACACTCATAATGCTTGAATTATCAACCCATGTAAAGCCTGCACTTTCAACAAAAAGCATGGGTTCGGTATAAACAACGGGTTCGGCAGAGCCGTCAACCGTGCAGTAAATAACGGTCTGAATCGGAGCACCGTTTTCGTTAATCTCGCCGTACGAAGCAAAAACCGCCTTTGTACCGTCGGGACTGACGGAGAAAACATCCGCCGATACAATATTTATATCTTTAAGAGTCTTGACTTCGCCCGTTAAAAGGTCGATAATTTCAAGACTTTTTTTGTTGATGAGATACTTTCCGCTCTGCATATAATCGGTGAAATAGTTACCCTCAAACTGAGTGAGTACCTGTTCCGTGCCGTTGTTATAAACGTTTGCAAAGCCGTTTTCGTTCTTGCGAAGGTAGTGCATACCGTTTGCGTCATTCACAAACCATAAGCCGAGGATATCCTCAACGATAATTTTGGGTCTGTATGCGCCGGAAAGCTCCATGATGTCAGCGCGGATGCCTTTTTCGTTTTCATTATAGTATCTTGAAGAGATAAAATATTTTGCACTGCCGAGATTTTTGATAAAATCATCGGTGAGCATGGTCCAGTCCTGACGGAATGAACCGTTTTTATCAATAAGGCGGGTGTTATTTGAAACATATGTTGAAGCTTTACCGCTTGCAAGGTCAAAGTTATAGATTTCCGAATAAATTTTATCTGCTTTATAAAAATTATCTTTGTCAAAATCGGCAAGAAGAAGATATCCTTCGCCGTAGCCTGCGGGCTTTGCGGTGAGCTTTACGAATGCATAGGAATAAACATCAACATCGGCATTCATATCCGAGGTGAAAACACCGTAGCCGCAAGCTTTGCCGTCTTTTTCAATATAATTTACGGTCACGGGAATGCTTTCATATGTTGCTGCAAGATTCGTTCTGATCTGCTTTACCGCAAGAGTGCTTGCAATCATCTGACCGCCCGAATATTCAAAGAATTTAACAGAGCCTTTGAGGTCAGCGGTATAATAAATATTTCCAAAATCCGTGGGCAGATAAATCTCACCGTTTGCACCTTTTACGGAGAGATTTGCGCTTAAGGTGTATTCACTCTGCTCATATGAATATGCAACAGGCGGCTCATCCTTGATTTTGGGTTCTTTGTCACCGCTTGAAACAAAGAAAACAACTCCTGAGATTATCGCAACAACCGCTAAAACGGCAGTTATTATTTTTAATTTCTTTTCCATAATATTTCTCCTTCACTCTGAATCTTGAACTCAAAATTCAATTTCAACCTCTACCGGACAATGGTCAGAGCCGAAAATTTCGTTGTGAATTTTTGCATCCTTAAGATTTTTCTTAAGTCTTTCGGAAACTATGAAATAGTCAATTCTCCATCCCGCATTCTTTGCTCTCGCCGAAAAACGGTAAGACCACCAGCTGTATGCACCTTCAAGGTCGGGATAGAAATATCTGAAGGTATCGACAAATCCGCTTTCAAGCATTTCGGAGAACTTGCCTCTTTCCTCATCCGTAAAGCCGGGATTTTTTCGATTGGTTTTCGGATTCTTAAGGTCTATTTCCTTGTGAGCGACGTTCAGATCGCCGCAGAAAACAACGGGCTTTTTCTTATCAAGCTCAATAATATAATTTCTGAAAGCATCCTCCCATTCCATGCGGTAGTCAAGCCTTACAAGACCGTCACGGGCATTGGGAACATAAACAGTTATAAAGTAATAATTATCAAACTCAAGGGTGATGACCCTGCCTTCGGTGTCATGCTCGGGAATGCCTAAGCCGTACGAAACGGAAATCGGCTCTTCACGGCTGAATATTGCCGTACCCGAATAGCCCTTTTTTTCGGCATAGTTCCAATACTGATGATATCCGTCAAGAGAAAGCTCTGCCTGACCTTCCTGCATTTTGGTTTCCTGCAGGCAGAAGATATCCGCATTGAGCAACGCAAAGCTTTCGTAAAAATCCTTGCCGAGGCATGCTCTTATTCCGTTAACATTCCACGAAACAAATCTTTTTACAGCCATACGCATAATCCTCCATGATACATTAATTGGTTTATTATATCATATATTTTTAAATATGTCACCATTAAATATTAATATTATGTAAATATTCATAAATTTTTGAGGCGAATTTTGTAAGGCGGTTTTGTCTTTTTTACTTGACAAATTGACATTTATGCGGTATTTTTATTATAAGTAAATGTGCGGTCATTTTAAGCCGCGCAAAACAAACAACATAATTTTCAGGAGGAAAAACCATGAAAAAGCTTCTCGCAATTCTCCTCGCAGCATCAATGCTCTTTGCATTTGCAGCTTGCGGCGACAACACAGAGGATACCACAACCACAACAGCTCCTGCGGTTGAAGACACAACAGATGCAGTTGAAGATACCACAGCAGCGGTTGAAGACACAACAGCAGCAGTTGAAGACACAACAGCAGCAGTTGAGGATACCACAGCAGCAGTTGAAGACACAACTCTCGCTGAAGGCGAAACAGCAGCTCCCGCAGCTGACATGACAAAGGCTGAATTTGTTGCATTCCTTAATGCTGAAACAGCTAAGGCAGCAAAGGGTTCATACAACTACAACAGAGACTGCTCATACACAAGCCCCATTGATGTTGGCGGTGCTACAGATATCCTTAACGGTATCATCAGCGCTATTGATGAAAACTCCAACCTCGACACAGTTGTTGGTGATTTCCTCGGCATCGGCGTTAAGAAGGGTACTATGCCCAAGGACGACCTCAAGGATGACTACAGAATCAAGGCTACAAAGCTCACAGAAGCTGACCTTGGCAACTTCAAGGCTGAAAACGGTGTTTACACATTCACACTTGCAGATGCTACTAACCCCAAGAAGACAAATGCTACTCCTCTCTCAAAGTTCACAAATGACTTCATCACACACGAAGAAGTTGTTGACGGTATCGCAGGCTTCACATCAGCTATCACTGTTAAGGACACAACCGTTAACTACAAGAACATCAAGGTTACAGTAACAGTTGCTGACGGCAAGATCACAAACATCAAGTATTCATATGCTTTTGATGCTCTCCTTTCACTCAAGGCTGTTGTTACAATCAACGGTAACGGCGCAGCAGTTACAAAGGCTGATTTCTCAAACATCAATTATTAATCGTACTTAATAAACAGCCCCCCGCAGTGATGCGGAGGGTTTTTTATGCAATGATATACCTAAACAAAACAAAAAACCTTTGTCAATCGACAAAGGTTTTTTCTGGAGCGGATGACGAGGCTCGAACTCGCTACCTCCACCTTGGCAAGGTGGCGCTCTACCAGATGAGCTACATCCGCAACTGCAAGAGAGATTATAGCAAAGACTTTCGGCATTGTCAAGAGGAAATTATAAACTTTTTTGAACATTCACATAAAAATATTTTTAAAATCTATTTATTTGTTACTGAATAACTGTTATAATTATTTATATATTGCTCGCAACGGTTTAATGTGAACGGAACGGAGATGCTTAATGGAAAAGAAAATCTGTTTAAGATGTCTGCTGCGTGACTGCGGCAGGGGGGACACCTTCAAAAGCATTTCCGAACGCATAAAAAAGCTGTCAGACAGGGACAAGGCGAGCGGTGAGGATTATAAAAAGAGAATTTCAATCTGTTCGGAATGCGAGTTCCTTTCGGAGGGCACCTGCCTTAAGTGCGGCTGCTATCCCGAATTCAGAGCGGCATTCAAAAAGCAGATGTGTCCGTGCAAAAAATGGTAGGGGGAATAGTTTTATGTATAACATTCTTATTTGCGATGATGAAACTGATATCCGCTCTGCGCTGAAGGTTTATCTTTCGGGGGAGGAATATCGTATTTTTGAGGCAGAAAACGGAAGAGAGGCTCTTGAAATAGTGGATAGAGAGGATATTCATCTGCTTCTCATGGATATAATGATGCCCGTGCTTGACGGAATAGCGGCTCTTTCAATGCTGAGGGAGAGCAACAACAATATTCCGGTAATCCTTCTTACGGCAAAAAGTCAGGATGTGGATAAAATTCACGGTCTTAATGCGGGCGCTGACGATTACATAACAAAGCCCTTTAATCCCGTTGAGGTTATCGCGAGAGTTAAATCTCAGCTTCGCCGATATATGCGCTTCGGCGGGAACAACGAGCAGCAGGAAAAGGCTGATTCCTCCGTTCTTCGCAACGGCGGTCTTGAGCTTGATGACAGCTCAAAATCCGTTACCCGTGACGGTGAACCCGTAAGTCTTACTCCCACGGAAATGATGCTGCTTAAATTTTTCATGGAGAACCTTGATAAGGTGTTCTCACCCAAGGATATATACCGCAAGGTTTGGAATGATGACCCGTTCGGCGCGGAAAATGTTGTTACGGTTCATATAAGACATCTCAGGGAAAAAATTGAGATTGACCCCGCAAAGCCCGATTATCTTAAGGTTGTATGGGGTCACGGTTATAAAATGGAAAAGAAAAAGCCGCTCGAAAAAATCACAAGGAGTGATTTATAATGAAAAACGGTTTGCTGCGCTCCGAAAATGACCGCGTTGTATCCCTGATTATTCTTGTGTGCATGACTATTATTGCTGCAGGCTGCGTAATGGGTATAATTTACCTGCAGGAATATAATTTCTATAAGCAGGGTAACAAGGGACAGACTGCAAAGAGTGTTGCCGTTCAGCTTTATTCGGTTGATGATGCCGAAATGGCGAAGGACTACTATCTTTGCATGATAGGTGAAGAAAGCGAATACAGAATAGACTATTACAAAGATAAATTTACAAGAAAAAATTCCAACTTTGTTTTTACCGTAAAGAATGTTCTCGGAGATGTTTTGTTTGACAGCCTTAATCCCGACGGACAGAGTGTTGACGGATTGACCTTTGATAATGCAAAGCTTGCGGCGGAATATACGGGGAAATCCGATTTTTATTTCTTTGATGATGACGGTGATTTCATACCGCTGCAGGTTGAATATGTTATTCTGGCTCCCGAGCTTCAAATTACAAACGACAGATATACAAGTGCATTCCAATGGATAGATATTGCTTATACCCTGCGATATTTTGTGTTTATTGTTCTTTTTGTGGCTATTGCAATAATAGTTATTCTTCTGTCTGTATTTACCATCAATGCCGGTACGGTTGATAAAGAAACGGGTAATATTGTTCCGGGCTTTATTGATAAGCTTCCGCTTGATTTTGTTACGGCTTTTTTGATTCTGCTGTTTGCTGTTGCGTGGATGGTTCTCGGTCTGGCTTCTGCAGCGGATACGGGAATGGTTCTCAGCAATGTTATTGTTTTAACCGTCAGTGTTGCGGCTGTTCTTGTTATTATGTCTTATCTTACAACTCTTTCCGTAAGAATAAAGATGGGCAAGTTATATAAAAATACCATAGTTTATAAGGTTTTCCATAATTTCAAAAGAAAAACACCCCGAAAGGTTAGGCGGGCAATCGGCGAGCTTACCCTATTCAGAAAATTGGTTCTCGGTGTTGTAGGCTATATTCTTTTTGAAAGCATATTGCTCGCTTGTATGGCATACTTTGGTATGCTCAATACCGAAATAGCAGAGCCTAAGCTCGTACTCGGACTGTTCATTGTTGTATGGGCGGTAACAAGGCTTATTATATTGCCTGTTATCGTTATGATTGCAATTAACCTTCATTATGTTAAGGAAGAAGGCAGACGCCTTGCCGAGGGTATCATGGGCGATGAAATTGCCGATAAGCTTTCTGTTGCGGCAATACGTACCCACGGTCAGAATCTTGACCGAATTAAAAAGGAAATCAATAAAGCCATGGAGCAGGAGCTTAAGAGCGAAAAGCTTAAGAGCGAGCTTATAACCAATGTTTCGCATGATATTAAGACACCGCTTACCTCAATCAAGAATTATGTTGACTTTTTAAGCAACGACAATCTTACGGAAGAGGAACGCAAAAATTATATTGCAATTATTGCAAAGCATACGGACAAGCTTTCCTTGCTTCTCAATGACCTTATTGAGGCATCGCGTATTTCTTCGGGTAACATTGAGATAAATCTTGAAAAAACAAGCCTTAACATTATCATTGAACAGACTGTTGAGGAATTTGCGGTAAAGCTTGAAAAGAGTATGCTTCTTCCGAGAATTTCCATGCCTGAAAACGATGTTTATATTATGGGTGACGGCAAGTGGCTTTGGAGAATTTTTTCAAACCTTTTCAACAATGCCTGTAAATATGCCGCTCCGGAAACCGACCTTGAAATAACCCTCAACCGCACTGAAAGCAAGGCTATAATCCGCATTTCCAATATATCAGATACTGAATTTGATTTTGAGGGCAGTGAGTTGTTTGAACGTTTTGTAAGAGGCGACAGTTCGAGGCACACAGAGGGACACGGACTCGGTCTTTCAATAGCAAGAAGTCTTACCCAGATGCAGAACGGTACAATGGATATTTCCGTTGCGGGCAACAGATTTGCCGCTATACTTGAATTTGACATTACTGAATAAACCACGGAGGCTATATGCACAGAAAAATTATTTCCGCACTTCTTGCAGCTCTTCTTGTTTCGGGACTTGCATCCTGCGGAAAAGAAAATGCGGAGCAGGCAACAACCTCAACCGAGGCGGTGACCACTCAGGCTCCGACTACGCAGGCAACAACGGTTGCGGTTACAATTCCTGTTACTACCGCTGCACCGACCACGACGAAACCGACCACAACGGCAAAGCCGACCACCACCAAGAAAAAGGTAACAACAACGGTGAAGGAGATTGCAACAACCATTGCCGAAACAACAACACAACCAACAACCCGAAGGGATTATTTCGGTGATTACCGCACCGAGGAGCATACGGAAACCCTCAGGCTTAAGTACGGTGTATACTGCTCTCGGGTTACGTCAACAACCTATGTTGAGCTTGAGGACGGCACCGAGGAAGTATATGACGAAGAGATAACCGAGGTTTATACCCGTATCGGCTACAGCGCCTCTTATGAGGATTTGCTTCCCGCTGCAGAGGAAAACAAGAAAAAGTATTCTTCTGAAATTGAAGAGGTGCTTGATATTATTAACTCTTACCGTGAAGAAGGAGGTCTTGAGCCTCTGGTTCTTGACAATAAGCTGACTACGATAGCCTGCGCAAGAGCAGAAGAAATTGCATGGTCCGGCAAACATTCGCATTACCGACCCAACAGTAAATTTTTCTCATCTATTCTTAAGGATGCGGGAATAACAAAAGGCTCGGCGGGCGAAAACATCGGCTGGGGATATCCCAAAGCTTCTGCTGTGTGCGAGGCATGGAAAAACTCGAAAACTCATTATGAAAACATAATGAATCCCGAGTTTACAAGAATAGGAATAGGAGTTGCCGCAGATCCCGATCCCAACGGAAAGCTCTGCTGGTCACAGCTTTTTATTGATGAAATGGAATAAAAACAAGGGGCTGTTTTACAGCCCCTTAACTTTTTGATTATTTGGTTTTAGCCGAGGAGTGCGCCGAAGTCTACATCCTTAAGTCCTTCAAGAAGACCGCCTGCGCCGTCCATGATTTTGCCGAAATCGTCACCGGTGAGGAAATTATTGATTGCAGCGGGAAGGGTATTGAAAAGGAAATCAAAGATTCCGAGGAAGAAGTTCTTGACATCTGTGAAGAAGTTGTGTACTTCACCAACCTGAACATAGTAAGTCTTAACTTCAAGCTCGCCTACTGTTCTCCAGTCAGCTTCACCGTTATCGTTTTCACCGTAGCACTTCTGCTTTTCGTAATAAACATTAACAGCAAGCTTCTTGTTTGCGTTTGCTTCGCCGGGAATGAAGGAAGCCTTGAATGTTTTGCCGTCACTTGAAGCTGTGAATTTATTCTGCTCTGTTGAGGTGCCTATTGTGTAGTATGCGGGAATATATTTTGTATCGCCGTACTGTGCATTGTACTTCTTTGAAGCTGAATCTGCGGTTACGGTAATATCAATTGATTCGTTTGCGTAGTTGTCACCTTCGGAAGCCTTGAATGTGCAGTTTTTAAGGTCTGCGGGATAGCTTTCTCTTTCATTTGTAATGAATGTAGCGGGTGCGGTAGCGGGATTTGCCTCTTCGATGGTTGCGTCATGTGCATATCTTGCGATAATCGAATATGTAGCAGCAGCCTTAAGACCTGTGAATTTGCCGTTTTCCTGCCATGTCTTTCCGTTGTCAATTGAAAATTCAACACCGTCAACTTCAACAACTGTGATGGAGTTGTTTGTTTTGTCTGCAAGAGCGGGAAGAGCGGGAAGCTTTCCTTCTGTAGCTTTAAGAGTTGTAACAGTAACTGATGAAACGGGGCTTGCGTAGTGTGTTGCTGTCTTTGCGAATCTCATTTCGATTGTGTATGAGGTTTCTGCTTCAAGTCCTGAGAAAGTGCCTGTCTTAACCCATTCGCCGCCGTTGATTCTGTATTCGCAGCCTACAACACTGCCGATTTCAATTGAAGAAGCGGTAATCTTCTTGGGAACGGGTGTTGAGGGAGCAGCCTGTGACTTAAGAACCTCAACGGCAAAAGTGTTTGTAACAACCTCTGCGGTTTCGCCGACGGTAATTTTGCCTACAACGTTATAGGTCTTGCCTGTAACGGGATCTGTGAAGATGGTGGTGTTGTTTTCTGTGTCCTTAAGACCTCTGAGAGTCTTGGTTGTATCATCACTCTGGGTTGCGGTGAAAGCTACTTCATAGGAAACACCTTCAACCTCAATTGTTGCATTCTTAACAACGATTTCGAGCTTTTCGACATCAATGTAGCAGTTGTCAGAGTTGAGGGTATAAAGTGGGGCTGCATCTTCTGCGTTTGCAAGAATTGTCATACCCGAGCAAAGCATAAGCATAGCCAAGAGTAATGAAAAGAGTCTTTTTGTGAGTTTCATTATTTTTTCCTCCGTTTTATATTTTCTCCTTCAGGAGTATTTATTTGGATTATAACACATGATTTCGCAAAATGGAATAGGATTTTTTTAATAAATTATTAAATTTCGGGAAATAAACCATTATTATTTACTTAAAACACCGTCTATTGACATTTTTGAACTCATGAATTATATTTAGTTTATATTAATCGGAGGTATGATTATGAGCAGAGCGGATAAAGCAAAAGAGCTTTTTGAAGGCGGCTGCAACTGCTGTCAGGCGGTGTTTTGCGCCTTTCTTGATGAAACAAATCTTTCCGAGGACGATGCCCTCAGACTTTCGGCAGGCTTCGGCGGTGGAATGGGCAGACTGCGTGAGGTCTGCGGTGCCGTAAGCGGCATGACGATGGTGCTTTCAAATAGATTTGCATCAACAAACCCCAATGACCACGAAAAGAAAAAGGAGCTTTATGCTCTTATTCAAAAGGCGGCAGGGGATTTCAAAAGCGAAAACGGTTCAATAATCTGCCGTGAGCTTCTCGGGCTTTCCGAAGGAAATTCTTCACCCGTACCCGAGGAAAGGACAAAGGAATACTATAAAAAACGACCCTGCGCTGAGCTTGTGCATTGCGCTGCGGAAATCGCGGAAAAGTATCTTTCTGATAATAAATAATTTTATATTTCCTATTGTATCAATCAAAAATATATGCTACTATATATGGTGCAACTATAATTTTTAGGAGTGATTTTAATATGAAGCTGCCCGTGGCGGTTCAGCTCTATTCTGTCAGAGATGACATGGAAAAGGATTTTTACGGTACAATCCGTAAAATGAAAGAATTTGGATATGACGGTGTTGAATTTGCAGGACTTTTCGGTGAAGACCCCGAGAAAATCAAGGCTTTCTGCGAGGAAATCGGCATAGTTCCCATTTCCGCTCATGTTCCCTATTACGATATGCTTGAAGACCCCGAAAAGGTGCTTTCGGATTATAAAACAATCGGCTGTAAGTATGTTGTTGTTCCTTATCTTACCGAGGAATGCAGACCCGGAACGGACGGTTTTGCCGCAACTGTTGAGGGTATCCGCAAAATCGGCGAGGCTGCAAAGGCTCTCGGACTTCAGCTTCTCTATCACAACCATGATTTTGAGTTTGTTAAAATTGATGAAGAATATGCGCTCGATGTTCTTTATTCAAGTGTACCCGCAGAACTTCTTAAAACCGAAATTGATACTTGCTGGGTAAATGTTGCGGGTGTAAATCCTTCCGAATACATAGAGAAGTACAGCGGTCGTTCACCTGTTGTACATCTTAAGGATTTCAAGAGAAGCGGCGAAAAGCTCGGCAAGCTTTATGATCTCATCGGAATTGATGATGAGGAAGGCGAGCAGGAGGAAGAGGACTCATTCTCCTTCATGCCCGTGGGCTACGGTGTTCAGGATATGCCCGCAATTCTTGCTTCTTGCGAGGAAGCAGGCGCTGAATGGGTAGTTGTTGAACAGGATAATCCCGCAAAAGGCGAAACTCCCGAAAACTCGGTAAGACTCAGCAGAGAATATCTTAAAACACTTAATTGGTAATCACGTATTAAAAAATAAATTAATCATAAAGACTGTGAGGTAATATTATGTCAAATATCCTTGATAAGTTCAAAGAAGCTCCCGCAGAGGAAAAAGTAAGAGATATGAGCAAAAAAATCAAGGTCGGCATTATCGGTACCGGCTGGATTGCAGAGGCTCATGTCAAGGCATACCAGAAATGCCCCGATGTTGAAATCGTTGCAGCAGCAGACCTTGTTCCCGGCAAGGCAGAGGCTTTCTGCGAAAGATACGGCGTTGAGGGTGACGTTAAGTTCTTCCCCAGCCATAAGGAGCTTATTGATGCGGGTATATGCGATGCAGTAAGTGTTTGCACATACAACGCAACTCACGCAGAATGCACAATTTATGCTCTTGAACACGGTGTAAGCGTGCTTCTTGAAAAGCCCATGTGCGTTACTCTTGATGAAGCTGTTGCAATCTGCAAGGCAGAAAAGGCAAGTGATGCAGTTCTTTCAATCGGCTTCCAGCCCAGATTTGACGAGAACATGAAGATGCTCAAGAAGGTTGTTCAGTCAGGCGAACTCGGCAAGATTTATTATATTCAGACCGGCGGCGGCAGAAGAAGAGGTATTCCCACTCCCTTCGGCACATCCTTCATTGAAAAGGAAACCGCAGGCATCGGTGCGCTCGGCGATATCGGCTGCTACTCACTCGATATGGTTCTCAACTCAATCGGCTATCCCAAGCCCCTTACCGTTTCGGGCTACAAGTCCGACTTCTTCGGCAAGAGCCCCAGCTATGAGCATCACGACGTATTCGGTGTTGATGACTTTGCAGCAGGCTTTATCCGTCTTGAAGGCGGCATTATTCTCGACTTCAGAATTGCATGGGCAATGAACCTCGATACTCCGGGTGACACAATCATCATGGGTACAAAGGGCTCTGTAAGAATCCCCTCAACCGAATGCTGGAACGGCAGCATCGGCGGTCCCCTTGTAATTTATCATGAAATCGCAGGCGAGCAGATTGAAACACATATTCCCATGAAGCATAACGATGTTGATTGCTTCGATATCAAAATCCGCTCCTTCGTTGATGCTGTTAAGGAAGGCGGCGAGGCTCCCGTTCCCTGCAGCCAGATTCTTTATAATCAGGCTATTATCGACGGTATTTCACGTTCCGCAGAGCTTGGCAGAGAAATCGAGCTTGATATTCCCGAAATCTAAAAAATTATCAATCAAGGCTGTTTCGGTAATCGAAACAGCCTTGATTTTCTGTTTACAAAAGTATTAATATATGGTATTATAAAATGCAAACCGAATAATCAGAGGTTATAATATGAAACGAAAATTTTCTCAGACAAGATTGATAGCACTCGGTTATATCAGCATAATTATTATCGGAACTCTTTTGCTTATGCTTCCGATATCATCGCAAAGCGGTGAAAGTGCGGGCTTTGTTCCCGCCTTGTTTACGGCGGTTTCGTCGTCATGTGTTACGGGTCTTGTTGTGCTTGATACAGCAACAAGCTGGTCATTTTTCGGTCAGGCGGTAATAATAATACTTATTCAAATCGGCGGACTCGGATTTATGACAATTGCAACAATGTTTTCTATGCTTCTTAAAAGGAAAATGGGCTTGCGCGAGCGCGAAATCATGGTTGAAAGCATTAACACCGAGCATATCGGCGGAATTACGAAGCTTACGAGGAAAATAGTTATCGGTACGGCGATTTTTGAAGGTATCGGTGCAGCGCTGTTTGCAACGAGATTTATACCCGAATTTGGAATTGCAAAGGGCATTTGGTATTCCGTTTTCCATTCGATTTCTGCCTTCTGCAACGCAGGCTTTGATCTTATGGGCATAAAAGAGCCTTATTCCTCACTTGTGAGCTTTTCGGATGATGCGGTGGTTATCCTTACGGCATCAATGCTGATAATTGTCGGTGGCATCGGCTTTCTTGTTTGGGACGATATCAGCAAGAAAAAGCTGAAATTCAGGCGGTATCAGCTTCATACAAAAATTGTTCTTACGGTAACGGCAATTCTGCTCGTTGTTCCGTGCGTGCTGTTCTTTATATTTGAACGCGATTTTACAAATGCGGGTCTCGGATTCGGCGAAAGCCTGCTAAATGCGGTTTTTGATTCCGTAACGGCAAGAACGGCGGGAATGAATTCAACCGACACAGCCGCACTTGCTCCCGCAAGCAAAATTCTCACCGTTTTCCTTATGTTTATAGGCGGTTCACCCGGTTCAACGGCGGGCGGTATCAAAACAACAACCCTTGCTGTTATTGCGATTTCAACCTTTAACGGCATAACTCGCAGGCAGTCGCAGGGGATTTTCGGCAGAAGGCTTGAAAAGGATGCCATTCACAAGGCAAGCTCTGTTGTTTTTACAAACATGAGCCTTGCGATTTTCGGAACTATTGCGATTCTTGCACTTCAGCCCGAGTTTGCAATTTCGGATGTTATTTTTGAATGTGTTTCGGCGATAGGTACTGTCGGCATGACTACGGGAATTACCCGTGACCTTGAAACCGCTTCAAGACTGATTATTGTGTTTCTTATGTTTTGCGGCAGGGTAGGAAGTGTATCGTTTGCGCTTGCGCTTATGGAGAAAAAAGCTGCACCTCCCGTTAAAAACCCGAGAGAAAAAATTACGATAGGATAGTGGATTTATTATGAAAAGCTTTTTAATTATCGGTATGGGTCATTTCGGACATCATCTTTGTCAGAACCTTGCAAAATATGACTGCGAAATTATGATAGTTGACCGTGATGAGGCGGCAATCGAGGATATGCTGCCCTATGTTGTCAGTGCAAAAATCGGTGACTGCACAAATATCGAAGTGCTTAAAACCTTTGATATTCCGTCGTTTGACACTTGCTTTGTCTGCATCGGCGAGAATTTCCAGAACAGTCTGGAAATAACAAGCCTGCTTAAAGAATGCGGCGCTAAAAAAGTTATCAGCAAGGCGGACCGAGATATTCAGGAGAAGTTTTTGCTTCGCAACGGCGCGGATGCGGTAATCTATCCCGAAAAAAACATGGCGCAGAGATATGCCGTGCGTGAAAGCAGCGAGCATATTTTTGACTATATCAACCTCGGCAGCGAATATTCTATTTTTGAAATTGATGTTCTCGACCGCTGGATTGGAAAAACAGTTAAAGACCTCAATTTCAGAGTAAAATATAATCTTGTCGTTCTTGCAACAAAAAAAGGCAGCGAGGTCAAGCCTGTTATTACGGGTGAAAGACATTTTGAAAAAGACGAGCATCTTCTCGTTCTCGGAAAAGAGGAAGATGTCCGCCGACTGACCAAATAAATTCAAACAAAAGAAGGAATCGCTATGGAAAACATTAAATCTGAACGCAATCTTACAATGCTCACGGACTTCTATGAAATCACCATGGCAAACGGTTATCTTAAAAACGGATATAAGGATACAGTTGCATATTTTGATATGTTTTACAGAAAGGTGCCGTGCGGCGGCGGTTATGTTATCATGGCGGGTGTGGAGCAGCTTGTCGATTACCTTTCAAATCTTAAGTTCACAGCCGAAGATATTGAGTTTCTCCGAAGAAAAGGCTTTGGAGAGGAATTTCTTGACTATCTAGCAAATTTTGAGTTTGCCTGTGATGTGTGGGCAATTCCTGAGGGAACACCCATTTTTCCGGGTGAACCCATTGTAAAGGTAAAGGGACCCGTAATTCAGGCGCAGTTTATCGAAACAATGGTGCTTTTGTGCATAAATCACCAGAGTCTTATCGCAACAAAGGCAAACCGTATATTCAAGGCGGCAAACGGTAAGGCTGTTATGGAATTTGGTTCAAGACGTGCTCAGGGTGCAGACGGTGCAATTTACGGTGCGAGGGCTGCATATATCGGCGGATGTACGGGTACGGCATGCACAATAAGCGATGAGATGTTCGGTGTTCCCGTTCTCGGAACAATGGCACACAGCTGGGTTCAGCTTTTCGATACGGAGCTTGATGCCTTCAGAGCATATGCAAGGGAATATCCCGACGGCTGCACACTTCTTGTTGACACATATAACGTTCTTAAATCGGGTATCCCCAACGCAATCAAGGTTTTTGATGAGGTTCTCAAGCCTCTCGGAAAGCGCCCCAAGGGAATAAGAATAGACAGCGGCGACATCACATATCTTTCAAGAAAAGCAAGAAAAATGCTTGACGAGGCGGGCTATCCCGATTGCGGAATCGTTGCATCAAACTCACTCGATGAATATATCATCCGTGATATGCTCATTCAGGGTGCAAAGGTCGATTCCTTCGGTGTCGGCGAAAGACTTATCACTTCCTCCGCAAGTCCGGTTCTCGGCGGTGTGTATAAGCTTGTCGGAGTTAAAAAAGACGGCGAGGTAGTGCCTAAAATCAAGCTCAGCGAAAATGTTCAGAAAATCACAACTCCGGGAAACAAGAGGGTTTACAGACTTTTTGACAAAGAAGACGGCAAGGCTATCGCAGACCTCATAACTCTTGCCGATGAAACGGTCGATGAGTCACAGCCCTATGAGCTTTTTGACCCCGATTATACATGGAAACGCAAAACCGTAACAAATTATGTTGCAAAAGAGCTTCTTGAGCCGCTTTTTGCAGGCGGAAAATGCGTGTTTAAGAAGAAGAATATTGAAGAAATAAGGAATTACTGCATGGAGCAGGTGGACACTCTCTGGGATGAGGTTACGAGATTTGAAAATCCGCACAATTATTATGTCGACCTCTCGCAACCTCTTTGGAATCTCAAACAGGATCTTCTTCGCAAAAACGGTAAATAATACGAAAATTATATAATTTTTTCGGAGGTATATATGATTAAAGAATTTATGGATAAGGATTTTCTGCTTTATAATGAACCCTCGGTAAAAATGTTTGAGGCGGCAGACAAAATGCCGATTTTTGACTGGCATTGCCACCTTTCTCCCAAGGAAATATACGAAAATAAGCAGCCCGAGGATATCGCATGGCTCTGGCTTGCGGGTGACCACTATAAATGGCGCGCAATGCGTTCATGCGGTGTTGAAGAAAAATATATTACGGGCGATGCAAGCGGATACGAAAAATTCAAGGCTTTTGCATCAATTATGCCCTATCTTATCGGTAACCCCATGTATCATTGGTGCCATCTTGAGCTGAGAAGATATTTCGGAATTTATGATATTCTCAATGCGGATACCGCCGATGATATCTGGAACAGAGCGAATGCAGCCATAAAGGCGGGCGGTTTTACTCCGAGAGAGCTTATCGAAAAATCGAATGTTTCCCATCTTTGCACCACCGATGATCCTGCTGATACTCTTGAATATCACAAGCTTATTGCTGAAACAGACTTCAAATGCAAGGTTCTTCCCGCTTTCAGACCCGACAAGGCTCTCGGAATTGACCTTCCCGCATGGAAGCCGTGGCTTGCCGACATGGAAAAGACGGCAGGCAGAGAAATCGGAAGTTACAAATCTCTCTGTGAAGTTCTCAAGGAAAGAATCGAATTTTTCGCATCAATGGGATGCCGTGCGAGTGACCATGCTTTTTCCTATGTTCCTTATGAGGAAGCGACTGCGGATGAGCTTGAAGAAATTTTTACAAAGGCAAAGAGCGGCAACAAGGTTTCGGTTCTCGAAGCCGATAAATTCAAAACCGCACTCCTCTCCGTTCTTGCGGCGGAATATGCCGAAAGAGGCTGGGGAATGGAGCTTCATATCGGACCCATCAGAAACAACAATACCCTAATGTTCAAAAAAATCGGTCCCGATGCGGGCTTCGATTCAATAGATGACAGAGAAATCGCGGGTAAGCTTTCACGTTTTCTTGACAGCCTTGCCGTTAAGGAGAAGCTTCCCAGAACGGTTCTTTTCACACTCAATCCCAAGGATAACTATGTTCTCGGAACAATGCTCGGCAACTTCCAGACAGCTGAGGCGGAGAGCAAAATTCAGTTTGGCTCCGCATGGTGGTTCAACGATAATATTGACGGTATGCGAGAGCAGATGAAGGCTCTCGCAAACCTCGGCGCACTCGGCAAATTCGTTGGTATGGTTACGGATTCACGTTCCTTCCTCTCATATCCCCGTCATGAATATTTCCGCAGAATCATGTGCGGACTTATGGGCGATATGGTTGCTCAGGGTCTTTATCCCTATGACGAAAAAATGCTTTGCAAAATCGCAGAGGATATCTCATATAACAACGCAATAAAATATTTCGGAGTTTAAACGCAAACCTCATTTTAAATACAGAAAGGATGAAATCCATGGCAAAATATGTTCTTGCTCTCGACCAGGGTACAACAAGCTCCAGAGCGATAGTTTTTGATAAAAAGGGCAATATCGTCAGCAAAGCACAGAACGAATTTGAGCAGATTTATCCTCAGGCAGGCTGGGTTGAGCATGATCCTCTTTCCATTCTTTACAGTCAGTTTCAGGCGGTATCCTCCTGCATAATGAGCGGCGGGATAAGCCCCGAGGATATTGCGGGAATAGGCATAACAAACCAGCGCGAAACTACAATTCTTTGGGACAGACAGACGGGCAAACCCGTTTACAATGCTATTGTATGGCAATGTCGCAGGACTGCGGAAATCTGCGAAGAATTAAAGGCGCAGGGTCTTGAAGACTATATCAAGGAGAAAACGGGTCTTGTTGTTGATGCGTATTTTTCTGCTACCAAAATAAAGTGGATTCTCGACAATGTTCCCTCTGCAAGAGAGCTTGCCGAACAGGGCAGACTTCTTTTCGGAACCGTTGAAACATGGCTTATCTGGAATCTCACGGGCGGCAGTGTTCATGTAACGGATTATTCAAACGCATCAAGAACAATGCTGTTCGATGTTGATAATCTTTGCTGGGATAAATTCCTTTGCGAAAAACTCGGAATCCCCATGTCAATTCTTCCCGAACCGGTTCCTTCAAGCAAGATTTACGGCAGAGTTTCCAAAGGTATTTTAGGTCTGGAATTTCTTGAGGGAATTCCCATCTGCGGTGCAATCGGCGACCAGCCTGCAGCTCTTTTCGGTCAGGGCTGCTTTGAACCCGGTCAGGCTAAAAATACATACGGCACGGGCTGCTTTCTTCTTATGAACACAGGCAAAAACCGCGTAAAATCAAAGAATAATCTTGTTACGGGTGTTGCTTGGGGAATCGGAAACGAGGTTGAATATGCAATTGAAGGCTCGGCTTTTAATGCTGGCTCGGTTATAAAATGGTTGCGTGACGAGCTTCATATGATAGATACCGCAAAACGTTGCGACGAGCTTGCGGAAAGTGTTCCCGATGCCAACGGAATTTATTTTGTTCCTGCATTCACGGGACTCGGTGCACCTTATTGGGATATGTACGCAAGAGGTACTCTTGTGGGTCTTACAAGAGGTGTTAACAGAGCGCATATCGCGAGGAGTGTGCTTGAGGCTATTGCATATCAGGTTACAGACCTTCTTGAGGCGATGAAGTCAGATTCGGGAATTGATTTTACCGAGCTTCGTGTTGACGGCGGCGCAAGTGTCAGCGATATCATGATGAGCATTCAGGCTGATATGATAAGATGCAGTGTAAACCGTCCGAAGAATGTTGAAACAACAGCTCTCGGCGCTGCATATCTTGCGGGTCTTGCAGTCGGTCTTTGGGAAAGCAAGGAGGACATCCAAAACAACCGCAAGGTCGAAAGAGTTTTTGAGCCTGCGATGGATATTGAACGCAGAAACGAGCTTTATTCAGGTTGGAAAAAAGCCGTTGAATGCTCAATGGGTTGGGCAAAATAATAATTCTGTAGGGGTCGATGCCTACATCGACCCTTAATTAATCGGAGATGTTAAAATGGATTACTTGAAGGAGTCGTTAAAACTCCATTATGAGTGGAAGGGAAAGCTTGAAACAAAAGCAAGGGCAAGTGCTGCCTGCAAGCAGGATTTGTCGCTTGCATACACACCCGGCGTTGCCGCACCCTGCCTTGAAATTCAAAAGGATATAAATAAAAGCTATGAACTTACAAGAAGATGGAACACCGTTGCTGTTATAACCGACGGAACCGCTGTTCTCGGTCTCGGTGATATCGGTCCCGAGGCGGGTATGCCTGTTATGGAGGGCAAGTGCCTTCTTTTCAAAGCTTTTGCCGATATTGACGCAATCCCTCTCTGTATCCGCTCAAAGGATACGGATGAAATTGTTAATGCCGTTTCGCTTTTTGCGGGAAGCTTCGGAGGCATAAATCTTGAGGATATTGCGGCTCCGAGATGCTTTGAAATCGAAAGAAAATTAAAGGAAATCTGCGATATTCCCGTTTTTCATGATGACCAGCACGGCACGGCGGTTGTAGTGCTTGCGGCTGTGCTTAATGCACTCCGCTGCGTAGGTAAAAAGCTTGAGAACTGTACCGTTGCCATGAGCGGAGCGGGTTCTGCAGGCTCGGCAATTGCCAAGCTTCTTAATGCCTGCGGTGCAGGAAATATAATCATGAGCGATAAGGAGGGCATTATCTGTAAGGGTCAGCCTCTTTCTCCCGCTTTTGATGAGCTTGCGGATTTTACAAATAAAAACCGAATTACAGGTACTCTTTCCGATGCGATGAAGGGTGCTGATGTTTTTGTGGGTGTTTCGGCAGGCGGAATAGTCAGCAGAGAAATGGTCGCATCAATGGCTGAAAATGCCGTTGTTATGGCTATGGCGAATCCCTCACCCGAAATCATGCCCGACGAGGCTCTTGTCGCAGGTGCAGCGGTTGTGGGCACGGGAAGAAGCGATTTTCCTAATCAAATCAACAATGTTCTTGCTTTTCCGGGAATATTCAGAGGTGCGCTTGACGTAAGGGCTTCGGATATCAATGAGGAGATGAAGCTTGCCGCCGCATATGCGATTGCAGACCTCGTTTCGCAAGACAGGCTCTGCCCCGAATATATTCTCCCCGAAGCATTTGATGAAAGGGTCGGACCTGCCGTTGCAAAGGCAGTCGCCGAGGCAGCACGCGACAGTAAAGTTGCACGAATCTGATGCTGAAAGTTTAGCTAAAATAAACAAAAAATGTTATTGGTTTATTTATTTGTTTTTTTTCTATTGCTTTATTTTATAAAATATGCAATAATTATCGGGTAAAAATGGACTGAAGTGTTTTTAAACTTCTTCAGAGCAAACATCTGAAATTTTATTATTAAGGAGGAAAACATATGTCCAAATTTAAAAAGGTCATCAGCCTTGTGCTTTGTTTCGCAATGCTTGCAGGAACATTCGCATTCCTCGGTGATCTCATCGTGCCTTCGGCAAGCGCAGCAACAGGCACATCACAGGTAAAAACATACGCAGAACTTGATGCCGATTATAACGGCTTCGTATACGTTGGTCTTGACGTTATCGAGGTTGCAAACGGCGAACTTACCGACGGATACGTTAATGCAGGTGACTGGCTTGAATATCACCTGACAGTTCTCTCCGACCTCTATGTCGGTACATTCTATCCTTTCATCGTATATGAAAGAGATTTCTTCGATGTTCGTGTTGTTTCGAGCACAACACCCAGCACCTCAGAAACATTTGAGAATGCTGACTACGAAGGAAACAACAAGTGCACTGACGGTACTATGATGAACCCCGACCATCCCTACAACATCGTAGGCGATACAACCAGTAC